>CAZEBW010000014.1:0-62242 GCA_964510205.1 uncultured Anaerolineae bacterium
CAAGTGAAATATGGGGTTTTATGCGGTTGGGCTGAATATTTTAAGGTTGGGCGTTAGTCCAGTTGCCGGATGACGAGAACCACCTTTCCCTGAATCTCCACATTGGCCGGGTGAGCGTAGATGGGCTGCATGGTTGGGTTTGCTGGCTGCAGCCGCACCTGTCCGCCCTCCAGATAGAAACGCTTCAGCGTGGTCTCCTTCTCCTCCTTCAGCCAGACGGCCACTAATTCGCCGTTGGCCGCCTCCTCCTGATGCTTCATGACCACGATGTCGCCGTCGTGGATCAGGGCATCAACCATTGAGTTCCCCCGCACCTCCAGGGCGTAGATGTCCTCCTCTCGGCCGACGATGCCCCGAGTCAGTTCGATGGTCTCGTAACCAAAGGGTGGGAGGTCGCTGTCGGGAATGGGGATGGGCTGGCCAGCAGCGATCCGGCCCAGCAGAGGGATGCTGATGACATTATCCCTGGGCCTGGGAGATCCCACGCCTGACCCTTCCACCAGCCTCAGCCCGCGGGAGATGGTCTTATCCCGCGCGATGTAGCCTTCCCTCTCCAAGGCGTCCAAATTGTAGCTAACCACCGACGTTGAGGAAATGTCGGTTGCGGCGCCTATCTCGCGGATGGTGGGAGGATACTCGTTCTCACGTGTGAAATCCTCCAAAAACTCGAGTATTCTCTGCTGACGCTCTGACAAAGTCATGATCTGCCTCCTTAATTGACTTACTGAAGTCCACGTCAGCCTGTATTATACACGAACATGCGTTCTGTGTCAAATCGCGCTCTCACTGGGCGTATTTCACTTTGGGGCGAGTGTCATTGCGAGCCGAAGGCGAAGCAATCCCCACCCCGCGAATTGGAGATTGCTTCGGGCGCACACACCGCGCCCTCGCAATGACATTTACATTTGCCCAAAAACTGAAATGCACCTCCTCACTGTCCCTGGGTCGGCTCGATGGCGTATTGGTAGCTCGCCAGTTCGGTGGTGACCGGGGTCAGAGCCGAGACGACCAGCACCGCCCGCTCCACGCGCTCTCCCAGACCCTCCACCACCAGCTGACAGGTCTGGGCCTCGTCCAACTCCATGCGCTGTACCCCCACTTCTGGGCCGAAGACGACGAGCTGCACCAGAAACCGCTGAGGCAAGACGTTGTCGGTACGGATGAATCCTTCGGCTATCCATCCCCCATCGGCTTCGGCATCATAGAAGTAGCCCAGTTCGGGGATGGCGATGTCGTCTACGCAGAAGCCAACGCGGTTCACAGCGCCATCGGTGATGTACTCGAACCGCAGCAGAATCTCCTGGCCCACGTAGGGATTCAAATCCATCTGCTCCTCAACCCAATCGGGAGCGTCGTTCGCAGATGTCCGCGATTTCCCTGTGTAGGCCTGGCCGAAGCTGTTGCCGTGGGGATTGGAGTCGGTGGTGTGCTGGCCTTCCAGGATATCCCAGGTCTGGCCGCCATCGGTCGAGGCCTCGACGTAAGCGTAGTCCCAGTCTTCCTCGATATCGTACCAAAGCCAGGCTTTCAGGGTGGCCTGCGATAGCCCCGTCAGATCAAACGCTCCGGTCAGGGTCATGTTGCTGTTGTCGCCGCGATTGGACCACCAGAGATGCTTCCCACTGTGAGGTTCGGTGGGAACCAGCTTAACCTGCGTTGAGCCAGTGAATGTGAGGGTCAAATCCCCCTGGCCCTGCAACTCGATGTAGTCGGCCCCGTGCTGGTGGACGGTGGCGGAGAGCTGGACAGGGTAGTCAGCATGGATTTGGTCGAGATCGGCCGGACCGACGGCCAGGTCTCGATAGCCGTAGCGGCCATCTGCCAGTTCGGCGTCATCGAGATAGTTGGCGATCAGCCAGTCGGCGAAGACGTCATCAAAAGTCAGCCCCTGCTCAGCAAGGATGGCCTCGAAGCCGGCTGTGCCATTGGCCTGCTGCGAGACCACTTGGCGCACGGCTTGGTCGCCGAATCGCTCCAGGAAATAGACCGCGAAAAGATAGCTGGCCCCATAGTTGGCCGTCGCCTGGCCAGGGCTGCCGGGCCAAGATGTGAGCTGTGTGTCTGGGGAGCGGCTGAAAGTGTAATAAGCTCCGCCCACGTCGTAGCCGTTGAGATGAGAAGCTAATACCGAGAAGCCCTCATTGACCCAGGTATCCTCATCGCGATCAACCGCCCAGTGGATCATGTGCTGGAACTCGTGAGCCAGGACGCTTTCGTAAGTTGCTGTGCCCGGCTGCAACCTATCTGAGTTGATGTAGAACATCTCCCGCTCATTGGAGTAGGGATTCACCAGCTTGGAGTACTCGTCGGTGTCCAGGTAGTAGCCATACACCGAGGATCCCAGTCCGCTGGTCTGGAGGATGTGAATGTGGGGGTCGTTGTCCACGCCCGGCGTCCACTCGCTTCCGAAGAACTGCCGGTTGGTGGGATAGATTCGACTTTCGAAGCGCTCGGCAGAGCGTTTCAGAGCTTGTTGATCGAAATCGGAACCTTTCTCCACCCACAAGTAGAGGTGAGGCGTCAGGTAGCTGAGGGTGGCCGTGGTAGTGTAGTTGACCCGGGCATCCACATCGGATACCCAAAAGACCTCTGTGTCGCCCAGGGCATAGCTAGGCGGCGTATCGTTTACCACCACAGGGATAGGCTGGTCTACTCCCTTCAGACGAGTGGCGAGGGCTATGGGGTCGCGTTGCGGAATCGAGGTCTCGGCCAAGAGTTCCGTGGTGGAACGATAGGCTGGGGAGGAAGGTGTGGGGGTGAGTGTAGGGGTAACGACGACGGATACGGGGGTCGGTGTGAGGGTGCTTCGAACTATGGGCGCGGGAGTAGGCGTAGGGGCGGTCAGGAACTCATCCAAGCGGGGTACGAGCAGCACGCCCACCCCTACGAGCAGCAGATTCAAGCAGCAGCAGAGGCAGAGCACGACAGCGACTACGATGGGAATGATCGAACGGTTATCCAAGGCGATTTTCCTCGTGCGCGAGCATATCCATAACCTGCCGAGCTACCTTATCGCGGTTTGCCAGAGTGACTTCGATGACAGTCACTTGGGGCAAAGCCTTGATGCTGTCGGCCCAGGGGTGAGATGACAGCGTGACGGTGCCCAGGACGGACTTATCGCTGTGGACGGCTTCCCAGACTGCATCCTTGAAAGCTTGGGAGAAGAGCTCCATCTTGCCGATCTCGTCAATGATCACGTATTCCTTCTGGGCGATGGCCTCTCGGATAGCCGCCACGCCGATGTCTTCCAGATCGGCCAGCTTGACCCCGTATTTACTGACCCGCATGCGGCTCTTGATGCTCACGTGGGCCAGGATGCCCTCCCGTCCATCCAGGGTCACGATCTTGAACCCTTGCCGCCGGCCTCGCTCCCTCATCTCCTCGGTATAGAAGCCGCCCGCCTGGCCTGGCAGCTTCTTCACCACGTCCTTAATGAGGGTCGTTTTGCCCACCCCGGGCCGGCCCGTCAACAGAACAGTCTTGCCCATAGTGGGGAAAGTATACCACAGATTGGAGATGTTGCAAATCCAAGCCTCCACTGGCTGCCACCACCCTGGCCCATGCTCGCAATTTGAGCTTTTGATAGGGTGTGCTATAATATGGGGCGGGAAAAACCGTTTCACGTGAAACAATCCCTGGGCGTGTTTCACGTGAAACATCAGGAGGGCCATGGCTGACATCTGCGATTACGAAGGAAGTTCATACCGGGCCGACTTTTGGGAGGGAAAGGGGCGGGAGTACGAGGACTTAGTGGAACGAATCGCCCTGCGCAAGCTCCTGCCTCCTGCTGGCGCCCGCCTGATGGAAATCGGGGCTGGGTTTGGCCGCCTGGTTGATCTATACCACGGCTACCAGCAGGTCGTGTTGCTGGACTACTCCAAATCCATGCTGCGCCAGGCCCAGGAGCGATGGGGGCGAAGCGACAAATACATCTACGTCGCCGCCGACCTGTATGCCATGCCCTTCGTGGATTCCCTGTTCGACACCACCGTGACCGTGCGCGTGCTGCACCACGTGCAGGACATCCCCGCCGCCTTCCAGGAGATTCAGCGGGTGCTCAGGCCAGAGGGAGCCTACGTGCTGGAGTACGCCAACAAGCGTCACCTCAAGGCCGTCCTGCGCTACCTGCTGGGCCGCCAAAGCTGGAGCCCCTTTGCCCGTGAGCCTTACGAGTTCGTCGAGCTCAACTACGACTTCCATCCGGCCTGGATGAAAGCTCGCCTGAGGGAGGCTGGCTTCGCCCTGGGGCGGGAACTGTCGGTCTCCTCCTTCCGCATTCCCTTCCTCAAGCGCGTCATCCCTCCCCGCCCTCTGGCTGCGTTAGACGGGCTGCTGCAGGGGCCTACGGCCCCGTTGAAGCTGGCTCCCAGCGTCTTCCTCCGGGCCAGGGCGGAAAAGGGAACCGCCGAAAGTCGAGGCTTCTTCCGCTGCCCAGGCTGTCACAGCACCGCCCTGATCGAGGCTGAGGAGACATTGACCTGTCGGGGCTGCGGCCGAAGGTGGGCCATAGATGACGGCATCTACGACTTCAAGCAGCCCATCGCTTCTTGAGTTCTCTTGCCTGAAATCAGTAAGTGTAGTATACTTACGGTTACATTGAGGTGCCGGCGAAAGCTTACGCTTAGCCGTCATAGGAGGAGTTGAGATGGCCACACGAACGTTTACAGCGGTTCTCCATAGGGAGGATGACCTGTACGTTGCAGAATGCCCTGAAGTTGGAACAGTTAGTCAGGGATACACCATTGAGGAAGCTGTTGCCAATCTGAAAGAAGCTACAGAGCTTTACTTGGAAGAGTTTCCCCTACTTGAAGTTACCAGACCCTTGCTGACCACTTTTGAGGCAGCGGTGTATGCCTAAACTGCGCAGAGTATCGGGGCGAGAAGCCATTCGTGCCTTAGAGCGATTAGGCTTCGAGCAGGTGCGACAACGCGGCAGCCACGTCGTACTCAAGAAGCGAACACCGGAAGGCGCTGTTGGGTGTGTGGTGCCTCTGCATCGTGAACTGGCAATTGGCACATTGCGGGGTATTCTGAGACAGGCCAAGGTGACGCCAGATGAGCTTATGGAGAACCTGTAGCAACTAACAAGAAAAGGAATATTTCTACTAAAAGGAGGTCACGTTCATGAGAGTTTCTTGCTTACAAGAGAATTTGGCGAAGGGCCTGAGCGTGGTGGGACGCGCGGTGGCCAGCCGCAGCACGCTGCCGGTGCTTTCCAATGTGATGCTTTCCACCGACAGCGGCCGCCTAAAGCTGTCGGCCACGGACTTGGAGCTCGGCGTCAACTGCTGGATCGGAGCCAAGGTGGAGGAAGATGGGGCCACCACGGTGCCAGCCCGCTCTTTTATTGACCTGGTCAACTCCCTGCCGCCTGAGCGCATAGACATGGAGCTCGTCGTGCGCACCCAAACCCTCAACCTCAAGTGCGCCCGCTACGAGGCCAACCTCAAGGGCATAGACGCCCAGGAGTTCCCACTCGTTCCCTCGTTTGGCGAGACGGAAACCACCACGGAGGAGGGAGGGGAGCAGATCACTTTGGAGGCCGCAGCCTTCAAGAGGGTGGTCGAGCAGGTCGTTCTGGCCGCTGCCACCGATGAGAGCCGGCCCATTCTGACCGGTGTGCTGGCCGAGTTCAAAGGGGAGCAGCTCACTTTGGCCGCCGCCGACGGCTTTCGTCTCTCCGTGCGCACGACCCAACTCCCCGCCGAAGCCGAGCCGGCCAGCGTCATCATCCCCGCTCGCGCCCTGGCAGAGCTGGCGCGCATCAGCACCGACGATGAAGAAGACATCACTATGGCCATCACTCCCACCCGCAAGCAGGCGCTTTTCCACATGTCAAACGTGGACCTGGTCTCCCAACTCATCGAGGGCAATTTCCCCGACTACGAGCAGATCATCCCCAAAAGCTATTCCACTCGCACGGTGGTGAACACCAATAGCCTGCTGATGGCCTGCAAGACAGCCAGCATCTTTGCCCGTGACGCAGCCAACATCGTGCGCTTCCACATCGTTCCAGGCGGAGAGCTTGCACCTGGCCACGTCACCATTGCCGCCACCAGCGCCGAGTTGGGCGATAACGTGGGCGAGATGGACGCCTCAGTCGAGGGAGATGAGATCGAAATCGCTTTCAACGTCAAGTATCTCATGCACGTCCTCTCGGTGATAGACTCCGCCCAGATTGTCCTGGAGACCAGCACGTCCTCCAGCCCCGGCGTCATCAGGCCCGTGGGGGATGTGGATTTCGTTCACGTGATCATGCCTATGCACATGCGGTCAGACTGATACCCACGACCTTAATATCCAATATCTAACATCGCCTGCGGCCTCAGAATCGAAAACCGCGCAGTAATTAGATACTAGATATTGGATATTGGTCTACAAATAACCACAATATGTAGTGGATAGCGATCTTTGAAATGGCGACGCCAAACGCCCTCGCGATGACCAAGCTCCGAGGGCGTTTCGTCGCCCTCGCGGTGGAGCATGTATCTTAAGCACCTCTCCCTAGCCAATTTCAGAAACTATGTTCGCCTGGAGCTCGACCTCCCCCCCGGCATCATCCTCGTCCAGGGCGAGAACGCCCAGGGGAAGACCAATCTCCTGGAAGCGATTTACTATCTGGCTACAGCAGGCTCGCCGTACGCCCAGTCCGACCGAGAGTTGATCAACTGGCTGGCCGAGGAGGAGGAACTGACTTTCGCTCGTCTGGTAGGCGAGATACAGGTGGAAACCATCGGCAGGGACGACGTTCTGCAGCGATTGGAGATCACTTTGCTCAAGAAGCCCACTTCTAGAGCCGACAGCCAGCGACTCCAAAAGGAAATTAGAATCAACGGCGTATCCAAGCGTGTCCTGGACCTCGTCGGCCAGCTCAACGTGGTCCTCTTTCTGCCCCAGGACATTGATCTGGTGGCCGGCTCGCCCAGCGGGCGACGGCGCTATCTCGATACCCTCATCTCCCAATTTGATTCTCATTATCACCGCGCCCTCCGACGCTATGGCCGCGTGCTGACTCAACGCAACCACCTCCTGCGCCGGCTGCAAGAGCGCCGAGGCAAACTGGATCAACTCCGTTTCTGGGATGAGAAGCTGACCGAAAGCGGAGCGCATCTGGTCGCCCGCCGACGGGAGACGATCGCGGAGCTAAACGAGTTGGCCAGGACCATCCACCTGGAGTTGACGGGCCAAGACGAGCATCTATCTCTGCGCTACGAGCCGAGCATCCGCCTGCCCGAAAAGAGCTACCAGATACCCCTTGGATTTGACGCGGAGCAGGGAGACTGGATTCGACATTCGGAATCCAGCATCAGGGAGGCTTTCCTGGAGCAGTTGCGGGACATCACCCGCGAGGAGATTCAGCGGGGCATGACGCTGATCGGTCCCCACCGCGACGACCTGCGGTTTTTGGCCGGCGGCGTGGATATGAGGACCTATGGTTCCCGTGGTCAGCAGCGCACCGTGGTCTTGGCTCTGAAACTGGCTGAGGCGAAGCTGCTGGCCCAGGAGACGGGCGAACAGCCCCTCATGCTCCTGGACGAAGTCATGTCGGAATTAGACGAGGCCCGACGTAACTATCTGATGGAGGTGATCAAGAAGAGCCAGCAGGCCATCCTCACCACCACCCATTGGGATGCCTACAGCCCCGACTTTCTGGCTCAAGCCACGCTGCTGAGGGTAAAACAGGGGAGAATCGAGAGAATGGCCAATGACCAATGACAAATGGCCAATGACCAAGACAAATGAGGTAATCACCAGTAGGAGGTGTCTCTGACACCGAGAGAAATTCTCTGATGGCGGAATGGCGTTAGGTCGGTCACTGGAGAAATCGGTCTCAGGAGAGACCTCCTACTCCAGAAATGAGTTTCTTGACCCTGGCTGAACAGTTACGCTTTGTTGACTAGAGCGGCGATTTCTGGTAAACTATAGAGTGGGAGCAAAGGGCAGGCGGATACGTCCTGCCTTGTTCTTTGTCACCATTGATCTCAAAAAGGGAGAAGTTATGAACAGGCTGTGGTCACCATGGCGCATGGAATACATTGTGAGCGAGAAGGAGGACGGCTGCATTTTCTGCGACAAGATTGCCGAAGACAACGACGAGGCCAACTACATCCTCCATCGAGCCCAGAAATGCTACGTGATGCTTAACCTCTATCCCTACAACAACGGCCATCTGATGATAAGCCCCTATCGGCACGTGCCCAGCCCGGAGCAGTTGGAAGAGGACGAACTGACCGAGATGATGCTCATGCTCAATCGAAGTCTCGATGTGCTGCGCCGCGCTATGCACCCAGATGGCTTCAACGTAGGGATCAACATCGGCAAGGCAGCGGGGGCGGGAATCGAGCATCACGTCCACCTCCACATTGTGCCCCGCTGGCGGGCAGATACCAACTTCATGCCGGCCCTCTCACAGACCCGCGTTATTCCGGAGCTTCTCGACGAGACGTATCAGAAGCTGAAGGCCGCATGGGAAAAATCCGATGACTAAGCGGCGTCGCAGTCACTTGCGCTCAAACCTCAAACTGGCCTATTTCCGTCTCAAACATCGCCTGGCCTGGGCGATACTGCCTATCCGGATGAGAGGCATCAGGACCGTTCCCTCGATTCTTTGGGGAAACGCTCGCCGCCTTTGGCGTCAGGCGTTTCGGCGGCGAGAGACGGTCGAGGAACAGAATAGGCAGAATCTGTATCTGGACGTCACCTGGTTCGGCGTTCTGAGTGGCATCACGTCCACCTTCGTCAGCGTGTTCGCCATTCGCCTGGGGGCCTCCAACACCCTGGTGGGACTGCTGGTCTCGCTGCCCGCGCTGATCAACATCTTCTGGCTGATCCCCTCGGCGCGGATCATCGAGCGCCAACGACGCCGCCTACCTATCATCCTGCTGTCGGGCTTCCTGCAGCGCGTGGGCTACCTGCTCATCGCTCTGATGCCCTTCGTGCTTCGCACCCATCAGCCGGAGGCGCTGGTCGGTTTGGTAGCCCTCATCACCTTCCCCACCGCCGTGGTCAGTGTGGCCTTCACATCCCTACTCGCTGACGTGGTGCCCGCCCACAAGCGCGCCCAGGTGATCAGCACCCGCAACGTGCTGATCTCCATCGTCAGCACCGCAACCATGCTCGTCAGCGGAAAGCTCCTCGATCTATTGCCCTTCCCTCTGAACTACCAACTCCTCTTCGGCGCCGGCTTCGCGGCCTCTTTGGTCAGCCTCTACTACGTGAGCCGCATTCGGGTAGCTGACGCCAGCGTGGCCGAATCTGGGCCCCGGCGGAAGACGCCCCTCGCCGCTAACCTGCGCCGCTCCTTGAAACAGATAACCCGCCAACGCGATTTCGCGCGTTTCTCCGCCAGCGCCTTCGTCTTCCATTGGGGAATCTATCTGCCCTCGGCTCTCTACGCCATCTACCGAGTGAAGAACCTGGGCGCTTCCGATACCTGGATTGGCCTGCTCTCGATGGTACAGAACGCCATCACGATATTCACTTACATCTACTGGGGAAGGGTGGCCAGCCGAAAAGGCAATCAGCTAGTGCTGCTCATCTCCAGCCTGGGCCTGGTGCTCTTCCCCGTTCTGACTGGCCTTTCAACGAGGATCGAGCCCTTGCTCCTCCCGGCGGTCGTGGCCGGCGTGTTTGGGGCAGGATTCAATCTATCCTTTTTCAACACCCTGCTGGAGGTCTGTCCGCCAGAGCGACGCCCCAGCTTCGTGGCCATCAACACCACCCTGGTCAACGTAGCCGCTTTTCTGGCTCCTCTGCTCGGCACTTTCCTGGCCGACGCGCTGGGCATCAGACCCGCCCTCTTCATCGCTGGGGGCGTGCGCCTGCTGGGAGCGGGCTTGTTCTACCAGTTGATTGGCCGTGATGAGGGTGGAACGGCGGACGCACAACGTGAAAAGTGAAACGGAATACGCAGCACGCAAGACGCCCGGTGTGACAAGAAACCTTCAAGGAGGAGATTCAATGAACAACGAACGCGAGGTGGTTATCGTCAGCGCGGCGCGCACCGCCATCGGCCGCTTCCAGGGTACGCTTTCCAACGTCCCCGCTTCAGAGCTGGGAGCTGTGGCCATCAAGGCGGCAGTGGAGCGGGCGGGCATTGACCCAGGTTCCATTGACGAGGTGCTGATGGGCAACGTGGTGCAAGCGGGGCAAGGCCAAGCCCCCGCTCGCCAGGCCGCCGTCAAGGCTGGGCTCCCGCCCTCTGTCGGGGCGACGACGGTGAACAAGGTCTGCGGCTCAGGATTGAAGACGGTGATGCTGGCGGCGGCGATGATCGGCGTTGGCGACGGCGACATCTTCGTGGCCGGCGGCATGGAAAGCATGAACATGGTCCCCTACCTTCTTCCCCAGGCCCGCTTTGGCTACCGCCTGGGCAACGGCCAACTGGTGGATGCCATGGTCCACGATGGGCTGTGGTGCGCTTTCACCGACCAACACATGGGCAACTCGGCGGAGTGGATCGCCACGGAGTACGGCCTGACCCGCCAGGAACTGGACGAGTTCGCTTATCACAGCCACCTGAAGGCCATCGCTGCCATTGATGGGGGGAAGTTCGAGCAGGAGATCGTGCCGCTGGAAGTGCCTCAGCGCAAGGGGCCGCCCATCGTCTTCGACACCGACGAGTGCCCCCGCCGCGATACTTCAATGGAGGCCCTGGCCAGGCTGAGGCCCGCTTTCCAAAAGGACGGCCTGGTGACCGCCGGCAACTCGCCGGGCATCACCGATGGAGCGGCTGCGGTGGTAGTGATGAGCCGGGGGAAAGCTGAGGCGCTGGGGATCGAGCCGCTGGCGCGGATCGTCGGCTACGATCAGGCGGCGGTGGAGCCGCTCAAGATTTTCACCGCCCCCATTTTCGCCACCCGCAAGCTGCTGGAGAAGGCCGGCTACGACCTGGATGACCTCGACCTCATCGAAGTGAACGAAGCCTTTGCCGCCCAGGTGCTGGCCGACGGCCAGGCGCTGGGCTGGGACTGGGACAAAGTGAACGTCCGCGGCGGGGCTATCGCCCTGGGCCATCCCATCGGCTGCAGCGGCACGCGCGTGTTGGTCACTCTCATCTATGCCCTGAAGGATCGCGGCCTGAGGACCGGGCTGGCTACGCTGTGTCTGGGAGGAGGGGAGGCGGTGGCGATGATTGTGGAAAGTGAATCAGGGAATCAGTGATCGGGGAATCAGGGTCCTGATTCCCTGATTTCCTAGTCCCTGATTGCCTGACCCAACCCCAACTCCTCCAGCTTCTCCCATCTTGGCTTGCCCGTCTCCCAATCCCAGCCCCGGGCCTGGTAGTACTCTTTGAGCATCAGCCCCAGGTCGGGTACGTGGCCCTGGCTGCCGCCTTCGGGCAGGGGCTGCAGGAGCAGCTTGGGCAATGTGTCGTCGGCGCGGGTAAGGCCCAGGCGATTGTTGTATGCCCGCTTCAGGTTCCAGATGCGTTCGCCCACCAGCAACACGTCGTCAGCGGTTACCTCCCAGCCAGTGGCCGCTGCCAGCAGGTCAATATAGCTCTGAGCGGGGGCGTTGGAGAAGTAACAGACGATGAGGGCATTGCAGAAGCTGCGCCAGTCCTGATGGCGAGCCACCAGCGACCCCTTGCCCGCGTCCTCCAGCCGGTTGGTGAAGGGGATGCCCAGCTCTTCCATTGAGCGCCCGCTCTCCACCCAATACATATCGCTCTGGTTGTGGCTGGCGCCGATGGGCGAGGTGGCGTAGACCAGGGCCATAGCAGAAAAGGCGCGGGGGTCGTGCATCCCCGTCTCCAGGCCGTTGACCTGCACGGCCAGCTCTTCCGCTCCATACCGCTGACCCAGCCGCCGCGAGCCCTCGGCCAGGGCATCGCCAAAGCCCTCCCGTTGCGCGATCATGCCAATCAGTTCAGCCACCGTATCCGGATCGCCCCAGCGCAGGGCCAGGCCGCCCGTCTCGGCGGGACCGATGACGCCGCTCTCGAACAGATAATGGGCGAAGGCGATGGTGGAGCCGGTGCTGATGGTGTCCAGGCCGTAGTCATCGCAGAGGTGGCCCAGGTAGGTCACGGCGGGGAGGTCGTCAATGAGCAGCATGGTGCCCAGAGCAGCCACGGTCTCGTACTCTGGTCCCTTGGTCTTCGCCAGCTTGTACTTCCCCTCCTTCACCTCCACCTCCCGTCCGCAGGCCACCGGGCAGCCGTAGCAGGTGGAGTGGCCGGTGAGGATGGTCTCGGCCATCATCGAGCCGCTGAGAGCTTCCGCCTCGGGAAATTCCCCTTCGGTAAAATAGCAGTTGGGGGGGCTCCCCAACAGCATGAGGTAATCGAGCGTTCCGGCTGTTCCCGTGACCCGAAGCGCCTCGGTGAGGGAATCGTCCTTGAGGATGCTCAGAATCTCCCGCACGACGGCCGTGAAACGCTCCTCATCGGCCAGGGGCACTTGTCCGTTGCCGCGCACGGCCACCGCCTTGAGGTTCTTGGAGCCCATCACTGTCCCCATGCCGGTTCGGCCCGCTGCCCGCCCTTTATCGCTCATGATGGCCGCGTACTTCACCAGGTTCTCACCCGCCGGGCCAATGCAGGCCACTCTGGTCTTGGCGTCGCCCACTTCCTCTCTGATGGCTTCCTGGGTCTCGTAGGCGCCCTTGCCCCAGAGGTGCCTGGCGTCGCAGAGGGCGGCCTGGCCATCGGCGATGTGCAGGTAGACCGGCTGCGGCGATTGGCCCTTGATGACGATGCCGTCGTAGCCAGCGAAGCGCACCTCCGGCCCGAAGAAGCCGCCAGAGTTAGCCTCGCCCCACAGGCCGGTGAGGGGTGAGCGGGCGCAGACCACGAAGCGGCCGCAGGATGGGGCGCGGGTGCCGGTGAGCGGGCCGGTCATGAAGAACAGCGGATTGGCAGGATGTAGCGGCTCGAGATTCGGGTCCAGTGAATCATAAAGATAGCGGGCAGCCAGGCCGCTGCCGCCGATGAACTGGCGGGCGTAGTCTTCGTTCAGAGGTTCGTCTTCGATGTGACCGCTGGTCAGGTCAACGACCAGCAGTTTTCCCATGTAGCTGTTCAAGTCATCCTCCTTTTGGGATAAGGCAACAAGTCAGCGAGGCACCGAGGCAATGAGTTCTGCGTTGCCTCGGTGCCTCGTTGCCCCATCCGCCCCTAAAAGTCCACACTCCTGCCCTCGTAGGCATACCGATAGAGCTGTTCGTACTCCTCGGTGCTAGGAATGCGGGTACAAGTCACATTGCAGGAGTCGTTCTCGGCGTTCTCAATGAGCTTATCCAGTTCGGCCTCGAATTCCACCTTCGAGATGCCCAAATCCTTGATGCTGCTGGGCTGACCCAGCCTCCTGAGCAAGCTGCGGACAGCGGCTGCCAAGCTCGCTGCGCTCTCTTTTTCGCTCGTCGCCGGCAGCCCCAGGAAGCGGGCGATCTCCCCGTAGCGCGTCCCCCCTCCTCTGGCGATGAACTCAATGCTGTAGGGCAGGAAGAGGCCCACTGCCCGACCGTGGGGGACGTGGAAGACCGCCCCCAGGGAGTGGCCCATGCTGTGAGCCAGGGCGGCCGAGGCATTGCCGAATCCCAAGCCGGCGATGGTGGCCGCGTTGTGCATCTTCTCCCGCGCCTCGGCGTCGCCTTTTTCGTAGGCGCGGGGCAGGTAGTCGAAGACCAATTTAATAGCCTGGAGGCACAGCCCATCGGAGAAGTCATTGCGCCAGGTGCAGGTGTACCCTTCTACAGCGTGGGCCAAGGCGTCCATCCCCGTGTCGGCGGTGAGCTGAGGGGGCATCTCGGCCACCAAGAGGGGATCAACGATGGCGATGTCGGCCACGTTCTCCCGCGAGCCCAGCACCAGCTTCCGCCTCTCCTGGGCATCGGTCAGCACCACGGGCCAGGTGACCTCAGCGCCAGTGCCGCTGGTGGTGGGGATGGCAATGAGGCGGGCCTTCTGGCGCAGCCCCAGGGGGATCATGGGATTGATCTCCTCGGGCTCCATGTCGGGCCGCTCGTAGAGCACCCACATGGCCTTGGCCGCGTCCATACAGGAACCGCCCCCCAGGCCGATGACCCAATCGGGACCGTAGTCGCTCATGGCCGCCGCGCCCCGCTTCACCATTTCCAAAGTGGGGTCTGGCTCAACCTCGGCGAAGACCTGATACTCCATCCCCGCCGCTTTCAGTTGCTCAGCGACCAGATCAACGAAGCCCAGCTTCACCATGTTCCGATCAGTGACGATGAAAGCCCGCTGCCCCTCGATCTCGCTCAGGTAGATCAGGGCATCCTCGCCGTAGATGACCTCCGGGCTGTTGAAAAACCACATGCTTCCTCCTAAGGCTGCTCTGCATACCAGGCCGGGTCAATGTAGATCACTGAATGAACGGCCTCAATGGGATACACCTTCAGTGCCTCGCCAAGGGCAACCCGGATGGCCTTCTCATCGGGGGCTTCCCACTCGCAGAAGAGCTTGTTCGCCTCCGATGCGTACCAACTGCTGATCCACTCCACACCTGGCTTGAGGCGGGCTGCTACTTGCTTCGCCAGGTCAACCAATTGATCCTGCGAGATCTCCTCTGTGGCCACGTTGTGAATTACGATGAACCTTGCCATTGTTCCCTCCTTCTTGGATGAATCGTTTAGCCTTTCCGACAGGCCAGCTCTAAGATGGAAACTCCGTCTCGATGTGGGTGCAGCACTCCACCAGCTCCTGGGCTGCCTTGACGTTGCGCATGATCATAGCCATGTTGCCCTTGAGCTTCAGCCTGCGGGTCATAAGTCCTTGGATGGGATCGAGTTGCTTGGTGATGATTTTGCGCCACGAGCTCAGCGACGCACTCATCGTAAACACGGGCTGCTTTTCTCCCTCATCGGTAACGAGCTTGGCCTCACGGCACTTGCCATGCCAGAGGTCAACGTAGAAGATGCCCGGCTCCGTCATCTCGCCCTCTGGCTCGATGACGAAGTAGAAATCGCCCTCCCAGTTCTTGGCTGCCTGGGCATAGGCCTCGCTCTCGTTGATCTCCACCTGGAGCGCTTTGATCCATTCGTCTGAAAGAAAGTCTGGCATGGTTTTCCTCCTTGAAGTTTTTTATCACTCAGCCCTACATTGAATTGGGTGTGGCTAAAACTTGTGGTAGTGACGACTTTAGTCGTTCCAAGCGACTGAAGTCGCTACTACCTTCCACAGATTTTAGCCACACTCCATTGAATTGGGCAACGACTTACTCGGTCCTCGGTCCTCATTCCTCGTTGCCTCGTTGCCTCGTTACCTCATAACCTCAATCCCCCACCTCACCCGCTGCACCTCCCCCCGTTCGCCGATCAGCTTTTCCACTGCTTCCGTGAAAGCCTTCGGATCGCCGCTGGTGTAGAAGAGGTGCTCGCCCGCCCTGCCCCCCCTCTTTCCCCCCCAACTTTGGGGGGGAGGAAGATTGGCCAGTCCTTCCCTTTCCAGCACCCGTCCAGTTTGGCGGGCCACGGCCGGGCTGGGATCTATCACCGCCACCTCTGGCCCTACCACCCGCTCGATGGTTTTTCGCAGGAAGGGATAATGAGTACAGCCCAGCACCAGGGAATCAATGCCCGCCTCCAGCATTGGCTTTAGATAGCTCGCCACAAGTGCCTCGGTTTCAGCATCCTCGATCAGCCCCGCCTCGACCCGCTCCACCAAGCCGGGGCAGACCTGGGCATAGACCTCCACGTCGGCGGCGAAGCGCTCCAGCAGCCTGGCGAACAGTTCCCCCTGAAAAGTCACCTGCGTAGCGATAACGCCCACTTTGTTGTTCTGAGTTCTCTCCGCCGCGGGCTTGATGGCCGGCTCCATGCCCACGATGGGCGCCCGGAAGGTCGCCCGCAGGTGGTGCAAGCTGGCGGCCGAGGCGGTGTTGCAGGCCACCACCACAATCTTGGCCCCCTGTTCAATCAGAAAGGCCGTGATCGCTTCGGACAGCCTTCTGACCTCTTCTAGAGGGCGGGGACCGTAGGGGCAGTTCGCGCTGTCGGCGAAATAGAGGATGTCCTCGTGCGGAAGCTGCCTGGCGATCTCCCGCATCACCGAGAGACCGCCCACGCCGGAGTCGAAGACGCCGATGGCTCGTCGCTGGCTGGAGGCGCCTGCCGCATGGATGCTCATCTATCTCCTCGCTGCCGAGACGAACTCTTCGAACAGTCGCCGCATGGGTGGGGCATCCTCCACCAACTCCTCAGGATGCCACTGCACCCCCAGGGCGAAGGGGTGGTCGCGGGCCTCGATGGCCTCTATCAGGCCGTCGGGGGAGCGGGCCGCAACCGTGAAGTTCGGCGCCAGGTCTTTGACAGCCTGGTGATGCATGCTGTTGACGGCCACCTGGCGGCCGCCCAGGATAGCCGCCAAACACGAACCGCTGTTCACCGTCACCGCATGGGAGAGGAGATGCCGAGGGTAGTCAGGCCAATAGTCGTGTTTGAGAAAGCCGTGCGCCTGAGAGGCGATGTCCTGGTAGAGCGTGCCCCCGGCCGCCACGTTCAGCACCTGGACGCCCCGGCAGATGGCCAAAACCGGCAGGCGCTCGGCTAGGGTCCAGCCAGTCAACGTCAACTCCACTGCGTCCCGCGCCTCGTCTATCCGGCCGCACTTCTCGTGGATGGTCTCGCCGTAGCGTCTGGGATGTACATCCACGCCGCCGGCCAGCAGCAGGCCGCCGAGCCGCTCGTAGATGGTCCGCAGAGCCCGCTCGTCCAAGTTCAGGGGAATCAGCACTGGGGCTCCGCCGGCCCTTGCTAAAGCTTCTACATAGGTTCGGTTCTGAGAGAAAACAGGGGAACCGTGGCTCGATTGATCGCTACGGCCTGGGATACCAATCAGGGGATAAACAGCGGCCTCTTCCATCTCTGCTCCTACACTTGCCTACCCGCTTGGGAATTATACATCTGAAGTCGGCAATGGTCAAGAACAGGGTCAGCGAGCTGCTTTGAACAGCCAGCAACAGAAAAGGGCCAGCAGATTTGGGCTATTGGCCCTTTGAATGGGTTCAGGACATGCCATCTGGA
Source organism: uncultured Anaerolineae bacterium (assembly GCA_964510205.1). Lineage (GTDB taxonomy): Bacteria > Chloroflexota > Anaerolineae > VGOG01 > VGOG01 > CAZEBW01. Next base: position 16,987 of record CAZEBW010000014.1, read on the forward strand.
TTTGTTTGAACGCGCTGCCTAACGGCTGCGAAATCACGCGCCGCGCGGCTGCGGGAAACCTACTTACACCCACAATCGGACCACCAAGCGCGTCTCCCCACCGCTGACCTCGCGCGCTAGCGCGGTCGGGTTGACGCAGTGCTAGGCAGCCGCATTAAGATTATATGTTCAATCTCATCTGTTGGCGCCATTTCCCCGATGATCCAATGTGACCCCAAAAAGCTCTCATCTGATCCTCTGTTCCCAACTCCCTGGCAAGTTTGACTAAATCTAAACGTCGCAGAATGCCGGCTGTAATCGGACGCTTTTTATCCCAAAAAATGAAAGCTTCAAAGAACTGACTGGCAACCTCGGAATTCAGGAGCCCAGCGAGGTACTCAGCCTCTGCTTGACTGCCAGTTGGCATAAAATAACAGGTGTCATCCAGGACAATCGGCTTACCTTCGTAAGATCCGATGACGGCGAATTGTAGCTTCTTGTATAGACCGGAGATGGCTACTTTCCACAGCGCAAAGGAATAGTCGCCCACACCGAAAATCGAGAAGCGCGGTCGATTCTCGTATACGGAGCTTTTTCTGCTGTCGAGGAGGTCACTATGGTCCTGCAGGTACTCCCACGTCCTCGGTGCCGTCTCGCTAATAGACCGGGTGTTCTCCCCGATGCTTTTCTGCGTCACCAGCATCCACTTTCTCGGCTCTAAAACGTTTCCTTTTGCAACGTCCGAACTTTTGAGCATCGGGTAGAGATACGATATCTCCAAATCATATAGCTCGCCCAACTTGTTTCTATACCCGCCGTCTACCCTTTCCAGTTCCATCACCTTTGAACAATCGTGCTTGATGCCAGAGCGCCAGCGGTAGTGCTCGTCTCCCTGCAAATGCTTCCAGCGGTCGTACAATCGGGCCTGGGAGATCAGGCGTCCGTCGCGGAAACCGAAAATGGTCTCGTGCACTTCCTCGGACAAGCCGTTGTAGACCTTGCAGGACTCCCGTCGAGTGGTTTTGTAGAAGAGCAAGCAAGCATCCACGGAAACCCCAAACGTTTCAGCGGCGTCAAACAGATGGATAGATGAACTTGCCATCTGGATGTCGTGCTCCCAGGTATAGAGCAGAACCTTGCGGGCCACGCTAGTCTTGCACAACATTGCCAAAACCGCCTCACGGCCTTCAAGCTGCTCCACGAGATGTAACAGCATCCACTCCGAAATGTCGAAATTGCTCTTGCCCGTCAGAGAGTCTAGCCCCGAGAAATTCCACAGATTTGTCTTGCGGGGCAAGTTATCGCTACCCAACCTTGTCAGTTCTGCGTTGGTGATCCACGGTGGATTGCCGATGACGAGTATGGGCTCCGGCAGACTATCCAGTATCTCATCCCAATCGACCTCGAAGAAATCATCATGCCTTATCTTGATCGGTCGAGGGTCCTCCCGCCGGGCAATCTCCCCCCTGAGCTGATTCACGTACTCGGCGTTAATATCCACACCCACCGCTTCTGATGCTGAGGAGAAGTTCTCCAAAGCCGACAGCAAAAAATTCCCTTCACCACAAGTGGGCTCCAGGATTGAGGCAGGCCGGACGCCTTTTTCCAAGAGAAGAGCGCAGACCCTATCCGCAAGCTCGCGGGGGGTCTGAAAATCCCCTCTTTCTTTTGTGCGGTCGAGCGCTCTCTCATTCATATTCCCTACCGAACTCGAAAGATCCCCTCTACCTCTCCAGCTTGCTCAATGGCGCGTCTGTACTGAAGTCGCCACTGTAGTGCGTTAGATATTGCCAAGTATCCAATCCGAGGAGGGTTTTCAAGAACTTGCCTCGCCAGCTCATTAGCCGCGATCTCTTCGACTGGCAATCGCCGCTCCTCGAAGAATGCCAAAATATCATCTAGGTTGCCGTTATTTTCAATGATGCGACGCAGTCCCGTGGTCGTCTGGTAGTCAGCAGTGCGGGATTGATCCACAAATATTGTATGGAGTATGTTCATACGCCCTGTCTGAGTCTTCAGATCGTCCTCTTTGTCGTAGACAAAGACCAGAAGTGAGTATCCCAGGCCATAAATCTTCTGTCTGGCTGATTTGAAGGGACAGGATGACTGAGGTTGAGTGATTCGCGTGACCTTCATATCAACTCCCAATTCAGGAAAGTCGATACCCCGCGCCGAGCTCCCCCTTTCGTATGTATATCTTGCACCGAGATAGTCTTGGAATTTGTGCTCAAAATAGGTCCCAATTGCCTTGCCATCAGTAGTTGCGTAAATCTCCTCGCTAAAGCATTCTGACTCCATCTCAGCAAATTTACCAGCTTCTGCTCGCAGTATCTCTTCGCTCAGTTTAGGTTGCACCATACTCTACTCCTCTTATCCAAATTCTAATGATACAGGATGCCTATCGGTGCGGCGGATGAGCCGCCAGGCGGAGGCCGCTTGCGAGCCGACGGCTGGTCGGCTCCATCCGCGTGATAGACCGCGCTTTGCGCGGCTTACTCGCGAATTTGCCACGACGAAGCAAAACGGATACAATAGAGCATCAGCTTGATACCAGTATACACCAACAAACCCTGGAATGCAAACACCCATCGGAAGGCGGGAAGCAGCAGAGGCTCCAGGAAATTGACACCACCTATCCCCAGCGTGAGGAGGTTGTCCGTATGCCTCAAGAAGATGTCTCTATCGAAAAACTAACCACCATCCAGCAGTTTCACCAGTGCGAGGAGCTGCAGCGGCGGGTGTGGGGGCTGAGCGACACCGACGTCATCCCCCTACACCTGCTCCTCACCGCCCAGAAGAACGGCGGGCTGATGCTCGGCGCGTTCGATGAAGAGGGGAAGATGATCGGAATCCTCTTCGGCTTCCTGGGAGCACAGGACGCGGCCGCCCAGCAGCTCAAGCACTGCTCCCACATGATGGGCGTGCTGAAGGAGTGGCAGGGTCGGGGAGTGGGATACCGCCTCAAGCTGGCCCAGCGGGAGCACGCCCTGAGCCAGGGGCTGGACCTGGTGACCTGGACTTACGATCCCCTGGAAAGCCTCAACGCCAACCTCAATATCGGCAAGCTGGGCGTTGTCTGCCGCACCTACCTCCGCGACCTCTACGGCGAGATCAGGGACGAGCTCAACATGGGGCTCAGCACCGACCGATTCCAGGTTGAATGGTGGATCGCCAGTCAACGGGTAACCCTTCGACTGGGCCCTTCGACAGGCTCAGGACATCGCTCAGGACAAGCCCATCGCCTGGCCAGCGGGGGACACCGCCCCTCCTTGGATGCCGTGCTCGAAAGCGGCGGCCAGTTGCTCAACCCGGCGGCTGTCGGGCCCGACGACCTGGCGCGGCCATCCCCATCCCCCGCTGAGCCAAAGGCAGAGACCGTCCTGGTCGAGATCCCAGCCCACTTGCAGGCCATCAAAACGGCCGACGTGAAACTGGCCCAACAGTGGAGGGTCCACACTCGCGAGCTATTCGAGCGCTGCTTCGCCGCCGGCTACGTCGTGACCGACTTCATCAGCCAGGTACACGACGATGTGCGGCGCAGCTACTACGTTCTACAGCGGGATTTTGAGGTGAGCTGAAGGGCTTGCCGAGGGGCTGAAGGGATGCAGCCGCAGCAGAGTCTAAGTTGCACGATCATACATCCCCCGCCAGTCGTTGAGCCGCACTTTGAGCAGCTCCCGCAGCATATTAAAGGTGTCCCTGACGGGACTGACCCTGCTGTTGGCGCTGTAGTACCAGTTGATGGGCACCTCGACGATGCGGTAACCTCGCTTGTGGGCGATGAACAGCACCTCCACATCGAAGCCCCAGCCCTCGATAGTTTGATACGGGAAAATGTCGCGGGCCGCCGCCCGCCGAAAGCATTTGAAGCCGCACTGGGTATCCTGGAAGCCCGGCACGGCCAGCAGGCGGACGAGGACGTTGAACACCCGTCCCATCAGATGGCGGTAGGCAGGCTCACCATATCGTCGGGATCCCTGCACCTCCCGCGAGGCGATGGCCACGTCGTAATCTTCCAGGGCCGGAGGTAAGAACTTAGCCACCTCCTCGATGGGCATGGAGAGGTCGGCGTCGCAGATGAACAGGTACGCACCCCGCCCCGCTAACATGCCCAGCTTGACCGCCAGTCCCTTGCCCGGTTTCTCCTCTCGGATCATGGAGATGAAGGGATAGCGAGCCATGAACCTCTCCACCACGCCGGCGGTGCCGTCCTGGCTGGCGTTCTCGACCACGATCACCTTGGCCTGATAATCTTGCTTCTCAAGGAAAGCCACGATCTTTTCCAGGCTCCCTGGCAGGCGGTGCTCTTCGTTGTGTGCGGGGATGATGATGGAGAGAAGCGGCTCGGTTTTCACGGTGTTGATTTTTCCTCCTCGACGGCAAGTTTTGTCATTGCTCGTGAATTCGTAGATTCGTGGATTCGTATACTCGTGCTTGCTAGTGGGTCAAGATGGACTCTAAATACTCGTCCGTGACCCGTTTGCTGGCCTGCACAGCACGGCGCTTGGCCAGCATCTTGGGCAATCCCCACAGACCGGCCAGTTGCCCCCGCAGCCGGGCCCGCGCCGCCTCGCCTCGCCAGGCTCTCAGCGCTTTCCAGGTGATTTCGAATTGAGCCCCGACAATCCGACGCCAGTACTTTCTCAACAAGGACGTCGGGTAGTTTTTGGCTATGACGTAGATGAAGTTGCGACCGCAGTAATAACTGGCCATCTTCCCGCCGCCGGTGGCGCTCAGCTTGTGGTAGACCACCGCCGTGGGGACGTAGATGCATTTCCAGCCCGCCAGTTGAGCCCGCCAGGCCAGGTCCACGTCCTCACAGAAGGCGAAGAAGTCCTCGTCGAAGAGGCCCACCTCGTCCAGCATGGCGCGGCGATAGGCCGCCGCCACGCCCGCCGCCCCGAACACGTACTCCTGGCAATCGAACTGTCCCTCGTCCCGCTGCCAGACGCCACGGTTGCCCGGCACGCCGTCCACCCCGTAGAAATCACCGGCTGTGTTGATGACGTCGCGCCGGTCGAAGAGCAGCACCTTGGGCGTGGCCATTCCCGCCTCAGGGTGACGGGCCAGGGCTCTCGCCAGTTCCTCCAGCCAATGGGCGTCCGCCTCGGCGTCATTGTTGAAAACGGCAACGATCTCCCCGTGGGCCTGGCAGATGCCGGCGTTCACCCCACCAGCGAAACCCCGATTCTCTGGCAGAGCCACCACTTCCACCTCAGGGTAGCTCCTCTCCAAAAGCTGCAACGAGCCGTCGGTGGAGCCGTTATCCACCACGATGACTTCAAAGCTCGGGTAGCTCTGCTCGAGGAGGGAATCCAGGCAGGTGGGGAGGTGGTGAGCGCCGTTCCAATTGGGGATGATCACCGAGATGGTAGGCCTGCTCTGAGCCTGGCCGAAGAGTTGTCGGTTATAGGTTGTAGGTGGCTGCCTGTTCTCGGTGGACAAGATATTCCTCCAGGGCCTCTTCCCAAGGTCGCAGGGTGATTCCAAGTGTCGTGGCGGCGCAGAAGTTGCGAATGGGCGCGTAAAGAGGGGGAGTGGAGGCGCGAGTATACTGGTTGGAGGTGATGGGGTGAACGGGTACGTGCCCTCGGCCAGAAAGCTCCAGGATCTTGAGGGCGAAATCGTAGCGGGAGCAGACGCCCTGGTTGGTGAAGTGGTAGATGCCGTAGTGGTCAGTGCGAATCAGCTTGGCGATGGCCTCCGCCAGGTCTGGGGCGTAGGTGGGGGAGCTGATCTCGTCGCTAACCACGCGCAATTCCCCTCGCTCGTCGGCAGCGCGGATGATCTTGGACACAAAATTGTTGCCGCCCTGGGCGTAGAGCCAGGCGGTCCGCACGATGTAGAAGCGGCGCAAAAGAGTTCGGGTCAAAAACTCGCCCGCCAGCTTGGAGCGGCCATAGGCGTTGATGGGGTTGGTCTGATCGAATTCCAGATAAGGCTCACCCTTGGCACCGTCGAACACCTCGTTGGTGCTGACGTAGACCATGGCTGCGCCGCACTTCTGGCAGGCCAGGGCCACATTCTGGGCGCCCAGGCCGTTGATTCGATAAGCTGCGTCGGGATCGCGCTCACAGCCATCCACGTTGGTCATGGCCGCGGCGTGGATCACCACCTGAGGCCTGAAATCGGTTATGGTCTGAGCCATCGCCTGCCTGTCGGTGATGTCGTGCTCTGGCAGATCCAAGCCGAAAAGCGTCTCCCCTTTCAGCACCTCTTGCAGCGCCCTGCCCAGCTGTCCTTTGTGTCCTGTGATAACGATGCGCATCTTCGCCTCCTCCGTTGGCACTCTGCTTCACACAATTATAGCAGCTTTCGGCAAGTTGGGCAATCTTCGGGCATTAGGCACGCCAATAGGTTGAAAGCAGTGCCTTGCCCAAACCGCTATCTTGTGGTAGCAGGCACAATCAACAACTCCTGTCCCAGCTCACACCTCACATGGGCTACTTCCTGCCCGTCCTCAACATTCAGTACGACCTGAACGTCTAGCAATTCTATCACCCGGCGTTTAGCCTCATAATCGGCATTGTCCAGTCCTGTCCTCACTCGCTCCGCAAACTCCTCGTCTGAATTCATCAGGAAACCTGTGACCCATTCCCAGACTGCGCCATCAACCTGAGGGACTCTGAAAGTCGGTAGGTCGCATCCGAATCGAAGATCGCTGCGATATGTACCCGGACAGCGATAGTAAAGGTAAACGCCACCTGTTCTCTTCGGGCCGGAGCGCCCCGCCACCTTATAGGCACACCGACCACAGGTGACCCGTTGGCCAACCAGGTATTCATACTTCGTGTTGCGCCGGCTAAGTGCCTTGTTGCGGCTAAGCCTGTCCTGCGCTGCTTGCCAAGTGTTCCTATCTACGATGGAGGGCACGGGTACAGCAATCCAAGAATCCCGTGGATTTTGTACGTATTTCCCATTGACTTTGTGCTTCTTTCCATAGTGCCAAACGTCACAATATGTCTCTCTCCTGAGTATTTTGCTGACAACTGCGGGGCTCCATTTTCCATACCCCATGTTTTTGGCCACTCGGTCGCTCCGGTCACCCCTCGTCGGGACTTTCATCTTGACGGTGGTCTCAAGAGCGCAAAAAGGCTGCGCTACAGGCGGGCTAAGCTGCCTGCTTCTTGGTCTTGGAGGAAGATGGTCCGAAATGGTCTGCTTGTTGTCAACTTCTCTGGCAGCCTGGGTGGTACACTTTTCAGTCGGTGTTTTTGGTACAGTATTATACCACTGCTAACACCCGTCGAAGGCCTGCTGGCCAGACAGCCCTGCGAGCGGACGGAACGGGCCTGGGTGGGAAAACAAAAAGAGGCTGAGACCATGCTTTTTTGGTCTCGGCTTCTTTTTGTTTTTCACTCACTACCGGACACTTTTTGAGAAACCAGGTTTTTTCCTCCCACTCAAACGCAACCGATCTACAGGTCGGTTACGTTTTTTTGCATCCGAAACGTAGCCGATGCATAACCGACCAAAGTCTGTCCAGCCCTCCTAAGTGTACCGGAACGAGACGGGGCCAAGACGCTCTTGAAACGTGCTTTGGCCCAGCACTTCGAGAGCGTGTTTCAAAAGCCGCTCAGATCTCAGCCACATTCAGTCTCTCCTGCTCGGCCTTGTAATTACTCCAGCGGACAACTGACTGAATTCCAGCCTGCTAAGCCCCCCAACACCACCGTTAGGTTCTCCCACCCCTCACGTTGTAACAAGCTCGCGCCAATCATAGAACGCAGCCCGCTGCCACAGAAGACGTACACAGGGTGATCGCAACTCACTTCGTGCAGGTGGAGGGGGAGCTGGGTGATGTGGATGTGGTGAGCGCCGGTGATCTCGCCCTCCCGCTCCAGTTCCTCGTGGCTGCGGACGTCGAGGATCCAGGCATCTTCGTCAGCATCCAGGCGTTGGCACAGCTCCTGCACCGTCACCGTCTCGATGGATTCACTTCTCCGTCCTGCCATGTGCCAGGCCAGCATTCCGCCCGAGAGGTACCCGACCAGGTCGTCATAGCCCAGGCGGATCAGATGACGGACGGCTTGCGTGGGGTCGTCCGTCTCGTTCACCAGCAGGATGGGGCGGTCGTAGGGCAGGAACCACCCGGCGAAGCTGGCCAGCCCGCCCAGCCAGATGGAGAGCACGTTCGGCACATGGGCAGCGCCAAAGCCCAGTTCCATCCGCGTGTCGAGGACGAATGCATCCTCTGCCTTCTGAACGAACGCCCCAGACGACAACGGCGTCGGCACCGGCAGCGATCCCAACACCGGCGGCCCTTCCAGGTTCAGTTTCTCCATCTGGCGGAAGTACGTCGGTCGCTCCAATTTCACAGCGACGTTGGCGATGAACTCATCTCGATCAGCGAACTGCAGCTTGGGATTGAGCCTTCGCTCCAGTCCGATGGTCGTCCACACCCGTTCGGCGATGGCGCTGCCGCAGACGGAGTCGGAGCCATGAGCAGGGCAGACGATGATCTCATCTCCCAGTGGCAACAGCTTGTTGAAGAGCGTGTCGTACAACAGGCCGGCCATCTCTTCAAGCCGGTCTGTCCCCAGCAAGTCGGTGCGCCCCACGTCGCCTGCAAACAGCGCGTCGCCGGTGAAGACCATCCACGGTGCGCCATCGGGATCGTGGAGCAGATAGCTCATTGAGCCAGGGGTGTGGCCGGGGGAGTGAATAGCCTCCAACTTGAGCCGCCCTACCCGCCACGCCTGCCCGTCCTCCACCGGCTGGCCGTACTGGTAGTCCCACTGGGCATCGGCGTGCCAGATTTCCGCATCGGTGCGTGCGGCCAGCTCCAGCGAACCGATCACGTAGTCCTCGTTGCGGTGCGTCTCTAAGATGTGAGCGATCCGAAGGCCGGTCACAGATGCCTTTTCGATGTAGACGTTGCAGTCGCGCCGTGGATCAATGACCACGGCTTCGTTCCCATCGCCGATGAGATATGAGTAATGCGCCAAGCCTTTTGATTCGATGCGTTCGAAAAGCATGCTAAAACCTCCTTGATCGCTGGGCCTGCCCCACCCGTTTGCACAGGTGGGGCAGGCGATAAACCGATTAACGTGGGCTCTTGCCGGTCACCGTGGGATTCTGCGGATAGGCGCACCACTCGGTAAAGGACCCCTCGTAGATCTTGACCTTGGGAAAGCCCAGGTACCACTTGAAGAGGAGGAACTCATTGGTCGCCTCCCGGCCGGTGCCACAGGAGCAGATAACGGTCTTGTCCGGAGTGATGTCGTGCTCATCCAGGACGGCCTGAATCTCGTCGTCCGGCTTGAGCAAGCGACTGTTATCAGGATCCATGAAGCTCTTCCAGGGCACGTTGATCGCGCCGGGGATGTGTCCGGCTTTCATCCACGGACCCTGTCCCTGGTACACCTCCGGCGGGCGGGCATCCAACAGCATCACGTCCTCCCGATCCTTCATCTCCTTGAACGCCTCGCGTCCGAGGAAGTAGTCGGAGCGGACCTGCGCGGTGAAGTCGGATTCCTCCACCTTGGCGTATTCCTGCGCCAGCGGCCTGTCCTCCGCCTTCCACTTTTCGATGCCCCCGTCGAGAACGTACACCTGGTTGTGGCCGAAGCGGGCCAGCGTATAGGCCATCATGGTCTGCTCCAGGCCGTTGCCCCAGCCTTTGAATGGTCCGACACCTGTGTATACCACGACGGGGACGTCGGCTTTAAGGCCCATGCGGCGCAGCAGGGCCTGGGCCACCTCCTCCGGCACGTACTGAGCGGGCACGCCCTTCAAAGGCACGCGCAGCAGCCCCTCGTTCATATAGGCGGCGCCGGGAATGTGTTCCTGGATGTAGTCGTGGACGTCGGGCTGGACGTCCAGGATCATCAGATCCTTCTCGCCCAGATGTTCCTCCAACCATTCGGTGGAGACCCATTTGACGATTCCTTCACCGTACGGATATTTCTTGTTCACGATAGACCTCCTTTTCTTATTCTTATTCTTCTTGGTACCTCTTTGAGCATTGTGGAGATAGCTCTCTCCTTTGGTTTGTGGCTTCCTCAGACGGCCACAATCGTGCCCCGCAATCCGGCCCCGACGGGCTCCTCAGCCTTGTCCAGATAGCTTCTCAGTGCTTCGATGGCATGCACGTCCAAAGATTGGCGGTCAGTGCCATACTTAGCTGGCACACCCTGGGTGGTCACGAAAGCAACATGGTAAACCTTGTCCGGCTTCAGCAACTCGCCCTGAACGAAGCATCGCTGGATGCGCTGTCCATGAGGATTCTCGATCTTGAAATAGAGGTTGATCCCTAGGCATCGCTTGACATAGCCGCCCATCTGCTTGTAAGGATCGCGCGAGAAAGTGCGCTCTAAATTCTCCTCCATCATCGTCCATAACTCATCGCCCGTCAGATCGCAGATGGAGACAGGGGGATTGACCGCGATGATGTTCCACAGATCGCTCAGGGTGATGGGGCCAGACACGACCGGGGCGCCGTAGCGCCATCCATTGGAAAAGGCCGCCTGCGCCCCGGTCAGATCAAGCAACCCTTGGAGGAGGAAGTTGTCCATCGTCGCCTCTAGCACGGTGTAGCGATTGAGCGCGGTAGCGGTATAGCCAACGATCTGCGAGAGCTCATCGCGATATGGTGCCAAGGTCTGCCCTACGAGTTCCTCCACTTTGGAATCGGGTTCGATCTGCTCTTCGACGGTGATAAGCTGGTGATCGAAATCCACCACGCGGCCATCCTCAATCTGGAGATCAAGCCGACCCAAGAACGAGCCGTGGCACCCCGACTGGATGACGATCGTATCATTCACCAGCGCGGGCTCATAGACCCGGTTGTGGGTGTGACCGCTCAACAACACGTCGATGTCGCCCACCTCTTGAGCCAACTTCAGTTCCTGGGGAAATCCCAGGTGCGAGACGAGCACGACGAGATCTACTTTCTCGACCTGGCGCAGTTTCTGAACGTAGCCGGGCAGTTCCTCGTTGCCCAGCGTGAAGTATACACCCTCGCTGAACGAGGCCGGCATAACCTTATCCACGATAGTGGCCGCTATGCCGATCACACCCACGCGCAGCCCGCCGGCCTCCACCACGGTGTATGGGGAGAAGATGAGTTCGCCGGTCTCTTCGTCGTAGCAGTTGATGGCGAGCATCGGATAGTCCAGTTGGTCGGCTAGCTCTTTGAACCGCTCGGGGCCGTAGGCGAACTCCCAGTGGGCCGTCATGGCGTCGAAGCCCATCGCGTTCAGGATAGGGATCAGCGCCCCTCCCTCAGTTTGCACGGCGGCGTAGGTGCCGTGGATGGTGTCGCCACAGTCGAAGGCCAGCACCTGCTCAGGTCTCTCCCGGCGTATCTCGTTAAGCAAAGTGGCGATTCTCCCATGGCCACCTGCTTTTCGATACTCGCCGTGGTCTCCAGCCCAAAACATCTCTTGATGCAGGTCGAGGTAACCGTGGCTATCGTTCATCTGCAGGATCGTCAATCCCCTAGTTCCAGACATCATAGCCTTGCCTTACCGGGGCTTCGCGAAAAAAATAGGCCGAAGCACCCTTAGTATCGTGCGCCTTGTCGCCGTTTTGATCAGACCCTAGTATCCCTTTTCCAGACTTGACAAATTATAGGACGTCTTTCTGGAGAATATGTCGCCCTTCTTTATCTCAAGATCTTCCACCATTTCATCGCGCATCAATTGCCAAGCGGGTTTTTCGTAAATCGACATTCTGGTCTTACCTCCTAGGAGTGCCCAACCATGTCTATGAGAATTGTATGCACCTGTGCTAAATAGTCCCTACTCAATCGGCCACCCGCCGTGGGTTTCGATGACCTCGTCTACGGATGCTGTTTATCCGCCTCCTCCATCAACCGAATCGTCTCCTTGAGCGTGACGACGATGCGCTTGCTGGTGGGCGATGTCGTCGGCGGTATCAAAGCAGCGCTGCGCTTGAGGCTGGACAGATCGAGGCTGACCCAAGCTTACGCATTCGCCGCCGAATACGTCTGCTGAAAATTCATGTTCGAAAGCCAGCGCTTGAAAGCCGGATTCTCACTGTACTGCTTGAATAGCTCCGTGAAATCGGCCATGAGATCAATCATCACCCGATCCAGCACCCGGTCGTGCTCAATGCGGGCGTTTTGACGGTCGGATTGCTTGATGGCGTTCTGATAGGCTTTGTCGGCGGCGACTCGGGCCGGAATCTCCTCGGCGATTTCCCGCATGACCTTGTCGGCGTCCTTCCAATCGACGTCGGGGAACATGTCGTTGAATTCCTGGATGATGTGGCTCAGGTAGTCGATCTCGGCCTCCCCTCGCAAGCTGGGCTCGCCGGTCGGAACGGGACCGATCTCGCCGCCCTCATCCTCAAGGGCGATGTCCAACGTAGATTTGACCTCCACGCGGTAGCTCTCCATGTCAATGGTCTCCAGAATGCCACGGGAGAGGTCCTCCTCCCTGGGCGCGGGAAGCTTGGGAATCAGAAAGTTGAGGAAAATGGACAGCTTCTCCCACGAGGCATTGGAATAGGGCAGAATGGAAGCCAAGAAGTTGTAGGTGCGAACAAAGGCCTTGGCCTTACCCTTGAACGCGACTTGACCGTCCTCATCGAGGTCTTCCAGGTAGCGGACGACGCACGCATCGAGGATGGGATCCAGTCGCTCGCGGGACTCCCCGCCGATGTAGCGGGCCGCCAGTCGCTCAACCTGTTCCCAGGCATAGACCTGGTAGCTGTCGAGATCGCCCTTGAGATCGTGGAGCTTGTTGGGATCGGTCTCCTCGCTGAGGATGGTGGTGCGGTAATAAGGCTCGAACGCCTGGCGGATGGTATCGGCGTCGTTGAAGAAATCCAGGACGAACGTGCTGTGCTTCTTGGGATGGGCGCGGTTCAGGCGGGAGAGGGTCTGCACCGCCCGCACGCCGGAGAGGATCTTGTCCACATACATGGTGTGGAGCAGGGGCTCATCGTAGCCGGTCTGGAACTTCTCGGCGACGACGAGGAAGCGATAGGGGTGCTCGATGAAGCGATCGGCGATGTCTTTGCTGGGAAAGCCATTGAGGGAGGCTTCAGTCACCTTTCTGCCCTTGTACTTGCGTTCTCCAGAGAAGGCGACCAGGGCGCGGTATTGGCTCTTGCGCTCTTGCAGGTAGGCAGCGATGGCATGATAGTACTGTAGGGCCTGGGCCACGCTGCCGGTGACCACGATGGCGCGCGCCTCCCCGCCGATCAGGCGGCGAGCCAGAACCTTGTCGTGAAAGTGATCAACTATGATCTCCGCTTTCAGGCGAACGGCATGGTCGTGGTGCTCGACGTAATGCCAAAGCTTCTTGCGGGCCTTGCGCTTGTCAAACTGGGGATCGTACTCCACGGCCTTCATCAGACGATAGTAGCTGCGCACCGGCGTGTAGTTATTGAGCACGTCGAGGATGAATCTCTCCTGAATGGCCTGTTTCATGGTGTAGCTGTGGAACGGCCGGTGTTTGACGGCCTCGTCTTCGGGATAAGCCTGCCTGTGCGTCCCTGCACGCAGACAGGCCTCGCCAAAGATCTCCAGGGTCTTGTTTTTGGGCGTGGCGGTGAAGGCGAAGTAGCTGGCGTTGGGCAGCATTTTGCGCGCTTCCATGATGCGGTTGATGGCGTCCTCTCCGAGCCATCCGTGTTGAATCCAGATGCCGCTTGCGCCGCGATCGTGCCTCCCATCTTCGATCACGGCGCCAGGGGACCACAGGGCGTACGCTCCACTCACCAAGCTGATTACTGCCACGAGCAGGAGGGTCGTGCGCCAACGTGGCTTGCGCAGTGTGGCGGTGATGCTCATTCTTCGCGGGTCTCTTCTTCGGTTTGGGCGTGACTTCTGCCTGTGCCAAGTATGCCAGGTACCTGTTGAGTGTAGTGTCACCGTCCGTTAACCTCAGCCACCCTCACGAGCCCAAACTTGCCAAAGCGAGGGTTTCCGGCGTTGTGCATGGCAGTGGCCAGCACGAACTGGATAGCCTCTTGGACTTCGAGGGGGCGAGCAGGGAGGCGAAGGGTTGGAAGTTGAGGGGAAGACCGCTATGTGAAATGTCCCCTCCGCCCTATCGGAGGACACGAACTGAGCATTTCAGATAAGCTCGTTAAGCGACCCTCCCGAGACGTGAAAAGCGCCGTCACTGGCTATAGAGATGGGGTAGTCAATGGTCCATTGGATGGTTCCCCAGCAGGTAAAGAAGTTCTCTTCCCTGGAGTAAGCATCTATCCGCGCCCCGGAGGCTATGCGCGTGCCCCCCGCCTCCCCGGTGAAGGTGATCGGTTGGGTCTCTGGGGGATAGCCGTCGGTGACCGATTGCCCTTTCCAGAGGCCATCCATTGGCTTGCCAGTCAGCGTCGGTGTGGCGGTAGGAGGACGAGTGACTGTCGGTGTAGTAGTCGCTGTCGGGGTTCGTGTCGGTGTGGGGACAGCACCAGGGGTGTGATCCTTCAGCACGAGGGGCAGGTAGACGCGGTAAGGCGTTGGTGTGGGCGTAGGTGTCGGCGTGGGGGTTAGTGTGGGAGTGGGAGGCAGCACGACCTCCGATACGGTTGCCAATACATCCAGTTTGCCGTACCCCCATAGGTCGTTGGGTGTGAAGCCGGTGAAGGCATCTGCATGAGCGCCTTGCTGAAAAGCCTGCTTGATCTGAGCGTGTCCCAGGGTGGGGTGCAGTTGCAGAAGCAGGGCCGCCGCCCCCACCACGTGGGGCGCTGCAGCGCTGGTACCGCCAAACCACCCGTACGCGGCCAAGCCGGCGGCATCCTCATCTTTTGACTGAGGACACATGCTCCAACTGCCGGGGGCGGCGATGTCCGTGATGGACATTCCGTCAATTCGGGGACCCCGGCCGCTGTTGGCAGCCAACTCTCCCGCTACGACAGACGGTCGCTGAAAACCTCGAGGGTGGAAGTTGGCTACCGTGATGATGCTGTCGGCCGTGGCCGGCCAGGTGGTGGTGCGCATGGGGTCCAGATAGTCTATGAACGCAACGCCACCGCTCCACGTGGTGACATCATCTTCAATGTACCCATCCACTTCTAGGGATGCGTCGGGGTTGATCGCTGTCAACGTCCATTGGCCTGGATCTACTGGGTAGTAGGTGCTTGTCGCTTGGTCCCACTTCAGTAGTGTGACATCGAACTTGGCTGTACCGCGAAGCGAATCTTCCCGTCGTGACCACAGCCAATGCCCGTCGGCAGTTTGGATCCACGTACCGTCGCCAGGCAGAGTGACTGTGTTACCGCTCCCTCCTGTGGGCGTGGCCACCTGAAAGGTCAGGTGTGTCACAGGTTGGCGCCAGAGCATCGTTGACCACACCCGTTCGATGCCCTTGCCCGAGGGCACATTGAACCGAATCGGCGTGCCGCTAGGGGAAGTCGGCACCGTAGTGTGAAAATGACGCTCTCCTGTCACGCCCAGGTTCCCTGCTGCCGCAACCTGGACGATGCCGCTCGCCGCAAGGGTATCTATCATCGCTTCCAGATTCGATGAGCCGTCCAGGAACTCGAAAGTCCAGCCGCCAAACTCATAGTTCATGACCTGGGCACCATTGGCCTGCGCCCACGGCACGTACACTGTGTAATCATTGTCGTACCTGTCGGCCACCAGCAGATCGGCGCCAGGGGCAACCCCTGTGAATCGCATTCTGCCCACAGCCCCTCCCCCCAGGACGCCGGCTACCCCTGTGCCATGACCATTGGGGTCTGGGTCAGTCAATATCAAATCGGTGCCGCGTACTCGCTCCACTCCATCGTCGTTGAGGGTCTTGTGGACCGTGCTAGTTCCCAGGGCCAGCAGTTCCTCTCCCACGTCCAACTGATCATCCCCATCGGAGTCATCGGCGATGAAGAGACGCTCGCCGTACGTCGGATCGTTCTCGCTGAAGTCAGGGGGACCGAAGTCCCGCACGCCATTGCCGTTGGTGTCATTGTAAAGCCATTCCAGGTCAGCATCATAGACGCCATCGCCCCAAACGCCTGCCGATGTACCCTCCCAAGTGGCATCCAGTAGCCTCAGCAATTCACCAGCATCGCAAGCTGAGTTAGAGTTAAGGTCCACGCAATCGGTGCCGGGATCGAAGATGCCATTCGCGTTGCGGTCAATCCAAGCATATCGCCCTCCGTCGGGCTGAAAGAAGGCCGGGTGAAAGATATCAATGCCGGTGTCGAAGTTGGCGACGGTAACCCCCCGGCCGGTGACCGGCCAACCTTGGCTGTCGGTCATCTGCCAGACGTCGTGGGCGTTGATCAGCGGAATGGAGACCTCCAGAGGAGGCTGCACTCCTGGTGTCCAGACCGACTCGATGCGCAGGATATCGGGTCGCTTTGCCAAGACGTCCACGCTGTTAGCGGGCACTTCTGTCCCATAGACAGTGCCCACGTGAGCCACCTTCCCATTGAGGCGTACGAACACCACCCCCATCGCCTCCAAGGCTCCGATTTCCGTCTCGTCTAGCTCGTGATCGAAACGCAGGCTCACCTTGATCTTCTGAGTCTCCTCCATCCTGGTGAGGATCTCCGCTTCCTCACTCCCGGCCGGCCCTCTCATCTCCTGCAGCTGCATGGAGAGAAGGAAAGCCAAGGGCGAGCTTATCTTAGTAGGCTTGGACGAGTATTCCTGAGCGCGTCCAAGCTCGCTAGAGGAGATGAACACAACCAGTAGCAAGACACAGACAACCCCGAGGGGAATGCTGGGCCTTTTCATCACTGCCTCCTAATCTGTGCGCCTGGTGCTACTGGGCGCACTTCCTCCGAATTCGAGGAGCGCCAGCTTCCACTGGGCTTCGCTCAAGGCACGATCTAACGATTCTCTCGGGAGTGGTGATGACTCCCCATTCTTATGGCAACTGGCCGAGCAACAGGTTGAAAACCCTTTGACGACACGGACTAGCTATCTCTTCTGTCATCTTACTTGCTTATCTGGCCTGACTAGCTCGATCTTCCAAAGCCATGATCTCAGAGCAAAACAAGCCGCCTCCACTTGCCCAGGAAGCGGCTTTGCGCTATAATTGGTCTTAGCCTATCTCCTGGGCGTTCAGGAGCAGGTGTGGGGATTACCGAGCCGTCACTCTGTAATCCCTTTTTGTTTGGATTGAGTATAGTATATCATGATTCGCCTCGTTTAGCAACAGCCCCAAAGCCACCATGTGGTTGACGCAGGTGGCTTCTCGTGAATTTGCGCAACTTTGATAATCAGCGTACAATAATCTTGCTACAGAGTTTACCCCAGCACGATACGTTCGGAGAAGACAATAGGTTGTGCATTGTGTCTATTACGTCTTGTGGTAAACTTGACACAGCCCATGTTCTGTTTCCCAGTCTACCAATCTACCAGCTTCCCAATTTACCAACGTACCAACTTCGGAGGTCGCACCATGCACTTCGACATTCTCACCCTTTTTCCCGACATCTTTGAAGGGGTTTTCAACGAGAGCATCGTGAAGCGAGCCAGGGAAGCGGGCCTGGTCTCGATAGCTACCCACAACATCCGCGATTATGCCACCGACAAACACCGCATGACCGACGATGCCCCTTACGGCGGCGGAGGGGGCATGATCATGAAGCCCGAGCCCATCTTCCGCGCCGTGGAAGCGATTCTCGACTTGGAGGAAGGACAGAAGCCGCAAGCGCCGGTGATCCTGCTCAGCCCACAGGGCCGCACCTTCACCCAAGCAGTGGCCAGAGAACTCTCCAAGCATCCTCGCCTGGTCCTCATCTGTGGACGCTACGAGGGCGTGGACGAGCGAGTGCGCCAGTTTCTGGTCACGGACGAGATCTCCATCGGCGACTACGTTTTGACCGGCGGGGAGATCCCAGCCCTGGTCATCGTGGACGCGGTGACGCGCCTGGTGCCGGGCGTGTTGGGCGATCCCGGCGCCACGTTCGAGGATTCCCACGCCGAGGGCTTGCTGGAGTACCCTCACTACACCCGGCCCCAAACCTTTCGGGGACATTCCGTGCCCGAAGCGCTCCTCTCCGGCAACCACGCCGAGATCGTGCGCTGGCGGCGTCAACAGGCCCTGCGCCGCACCTTCGAGCGTCGCCCCGATCTCCTGGCTGCAGCCCGCTTATCGCCAGCCGACCGAGACTTCCTGCAGCGCCTGTCGGAAGGAGAGCAGCCAAGACTCCCCCGAAAAAAGCGGCGTGGAGACCCTAAAGGTTTTTGAATCAGCCAAGATTTGCCAAGAAGCGTGATTCATGTTATAATTCCCCCCTGTGGTTGACGTGCGAACGAAACTAGCTCTCAATTTAGCAAGGAATGGTGAAAACAGTGATAGACCTTGTACGCTCCGTTGAACAGCAATTCAAACCCAATCCCAATGTCCCTCAGATCAAGGTAGGCGACACCGTGCGCGTGCATTTCCGCATCGTCGAAGGCGACCGGGAACGAACCCAGGTCTTCCAAGGGACAGTGATGCGTTTCCGCAAGGGAGGCGTCAACGCCAGCTTCACCGTGCGGCGCATCGCCTCTCATGGTATTGGAGTGGAAAGAACCTTTTTGCTGAGTTCTCCTCGGCTGGAGAAAGTCGAAGTCCTGCGCCACGCTCACGTGCGAAAGGCCCAACTCTACTACCTCCGCGACCGCAAGGGCAAGGCGGCCCGCCTCAAGGAGAAGCGCTAGAGTAAGGGGCAGAAATCAGAAATCGGGGCGTGGGCGCCAGTCTACGTCCCGATTTTTTTGAATTGGGTGTGGCTAAAACTTGTAGTAGTGACGACTTTAGTCGTTCCAAGCGACTGAAGTCGCTACTACCTTCCACAGATTTTGGCCACACTCTTTTGAATTGGCAAGGCAACTGAGCTTGTCCAAAGTCCAGCGGATGAAGATATGCCTCAAGACCCAGATCTGCGAGAGGAGATAGCACTCTGCGCCCAGGGCTATCGCCAAATCGCTGGCCTCGATGAGGCCGGACGGGGCTCCTGGGCGGGCCCGGTGGTGTCAGGCGCAGTCATCCTTCCCCCAGACCAAACGGATTGGCAAGAGAGCGTCAGGCTGGAAGGCGGTTGCCGCTTACGAGACTCCAAGCAACTCACAGCCCAGCAGCGCGAGCGCCTATACCGCGTCATCATGTCCACAGCCCTGGCAGTGGGAGTGGGGGTCGTACCTCCGAGCAAGATAGATGAAGTCGGCATCGTGCCCGCCACCCAGCAAGCCATGCGCCTGGCCATCGCCCAACTGGACTTATCCCCCGATTTCCTCCTCATTGACTTCATTAACCTGCCCGACCTGCCCCTCGCCCAGAAGAGCATCACTCATGGCGATTGTCTTTGCCTCTCAATAGCTGCCGCTTCCATCGTGGCTAAGGTCAGCCGGGATAGGTTGATGGTCGAATTAGACGCGCATTATCCGGGCTATGGCTTCGCCCGTCACAAAGGTTATGGCACTCCCCAGCACAGAAAGTCTCTCTTCCGCCTCGGCCCTTCTCCGATCCACCGCCTATCGTTTGCTCCCATGAAACTGATGTCACAGGAGTGAGATTTTTCCATGTTTTGGCGAAGGAAACGCAAGAGAAAGAAAATCGGCCTGGTTCTGAGCGGGGGTTCGGTGAGGGGAGCGGCTCATCTGGGCGTGCTGGAGGTTCTGGAGCGGGAGGGCATTCGGCCTGACTGCGTGGCCGGCGTTAGCGCCGGCTCGGCGGTGGGGGCTGCATACTGCGCGGGGCTGGAGGTGGACGAGATCAAGCGCATTGCCGCGGGCCTCCAGTGGAAAAAGCTGGGCCGAATCACCCGCCCTCGCCTCGGTTTCCTCGATGGACGTCGGCTGGAGGAATACGTGGAGGAGCTCATCGGCCCCCTTCAATTTGAAGAATTAGAGATCCCCCTGGCCACTGTAGCGGTGGACATCATGCGCGGGGAGCTGGTGGTGCTAAAAGAAGGACCGGTCGCTCCGGCGGTGCGGGCCAGTTGCGCCTTGCCGGGCGTCTTCACGCCGCTGGAGAGAGACGGGCAAATACTGGTGGATGGGGGCGTGTTGAATAACCTGCCCGTCTCCGTGGTGCGGGACATGGGAGCCGACTACGTCATCGCCGTGGATTTACTACCCCCTACCATTTGGGGATCAAAGCCCCAGAATCTCTTCGAGATGTTCTACCTGTCATTTTACACGCTGCTGCGTGCGGCCCACAGCGAGGCACAAGAAGCCGATTGCCTGATCGTCCCATCCATTGGCCAATTCAACTGGGTGGACTTCTCACAGGCCAGCGCGCTGATCGAAAAGGGCCGCGAGGCGGCCGAGGCCAAGATCGAGCAGATCAAACAAGATCTAGAGTCGTAAGTTTGCCTAAACCGCCCTCTTGTGGTAAACTAACTGCGTGAAACGCGAAAACGTGAATCATGCCCCCGTAGCTCAGTGGATAGAGCGGCGGCCTCCGAAGCCGTGTGCGGGCGTTCGAGTCGCCCCGGGGGTACTTTCTAAAGACCTGTTGCCGCTTTTGTGTGGCGGTTGCCCAGACCCAGTCATAGCCAAGTGCGGCCGGTTGAACGTTGTCGCCTCATTGATCCGCTACCGTGGGTATCGGGTCGAGGACTGGCAGGCATGAAGGATTAACGTGAGTATGGGCGAGACCGAGTACGTCATCTACCTGGATGAAGCACGGAGAGACCGCTATCGGCATTTTCACCGTGCCGAACGAGGCCAGGTGGTCCTTTTCCGGGTTCAGTACGAAGCGCTGATTGAGCAACAGTGGGTAGCTATCGTCCGCTACGACACAGCGCACGGTGTTCCCCATCGTGACGTGATGCACCCAGATGGCAGCCAGACCAAAGAGCAGTTTCCGCACCATTCCCGGGCTTATGTATTGACGATGGGCCAGCGTGACATCCGGCGCAATTGGCGCACATATCGCACCAGGTACGAAGAAGAAATGAGGTGGTGAGATGAATACAATGTATCAACTGCATTTCGAGGAACTGCTGGCCGAGTTCGACCAGTATGTCTTGGAGCATCCCGATTTCGCGCGACGTATCCCCGATGATGCCCAAATCGTCTTTGTAGACGAGCGGGATCCGGATTTCAGCCATTGGAGTGTGCAAACCTTTGGCAGTCCACCGCCCCATGATAACACTCCTGATCGCCCCATCGTCTACATTGAGGTCGGCGAGCTCGTGCCTCGGCGATCTCGACTCAAGTCTCCACGCTTGATTTCCAACATCCCTTCGTATGCCTTTGCCTGAGAGACGGAAGGTGTCTAAGTAACGAAACAAGCTCAGGCGGATAGAGCGGCGGCCTCCGAAGCCGTGTGCGGGCGTTCGAGTCGCCCCGGGGGTACCAAAAACCACCCGATTTGCAGCCGGGTGGTTTTATTTTGTCACGGTGATGTGCACGGGCTCGCTCTCCAACCTGTTGCCGTCGGCGTCAAGGCCAATGACGGTGATGACATGATCGCCTGGCGCCAGCGGCCACATGACTCGGTAGGGCGGGGCAGCGAAGCTGACCAACGGCTCCTCGTCTACATAGATGGTTACACTGGCCGGGTTGACCTCATCGCCCGCCCGCGCCGCAATCTCTATCCTCTGATCCTCCCTCGGCAGGGCCGGGTCCAAGCGATAAACGCTGCCCTCGTGGGGACTGGTTATGATGAGCTGAAAGCTGGAAGCGGAAGGCTGGTTGCGTGTTACGTGTTGCGTGTTGCGTGTTTCCAGCAGCAAGTTACCCATCGCCAGCCCTCTCTGTCTTCCCCACTCAACGGCTTCGGCGGGCAACACGGCATAGACACGCTCCACGATTCGCTCCGGCGGGGTATCCGTGGAAGCCGGTTGCCCAGTGGCTACATCGAACTGGAAGAGCTGGTGCATCTGGCAGGCCTCCGTCGGCTCGCTGCCGGCCACGAACAGCTCGGTTCGCCGATGGGGGCAATAGGGGTTGGGAAGTTGGCCAGACAGAGCGCAAACCTCCACCCGCGTCAACCCCGCCGGCTCGACGAAATCCTCCACCGGCCGAGCCTCCAGCACCTCCTCCATGAAATCGTGCCAGATGGGCGCCGCCCCAGTGACTCCCGAAACGTGGCGCATGGGCGAATTGTCGGCGTTGCCGGCCCAGACGCCGACCACGAGACTGGGAGTATAGCCGATGGTCCAGTTGTCTCGCCAATCGGTGGTGGTGCCCGTTTTCACCGCCGCCGGCCGGCTCAAATTGAGCACGCTCCCCTCGCCGAAGGCCGGCATGCGGGCCTGGTCGTCGCTGAGGATGTCGGTGATGAGGTAGGCGATCCGTTCGTCGAGCACTCGCTCACCTTGTCTCGGCTTCCTCTCGTAGAGGAGTTCGCCCCGGCGGTCCTCGACGCGCAGGATGGCCACCGGCTCCACCGTATGTCCACCGTTGGCGAAGGCAGCGTAAGCGGCCGTCAGCTCCAGCAGGCGCACCTCACCGCCGCCCAGGGTCAGGGACAGGCCAAAGCGCTCGCTGTCGTCGAAGGTGGTGACGCCCATGCTGCGGGCCAGCGCCGTCATTTTGTCCAGCCCCACGTCGTCGAGGACTTTGACCGCCGGCAGGTTATAGGACGAAGCCAGCGCCTGGCGGACCAGGACAGGCCCGTGGAAGGTCAGGTCGTAATTGAGCGGCACGTAGGGCTCGCCTTCTTTGGTCAGAAAAGACGTGCGCACGTCCAGGATCATGGTAGCCGCGGTGTAGCCCTGAGCGAAGGCCGCGGCGTAGGTGATGGGCTTGATGGAAGATCCGGGTTGGCGGGGGGTCACAGCGCAATTCACCGCTCCGTCAATCTCAGGATCGAAATAGTCGGGGCTGCCCAACATGGCCAGCACCTGGCCGCTGTTTGGATCCAGAGCCACCAGCGCGGCGCCGTGCACGTTGGGATCGGGCAAGTCGCGCCGGGGACGGTCAGCCAGGATGGCCAGGCGGCGGCGGGCGAGGGACTTAGCCGTCTCTTGCATATCCAGGTCCAGGCTCGTGTGCACCTCCAGCCCGCCACGGTAAAGTTCGTCCGGCTCAAATCGCTCCTCCAACAGACTCCACACGTACATCACAAAGTGGGGGGCGCGGATGGGGAAGGGCACGGCGGCAAAATGGAGTTGTTCTTCTTCGGCCAGCCGGGCCTCCTCTTCGCTGATGTAGCCGGCTCTGGCCATCAGACCTAGCACCACAGCCTGGCGCTCTTTGGCCGCCTGGGGGTTCTCCAGGGGATTGTAGACGGCGGGGGACTGGGGCAGGCCAGCCAAAAGGGCGCACTCGGCCAGGTCCAGCTCGCCCACCGACTTGCCGAAGTACGCCTGGGCGGCGGCCTCTACCCCATAGGCCAGGTTGCCGTAGTAGATTTCATTGAGATAGAGGGCCAGGATGTCGTCCTTGCTGTAAGCTCGGGCCAAGCGCCACGCCAAAATGGACTCGCGCAGCTTACGGGTCAAGCTGCGCTCAAAGCGCTCCTGCGGCGAAAGCAGCAGATTGCGAGCCAACTGTTGGGTGATGGTGCTGCCGCCGGAGAGCACCTCGCCGCCCCGCAGGTTGATGACCACGGCCCGCAGGATGGCGCGAAAGTCCACTCCGGGGTTAGCGTAGAAGTTGGCATCCTCGGTGGCGATGGTGGCCTGCCGCAGGTAAAGGGGGATCTCGTCGAGAGGCAGGGGGGTGTGCTTGCCGGCGTGGGGGTCAATGATCTCATAGAGAAGGCGGCCCCGGCGGTCGTAGATTTTGGTGGTGGGCGTGATGGATTGGCCGTGCAAATCGTGGAAGGAGGGCAGGTCCACGACGAGCCAGGCGTACAGGCCTCCGCCCGCCACCAACAAGGCTACGATCAGCATCAAAATCAGAAAACGCCAGTTTTGCATGTGAAACACCTGGAGCATGGTCATTTGCCCCTTTGACAGACCTATAGTATAATTGTAGTGGAGGGATCGCATAGTCTGGCCTAGTGCGCGGTTCTCGAAAAGCCGTGTGCAGCAATGCACCGTGGGTTCGAATCCCACTCCCTCCGCCATTCAGGTAGCAAAAGGGCCTCTAGAGGCCCTTTTGCTTGTCCCCTAGTTTCCATTGAAGCAATCGGTGGTACCTCTCTCGGTTAAGAACGTTCTCGGCAATTTTACACCTTTTTCTCTCAAGGCGCAACTTGAAAGATTCGCCCGATGGTGGTATAATACACCATGTGGAGAGGTTGCATAGTCTGGCCGAATGCGCACGCCTGGAGAGCGTGTGTGCAGCAATGCACCGTGGGTTCGAATCCCACCCTCTCCGCCATTTGACTTTTTGCTGCTTATGGGGTAACATATCAACGGTCGTGCTAGACGGGGAACTAGCGGTGCCCTGTACCCGCAATCCGCTACAGCGGGGTCGAATTCCCCCTCGAGGGTCAGCGCTCTCTAGGACTGCCGCGGCTAAGTGGTGTTGAAAGTTGGGTCCTGCGCGGCGGGAGCCTATGAACCCCGTCAGGTCCGGAAGGAAGCAGCGGTAAGTAGCCACTCCCGGGCGCCGCAGGGTCGCCTGGCTGGAGCCGGCTGGCCGCAGTAAGCTGGAAAGCCCGATTCGACAGGGGGTGCACGACCAAATTGCAACTATAAGAGGGGGCGGGAAACGAAGCTCGCCCCCTTTGTCGTATGGGGAGAGCATCCATCGAGAAGAGCCCCGCATGGCGAGATCGTGGAGGCTGCTTGTTAGAAGAGAGTATTCCACCCAAATCCAGGTCACTTGACTGGAATAGCCTCATCAGGAGCATAACGAGCTGGCGACCTCGAGAAGAACTCCTGGCACTGGCCGCCATGTTGGCCCTGGCCAGCGTGCTGACGGTCGGCTATCTACAGACGCAAGTCCGGGTGACCCTGATGGTGGACGGCTATGGCGAATCCATCTATATCCACCAAACCACAGTGGAAGCCCTTCTGAAAGAAGCCGGCTTGGAGATACACCCAAAAGACACGATTTCGCCAGGGTTGGAGGCCTCCATCGCGGACGGAGAGGTCATTTCCGTTCGACGGGCCAGGCCAGCCACCGTCCAAGTTGATGACCGCGTCATCGAGACGTGCACCCACAGCCAGACGCTGGGCGACCTGCTGCAAGAGTTGGGGATCGCCATTGAGCCTCGTGACAAGATCATATTAGAGGACCAACAAGCGAGCCGCACAACCAGGCTGCCTGGGCAAAATCCAATCAGCCGGCTGGTCAGCAGTCGCAGCGGCAACAGAGACTGGCAAGGCCAAGGTGAAGATGCCTCCTTGCACGTCGCCATCCAGCGAGCCGTGCCCATCAATCTCGATAATAGCGGCCACCTCACGACCCTTCGCACCACCGAAGCCACGTTAGGCGAGGCCCTGCGCGCCGAAGGCATCAAGCTCTACTTGGGCGACTACATTGAGCCCAGCTTGAGCAGCCCTGTCTCCGCAGACATGCAAGTCCGCATTGAGCGCTCCAAGCCAGCGATCATCCGAGTAGACGGTCAACTGATCAGAACCCGCACCCGGGCGGAAACAGTAGCCGAAGCTCTGGCCCAAGAGGGCCTGACGCTGCTGGGCAAAGACTACACAGAGCCAGGCATGAACGCCCCCCTAGCCGACAATGCGAACATCCGCGTGGTGCGGGTCAAAGAGGAAATGGACATTGAACAAGAACCCATCTCCTTCGAGACCACCTGGAAGCCCGATCCAAATCTGGAGCTGGACCATCAGCGGCTAGATCAGGAGGGCGAGAACGGCGTGACCAAGCGGCGCATCCGCGTTGTCTACGAGAACGACCAAGAGGTAGAGCGAACCCTAGAGGCCGAGTGGGTAGATCAAGAGCCAACAAACAAAGTCATCGCCTATGGCACCAAGGTCGTGTTGCGCACGTTGGAGACCCCTGAGGGAGAGATCACATACTGGCGCAAGTTCCGGGCTCTGGCCACATCGTACACGGCGGCGACCTCGGGCAAGACCCGCGACCACCCCCTGTACGGCATCACCCGCCTGGGCTGGCAAATGAGGGGAGGCATCGTGGCCGTTGATCCCCACGTGATCAGCCTTGAGACAGAGATGTACGTGCCCGGCTACGGCATGGGGGTGGCCGCCGATACGGGCGGCAAGATCAGGGGGCGCCACATTGACCTGGGCTACGAGGAGGACGAGCTAAAGCTGTGGTACGATTGGGTTGATGTCTATCTCCTGGCCCCACCACCGCCCGCGAATCAGATCCATTGGGTGTTGCCCAGTTGGCCACGAGAACGCTGATGCAGCCGGCGAAACTCAAAGAAGAAATACGGGGGGACGGCCCAACTCAGGCGGATCCCCCGTTTTGTTTTTAGATCAGGATGCCAAGGCCACGAGGATGAATGTACGGAGTCTTCTAAAGGAATTTGACATACAGCCCAAGAAGAGCCTGGGCCAGAACTTCTTGACGGATCTGCGAGCACTGGAACGCATCGTTGAGGCCGCCGAGCTGGGGCCTGAGGACATCGTCCTGGAGATTGGGCCGGGCCTGGGTACCTTGACCCGCCTCTTGGCCGCGGAGGCGGGCAGGGTGATCGCCATCGAGCTGGATCAGCGCCTGGTGAGGGTTCTCCAAGAGACTTTGGCTGATCTGTCCCATATCCAGATCATCCACGGCGACATCTTGGAACTCGATCCGTCCGATCTGATTCAAGCTGATCTACACTACAAAGTCGTCGCCAACCTTCCCTACTACATCACCTCCGCCATCCTCCGCCACCTCCTCACCGCCGAGGTCCGGCCTGAGCTGATGGTGTTGACAGTCCAGTTGGAGGTCGCCCGGCGCATCACCGCCGAGCCAGGGGACATGAGTTTGCTGGCCGTAAGCGTTCAGTTCTACGGGCAGCCTCGCATCGTGGGCCGAATCAAAGCCGGCGCCTTTTACCCCTCCCCCCAAGTTGATTCGGCGGTGATACGCGTTGATCTGTACGACCGGCCCGCTGTCGAAGTAGACGACGCGGACACCTTCTTCGAGGTAGTGCGAGCGGGCTTCGCCCAAAGGCGCAAGCAGCTTCACAACGCCCTAGCAGCCGGACTGGCTCTTGCGGACGACGAGGTGGTCCAAGCCCTGAGCAGCGCCGGCGTCAATCCCAAACGCCGCGCCCAGACTTTGAGCATCGAGGAGTGGGCCAGAGTCTGGGAGGAGCTGAGAAAGCTGTAAAACAAACGAGTGTGGCTAAAATCTGTGGAAGGTAGTAGCGACTTCAGTCGCTTGGAACGACTAAAGTCGTCACTACCACAAGTTTTAGCCACACCCAAAACAAACTGCCCTGAGCCAAAAGCCCAGGGCAGTTTTGCTATTTTAGCCTCGAGGGACACCCACCATCAGTGCTCGATCGTGACCTCTACCTCACAGGGCTCCGGGTAGTTGCCGGTTTGATCTACTACGACCAGGCGGAAGGTGTAGGCCCCGGCAGGCAGAGCCGAGGTGTCCCAAACGCCCAAGGCCCCATCGGCTACTGGGGTCTCATGGGTGGCCATCGTCCTCCATTCCCCAGAAGTAGCCGGCCCTCTCAACTCAAACTTATAGAACTGAAAACTGCGGTTCGGGTCCTGGTCGAAATTCGCCGAGCCAGTGACTTGCACAACCCCCTTCAAAACGGCGTTCACCGTAGGATTGGTGAGCCTGATTCCAGGGTTGGGACAATGGGGGGGGATCACCACGGGTTCGGGCGTCGGCGTGGGAATGACCTCAGGTGTCGGCGTTGGGCGGGGAGTTCGCGTGGGACGGGGCGAAGGCGTGGGGGTTGGCGGCCCCGGAGTGAAGGTTGCGGTCGGTTGTAGCAGGACGGTTGGCGTGGGCTCACTTTCGATCTCGAGATCCAGATTGGGCTCCAAGTAAGTGGCCGTGAAGTAGATTCCGCCACCCAGGATCAATAGGACGAAAACCATGCCTATGGAGCGAAGCCTGGTGCTGGAGGCCGCCTCCTTTTCCAGCGTGAAAATGGCCCTCCCCTTCTCTCGATGGGCCATAATCGCCCTTCCGATGTAGAACAAAATGCCCAGGACACAGGCCCCGATCAGCCAGACGTAGTACTCAGAGACCAATTTCACCAGTGTCGTCATTGATCTAAAGAGCTCCCTTCGTTGGGCAGCAGCCGGATAACGCCTTTGAGCAGCGCGGTGAGCTTAGGCACGAGGATTCTGCCGGTCTCCAACACCTCCTCATGCACACCTTTGCTCTCCCCCGTCGGCTCCATGACAGCCATATTGCTGATTCCGGAGACGCCCAACACCCGCATCCCGGCGTGGCGAGCGACGGTCACCTCGGGCACGGTGGACATGCCCACCGCATCCGCACCGATGAGGCGGAGGAACCTCAAGTCGGCTGGGGTCTCAAAGGAAGGGCCGGCCAGGCAAATATACACCCCCTGCTGAAGGGTGAAACCCAGGCCCTCAGCCACTTGCAGAGCCATCTCTCGCAGCTTCAAATCATAGGCTATGGACATATCAACAAAGCGTGGCCCCAGTTCTGGATCGTTGGGACCGCGCAGAGGATTGAGGCCAGCCATGCCGACCAGGTTGATGTGATCAGTGATGAGCATCAGGTCGCCGGCCTGGAAAGCGGGGTTCAAACCGCCAGCAGCATTGGTCACCATGAGAATACCGATACCCAGGAACTGCATCACGCGAATGGGCAAGCCGATTTGCTGGGGCGAGTAGCCTTCATAGTGATGAGCGCGGCCCTGCATGACCATGACCTCCTGGCCTTCCAACTCCCCAATGACCAACCGCCCAACGTGACCTTCTACGGTAGCAACTGGGAAGTGCGGGATCTCACTATAGGGGATCACCTCGGCTGCCTGCATCTCCTGGGCCAGGGGGTTCAGGCCGGAGCCTAGAATCAAGCCGATGGTCGGTTCGTGCTCCGTGCGGCTGCGGATGAGGTCGGCCGCCTCAGCAAACTCCTTACGGGTGAAGAATCGAGTCATCTCTGCCTCCTGGTTAGCGAAGCGGCATTGGCCGCCCATCCAAAACGAAAATCTCGCTCAGCTACTTTGCTCTCGGATGGCTCTTATCGTACACCAACCGCTTGTGCTTGCTGGTCACGCGGGTGTAGATTTGGGTGGTCGAGATGTTCGCATGCCCCAGAAACTGCTGAACGTCCACCAAAGTGGCCTCGTTGCTTTCCAGCATGTGGGTGGCAAAAGAGTGGCGAAGCGTATGGGGAGTGATGTCGGGGTCGAGTCCCGCTCGCTCGACATAGTCCTTGACGATAAGCCAAAGGCCCTGACGAGTTAACCGCCCACCTCGCGGGTTTAAGAAGAGCGCCTTCTCCTCTGTATCCTTAAGGAATTGAACCCGCCCTTTTCGCAAGTAGTTCTCAATGGCTTCGATGGCGCGGCTGTGTACGGGGATGATTCTCTCCTTGTCGCCCTTGCCGACGACCCGCACACTATTCGAAGGCAGATTGATGTCGTACAGGTCCAGTTCCACCAGCTCAGTGGCCCGCATGCCCGTGGCATACAGGAGTTCGAGCATCGCCTTGTCTCGCAACGCCTTAGGGCCCGAGTCTTTGGCAGGTTCGGCCAGCAACCGCTCCACTTCCTCAACCGGGATGGCGTTGGGCAGTTTCTTCTTCACCTTGGGCGAATCCAGGGTAGCCGTGGGATCATCCTCAGTCAAGTCCTCTCCCACCAGGAAGTGAAAGAAGGATTTGGTCGCGGCTACCTTGCGGGCCACCGTGGAAGCAGCGTATTCCCTTTCCTTGAGATGCAAGATGTAGGCGACGATCATGTCCTTGTCTACTTCATCCCAGGACTCAACCTCAATGGAATCGTCCTCGTCTAGGAATTCTGCGAGTTGGGTCAGGTCATTCCTGTAGGCAATCAGGGTGTTTCGAGGAGAGCCCTTCTCCACCTCCAAATAATTCAGAAAATCCTCAATCTTTTCCAGCATAGTCAACTCCTTCCCAATAGACCATAGAGATACCGTCGAGTATATTATATCACAAGTTTGCATAAAATCAAATTGGGGAGGCGCGCTTCTTGCTACCAGTTACCCCAACATTATATCGCAGAAAGCGGGATTTGCCAAACTCGATCAGGTTATCAGCATCGCGTCGCCGAAGCTGTAAAAGCGATACCTCTTCTGGATGGCCTCTCGATACGCTTTGTCCATCAGCTCTTTGCCCGCGAAAGCCGCCACCAGCATCAAAAGCGTCGAGTGCGGCAGGTGGAAATTGGTGATCAGGGCGTCCACGGCGCGGAACGTGTAGCCGGGATAGATGAAGAGGTCGGTCTGGCCGGAGAAAGCAGCAAGTAGACTGGTAGATTGGTAGAGTCGTAAATTCGTATAATCGTAAGCTCGTAGACCCGTTCCCGAATTTCCGGGTTTACGAGTTTCCGAATCTACGGACTTACCAGTTTCCCGATTCCCCAGCTTACCAATCCCCGCCGCCGTCTCCAATACCCTAACCGCCGTCGTCCCCACCGCGATGACCCTCCTCCCCTCGGCTTTGGCCCGATTGATCCGCTCCGCTGCCTCTGGACTGAGCTGGCAGTACTCGCTGTGCATGGGGTGATCCTCGACGTTCTCCGTCCTCACCGGGCGGAAGGTGTCCAGACCGATGTGGAGGGTGACGAAGGCGAACTCCACACCACTGGCCTCCAGTTCCTCCATCAACTGCGGCGTGAAATGCAAGCCGGCGGTGGGAGCAGCCACCGATCCTTTGACCTTGGCGTAGACGGTCTGATAGCGTTCCGGCTCCGGCAAGGGCTCGTGGATGTAGGGAGGCAGGGGAACGACGCCCAAGTCGTCCAGCAGCGGCTCAATGGGCGATTCAAACTCCATCAACCTCGCGCCGTCCCCCACCTGGCCGACCACCTCGCCGATCAGCCCTTCCCCTCCACCGTGATTCAGCTTGACCCGCGTTCCCACCCTCACTTTGCGTCCTTTGGTCAACACCTCCCACACCCGCTCCCCCCGCTTGGTCACCAACAGCAACTCGACCTTGCCCCCGCTGGGCGCCTTGCGCCCAAACAGGCGGGCTGGGATGACGCGGCTCTGGTTGCAGACCAGGAGGTCGCCCGCCGCCAGGTAATCAGTGAGGTCACGAAAAGTCCGGTGCTCGATGGCTCCGCTGGCGCGATCCAGCACCATCAGCCGTGAGGCATCGCGCGGCTCGATGGGCGATTGGGCGATAAGCTCTGGGGGGAGATGGTAGTCGAAGTCACTGGTTTTCACGGTTTTACCTGCCCAACAGGCGAATGACCACATTCAAGACAATGGTCAGCAAAATACTGAGCACGATGCAGGTGACGATGGGGAAGTAGAAGCTGAATCCCTCCCGCTCGATGCGGATGTCGCCCGGCAGGCGGCCCAGGAAGGGAATCCTCAGCTTGGGGGCGAAAGTAAAAATGAGTCCGAGCACCAACACAAAAAGCCCCATCAGGATAAGCATCTTGCCCATCGTCTCAAAACCCTGCATTCCCATCACCTCATCGCCTCGCTGCCTCGCTGCCCCATCGCCTCGCCGCCTCGTCATACCGCTCCCACTCGCTGTAGATGCAGCCGCAGTATTGCTGGTGGTAGAGATCGTGCTCTCGCGTTAGTCGCCCCCGCTCCGACCAGCCACGGCGGAAGTTTTCAAAATGAAATTCCACTCCCCACTCCTCTGCCACCCCTTCCCCGATGCGGCGGATTAGAACCTGATCCTGGTGGGGGCTGATGAGGAGGGTGGTGGTGAAAGCGTCGAAACGGTCCTCGGCAGCCACCCGCGCCGTCTTCCCCAGGCGCATCCGATAGCAGATGCGGCAGCGCTCCCCGAACTTCTCGCGCCCGGCCACCGCCCGAAAGTAGAGGGGCATCTCGTACCGCTCGTGCCAGATCACGGGCAACTCCACGGCTTCGGCGTACTTCTGCGCGCTCTCCCGCCTCCGCTGGTGCTCCCGCCAGGGATGGATGTTGGGATTGTACCAGAAGCCCGTGACCTCGAACCCCTCCTCCCGCAGCCGCTCAATGGGATAGGTGCTGCACGGCCCGCAGCAGATGTGGAGCAGGATGCGCTTCCCCTGGCCTGGCTTTTCCGCTGGCTCTGGCGGCAGCTCCACGCTGTAGGGGAGCTGGATGGTGAGGGGCTCCTGGCTGACCAGCGCCGCCTTGCCCTGGGCGACGAGTTTCTGTGCTCTCTCAGACGTGGTGGGCGATAGCTGCTGGCCGTCGGCGTCGAGGACGATGACGGGTGTCACTAGGCGGCTCTCTCCCTTCCCCCGAACGCCTCTTTCATCTGCCGCAGACGGCCCAAAGCCTGGGCATATCCGTCGTTCTCCTTCGACCATTCACTCAGCCGTTCACAGGGGAAGTCCGCACACTCGCAGCAGAAGGCCAACCCTTTTTCATCCACACAGCATTGCAGAATCCAACAGTCTGGCGACCAGTGCAACGACCGGTCCTCCCGGCACCCTTTGCAGTACATGGACCGCTCCATCACCTCAGAGACTCCTTCGCCTTCGTTCAACCATCCCATCTCCCTGAACCAGGCAACAACGCGCTGCGCTGCGTCGGGGTCGCTGGGAAGCAAGCGAAGGTCACACTTGCCGCAGTCCAGGCCGCATACCGCGATCATTTGATGGTTAGCGTCTCCCATGGTCTGCCTTCTCCTTTTCCGTTTCGAGCCATTTGGGCGGTGCGGTCCTGGCCTCTAGGCAAAGTGCACCTCAATTCCCTCGTCAACGAAACGAGAACTATCACCCATAATGCACAACTTGGGCTTCTTGGCCCTGCTGCTTAACCAACGTGATGGCAAAAGATCGTATCGCAGCGCAATCTCAGACAGCCACCTGGGCACGTTGACCTGCACCGACGGGAACCAAAGTCAGCCGCAGAACCGCTTCCACTGCGTCAGCGAGACGCCGTGCCTCGGGCGCCAAACGACTTTCGTGTCCATCGGGGCAGTAGAGTTGGCGCACTTGGCGCAACTGCGCCCGACCGCCAGCTAGGTCCACGTCCACGTATCGGGAAAGCATCACCTGGCTACATACGGAACAGCGATTTCGCGGACGCGGCCCAATGGTCACAGCCACTGGTTCCATCTCGTCCAGATAATCGGTGGCATCGTGCGTCCCCCAGAATTTAGCTTCCTGAGCTCGCGTCATTATTGTCTTCACCCCAGATGACGTCTTCAACGTGCACAGCCTTGCTCCGTTTGATTTGCACTGCACCACTGTTCCTCGGGACAGCGTTAGCTACACTAACTCCTTAGAAGCAGTCTGCCGCCAGAGGGCAGCTATTTCCCGGGCCAGGGAAAGGCGCACGAAGAAGTCTTCACCATCGAACAAGACATCGCTGGCCGGAGTCGGTCCCCGCTCCCGAAGGAGCCTATCCAATAGTTGGATGGCACCGTAGCGCCTGGCCTGTTCCCGGTCGAGGAAGGTTTCATTGCACTCTGGGCAGACGTACACGGAATAAGTGACGGTGAACTTCCCGCCAGCTATGGTGCGTGCTGCCCGTTGTTCAACCATCGGACCATGACCGTGAGGGCAGATGGGCGGCTCACCGGGTGGCCGCGATTCCCACTCCAAGGTCACTTCTTCTT
This sequence comes from uncultured Anaerolineae bacterium, assembly GCA_964510205.1. Classification (GTDB taxonomy): domain Bacteria; phylum Chloroflexota; class Anaerolineae; order VGOG01; family VGOG01; genus CAZEBW01. The sequence goes on from CAZEBW010000014.1 coordinate 50,360, forward strand.
CAATGATGTCATCCGGGCTGTACTGAAATACTAAATCTCCCATTTATCTTCCCTTCCGTTTCGACTTCTTGAAGAGCTTCACTTGCCAATCAGATGAGGGATAGGCCGTGACGATCTCAGCTACCCCGCGATGATATTCGAAGATAACAGTCAGATACCCGCTGGGAGAAAGACCAACAGCCATATAACGTCCATCACGGGCACGGCGGATCACCGGGTTGCCATATAGCAACTCAGTCGCTTCATCGGCCGACACGCCGTGCTTGTCCCATATCTTGTCGGCAACCCATTCGCTAATGAATACGTCATGAATGTGCAAGATTTGACTCTCCTATCAAAACAACGTCGCCTGCCCCGGCCTCTCCTCGTAGGGGATGCCCAGGTGCTCGTAAGCGCGGGGGGTGGCCATGCGGCCGCGCGAAGTGCGGTTCAAGAAGCCCATTTGCAGGAGATAAGGCTCGACGACCTCCATGATGGTATCGGACTCCTCGGAGAGGGCGGCGGCGATGGTCTCCAGACCCACGGGACCGCCCTCGAACTTCTTGATGATGGTCAGGAGCACGCGGCGGTCTATGTCATCTAGGCCCAGCTCGTCCACCTCCAGCAGGGCCAGAGCCTCCCTGGCCACAAGTTCGGTAATGCGCCCCTCGGCCCGCACCTGGGCGTAGTCGCGCACCCGCTTGAGCAGCCGATTGGCCACACGAGGCGTGCCCCTGGCGCGGCGAGCGACCTCCCTCGTCCCGCCCTCGTCTATGCCCACCTCCAAAATGCGAGCCGAACGGCGCACGATGGCTTCCATGGCCGGCTGGTCGTAGAAGTTCACCCGATACACCACGCCGAAGCGCGCCCTGAGGGGCGAGGTGATCAGAGCCAGCCGGGTGGTGGCCCCGATGATAGTGAACCGAGGCAGCTTGAGACGCAGGCTGCGAGCGCTGGGTCCCTTGCCAATGATGATGTCCAGCGCGAAATCCTCCATGGCCGGATAGAGCGTCTCTTCGATAGCCCGGCCCAGGCGATGTACCTCGTCAATGAAAAGGACATCGCCCTGGCGCAAGTTGGTGAGAATGGCCGCCAGGTCCCCAGCTCGCTCGATGGCCGGCCCGGCGGTGATCTTGATGTTGACGTTCATTTCGGTAGCTACGCAATGCGCCAGCGTGGTTTTCCCAAGACCTGGCGGACCATAGAGCAAAACGTGGTCCAGAGCTTCACCCCGCTGCTTGGCAGCCTCAATGACGATCCTGAGGTTCTCTTTGATCCTATCCTGGCCGATGAACTCGGCCAGTTGCCTGGGACGCAACGACATGTCCAAGGCCGCTTCTTCCTCTTTCAAATTCGGTGAAATCATGCGCTCTTCAGTCATGTTTTCCTCGCTTGGGAATCACAGCGGTCTCCACACCAGCGATTATACCAGAAAGGGCAGAAAAAGTGAAATCTCTCTTTGACAAAGGCGTCCATTAGTGATACAATATGTACCGGCAATTAGCGGCGAGCGCTAATTGCCTATTGCTGAAACAAGGAGGTTCGCATGAGTAAACTGACTGAGATTCGCTGGCACGGCCGCGGCGGCCAAGGCGTGGTCACGGCGGGCAAGCTGCTGGCTGAGACGGCTCTGGGGACGGGCCAATATTTCCAGGCTTTCCCCGACTACGGCCCTGAGCGCATGGGGGCGCCCATCAAGGCCTACACCCGCCTCAGCACAGAGCCTATCCACCTGCACTGTCAGATCGAGCAGCCCAACGTCGTTTTGGTCCTCGATCCGACGTTGTTAGGCACAGTTGCGGTGACCGAAGGCCTGAAAGAGGATGGCGTGCTCTTGGTGAACACGCCCAAATCCCCCGCCGAGATTCGAGAGATGACGGGCTTCAAGACCGGCGGGGTGTTTACTGTAGACGCCAGCCACATCGCCATCGAGGAGATCGGCCGCGAGATCACCAACACGCCCATGATCGGCGCCCTGGCCAAGGCCACGGGGTTCTTCGATATTGACGATCTGGTTGCGCAGACCCGCAAGCGCTTCACCAAGTTGATGATGAAGCAAGACATCATTGACGCCAACGTGCGGGCCATGCGCCGCGCAACCGAAGAGGTACAGGAGGGATAACATGACTAGAGATGGAACCGGCTGGAAAGACATCCCCATCGGGGGCATGATCTTGGAAGCGGGCAACGCTGTCAAGTATCCGACGGGCGGCTGGCGAGCCTTTCGCCCCATTTGGGATGGGGATCGCTGCATTCACTGCTTGCAGTGTTGGGTCATGTGTCCCGATTCCAGCATTATGGTAGAAGACGGCAAGATGACGGGCATTGCACTGACGCACTGCAAAGGCTGCGGCATCTGCGCTGAGGTATGCCCGGACAAGGTCAAGTGCATCGAAATGGTCGAAGAGTCCGAGGCTGTAGAAATGGAGGGAGAGTGAGCGATGAGCGAATTCAAAGCACTGGACGGCAACGCCGCTGTCGCTGAGGCAATGCGGCAGATCAACCCCGACGTGGTAGCCGCCTATCCTATCACGCCCCAGACTTCGACGGTGCAGACGTTTTCGAATTTCGTGGCCGACGGGCTGGTGCAGACCGAGTTCGTCACGGTGGAGAGCGAGCACAGCGCGATGAGCGCCTGCGTCGGCGCGTCGGCGGCGGGGGCGCGGGTCATGACCGCCACCGGATCGGCGGGGCTGGCCCTGATGTGGGAGATCGTCTACGTGGCGGCCAGCAACCGTTTGCCCATCGCCATGCTGATCGTCAACCGCGCCCTCTCGGCTCCCATCAACATCCACTGCGATCACTCGGACAGCATGGGCGCCCGCGACGCAGGTTGGGTGCATCTGTTCGCCGAAAACCCGCAGGAGAGCTACGATAACGCCTTCCAGGCCCTGCGCATCGGCGAGCACCCGGACGTGCTGCTGCCGGTGATGTTCATGCACGACGGCTTCATCACCAGCCACGGCCTGGAGCGGGTGGAGGTTTACGACGACGACGCCGTGCAGGATTTTATCGGCGAGTACAATCCGACCTATCCGCTGTTGGATTGGCGCAACCCGGTCACCTACGGCCCGCTGGACTTCTACGACTACTACTTCGAGCACAAACGCCAGCAGGTCGAGGCCATGGAGAACGTGAAGCAGGTCATCATTGACGTAGGCAAGGAGTTCGGCGAACGGTTTGGCCGTACCTATGGCCTGTTCGAGACCTACAAGCTGGAGGACGCCGACGTCGGCCTGGTGGTGCTTTCCTCCACGGCGGGCACGGCCAAGACGGCGGTGGACAACCTGCGGCAGCAAGGACTCAAAGCAGGCCTGCTCAAGCCGCGCGTGTTCCGGCCCTTCCCGGCGGAAGAGCTGGTGGACGCGCTCCAGCACCTGAAGGCCATCGCCGTGATGGACCGCTCCATCTCCTTCGGGGCGATGGGCAACGCAGGGCCGCTTTTCCTGGAGATACTGGCCGCCCTGCAGGTCTATGGCAATGGTCGCATTCCGGTAGCGGATTACGTCTTTGGTCTGGGTGGGCGCGACATCGTGCCCTCGCAGATTGAGACTGTCTTCCACGACGCGCTCAAGATGGCCGATACCGGCCAACCCGAGCGGCTGGTCACCTACCTGGGTGTACGAGAATAGGAGTGAAAAATGGCAACCAGATTTTTCTCTTGCTACGAAGGGGCGTCCCCGCCCCGATGTATACGAGAATAGGAGTGAAGACAGATATGGCAACGAGATTAGCACTGAAAGACCTTTCCCAACGAGAAGACCGGCTTTCGCCGGGGCACCGCCTCTGTGCAGGCTGCGGTGAATCCATCATCGTGCGGCAGATATTGGCCGCTATTGACGAACCGGTGGTCATCGCCACGGCCACGGGCTGTCTAGAGGTAGCGACCACGATCTATCCCTACACCGCCTGGCGGGTGCCCTGGATCCACAATGCTTTCGAGAACGCCGCTTCCACCATCGCTGGCGCAGAGAGTGCCTACCGGGCGTTGGTGAGACGCGGGCGCATCGAGGATGAGAACGTCAAGTTCCTGGCCTTTGCCGGCGACGGCGGCACCTACGACATCGGCCTGCAGGCCCTGTCCGGCGCACTGGAGCGAGGACATCGGTTCATGTACGTCTGCCTGGACAACGGGGCCTACATGAACACCGGCATCCAGCGTTCCAGCGCCACGCCCTTCGGTGCGCACACCACCACCTCGCCAGCGGGCAAGGTGATTCCAGGCAAGCAGCAGTTCCGCAAGGACCTGACGGCCATCGTCGCCGCCCACAACATCCCCTACGTGGCCCAGGCGTCGCCCCATCGCTGGAAGGGCTTGATGCAGAAGACGCGCAAGGGGGTGGCCGCCAACGGCCCCGCTTTCCTCAACGTGCTGTCGTCGTGCAACCGAGGCTGGCGGCATCCCACCGATCAAACGTTGGAGGTCAGTCGTCTGGCAGTGGAGACCTGCTATTGGCCGCTGTTCGAGGTCGAAGACGGCGAGTGGAAGTTGAACTACAAGCCCAAAGAGAAGCTGCCCGTCGAGGAGTGGCTCAAGACGCAAGGCCGCTTCCGCCACCTCTTCCAGCCGCAGAACCGGCATGTCATTGACCAGCTACAGGCCAACGTGGATCGGGAGTGGGAGAGGCTGCTGAAACGTTGTGGGGAGGCGTAAACTCGGAAACTCGTAGAGTCGTACACTCGTAGATTCGTAGAATTGATGCACGAGTCTACGAACTTACGAATGTACGATTCTACGAATCTCTTGAGAGGATCCAATGGCAAGAGTCTGTCAATCCAACCACCCCTTGATCCATCACAAGCTGGCCCTCTTGCGAGATGTGAACACCGAGCCCAAGCGGTTTCGGGAGTTGGTCCGGGAGGTGACCTGGCTGCTGCTCTACGAGGCCACCGAGGACTTGACGCCGGTGGAACGCGCCATCACTACGCCGATGGGCAGCGCGATGGGCAAAATCCTGGCCGAAGAGATCGCCTTCGCGCCCATTTTACGGGCGGGCCTGACCATGGTGGGGCCAGCGCTGGAGATGATCCCCACCGCTCACGTCTGGCACATCGGCCTCTATCGGGACGAAGAGACCCTGCGGCCTATCGAATACTACACCAACGTGCCCGAAAAAGCAACGGTCGAGATAGCCTTCATCCTCGATCCCATGCTGGCTACCGGCGGGTCAGCGGTGGCAGCAGTGGGCATCCTCAAGGGAAGCGGGGTTCGAAACGTCAAGTTCGTGGGCCTCATCGCTGCTCCGGAGGGGATCGAGCGCTTCTCCAGCGCGCACCCCGACGCCGCCATCCACATCGCCGCCGTTGACCAGGGCCTGAACGAGGTAGGCTACATCGTGCCTGGCCTGGGCGACGCCGGCGACAGGTTGTTTGGGACGTAGTTCAGAGAGAAATGCCTTTTCTCGTGGTCTTCGTGGGGGCTTTTGGATTAGCGCTGGCGCTGACGCCGCTGGCGCGGTGGCTAGGGCAGCGCTTTGGCTTCGTGGCCGCGCCAGGAGGCAGGCGGAGGCACGCTGGCACAAAGTCGAGGCTGGGCGGCGTAGCGCTCTTCGTGGCTTTCGTGGTCGCAGCGGTACTGGCCCAGTTCCTGCCGGTGGAGCGGCAGGATCCCAAAGAGTTGACCAGGCTGGCGGGCCTGCTCTTGGGAGGCACGTTCATTTTCCTGGTCGGCATCTACGACGACAAGAAAGAGCTCTCGCCGGCCCCACTGCTCACCGCCCAGTTCATCGCTTCCCTCATCGCCATCTGTTTCCTCATCTTCATCGAGGTGATCAACAATCCCCTCACCAACCGTCAGATCTGGTTCCCCTGGTATGTCACTTTGCCCCTCACCCTCTTCTGGCTGATGGGCATGATGAACACCGTCAATTGGCTGGACGGCTTGGACGGGCTGGCGACGGGCGTGGCGGCTATTCTCTCCGCCGTACTGGCCATCCACATGCTCCGCGAGGGCCAGCACAGCGTGGCCCTCCTGCCCCTGGCCTTGTTGGGCGCAACTCTGGGCTTTCTGCCTTACAACTTCCATCCGGCCAGCGTGTTCATGGGCAGCTCCGGATCCTTCTTTCTGGGCTTCGCCGTGGGGGCCCTGGGCATCATGGCTGGGGCCAAGATGGCCACCGTGCTGTTGGTGATGAGCATCCCCATCCTGGACGTGGCCTGGCTCATCTTCCAGCGGTGGCGCCGAGGTCGCTCTCCCCTCGTCGGAGACAGAAGCCACCTCCACTTTCGCCTCCTGGACCTGGGCCTCTCCCAGCGCCAGATCGTTCTCCTCTATTACCTTCTCTGCTCTTCCTTTGGTCTTCTCGCCCTACTCATCTCATCCCGCCTCTACAAGCTGCTGGCCCTGCTAGCGCTGGGAGGGATGACGTTGGCTCTCCTGTTCTTTGTCTCGCGCAAGCGGAACAACGGACGGTAGGATTCAACGGACGTAAGCGTTCAAGCTCCAGAGCGATTCCGCCGAGTGCATACACATGAACAACTCCCCTAGAAACGAAAACCACGGGCCACTCTCTTTGAGGAGAGGGCCCGTGGTTGGGTATAGCACCCATCACATGACGCATCAGGCCACGCCAATCGCCCGAATCTCTCAAAAGGCAGACTCTGTCTTCCAGGCCTCCCACACTTTCCCCACCAGGTCTGGCCCTGGCTTGAGGGTCGACTTGCCGGGCTGCCAGCCGGACGGCGTGGCCTCTCCTGTTTCCCGCACGTGCTGGAAGGCCTTCACCTGGCGGATTAGCTCGCTCACGTTGCGGCCCACCGATGGAGTGAGCACTTCCATGCCCTGGATGATTCCATCGGGGTCAATGATGAAGCGACCGCGGATGTTCACGCCCGCCGCCTCCTCGTACACGCCGTACACGGTGCCGATGCGCCCACCCTGATCGGAGAGCATGGGATAGGGAATGCCGCCCTCCACCATCTTGGATAGCTCTACTTCGTTCCAAATCTTGTGGGTGAAGCGGCTGTCGGTGCTGACGGACAGCACCTCCACGCCCAGTTCTTTCAACTGCGGATACTTGACGGCAACTGCCGACAGTTCCGTCGGTCAGACGAAGGTAAAATCGCCAGGGTAGAAACAGAGCACCACCCACTGGCCTCGATAGTCCGATAGTTTCACGTTCTTGAAGCCCTCGCCGGCGACATAGGCCGAGGCTTCAAAGTCCGGTGCTTCTTTGCCCACACGCGCCGTTGTCATTGTAATCTCCTCCTTTGGCGGTGATGCACCCTCGGCGGGGGCTGGTTCTTCGACCAACGGTCCCGCGGCTGGCTGCACACACGAATCCACTTCTTTCGTCATTAACACAACCTCCTCTCGACTGAAATAACGCCATTGGCGTGGCCTTGTTCTCGTCAGAAACCAGGTTTTTTGCCTAGGGAAAGTGGTTCTCTCGCACTACAGCGCGTTCAAAGGGCGACGCATCGTTTCGCTCACGGATGAAGATGCTGCTGCACCGATTCGTCCGGCGCGGAGGTCTGGAGAATCATCAGACATTTGGCTGGCTCCTTGCATGGATTACGCCAGCGATGGGCTAGCTGGGCCTCAAAGAACAGAGCATCCCCCTCCGCCAGCCGATAGTGCTGACCCCCCACCTCGTACTCGATTTCCCCCTGCAGACAGTAAACCAACTCATGACCAGCGTGGACCATGATCTGTCTCCCACTGTCAGCTCCTGGCTTCAGCGTCACCACAAAGGGCTCTAGGGTCTGATTTTGCAAGCCCGACCCCAGACTCTCCAGCAACACACTGGCGCTCTTGGAGCACAGCCGCTCGCCGGCGCGGGTCAGGATCACTTCCTCCTGTTCACTTTCCTCTTCAAAGAAAGAAGTGATGGGCACACCCAGGCCAATGGCCAGGCTATGCAGCGTGGCCACACTGGGCGAACTGACGCCCCGCTCGATCAGGCTGATGGTATTGGGAGAGAGGTTGCACACCTCCGCCAGGCTGCGCAAGGATAGGCCGCGCTGTTCGCGCAGGGTTCGCAATCTAGATCCAACGTCAGGTAGCTTCTCCGCGTTCATGATGCCTACTGGCTCCCCCCTGGGCCTATCATAATCCTATCTTGGATTTAACGCAAGCGGACTCCCCCATGGAACCTTGCCACAATCTGGCAATGCCCCCACTGGCCATATGTGCACTCTATTTTACACCAAGAACTAAAATAGGTCAAGGGTGTCCTATAAACTTAACAGGGCAATCGCGTATGGAAGGCAATGGACACTTAGACTTCCGAAGTTTACGAAACAACATCTTATTCAAGGTTCTTGGCCATACCAGACAAGCTCTTGAGCCAAATACCTGGCCCAAACTTCGGAAGTCTGGACAAATGCGTGCCCATCACGTGCAGGCCCGGCGCCTGCCGCGCCAACTCCATGACCAGATGGCCGGGGCCGCACCCCAGGTCCACCACCTCGCCTCGCTGGGCCATGTTGGCCGCGCGGCGAGCCACGAACCAGCGCAACAGACGCATCTGAGGCATGGTTGCCACCCAGTTGAAAGCCCTTGCCACTTCCGGATTGTCTACACTCTCGTGGCTGGGACTACGCTCCCGCGTGCGGGAGGCGTATAGCTGCCACCCCGCAGCAATCAAGGCAGCGGCGGTCAGCCCACTGTAGAAGAGGATATTCTCACGCTTCATCACCACACACTCCGCAGGGTCTCCACACCATATCTTGACTATGGGCATATCAACTGAAAGCATAGCGCTTCACGTGTTGCGGGCAGACGTCTATACATGTCCCGCACAGAATGCACTCGTCGTTTTCCATGGAGCCTCTCTGCACCATGGCATGGACATCCAGGCCCATCGGACACTCCCTCGTGCACCGCAGGCAATCGGTGCACTTGTCTGCATCCACCTTGATGCGCAAAGCCGGCCACCTGAACAGGTTGCGAATCCGCCGCCCGATGATCATGAACGGGGCCATCCAGCACACGTAGTGGCAACCTGCCCTCCGACCAAAGACCACGGCGAGACCCAGGAAGAGCAGGATGATGATGTAGTAGATCATGTACCACGGGGGACCTCCAGGCTCGATGGGCTGCGCCAGGGTCACACCCCTTTCGAAGTTGTGGAACGGGTCCACGGTGTGACAGCCGCCGGCTCCTATGGCCAATACGGCAATGAGGCCAATCCAGGGGATCCAGATGCCCCACTTGATCCAGTCAAATTTGCCGCCTGGGGCCGGCTTGTCGTTGACGGGCGAGCCGAACTCCTGCAGCCCACCCGCCGGACACGCCCAGCCGCACCACAGCCGCCCCACGAACAGGGCGGCGACGAACATCAGGCCAAAGACAATGAAGCTGGCGTTGATGATGCCTTGCGATGCGCTCTCCAGGATCATGACGGGAGAGAAGTAGTAGAGCGTGACAGGGAAGAGCAGAAGCGACACGAATAGCAATGCCTTGCGGATTCTCTGTCGTGTGGGTAGTTGTTTGACCTTGATCATAGTATAGTGACCTCCCTGATAAATGCTAAGTAGGTGTTGTCAACCTCCATCCTGTCTATCTCGCCGCAGCGGATTGACAAACCATAGGCGGATAACCGGCACCTCCCCATCCGCCTATCCGCTCCCATCCGTTGCCTCGTCCTCTTGAAACACTGAGGCCCCTGCAGTGTGATCAGGGCCCTCAGTGTTTCAGTGATTCCACGTCCGCAAGTTGTGATTGGGCGCACCACTACGATGTTGGTGCCGCCATCAACCTCTTCGCCAGACCCACTACATACTGGATAAGCGTGACAACGACCACGAAACCACCTGCCACATATCCAACTGTGGGACTGAGGTTGAAGGGCCAGATTACGCACCCGGCGTAAACTAGCCCCGCTCAGACAACCATTGCTACGAGTGTTCCTAGAGCTCTCAGAATCTCCTTTATCACTTCCGCCTCCTATATCATCAATGTAGGTGTCAAAGGGTGCGTCTCTGTCGCGCCCCTACTTTGGCATGGACTTATTTCTTCTTGAACCACCCGGTGACGATGAGCAGCACCACCGCGCCCAACACGCCTACGGCAATGCTGTACAAGTTAAACCTGCCTACCACAGCCGCGCGTGGAAATGGGGATAAGAAGCGCACGACGAAGAAACCGATGATGGACCCCAGGATACCGACGACGACGTTAGCGCCACACCCCATCTTGCTGTTGCGACCCACCAGGATGCTGGCGATCCAGCCAATGACGGCGCCGAAGATGACCAAGACGATCAGATCCCACAACATTAGCTTTCCTCCTCTTCTCCTGTAATTGGAAATGGGTGGCTGCTAGAAGAGCCCTCGCACTATGAGCAACATCCCCAGGATAATCAGCGGCACGCCGACGATTGCGCCCACCACCGTCAGGCTGATCACGATGCCAACGATCAGCAAGACCAGGCCCAAGACGACGCCCACCACTCGCCCCGTGAATTCCAGAATGAGGCCCAGCAGCCGCCACAAGGCATAAAAGGGCCATACATACCAGGCTACCTTTTGATCGGTGTGTTTCGCCATTCTACCTCCCCCTTGTGCCTCTTTTTCATCTGGCGTTATTGTACCACAGAATGAGCGGTTTTGCTTGACACCTGAGGGACAAGAATCCGACAGTCGCCCATCCGGTCGCGGAACCCTCGGCCTCGGACGTGGATTCCTTCATCTCTTCCAAAAGCGCGGAATCCACATCGGCACATCCCGCATGTACTGTGCGTACTCCTCGCCGAAGCGCGCCAGCAGTAGCTTCTCCTCGTAGCGCGAGATGCAGTGCAGGAATCCGATGGCCACAAGCCACACCGCTGCAGCAGCCAGAGAGATGCTCATCATCAGAAAGCCAAGATAGAGCAGAATCTCGCTCAGGTAGATGGGATGCCGAAGGACGTTGAACACGCCCTCCCTGATCACGCCGGGGTGCTCCCTCTCCTCGCCGAATACGATAGCCAGACCCGTTCTCGCCAGGTAGCCCGACAGAACTAACAGAACGACTCCAGATGGGATTCTAACGCCCAGGGGCACGTGCTGATTGAGGAAAGTTGTGTACTTGAGGAAGAAGGTGTCAGCTATCCACGTTGCCGCGAACAGGCAGGCCAAGATCAACTGACCGGCGTCGCCAACCGCATGCTCGCCGGCCAGATCGTCCCGATGGCGATGTGCTTCCTTCTGCCCACGTTGCTGAGCCTTGTCGCACCAATCAGACGTCATGACTCCTCGCTTCCCTGGACAATCTTCTTCGCCCAATCGGCAGCGCGCTCCAGCTCGCCTTCGAGCAGCGGGCCTTTCGTATCGCCCACATAGAACCCTTCCGGCGGAACGACCAGCTCTCCACCCTTTTTCTGCAGCCGATCGGCGATGGGCTTGGCGGCGTAGCCAAAGATCTTGACCAAGAAACCCAGGATGCGAACCTTTTCTATCGCGCTCACCGGGAACCGGGTGTCAAAGGCAGCGGCCTTGACCCCATCCAGCCCGTTCTTGGGAATGCTCTTAAGGAAACGGGTGATGGTTCCCAGTGGGCTAAACTTCTGAGTAGGCGAGCCAACGATCAACAGCGTCAATCCTGAGAGCTGTTCTGACTTGACATCCCCTACCCGCATAACCTCGACGTCCTGCGGGGAACCGAGCGCCTGACCAATCGCCTGGGCGACTTTTTCCGTATTGCCGAAAGCCGAATCGTACAGTACCAATGCTTTCATTTTCATCTACCTCCGCACCGCTTTTTGGACTGATCCCCCAGCAATGAATCCATCGCAAATAGTTATCCCTTCTCCAATGCCCTGTCGCCGAAAACCTCGGCCTCACCAGCGTTGAGCGATACGGCGGGTACGCGCAGCCAGACTCCCAGCACCCCTGCGCACAAGGCCAGCACGATCCCATTGGCGAAGAAAGGGGCCTGAGGGCTGACGGCCTGGTACAGCCAGGCCCCGCCGACAGGCCCGA
>CAZEBW010000015.1:0-59471 GCA_964510205.1 uncultured Anaerolineae bacterium
ACACCGTGAGGGCGATCATGAACACGTTGGGCGCGTAGACCTCGGCGATGACCGCCTGCGACCAAAAGGTGAGGGAGAAGGCGAAGAACAGGGCGGTGAAAGCCGAAGCCGTTTCATCACATGACATGACGTCACGGCGGCGGCGCCCAGTGATGGTCAGCATGATCAGATACAGCAGCGCCACCCCTGCCGCTCCCAGCACCGCCGACATCAGATTGACGCGGTGGGCTACATCGCCTACGGGAAGGAAGGTGAACAGCTTGCCCAGCCAGGTGTAGAGGGGATAGCCCGTGGAGTGGGCCAGGCCCAGGGTGTAGCACACCGTGGCCAGCTCGTTCCCGTCCGCGCTCTTGTAGGAGAGGCTGGGCGTCAACGTGGCGTTGTAGACGGCCAGAGCCAGAGCGAAGATGGTCAGCGCGATGGCAAGGTCTGACCAACGGGTTCGCAGAGTTCTCTTCATTCAGCGCTCCCCCTCGTTGGTCTGGCTTCATCCCTCAGATCGGCCAACCACCCAAACCCTGGCCGGTCGCTGATCACCGAGAGGAAATAGAATTCTTGCTTGGCGCATCCGACGTCGCGGGTGGAGCCGGGTGGATCACCTGGCTTGGTGGGACAAGAACCGCAGTCTGGTCCCCAAAGCGGGACGTAGGGCTGAGGTAGAACGTCGTAGTAGGGCGGCGGATGGGTGCCGAAGAGCGGCGCGCGGGGCTGGATGGACGGCTCGAGGGTGAGGGTGGTACTCAGACCCGACGGGTTTTCGGAAACCTTTCGGGTCTGAAACGTTAAAGTGAGGGGATGAGGGCGCATGCGGAGGGTCTGCAGCTTGAGTTTGCTCTGGGGCGTCTCCAGTGCGCCCACGACGAAGGCCGACGACTCACCCGGCTCATCCGGCGTCAGGTCGTTCACGTAAGTGTGGATGAGGGCCTGGGCAGTGACGGTGATGGGCCGGTGATAGCCCTGCACCTCGACCGGCAGGTAGGTGACGTGGCCGACGGTGATGGGGATGGTAGCTGGCGCTGAGACCAGCTCCAGCCCGCCGGGACGGTCGGCCAGGACGATGCCACCCGACGATGGCGTGGACGTAGGAGTCGGGGTGGGGGTCGGCGTGGTGGGGATGTAGTCCTTCAGGATCAGCGGCAGGTAGAGCCGAGAGCGGGGGGTAGGCGTCGGAGTGGGGTCGTAGCCGCTTTCATCTCCGCGAGGGCCGGCGTTGATCCCCTGCAGCGAGCGGATGGCACCGGTCACCTCAGCCGCGTCCACCACGATGGTGGCCTGCCCTGTCTCCACCGAGCCAACGGCCGGCATTGTGGCCAGCCCCAGGCTGGCGATGAGCACGAGTAGCGTGATCAACGTGAATCGTCTAAACATGGTTACACCTCCCACATCTACTCATATCTGCTGCGAGATCAGCCCGTCGAGCAGGAATCCCCAACTTGTTGGGGTTTTTCTCGTTGCAGATTGGCGCCGTGATGAACACCCTAGACAAGTTCAGGACTCCGGCCTATCGAAGTCAGTGGAACACCAGGGGCAAATAGACGCTACTGTGTACCTCTTTGATGGCATAGAGGGATGGGATGTCGGCATCTTCGTCGCAGGTCTCGTAGTCAATGCACACCGCATCGGCGAAGTAGAGGGTGCGGTTGGGGCCGATCACCGGGTTGCCCTGCCAGATCTCGCCGGCGGCCTCCACGCTCCAAAGGATGTTCGCACCCTCGCCCGTGTCCCGCAGCGCCACCACGCGGCCGGTCAGCGGCGAATCCGCCTCCGCGCCAAACCGGCCCAGGCCCGCACTGAGCCGCGTCGAAGTGTCGCCCCGCAGCGCCACATAGATGGTGCCCCCACTGTCAATCGTCGGCGCACCGACCGCGGAGCCGAAATCCACTGCTTCCGTCCATTTCTCCTCGACACAGTTCTGACCGCAATCCACGATGGCATAGAGCTTTCCAATGTCCTGGGGCTCGTCAGTCGCGCCATGAGTGCCCGAACCGAAGTACAGCGTGCCGTCGCCAGCGATGGCCACTTTGGTGACCGTTGGCTCCTCGACAGCGTACATCCACTTCTTAGACCCATCCTCGGGGTTGAGGGCGTAGATCGCGCCCGTGCCGCCGGCCTTGTACATGGCCTGGACGTAGACCGTGCCATCTGGCCCCACGGCGGTGTTCCACATGTTGCGGATCGTCGTCTTGCGCCAGCGCTCGGCGCCATCGGGGTCGAGGGCATAGGTCTTGAAGCCGGAAGAGAAATAGACCGTGCCGTCGGGACCGAGGGAGGGATTCATGAAGATCTGATGATCGAGGGAACCACCCTCGGCCGCATCCGACGGATAAGTCCACTTCACCGTGCCATCCGGATTGAGAGCGTAGAGAACGTTCGTCCCCAACGTCCAGAGCAGCACCTTGTAGACACCTGTGCCGAAGTAGATGGTGCCGTCCTGGGCGACAACCGGGCTGGAGAAGATCTGCGCCCGGCCATACTCGTTGGAATAGGTCTCGAAGGTCCACTTCTCTGCGCCATCGGGGTTGACAGCCCGCAGGATGCCATCGCCTCGCCCGAAGTAGATGGTGCCATCCGGCCCAATCGTGGGCGAGGTCTCGATGGTGCCCAGGTAGTACGACTCCGGATCTGGCCCACCAGGATCATAGACCCACTTCTCCGTGCCGTCAGGGTTGATGGCGTAGAGCAGGCCGTGGGCCCGCTCGCTCCCCTCGACGTATGATCCCCAGGTGCCGAAGTAAATGGCGCCATTGACGTCCACCGTCGGCTGGTTGTTGATGACGCGCCCTTTCACCGCCGGATAGGTCCAAGCGATCCGCGCGGACAGTGGTCCCGGATGAGGGCTGCGGCTGGTGTTCTGCGGATCGTAACCGAAGGACGGCCAGTAGGGCTGAGCGGCGGCGCAATCGCTGGGGCAACTATCCACCGTCTCCGGCCCGTCGCACACGCCATCGCCGCAGCGGGAGAAGTGGAAGATCTTCATCTTCGGCGTCCGAATGCCCCGGAAATAGACCTCCACCGCCAGCTTCGTCCCCTCTGGATTCCACGACATGTCGCTGACGCAAACGCCACCGGGGTCGTACTCGGGATAGCCGGGCTCATTGTAGTGGGTCAGCTTGGTCTTCCCCGTGCCGTCGGTGTTCATGATCCACAGATCGGTCTCCAGCCAATCGAGATGCTTGCAGCTATCATGATCTATTTCGTAGCCGGTGCTGGTCATCCAGGTGATGGCGTCGCCAGCGGGCGTGATCTTGCCGTGCTCGTCCCACTCGCCCGATTCGCTGCTCATGCCCGACGTTTCCGTCAGTCGGGTGAGCTGTTCGGTTGCCAGGTCCAGGTAGCAGAAGTCCATCGTCCGGTCATCCTGGCCGCCGAGAGGCGCGCAGGAGAAGTAGATGCCGCCGCTACGTACATGTGATGAAGCGGCCCCCGTTAGCGAAGCGGCGTCGTCCAGCGACCAGTCCTCCATCTCGTACCATTCCGTGTTGTCGCCCGGCTCGTAGTATGCGACGTTGATCAGCCCCGGATCCTGATCGTTGAAGCCGGCGATGGCGATCCGCCAGTCCCCGTAGCAGCCGCCGCCCCCCTCCAGGTCGCCCCACAGCAACCGCTCGCCATCGTGGGAGAAGTGGGCGTGGAGACTCCCGCCGACCGGGTAACCCGACCTGACGTCGGTCAACTGGTAGACATCGTAGGGAGAGTCCGATTCCAGATCCATCACGTACAGGTCGTTATAGGTCCCTCGCCCGGGACTCGTTGCCGGCGACCACTCGTGATTCTGCTTTTCGGCCTGGAAGAGCAGCCAGCGGCCGTCCGGATGGAAGTCGGGGTTGCCGATGTGCTTGTTGGGAAGGCCCGGGTGGTCGCAGGTGAGGCACTCGTTGTCCGTCCCGTCGGTGCGGATGCGGTACACGTCATCGTAGCCGTCCAGCCCTCTCTTGTCGTAGGCGATCCAGTCCCCCTGGGGCGACCAGTCCAGCCGGGCCGCGTTGTCCAAGAAATCCTCGATCTCGATAAGCGCATAGCCGGAAGCCGAAGCCGGCGCGTCGCCGGGCGTGTTTGGTTCACGTTCGGCGGCAGCCCCGGTGACTAACAGGGCCATCCTCCCCCGACCGCAGGACAGCGTGGCCAACAAAACGACAATGGCGATACACAGAAAACAGCACTTCCTCAGCATTGGCTTCTACTCGGCAAAACACGGCAACCCATCGGCGTCCTCACTGATGGCGGATTCAGTTCCATTATCCGGCCCAAATGTTAAGCCCGTATTGTCGGTTTGTAAAATGTCTGTAAAACGGGGCGGCAAGGCCAGCAACACTCTACGGAACAAGGGCACGCTGCCTCATTGCCTCGTCAACTCATTGCCCTTCCGCCTCACCACACGATTCCTCCCAGGACACGAAAGCATCGGCGATGTCAGACATGGTGGCCCACTGGATGCGGCCGCTACGTACATTTGATGAAGCGGCCGCTTCATCAAATATGTACGAAGCGGCATCGGCCATCAGCGGGTCCACCACCGCCGTCAGCCATTGGTCCCAGACTTGCAGCTTGTCCTCGTCGCTGCCCGGCCCGAAGAAGTCGCCGGGATGCAGCGTGCCGTAGAAGACGTTGACCTTGCCCTCGGTCACGGCGTCCAGCGAGTTGCGCAGCGCTACCGTCACGTAATCGAAGGCTTCGTAGCAGTAGGGACGGGGGAAGGCCTCCAGCTTGTCGCAGTGGGCAGGGAAGACGCCCGAAGGGATGTAGATGATCGCCCCGTCTGGATCGTGCGTGGTGCGCTCCTCAATGCTGGCCGCGCCGGCCGGCCGCCAGGGGGTGAGCACCGTGAAGCGCTCGTCCGACTGCTGGGTTTGGGGGTTCTTGTAGTTGATGTTGACCTCCAGTCCCACCTGCTCCGCCGCCTCGAACACGTGGGGATAGATGTTGCCACCGCTCCAGGTGCGCACCTCCACCCCGCTCAGCTCCTCGATGAGATCAATCTCCTCCCCCAAAGCCAGCACCCACTCCCCCACCGGCCGGTTGTCGGCATCCGCAACGTGGGCATCCTCGTGGAAGTGCAGGGCGATCTCGTGCCCCTGCGCGGCCAGGTCGGCGAAGAGGGTGTCGCCCAACTGCTGGGCCTTGTCGTCAAAAGGCGTCTGGGTCTGGATGGTGAGCACGCCGCCGTGATCGGCCACAATCTCGGCCAGGCGGCGCAGCCGCTCGCGATCTCGCTGGTACACGAAGTCGTCCATGTACTCAACTTGCGGCTCAATGTGCACGCCGATCCCGAAGTAGAGGGGCGTGGTCGTCGAGCCAACGTGGGGCGGGATGGTCTCCTCGAACCAGGGTTGGGGGGACGGCAGGTCCTCTTTGTGCCAGCACTCGTCGTCGCTGCCTTCATAATACCGGCCGTTGTCCACCGGGGTGATGGGGTCACAGGTCTCCGGCTCCGGTGTGGGAGGGACGAAGGATTTGAGGATCAGGGGCAGATAAGCACGCGGCAGCGGCGTGAAATAGGGGACGATGTTGGGCTCTGAGTCGTACTCCGTCTGCCAGATCTCGATCACCTCCGCCAGGCCCACCCAACGGACGTCACCGGCGGCGTCGAGGGCCTGAATTCGTTGCGCAAAGCCTGGAATGAAGCCCGATTGCAGCAGTTTGTTTTGGCCTACGAAGATGGTGCAGGTGTGAATCTTGCCCTCCTCCAGTTCGCCGTCTTGCTGCTTCTGGACGAGCCGTTCGCAATCGCGGCCATAGCCACCCACGTGGGGCAGCGGTGCAGCGGCGTCGTGCTCCATAAAGTGTTCGTTATCCTTCGGCTTCCAGACACCGGAGGCCCAAAGTGCTTCCTCGTTCTGATGTAAAGAAGTAGCGCCGCCCCACAGGATCTCAGCCTGCCAGGTGTAGGTGGGGGACAAGGTGGCCGTGAGAGGCTGCCATAGGTATTCCAGCTTGGAGTCCTGCGGCGGATCGGCGATGAAGCCGCCCGCCGTGTGGGAGGGGGTGACACCCAGTACCTCGATCAGGTAGGCGACGTCGGCGTAGTTGTACTGGCTCTCGTGGGCGTGGGGGTCCACCTCGAAGCCCAGGTCTTTGATGTACCGCACGATGTTCTCCCCGTTGGTCTCGGGCGCGCCGGTGTCGTATAGCCCCGCCGCCATCAAGAAGTTCCAGTCCGACTGATAGTTGAACATCACGCCGTGGTCATCGAGCATGTCCACGAACTGCGTCAGGGCGTTGCGGTGCTGCCAGAAAGCCGGCTGGTCGTTGACGAAGTCGGGGTACTGTCCGCTGAGCGGCTCCTCGTTGTGCATGACGATGCTGGCCAGGATGGGCGGGTGAGAGGGCTTGTCTAGCTCCAACACGTACCAGGCCAGGCTCTCCCCTGTCTCGGCGCTACTCTGCGTGGTGGTGTAGGCGCTGGTCACCCAATCAGGATGGTTCGTCCAATGGGTCTCGTCAATCCGCTCCAGGTAATCGGTCTCAATGGCCAGGGTGAAGCTGACCTCGAAGTGGGTCTGCTCCTTGGCGTTGGTCAGATCCACCTCGAAGCCGCGAGTGCTCAGCTTATAGTAGGGCTCATTTGGAGGCGGCGAGCCGCTGGGCGGCGGCAACTCGCCGGTCTGGGCGAAGTAGTCCAAACCGGCCAGGGCGTCGGCCAGCCCATCGGCGGTGGCGGGATAGCGGCGGCCGTTGCCGTAATCCTCCGTCCAAAGGCAGGGGTTGTCGGTCCACCAGTCCATGTGAATCGGAGCGTCAGCATCTATGGCCCAGAAGCCTAAATCATGCTCCTCCCTCGAGGGGAACTCGGCCCACAGGTCGCCGCTGCGGGCGTATTCTGAGCGGCCTTTGGAGGTATCCATGTTGGCCCAGAAGCCGCTGCCGTCCGCGAGCTGCACCCACCACTGGGTCACGGGGTGGGCCATGAGGGGCGCGGGCCGAGCCGGGATGCCCACCGCGCGCAGCAGGGCCGTGGCCAGGCGGGCGTGCTCGATGCAGATGCCTCGCCCCTCCTCCAGCAGCTCGCTGGCGGTATACAGCCAGTCGGCGAAGGAGTGGCCCCAGGCTCCGTAGGTGGTCTGCCAATTGCCGGAGGTCACGTCGTCGGGGTAGTTGCGCATCAGGTCGTATTCGACATTCTGCACCATCCAGGCGTACACGGCGTGGGCCACGGTGGTCTGCTCCGTTTGCTGTTCCGGCGTCAGGCCGTCCAGGATGAACTGGGCCACAGCCGCGATGGACGCATCGTCCGATTCGATGTACTGGCCCGGCTCCAGGTAGGGCCGTACCTCGGCCGGGTAGAGGGTGGGGCTGAGCACCGCCGTGGGAGGCGGGATCAACAGCTCGCTGCTGGGATCGCGGTACACGATATAGCCGATCATGGCGTGCAGCGTCTCCGTCACCTGGGTTCCCGCCTCCAGCGTGAAGTCCACGGTGGTGGTCATGCCCTCGGTGACGTCAACGTCGCCGGCCTGGGCGTCGAAGTAGCCGGCCTGGGAAGCGGCGACGATGTAGCGCGGAGCGGCGGCGGGCACGTCGGCGATGGCGTACTGGCCGTCGGCGTCGGTGGTGTCCGACAGAGCCGTGCCGAAGACCGTCACCGTTGCCCCGCTGACGGGTTGGCCTCCCGTGTCCTGCACCGCGCCGGCGATGGCGCCGGTTGGAGCCGGCGGGTACTGCCAGACGATGGCCCCAGTGGCGTCCACCTCGACGACCTCGCCGCTGGGCGATCCGGAAATGAGGGTGTTTCCGTTGGGCAAGCGGTCGGCGTCGTAGGGGAGATCGAGATCGCCGTACTCCCAGACCACCTGGCCGGTGGGCGTCACCTCAATGACGCGGTCGTGGCGGGAGTCGGTGATCAGGGTGTTGCCGTTGGACAGGCGGTCGGCGTCACGGGGCCAATCCAAGAGTGAGGGGGCGCGGGAGTGTGCGGGTGTGGGGGAGGGGTATTGCCAGACGATGGCGCCGTCGGAGGCGATTTCGATGATGCGGTCGTTGTTGGAGTCGGCGACGATGGTGTTGCCGTTGGGCAGGCGGTCGGCGTTGTGGGGGCCGCCGAGATGGCTGTCGTCGTTGCCCGGCACGCCGGTCTCGCCGAACTGCCAGACGATGGTGCCATCGCGGGCGATCTCGATGACGCGGTGGTTGTCGCGGTCGGTGATCAGCAGATTGTCCGTGGTCAGCCAGTTGGCGTCGTTGGGATAGTTCAGCACCGAGCCATCGCTGAGGGTGACGTCGTCGCTGCTCCAGACAATGGTCCCCGCCGTGTCAATCTCAATCACGCGGTCGTGGCCCGTGTCAGAAATCAGGGTGTTGCCGCTGGGCAATCGGTCGGCGTTGTGGGCCCAGTTGAGGCCCTGGTCGAAGAGCCAGACGACGTTGCCGTCGGCATCCACTTCGATAATCTGACTGCCGCTCCCCGGTTGTGCGCCCGTGGCGCCGCCCGGCGGCTGGCCGCCGTCGGTGATCAGAGTGTGGCCGTTCGGCAGGCGGTCCACGTCGTGGGCGCGCTGGAGCACCTGGGAAGGGGTGTTGGCCTCCACATAGCCCAACGCGGACGATATCGAGGTCAGCAAGCAAAGGGCTGTGATAACGAGCAAGGTGATCTTCTTTCGGGTGGACATGATACTCTCCCTTCATTCATTATTTGCCCCTATTATACCCCAGCGGCTTTAAGAAGCCTTAAGGCTATTGTAAAGAGTTTGTAAAAAGGGAGCTCGTAGGCTTATGGCTCGATCCTCACTTTCCCCAGCAAAATGCGATCCCCCGCCATCTGTCCCTCCTCGCTGAGCACTGCCAATCGCTGGCCTGTGCTCTCCTCGTACATCCCAATCTCCAAGACGTAGTCGCCGCCAGGCGCATCGGGGTCTACCGTTAGCTCGTACTTATCCACAATGACCTCGCCTTCCACCCACCCCGTCGTTGGTCGCGTTCCCCCTGCCGGCACACTGTCTTTCTGCGCCCAGATCCGAGCATCATCACCCAAGAGATGGGTGAAAACCTTGTACCAGCCGGCGATTTCCCTTCTAGGCCGCCAGTACAAGGTCAAGTGCAAGGTATCGCCAGGTTTGACCGCGGTGGCCCCCAGATCATAGCCCAG
The DNA here is from genome assembly GCA_964510205.1 of uncultured Anaerolineae bacterium. Lineage (GTDB taxonomy): Bacteria > Chloroflexota > Anaerolineae > VGOG01 > VGOG01 > CAZEBW01. The sequence continues at coordinate 9,080 of CAZEBW010000015.1, forward strand.
GAAGGTCACTTCATCGCCCAGGTTGACTGACAGAGGATTTTCGATATTGGGGAGCGCCATCCTGCGCTGCGGCACCTCGACCTGCAGCTCGCCCAAGTCAGTCGCCGCCGCCACCGGCGTCCCCCGCTGGTCAATCACCGTCAACTGGAGCCGATGCCGGCCCGCCGAGGTCTCAGCAGGGACGGGGAGGTAATGCTGGCTGCGAACCACCTCCCCAGCCCGCCACTGAGTGGTGTCGTACGCCTCGGCGCCGACAGGGAAAGTCTCCTCTGCTGCGATTCCTCCCCCCTCGTCCAGCAACTGAAGAAGCACCGCATAGGGCTGATCCATCTCCTTCAGGCTTCGCCAAAAGAGGGTCAAGTGCACCCCCTCCCCCGCCTGGACAGCCGGGCGATCCACGTTGTAACCCAGCAATTCCAGTTTTCCCCCAAACCCAATGGCCACGGGGTGTTCCATCTCCAGTTGTTCAGTGGAAGGCGGCTTCCTGGGCCGCACCACCGTTAGCTTGCCCACCATCAGGGAGGGCCCCATAGCCCTCCCCCGCTCGTCCAGAACATCCAGTTCCTGCAAGGTGGCTTTGTTGAAGGCCCCCACCACCAGAACGTACTCACCGGGTGGCGTGCCCGGCAGCACGCGTATCTGGTAAGCGTCCTGGGCGTATTCGTCCACGGGCCAAGCAGTCGTCGGCGGATAGTCTCGATACCGTCCAGGGCGCCGGCTATCCTTCGGGCTCCACAGATTCGACTGGGCATCCTGGAGGCGGGCATACGCGCTGTAGTTGATGTCCAGCCTGTGCCGCGCCTTCCAGTAGAGGTCCAGGCGGAAAGTCCCCCCAGCCTCAACCGTAGCGGGGTGAAGGTCGTAGCCGAGCAGCGTCATCTCCCCGCCGAAGTTGACCCGCAGCGGCACCTGCACGCCCTCCACCTGGGATCCATCGAAGCCACTCCGCCGCAAACAGTTGTCGTAGCGGTCAACGTAGGTCACTTTGGCTAGGAGGAGCGCTACAGCCAAGCCTGCCTGGAGAATCCACAGCGTATGGCGTATTGCGTATTGCGTATCCCGCCCCTCTGCCGACGATCTTCCAATCCCCCATCTCCAATATCCAATACCTAACCCCAGAACGACCAGGGCACTGAAGGCCGACAGTGCTTTAGCGACGAGACGCAAAGGGGTATCCTGAAAGCGCACCTGAACGTCGCTCTCCCCGGCCGGGACCTCGAAACTGATCAGGCCGTAGGGCTGGGTGGGAACGATGGGCGCGCTCTTTCCGTCCACGTAGACCCGCCAGCCGGGAAAATAGAAGGCGTTGAAAACAGCTCGGAAGGGCTGAGGGCTGTCTATCAGGACGTCGGCCGAGGTGAGGCCATATTCTGCCGATTTGACCGCCGCTCCCTCGGGCAGGGACGATGGCTCCAGGCGCTCGATGGTGGCCCCGGCGCGATACATGGCTTCCAGGCTCGATTCCGAGGGCGCTTCCTTCACCCAGATGGGCAGGTACTCGCCGGCGGAGGTGGCCCCGATGACGCCCAGACCGCGTTCTAACTCGGCCAGGTTGGCGATGGACAGCCCCTCGGTGTCATAGCAGTAGCGCGGATAGAGCCAGGGCAGGCTGAAGGTGATGATGAGAAGTTGCACCACCAGCATTGCCAGGATGATGAGCGGAGGTCTTTTCGTGAAGCGTGAAACGTGAAACGTAAAACGTGAAACGTCAAACGTGAAACGTGAGGAGAGAAGGTGGATGGCCGCGCCGGCCAGCAAAGCGGCGGCCAGGCTGGCGATGCCCAGGAAGCGGAAGGGGAATTGAACGTATTCGAGCAGGGGCACGCGATCCCAGACCGGCAAAGACTGCGGCAGGACCATGAACATCAGGCTGATCAGAACAAGGGAAAAGAACAAAACCGTGAAACGCTTCTCTCTGCTCTTGAAGCGCCACCAGCCGGCCAGAGCCAGCAGGGCCAGGGCCAACTGCACCAGTCCCAGACTGCGCGGAGGAGCGGGATTCATGAGCGCGGTGTGGACAGGCATCGGCAGGGAGAGGAGCTCGCGTAGGGAGAGGAAATTATAGTGGTAGTTCATGCCCGCCGGCGTGTACGCCAGGTGGATCTTAACCCATTGTTTCTCGAAGAAGGCCGGCAGCCAGAAGAAGGCGCTGAGCCCCAGGGCAAGCAACAGCGCCGCGCCGATGAGCAACAGCGACCTCCACTTTCTCAGGTTGGGCAAAGGTTTCCCAGCTCCGTTGGGCGAAGGTCTCCCGACCGAGCCCCTTACGCCTCGGTTCTTCAGCAACCACAAACTGCCGACGTAAACAAGGAGAATGGGCGTAAACACAAGGGCGATCACGTTGTGAGTAAGAATCAGGGTCGCGTAGGATAGGGCACTCAACACCAGGTAGCGGATTCTGCCCCAGACGAGAAGACGGCGAAAGGCCCAGAGGACCAAGGGCAGCAGAGGCAAAGCCAGCGCCTCGCCGAGGTTGCCCCGATAGAGCGCGTTGTACAGTTGATAAGGAGCGTACATGTAGGCCACCGCCGCCACCCAAGCCGCCGTGCTGGAAGCCTGGCCGAAGAGGTCTTTGGCCAAGAGATACATGGTCATCCCAGCCAGCAGGATGTAGAGGGCGAGAGCCGCGTTCCAGGCCTGGGCGAAGCTGAGGCCCAGCAGGTGAAAGAATTCGGCGGGATAGAACGAGGTAGGGGGGAAGAAGTTGAAGAGGGGATAGCCGTAGCCGTAGACCAGGTCGGGCGTCCAGCGGGGCCAGGGAGCGCCCTGGCGCAAACAGTGATCGAGCTCCACAAAGCGACAGAGGAGGAGTCCCCCGTCATCGCTGCACGTCATAGCGGGTTTCAGCAGGGGTTGAAGGGCCACCAACCCCAGCAGCCCCATCAAGAGGAGCTTCCCTCCCCATCTCAAGATCGTCCTGCCCCATTTCTCAGCCAAAGTCATTTCCTTGCTAGTGTTGTACTAGCCGATTCTAGCACATCTTTGATGCAATGGCAAGCCTGGGGCTGCAAGGATGAAGCCCTGCGGGCTGAGTTTCAGCCCCCAAAGAAAAAACGGCGGATGTCCACCCGGACGCCGCCGTTTTATAGATCATCGCGTCAGCATCCGATGACTGCCGGCACGATAGAAGGCGCACCTTTGAACCCTGAGCGCTCATCTTTCGGAGCAACGTGCCAAAGATCGGAGCGACGAAGCCAGACTCTAGTCGCCCTCTCCTTTCCTCTGTACCTCAATCCGATAGCTGTAAATTCCCGGCCTGTTCACGGGCCTCCAGCCACCAAGTATTGAGCCCGGAGGACGACAGTATTCATTCCCCAAATCGGTTCGAATGTTCTCAACCAGGGGAGTCTCATCGTCTTCCATCCAGAGCTTGTAGCGAGTGGGCACGCCGAGGTGATTCCACTCCAAGTACCCACGCTCGTTCGTCACCCCCCAAACGTTCGGATGATCGTAGGCGGTGCCTTGGGACGGCTCGACATCGAAGCGCACCTTGACCCCACCCAAAGGCTCGCCCTTGTCATCTAGAACCCTGACGTAAATCTTCTTCAGGCCGGGGCGATTATCACAGGCACTTAAGCGTTCCTTGGTGTTCACCTTCCAGGTCGGACTGGGATTGACCTTGGGCTCAATAGGGACTTCCTCGCTCATTGGATGCTCCTTTCTGATCACTAATAATGATGCTCGTCACGACACTCACGACGGGAGAGTTCCCGGCCAACATTATAACACTTTTCGTGATTTCATGCAAATTTTGGCTTTTTCATCCCAAACTACCGCAAATCACTCTTGCTGAAGCGGCAGTTGTGCCAGGGGCACGCTTGGACCCAGCCTGGCCAATCGGTCGTCGAGGACGCCCAGCGGCCGCATGGTGAAGGCATCGTAGACGACCAGGCTCAGTCTGAGGAGGCCCACCTGGGCATCTGGGGGCACGGACACAAAGTGAACATCGGCGATAGATGACCCTCGTATCCACTTCAAAGTGGGGATGGCCCCCAGCGCGGGCACGGTATCGTCCTGAGAGAGGAATCGCCCGCTCTCACTGGTCAAGCGCACAGAGACCACGTAATCGTGCAGGATAGGCCTCTTCGCCACCAGGCGCAGTTCCACCCGCACCGCATCCCCCCGCAGCCTGCGGTGCTCAACGCCCGCCAGCAGCATCTCGCCTCCCAAGTCCACGTAACGACTTCGCGAGGGCGCGGTCGGCAGATTGGAGCGGCCTCCCAGCGGCCAGTGCCAGGGACCTAAGCGCTGGCTGACCACGTCGTCGGTCGAACGCAGCTCCACCCGCAAGGGCGCATCCATCAGAGGCAGGTCATGCGCCGTGGTGAGATAGGTGCCCACCGGAACCTGCGGCAGGCGACTCCTCGCTGCCACCTCATCGCCAGTGTACAGAAGCACGTCGCAGTCGCCATCGTCAGGCCCCGTACGCTGCCAATGGAGATAGACCCGCCGTGCGCCCTCCAAGCTGGTGTCGTAGTCCACGCCGATCAGGGTCAAACCATTGGCAAACGGCCGGTGGAGCGGGTGCAGGGTGACGGGACGCAGGGGCGGCGGCACGACCTCCACTTCGGCCACGGACACGGTCTCGCTGCCCTGCTCGGTCGTCAGCCGCTGCCAGCCCCCCTCGGGGAGGGTGATGTAAACACCGGCGATGAGCTGGTAACCTCCCGGCGGGGTCGTGGGCAAAACCTCTATCTCGTAGCGATCAACGGCGACCTCTCCCACCGCGAAATCAGCCAGGTCGTGGGTCACGTCCATCTGCCCCAGCACCTGGCCCCCATCCCCCACCAGGTGGACGAAAAAGGAGTAGGCGTGGACTGTACGCACGTCATCCAACTCGACCAGAGGCTGCCAATACAGATCCAAGCGCAGAGCGTTGCCTGACCTGACACTGTCTTCCGGCAAGCGATAGCCCAGCAGTCGGATCTTGCCGTCGAACGTCGCGTCCAGTCTGATGACGTCGTCTGGCTTCCCTCCCAAAGTTGGGGAGGACTGAGGGGGGGCAGGCTCGCCCTGCACTAGAAAAGCCTCGCCCAGGGGAACGAAGCGATACAGCGTAGTCCCGAACTCCTGATAGTAATTGGTGACAATCAGGGGGCGCTCTCCCACGCTCTCTTCCACACGTCGCAGCCAAGTGGCGGAGATCGGTTCGGCGCCCTGCGGATACACGTACTTCACTTCCACATCGGGCCGCACGCCTTCGCTGTACTGCAGATACCACAGCGGGGTGGCCCAGTGCCAATTGGCCAAAACCAGCGCGTCGGGGGGAGCGTTGGACATCACGCTTTCCGCATACTGGCGCGCGGAGCGGTCCTCGCTCAGCCAAGCGAAGCTGGGGTAATGACGAACCAACTGGATCGCACCGAGCAGCAGGACGAGGGACACCAAGCAAGCGTTGAACGCCTTGAGCCTACTCCAGCGTCCCAGCACCGCCGCCCCGCAGCCAATGACGATGGCCAGAGGCACGTAGGCAGGAATGAGGTACTCTACTGTCTCCGGGGCGCGATAGGTGATGGCAATCACAGCTTGAACAGCGATGGCCCCACCGCAGAGGAGCAGAAGCCGCCAGTCTTTGCGCAGCATGATCAGCCCACCCACGGCCGCAGCACCGAGCAACCCCAGTCCAAACTGGAAATCCAGGATATTGCCCAGCACCTTGAACCGCTCGATCAGGAGACCGGAGGTGGCGAAGTAGAACATATCGCCCCGGAAGCCCCGCGCCAGGACATGGTTCAAGAATCCCGCCGGGGTAGCGATATCGGGCGGGCCGAATGGGGCGCCCAGCATCCCCCTGATGGGAAGATAGAGGAGCGGGACCACCGAGAGGAGCAAAGCGAGGAGAGGCTTCAGCAACAGTCGCCACTTGCTAAACAGTAAAATATCGGTAATCAGCAAAAAAGCGGCAAAGGGGAGGTTCAAGAAAACCAGAGAGCCGTGGTGAGTGATCCCCAGCCCAAACGCCAGGGCGAACAAGGTGAGATAAGCTCCCCTCCCTGGGAGGGAGGGGCTGGGGGAGGGTGGGCCTTCTTTAGCATAACTGACAAGCGCGAACAACATCAGGGCGGTGAAAAAAGCGGTCAGGCTTCGGACGTTGGCTGTGGTGGCCTGCGCCCAAAAGGTGGTGGATGTGCCCAGGGCCAACGCCGCCGCCACGCCCCCCCAAGCCGAATCGGTGACACGCCGCACCGTGCGGCTCACCAGGGCCAGGGTCAGAGCAGCAAAAAAAGCCGACATCAGGTTGACGCGGTAGGCCACATCGCCGATGGGGATCAGAGTGAACAACTTGCCCAGCATAGTGTAGAGCGGATAGCCAGGCGGGTGGGCGATGCCCAGCACGTCGGCCACGAATTGGAACTCGCCACTGTTCGACGGCAGCACGGTGGGGGCCAAGGTGCGCACGTACAGGCCGAGGCCCAGGACAAACACGATGAGGTCCACAGGAAGGGATCGCTTGACCTTGACATTGGCCATGAGCAAGGCGGTCACCGCCACGAAGGCCGCGGACCAAGCAAGAGTGGGCTCAGTGCGGGGATACAAGACGTAGGCGTATAGAACCGCCAGGGAGGTGAGCGCCAGGCCATAGCGCCGTCCCAAGACGGCCAAGCCAACGCCGGCAGCGCTGCACACGAGGATCAAAGCCAATGAGGCCAGCCAGGGCCAGACGGTCGTCGTCGCCTCAGCGACGATGCGGCTCAGATACAGCCCCAGACCGAGGCCCAGGAGTGCGAAGCCCCAACTGTCGTCATTGCGAGTCGCCCATGGCGTGACCTGCCATTCTAAAGGACAGAAACTTCCTGGTGTCATTGCGAGGAGGCGGTTTTTGCCGACGAAGCAATCCCCGAGTCGCGAGTCGGAGATTGCTTCGCTCCGCTCGCAATGACAGATAAGTTTCTGAGTAGGAGCGAAGCGACGAAGCAATCTCCAAAGTGGCTGACAAGTCGAGCGTAGGAGATTGCTTCGCTTCGTTCGCAATGACATCCTTTGTTGCGCTGTGACAGCGAATGTGACATTGTCCAAATAGCTAGACATTCCTGCCGCCAACCACCTTCCGATAAACAGCCAGCGTCTCCAACGCCGTTCGCCTCCAACTGAACTTGGCCGCCTGGGCCAAAGCCCTCTGCCGCAACTCAGCCCTGAGAGCGTCGTCAGCCAGGAGCATGTCCATGGCTTCGGCCAGGGCTTCCACGTCCGCAGGATCGAGCAATATCCCCCCTTCGCCCACTACCTCCGGCAGCGACGAACGGTCGGAGGCTATGACGGGCGTGCCGCAGGCCATCGCTTCCAAAGGCGGCAAACCAAATCCTTCGTACAGTGAGGGAAACACGAAGGCCTCCGCCCCACTGAGCACGGCCGGCTTATCCTCCTCGGCCACCCAGCCGCTGAAAAATACGTTCTCCTCAAGTCCCAATTCTCTGACTAGGCGGCGGGGGTCTGGAAACATGCAGCTATCTCGGCCAGGCAACTTGCCGGCAATAACCAGACGGACCCGCTGCTGTTTACGGACCAGCAGAGCAAAGGCCCTCAGCAAAGTGGAAACGTTCTTGCGCCGGTCGAAGCCGCCCAGATAGAGCAGGTAACGCTCCGGCAGAGCATACTTCTGGCGGATGGCAGCCAGTTGCGCCTCGTCCCCCACGGGCCGGAATGCCTCGCCAGCGGCCTCGTAGGTGACGTGGATCTGCTCTGGGGGGACGCGCAGGCGGCGCACGATGTCCCTCTTGGACGCGCAGGACACGGTGACAATGGCATCGGCCTTGCGGGCTGCGGCAGCCACCAAACGAGTGTACACCCGCACCAGGAGTGATCCCCGATAGGCGGGCAAGATGAGGGGGATGAGATCGTGGACAGTGACCACGGTGGGCGCCGTGGGGAAGAGAGGCGAGGCGAAGTAGGGGACGTGGGCCAGGTCCAAGTCCGAGCGGCGGCAAGCTAGGGGGAAGGCCACCTGTTCGAACCAAAGCTTGGCCGTGTTGGATAGGGGGTATTGGGTATTGGATATTGGGTCTGGGCTGAAAAGAAGGTACTCGTTCGTTGGATCCACCTTCGCCAGCGAATCCAGCAAGTGTCGCGTATACTGCCCGCTGCCCGTTCCGGGACGATCCAGGAAGAGGGCGTTAATCCCTACGCGCCTTTTTGAAGTACTCAACTGTCCTCCTCATCCCCTCGTCTAGCCCAACGCGCGGCGCCCAGCCCAGCTCGTCTTGGGCTTTGCTGGCATCCAAGTAGATTTTGAACACCTCGCCCAGCTTAGGAGGGCCGTGGACGGCCTCTTTCTCATAACCGGTGATCTCCTTCAGCTTAGCGAAGACCTCGTTGATGGAGGTGCCGACTCCCCAGCCGATGTTGTAGATTTGGTCATCGCCCCTGTCTATGGACCTGATGTTCGCCTCCGCAATGTCGCCGACGTAGACAAAGTCCCGCTCCTGCTCGCCGCTGCCGTTGATGACCGGCTCCCCGTCCCCCAGCATCTGGCCGCTGAAAATGGCCACCACCCCTGCCTCGCCGTGGGGGTCCTGACGCGGGCCGTAGACGTTGGGATAGCGCAAGGCCACGTAGCGCAGGCCGTAGTTGACGCCATAGAGATAGAGGTAATGCTCCACGAAGTGCTTGCTGGCCCCGTAGGGATCCAGCGGGTTGACGGGATGAGCCTCGTCGGCGGGCAGATACTCCGGCTCGCCGTAAACCGCCCCGCCGGTGGAGGCGTAGATGAATCTAGCGACCCCGTACTTGCGGCTCAGTTCCAGCAGGTTGAGCGATCCGATGACGTTGACCTCGGCGTAGAGGACGGGCTTGGCCATGGATTCGCGCACGTTGGCCCGCGCCGCCTGATGGTTGACGATCTCAGGCCGTTCGACGGCGAAGACCTTCTCTAGGCCCTGGGCATTGCAGATGTCAAGATGATAGAACTCCGCAGCGGGGTTCAGGTTCTCCCTCTTGCCCGTGGAGAGGTCGTCCACCACGACCACCTCGTGCCCCTTTTCGATCAAAGCATCCACCACGTGCGAGCCGATGAAGCCCGCGCCTCCCGTAACCAGAATCCTCATATCGCTCTCCTTTCGAGTTTTTGTCCCTTGCAGGGTTCGCGACTATTATACCCCTTCTCGACAGATCCTCCAAATCAGAACAGCGGATGGGCAGGATTTACGGATCAAACAACTTGGGCTGAATAGTACCGTGCCCCAGCGGGAAGCCATGAAGCACGAAAATATCCCTCAACAAGTTGAGGACTCCGGAGTCCCGAACTCGTTCGGGCTATTCGCAGAACAGAAATCCGTCAATCCCGCAAATCCGTGTTCTAAACTGCCCCCTCACCTGCGCCGGGCTGGCCGTGCCGGTGGCGCCGATCTGCTGAATGGTGATGGAGGCCACCACGTTGCCCAACAGGGCCGCCTCCTCAGGCTCGGCGCCGCTGGCCAGCGCGGAAACGAGGCCGGCCATCACGCTGTCGCCCGCCCCGACAACGTCTATCTCGCCCTCCACAGGTACGGCTGGAATGTGCTGACAACCCTCCTCCGTGAACAGGAAAATGCCCTGCGAGCCAACGGTTAGAAAAATCGGCTTCCGATTGCGGCGAAAGAGCTCCGCGCCGCACTCCCTGGCTACCTCCAGGCTGAGCCCGCCTCTCCAATCCGGCCGCACAGCCAGGATCGCCTCGCGCCGGTTGGGCTTGATGATCACGTGCTGGAAAAGCCCAATCCGCTGGCGCGAATCGGCGGCGAAGACTTTGTCGGGATGGCGGAGCGCCAATCGCCCGATCTCCTCCCGCACCCGGTCGGTGATGATGCCCCAGTTGCGCCCCTGCACCTGGTCGGCGACGACCACGGCGTCCACTGTGGGCGCCAGGGTCCGCAGGCGGGCCATGATCTGCGCCTCCACTTCCAGCGGCAGCGGGGAGCGGTTCTTGATGTCCAGCCGCTGGATCTCGTGTTGGCGACCGTCGGGTTCCCGTATCATCGGCTTGGTGTAGGTCGGCGTGAAGAAGTCCGCCCGCTGGATGAGCGGCGCGATGTCCACTCCCCTCTCCACCAGGCCCCGCTTCAGCTCGTAGCCCTCACCGTCGTCGCCGATGGCGCCCAGCGCCGTCACCCGGACCCCCAAAGCCCGCAAGTTGGAGGCGACCGTCCCCGCCGCGCCGGGGCTGCACCGCACCTGCACTATCTGGTGAGCCTCCAACCCCGTCTCCAGCGAGACCTCACTGAGCTGTCGGTCAATGACCAGATATTTGTCCAGAAAAAAGTCGCCCACCACCAGCACATGGAGGTGGGGAAATCGGGCCAGCAATTCGTCGAGCCGCTTTTCGTTCATCGCACATCACGTAGATTCGTAAACTCGTGGATTCGTGATTGTTGGCTTAGCGTGTCAAACTACCCAAGCTTGTCCAGAACCTGACGATGTAAGTTGGGTAGCGTGACCCGATGGTCGCCTCGGATGTAGAAGCTCTCGCCGCCATCCCTTCGGCAAGTCTCAGGGCAAGCCTGGACGGTACGCACCAGCAGGGTCTTGTAAGGTCGGAAGTAGTAGCGCGCCTCGGACTTGGAGGCCTCGGTGTGATAGTCGGGACCCAGATCCAGCAGATCGAATACAGCGGTAGTGAAACGGTTGATGCGTCGCCCCTCTTGGTGGGCCACGTTGCGGGCCATGGCCAGCGCCTTGAGGAAGACCTCCGGCCCCATCACCGCCGTGCCAAAGTTCAACAGCACTCCGCCCTGGAGCCGGGAGACACTGTGGGCCAGGGCCAGGAAATCGCGGTAAGAGGTCTCGCCCAGCGCCGCGCCGTCGCAGTTGGGATGCTCGTGGATGATGTCGTAGCCGATGCCCACGTGCACCGTCACCGGCGCCCGCAGCCGGTAGCCCGCCGCCAGAATGCTCACGTCACGGTGTGGCAGTTGCTCTTCTTCGATCATCCGCCCCACCGCCTCGCCCAGGCCCAGGCCGCCGTGTGCGCCCTGCCGGATGGCCTCGTTGAGGCCGCCGGTCTCCTCCCACAGCCCGAACTGCCCCTCCCGGATGTAGCGGGCCACGCTCTCAGTAGTCGCCCCGATGAGGGCCAGCTCGAAGTCGTGGATAGGGCCAGCGCCGTTCATGCCGACGTGGGTTACGACGCCGCGCTCCATCAAGTCAATGACGAAGCGCGACAGGCCGCGCTTGATGACGTGGGCGCCCATCATCAGGATCACCTGCGCTCCAGCCCGATGCGCCTGCGCCACGCGCTCGGCCACCTGAGCCAGATTGGGGTCATCGAACAGCGGCACGGCTGCATCCAGCGGCAGCACATCGGCCAGGGTCATATCGTGCACCCGCTCCGACAGAGGTCTGAGCTTCAGCTTGCTGCGGTCGAAAAGAGGGTAGGGCATGTTGAAACTCCAGGGATCAGTGAATCAGGGACTAGGGAATGAGGAAATGCCTGATTCCCCAATTTCCCGATCCCTGATTCCCTCCTCACCAAACAGATAGGCCACCAAGTGCTTATGCTGGCGAAAATCGGGGATGATGAGGTCGGCTCCAGCCTCAATCAGCCGCTCGCGCTTCCACTTGTCAATTCCTTGTCGGTTGGCGTGGCCGCCCATAAGCCGGCCCTCGTCGGAAGCGACCCCCACCGCAATGCCGCCCACAGCCTTGGTGTCCTCAATCTCCACATAACCATCGCCAAAGGTCACGAATTCGGATCCAGTCAGATGGTTCTCTTCGAGGATGCGCTCGATGACCATCCTCTTAGAGTAATTCTGATAATCGTCCAACGCGCCGTAGATGTTGGCAAAATACGGCGTCAGCCCCAGAGCCGCCGCCTCATCCAGCACGTAGACCTCGTCCGTGCCCGAGGCCAGATAGCAGGACACACCGCGAGCCCGCAAGGCCTCCAGCATGGGCACCGCACCGGGCACCATCATCTCCTGCGGCTCGATTTCGCCGCTCTTCAGCCCGGCCACACGCCCCTCAATGCGCTCCCACAGCCGATCCAGGTACATCCACTTGTACTCCAGGGGATCCAGCGGCTGCCCCCCGCGCTGTCGCACCTCCTCGCAGAGCTGGATCATCTGATAGATGGTCTGCTTGCCCGTCAGCCGGTCCACGAACTCGGTGACCACGGCCCGTAGCTCTTCCTTGGACTCATGCCGGGGAGTCTCCAGCAGGATTTTGACCATCATGGGGATCATCACCCCCTGCCACCCCTCGCGGATGAGCGACACCGTGCCGTCGAAATCGAACAGAGCGTGGCGGATGTGGCCGCGCCGGATGTGGGGGTTGATGATCTCAATGCGGGTATCGTGAAGGAACGCCATCCCCATCCTCAAGACAGCAGGCCCATCGCCTGGGCCACCAACGCGGTGCGGTCGAGGCGGGACACCCAGCCGTTTCGGGCGATGCGCAGCGTACTCGACGCCCGGTAGAAACGCGCCCGTTCAATCATCACGTCGGCATCCCAGCCGCAGGGCAGAGCCTGACCGTAGGCATCCACCAAGTACCTGAGGGCAGGCGCGGCTTCAGCAGCGCTTCCCCCGTGCTGCTTGATGCTATAGTCCACCTCGGCCATCAATCGCCCCAGGTCGGCTGCCGCATCGGCCAACTCCAGCCGCTCCCAATCAATGAGTACCACCCCGCCATCCCAGGGGAAGACGAAGTTGGTGGTGGTCGCGTCGCCGTGGTTGAGGGTTGGCACAAAGTCCTCCATCGGCGAGTTGTCGGCCCAGCGGTTGATCAGACGGATCAGGCCATCGGCGGTGCCGGGGTCATCCTGCAGCACCCCATGCTTCACCAAATCACCGACGACCTCGCGGGCGTAGGCGATCTTGGGCGCGAAATCGGGCTGCACATCAGGGTGGGCGCCACGAGCGTGCAACTTGGCCAGGGCCGCCGCTGCATGTTGCAGACCCTCAGAAAGCGTCCCCGGCCGGCTGCGGCGAACCGCGATGACGTCCTCTAGGGTCAAGCCATCCACATACTCCAGAAATAGAACGCCTCGCCACAGGGCCAGGGGGCGGATGGTGCGAAGGCCGCCCTCAGCCAAGCCGGCCGCTTGCGCTTGCCGGATCCATTCGAACTCCTGGCCAGCGTGCTTGTGCGCAGAAGCGCCGGTCTTGACGACGTAGAACTTGGCCACGACAGTCCACTTTGAAGAGGCTTCTCGATACACGTACACAGCCCGAGAGAACCGCGCCACCTCCCACGACGTCGGCCTCTCTGCTCCATCCCAGTGATGGGCCGCCAGGTATTCGACCACCGGGTCGTCGGCTGGGAGAGCGGACCAATTACCTCGTTGGATCTCCGGACTATCGACCGGCGGTTCTACGGGGGTGACATCCAGTGAATCTTGCTGCATTTGCCCGTCCTCTCTTGCGCGCAACACTCAGCGCGGCGGCTGCTGGAAGTACCTCCCGAAAGTTCTTAGGGTAATCCTTGACTAGCGACCGCTGGTTGAGTAACTCGTAGCGTAGCGGAGAGTGTATCGAAACCAAGGGAGCGGGGCTCGCAAGACCACTTGGTTTCGATACGGTCATTCCACTCGCGTTTCAGGCCCTACTCAACCGGCGCTTGCGCCCAAACCGTCTGCTAGTACTCGTAGCAGCTCCCGCCAATGAACTCCCGCAGCAGCGAGTCAGGCGGGATAACCGACTGATCTTCGACCGGGGTGACGGACTTCAGGAGATGATACACGCGCTCGGCACGCATGGAAGCATCCTGGCGCAGGGGGTGATCCTTATAGTGCTCCACCCACTGCTCGAAGCGGTCGAACAGCCTGGCCCGCATGACAGGAAGCTCATACGGCAAGGCGCTGTTGACGATGTAGTCGGTGGCGTTGATGTAGGGAATGATGTTGCGCATCTCGCTGCTGCGCACATAGTGCCAGTGCTCTAGCGTCTGCTGCGGTTTGTAGGCGCGGTGAATGGCGTCGCGAACCATGCGCCGCATCAATCGCAGATCGGTCCAGCGAACAAACTTCCCAGCGGGACCTTTCATCTGCAGGAGGGGTTCGATGTACAGCTTGAACTTCAGTGCGTCGTCAATGCCCCGCGTCATGTCGGCGTACAGGCCGTGCAGGCTGTCAATGAGGATAACATCGTCAGGCCCGATCCGCATGGAGCTATGGTCATCGTGCCGCCGGCCGGTTTTGAAATCGTAGAAAGGAATTCGTACCTCTTCCCCGGCGATCAGGCGCGCTAGATGCTCATTGATGAGCTCCAGATCCAAAGCTTGGGGCGTCTCGAAGTCGTAATCGCCAAACTCGTCTTTGGGATGCAGCTCCAGATCGAAGAAGTAATTGTCCACGGCGAGTGGCACCAGGCTGAGGCCCATCTTGCGCAGCAGGTGGCTGAGCTTGATGGTCGTGGTGGTCTTGCCAGAGGAAGAAGGCCCGGCGACGATGACCATCCGCACCTCGTCCCGCCGCTCTCGGATCATCTCCGAGGCAGTAGTGACGTCCTCGTCGTAGGCCCGGTCGGTCTCCCGCACAATGTCGGGGAACTCCCCCTGCTCAATGCGCGCGTTCAGGTGTTCGACGGTGTGGAGATCGTGATCCACCGCCCAATTCAGCACCTCCCACAGCTTGTGCCAGGGGATGTTCTGGGACGGATGGGCCGACCGCTCAGCGCGCTCGCGCCGCCGGCGGGCCCGTTCGTCACGGTAGAGGATGTAGGCTTTGGCCGTCCTGGCGTGGCCGTTCTCAATCAGCACTTTCTCGACCACGTCCTGGATGTCCTCCACGGTGGGGATGCGACCCGGCGGCGTGGTCTCCTCCAGCATATCCACCACCTGGTCGGCCAACCGCTCGGCGATGGCCCGGTCGCGCCCGCCCACCGCCACCGCCGCCCGATAGATGGCGTTGGTGATGCGCTCTTTCTTAAAAGGGACGATCGCCCCTGTTCGCTTGACTACTCGTCGAATTTTGGCCATATCTACTCCCTCAGGTGCAATGCACCTCGGAGGTGCGTTGCACCTGCATCAGCGCATCCCTCTCTTCGGCTGACAGAAAGGCGACGGCCAGCGCGTTGCGTTGTGCCTGGCGGATGTGCTCGGCCGTCAGACCCGCCGCCGGCGCAGCCACGTCGTATTCGTGGCGCAGGTCAATGCCGCTCACCCCCGGATCATCGGTGTTGATCGTCGCCAACAGCCCTCGCTCCAGAAAGGTCCGCAGCGGGTGGCTGGCATAATCGGGCACGACACTGGTCTGCACGTTGCTGGTCAGACTCGACTCGATGCCGATTCGGTGCTCCACCAGGTAGCTCAACAAAGCTGGGTCCTCGATAGCCCGAACGGCGTGGCCGATGCGATTGGCCTCCAGGTCGAGAACGGCCTGCCAGACGCTCTGTGGCCCCGCGACCTCCCCCGCGTGGATGGTCACACGCCAACCCGCTTCCCGCGCTCGCCGCACGTGCTCCACGAACAGGCTGCCCGGCTGACTGGCTTCGTCCCCCGCCAGATCTAAGGCCACCAGCCGATGCCGGTGCTGCAGCAAGGCTTCCAATTCCTTCCAGGCAACGTCCGGCCCATACGTGCGGCTGAGAATGCCGATGAGGCTCACCTTGACGCCCAAGTCGCGGGCGCCCGCCTCCACACCATCGGCCACGGCCTCCACCACGCCCATCGGATCCAGGCCGTTGGATTCGGCCATGAACCACGGGCTGAAGCGCAGTTCGACGTAATCAATGCCCTCCCGCTGGGCGTCCTCGACGTTCTCGTAGGCCACGCGGCGGCAAGCGTCGCAGTCCACCAGCACCGCCATCATCCATTTGAACTTGGCGATGAAGGCCATCACACCGGGTTGAGGCTTCGTCACCTGGACGTGGGGGCGCAGCCCTTCGACGTCCCAAGCAGGCAGCGGCAGGTTGTGCTGACGTCCCAGGTCCAGGATCGTTTCCAGGCGCACGTTGCCGTCCAGATGGCGGTGCAGGTCAATGAGTGGAAGGTTGGGATCAATCATGATCATTCCATCCTTTTGAATGTCATTGCGAGGCGCATCTTTTTGCGCCGAAGCAATCCCCAGATGCAAGAGGGGAGATTGCTTCGCTACGCTCGCAATGACGGATTACTTTGTCAAGTCAATCCCTGATCCGGTCTTCCGCCAGGGCGATGGCGCCCCACAGCGGCGCATCGTCGCCCAGCGCGGCGGGCACCACGTCGAAGTGAACCTCTGGCAGGGCCGTCGCGCGGGCGGTGCGGCGGACCCCCTCCCAAAAGCGCTGACCCGCTTTGGCCACACCGCCGCTCAGCACGAAGCGCTCTGGATTCACCAAGTTGGCCGCGTTGCCGATGCCCACCCCCAGTCCCCAGGCGGCGACCTCCAATGCCTCCCAGGCCAGGTCGTCCCCCTGGGCCGCTGCCTGAGCGACGAGCTTGGCGGTGATGGCCTCCCAATCACCTCCAGCCAGCCCACGCAGGATGTGGCCTCGGTCTGGCTGCGCCCGCAGCCATTGGCGGGCCCGCTGCGCGATGTACGGCCCCGAGGCCAGCCGCTCGACGCAGCCCCGCTTGCCGCACAGGCACAACGGGCCATCCGGGTCTACCACGGTGTGCCCGATCTCGCCGGCCATCCCGTCCGCGCCGCGCCAGGGCCGCCCGTTCAGGATCCAGCCCCCGCCCACGCCGGTGCTCACCGTGACGTACATCAGGCTGTCGTAGCCCCGCCCGGCCCCGAAGCGATGCTCGCCCAGGGCTCCGGCGTTGGCGTCGTTGTCCACCACGACGGGAACACCGAACCGATCTTCCAGCCAATCGCGCAGTGGGAAGTTCTCCCAGCCCGGCACGTGGTGGGACAGCAACACCAGCCCCCGCGCCGCGTCCACCGGGCCGCCGAAGCTGACCCCCACCGCAAGGAGCAGAGGAGCAGATGAGGGGAGCAGGGGAGATTCCCCCTTGCTCCCGTGCGACCGTGCCACCTTCACCAGAGGGACCTCGGCTGTGGCCAGCAAGTCTCCGGCCAGCCCCATCATGATCTCCCGGTCGCTCTGGGCGTTGCTGCCGGGCGGCGAGGGGACCACCCTATGGGCTCGCCAGTGCCGTTCGCCGGAGGCGGCCAGCTCGGAAGTGGAAACGACGCCCGCCGTCAGCTTGGTGCCGCCGAAATCGAGGGCCAGCAGAAGCCGCTCCGTCTCCACGCTCACTGCATCTGCTGGCGTATGACCACAAAAATGGTGTGGAGAACCACCCATTGGCCGTCCTCCGCGTGCTGCATACCATCAAGATGTCCAGGGTCAGCAGGCACAATGACGCACACGTCCACTTTTTCTTTGAGCTTACCACCCTCGAAGGCCGTGATGCCGATGGTCGTGAGGCCGCGCTCCCGCGCCGTATCCATGGCCCGCAGCACGTTGGTCGAGTTGCCGCTGGAACTGATAGCGATAGCCACATCGCCCACTTCGGCCAGCGAGGCCAGGGGCTCGGCGAAGACCGTCTCATAGCCAAAGTCGTTGGCATAGGCGGTCAGCAGCGGCACGTTGTCGTTCAGAGAGATCACTTTGAAGCGCGCTTTCCCCTCCCGCACCGTGCCCTTGCCCAGATCGCAGGCAAAGTGCGAGGCCATGGCCGCGCTGCCGCCGTTGCCCATCACAAAGATGCGTCGCCCCTCGATTCGGGCCTGGGTTAAGACATCTATCGTGCGAGCGATCTCAGCCTGGGGCAGGTTCTGCACCACCTGACCGACTTCGTCAAGATACTTCTGCATGTAGTCCACTCTTTATCCATTCCTTTCCAGTCCGCTGTAGTGAGTCCCACAATTATACCAAGACACCCTCAAAAAAGGAAATGGGGCATCCCAGGATGTCCCATCTCATCAAAAAAGTCCGTTGAATCCTTCCCGCTCGCTGTTCCTCTCTACCCCTTCAGCGACCCCGCCATCAATCCGCGCATGAAGTAGCGGCCCAGGAAAATGTACACCAGCAGGGTAGGCAGCGCGGCCAGGAGCGCGCCCGCCATCTGCACGTTCCACTCCACGATGTAGCTGCCGGCCAGGTTGTTCAGGCCCACAGTGATGGGTTGGCGAGCGGGATTGCTGGTAATCGTAGCGGCGAACAGGAAATCATTCCAGATAGACGTAAACTGCCAAATCATCACCACCACGAAGCCTGGCATGGAGATGGGAAACAGCACATACCGGTAGATGCCGAAGATATTTGCCCCATCAATCCGCGCCGCTTCGATCAACTCTGTGGGTATGGCGGCATAGTAGTTGCGGAAGATCAGGGTGGTGATGGGAATGCCATAGATCACGTGGGCCAGAATCAGGCCCGGTATGGAGCCGTAAAGCCGCACCCCAAAAATGCTGATCTTCTGAAGGGTCTGTACCAGCGGGATCAGGATGCTCTGATAGGGGATAAACATCCCAAACAAGAGCAATGGAAAGAGCACGTTCGATCCCCGGAACTTCCATTTGGACAGGATGTAACCGTTGATCGAGCCCCACATGGCGGAGATGATGGTGGCCGGAACGGTGAGGTAGACGCTATTCATGAAGTTCACATTGAGCCCACGGAAGCCCTCTGCTTCGCTGCCAAACCAAGCCTTAGCGTAGCTATCGAAATGCAAGCCCTTGGGCAGATGCCACATGCGATACAGGCTCACCTCGGCAAAGCTCTTCAAGCCGGTCACGATCAAGACATACACCGGCATCAGATAGAAGAGGGCGAAGGCGATCAGAACAGCATAAAGTACCACTCGCTTCCAGGTGATCGGTTTCGCGCTTGTGCGCCGTTCGCGCGTTAAGATGGTCATAGCTCTGCCTCCGTGCGGGTGCTCCACACCAGGTAGGGGACGATGAGGACAGCGACCATCACCAGTAGGATAATGGCGATCGCCGCCCCCCTGGCGAAATGGTTGCCCCTAAAGGTGGTGTCCCACATGAAATAGGCGGGGACATCGGTGGCGAAGCCGATGCCAGGTCCGGTCATAGCCACGATGAGGTCATAGATCTTGAGCGAGATGTGTCCCAGGACGATGACGGCGCTGAGGGTGATCGGCTGCAGGAGAGGGAGAATAACGTGCCGCACGATCTGCACCTCCGAGGCCCCGTCCACCCGTGCGGCCTCACGCAGCTCCTCGGGGATGGCACGCAGGCCGGCCAGGTACATGGCCATGGTGTAGCCAGACATCTGCCAGGTGGCTGCAATGGCCACGGCTATAATTCCAATCTTGGGATCGGTGTACCATCCCGTTTTGAGGAACCCCAGCCCGACCATGTCGAACAGCGCATTGACTCCTGTGCTGCCCAGTTCCTCGCTGCCGGGGTTGAGCAGCCAACGCCAGACCACACCAGTGACGATGAAGGAGATGGACATCGGAAACAGGTAGATGCTGCGGAAGACGCCCTCGCCCCGGATGCGTTGGTCCAACAAGATAGCCAGCACGAAGCCGATGATCAAACAGCTAATTAAGAAGACCACTGTGAAAACTACGGTGTTGCGCAGATCAATCTGAAAACGCGGATGGGCAAACAGTTTCCGATAATTGCTGAGCCCGACCAAGGTGAAGTCGGGGAGGAGTTTATTCCACTTGGTCAGCGAGGCGTAGGCGGTCCAGCCGATGAAGCCATACACAAAGATAGCGATGGCCACCACCGCTGGCGCGATCAGCAGGATGGAGACAACACGCTCCCAATTCAAACGTCGCATAAGTCTTCTCCTGGAAAGACTATAAAACAAAGAGCGAGGCAGCCCAAAGGGTCGGGCTGCCTCGCTGGATAACCATGTTCTACTGGCAAACGCCGGCATCCACGCAGGCTTGCTGCAAGCCAGCCTGTGCGGCGGCGACATCGCCACTGGCGACGAACAGGGTGAGCACGTCCTTGTAGTCCGTGGCCCAGGATTCGTAGGCTGCTGCCCCATGAGCCACGCTGGCCACGATGGCGTCCTGGCTCCAGTCAACCATAGCGGACTGCAGGTAGGGGTTGAACAGCGCCGGGTCGCAGTCGGTGCGGGCGCAGATGGAACCTTTCTGCGGGTTGAAGGCTTCCTGACCCTCCAGCGAGCCGCAGGTCTTGGCCCAGTTGAGGGCGTTCTCCTTGTTGGGAGCCTCCGCGGGCACAGCGAAGCTGTCGGACAGAGCGACGAAGATGCCGTCGGTGCCCGGCGGCGGCGCCCAGCCGTAGCCGTCGAAGCCCTTGGACGTGAACCAGCCGTCGGTCCAGTCGCCCATGATCATCATGCCGCCTGTGCCTGCGATCAGGAACTCGCCCGCGCTGTCCCAGGTGTGAGCCGAGTGATCGGGGTTAGCGTAGCTCAGCATCATCTTGAAGTTCTCCAGCGCCTGGGCGACGCCTTCGCCGGTCCAGTCCGTGTCGCCGGTCCACAGGCCATTATAGCCATCAGCGCCCAGCGTGCCAGCCAGGATGTCTTCGAAGATGTGGCCGGCCTCCCAGCCATCTTTGGTGCCCAGCACGAAGGGCTGGACCCCTGCGGCCTTCAGCGCCTCGGCCACAGTCACGAACTCATCGAAGTTGGCCGGTGGCGTCAGCCCGTTGGCCTCGAAGGTCGCCCTGTTATACCAGAGCACGTTGGAGCGATGGATGTTGACCGGGACGCCCCAGTAGTGGCCGCCATAAGCCTTGAGCAGGGTCAGCAAGTCTGTTGGGAAGGCCTCCTCCAGACCCTCGGAGGCATAGAGGTCGTCCAAAGGCTGGAGATACTGCTCGGGGCTGTAGCTCTCGACCTCCAGCCCAGCGTGGAGCTGGAAGGTGTCAGGCGGGTCGCCGCCGATGAGACGGGTCTTGAGCACGGCCTTGAAGTTGGTGCCCGCGCCCCCGGCCACGGTGGCGTTCACGATCTCGACGTCAGGATACTTCTCGCGGTAGATCCTGAACATCCCATTGAGACCCTCGGCCTCTCCGCCCGCCGTCCACCAGCTGCCAACCACGAGCTGGCCGCTGGCACGCTCTCCAAACAGCAACTCCGGCTTGCTGGGGTCATAGGCCGCCATGAATGCTTCGGCATCTGCCTCGCTGGGGATGGCCAGCTTCCACCCTGGGTGGATGACGTCAGCGTTTTTGATGTAAGCAAAGCTTGAATCTTCGATGTTCTTCTGGTTGGTGGAGGCCATGATGGCTGGCCAAGCGAAACCGGAGCCCAGGTACTTCTCTCCCAGGTCCCACAGGGTATCGCCCAGCTTGATGGTATAGCTCAGCTCCTCTTGAGCGGGCGGGGCCGCACTGGCCACGTTCACCACAACCAACAACATGGCGAGCACCAAAACCAAATTGAAAAGCTTCCTCTTTGACATTTGTTAGCTCCTCCTTGAGTTTCAATAATAATCGGATAACCTTACCTAACCCAGTTTTTCTGCGATAGGCATCCCTCCTTTTCCATTAGCTGATAGCAAATGGCATATTAAGTGCCGTCAGGCCATAGGCTGCGAACCACCAGCGGACTATTTCGCGCAGCGGAAGCCGATGTCATCGTTGGCAGCGGTCATGGAGCTGGCGCTACGCTCGGTGGTGCGCACCAATTCCTTGTCGCTGAACCAGCCGCCGCCTCGGATCACGCGGTACTTCTCGCCGAAGTATTGGGCCTCGTTGTCGCCGCCCGGATAGCCCGGATAAGGCTGGAACCAGTCGCTCGTCCACTCGGCCACGTTGCCCGCCATGTCCATCACACCATAGGGGCTGGCCCCGGACGGGAAGCTCCCCACAATGGTGGTCCCGCGGTAGCCTGATTCCTTGGCGTTCAACTTGTCCACATCCCAATCGTTGCCCCAGGGATAGACGCGCTCGTCTGTGCCCCGAGCCGCCTTCTCCCACTCCGCCTCGGTAGGCAGTCGCTTTTCTGCCCACTCGCAGAAGGCTTTGGCATCATTCCAGCTCACCTTCACCACGGGATGCTTGGGCTTGTCGGTGGCCCAGTATCGCCAAGACGTGTCCCCTGCGTTCTTCGCATCGGTGACGTAGCCCGTCTCGTCCACGAATTTGGCAAACTGCTCGTTGGTTACCTCGAACTTGTCAATCTCAAAGGCATCAACAAAGACCGCATGCGGCGGGCGCTCGACCCCACTCCCACTGCCCATAGTGAACTCCCCCTCGGGGATGGCGACCATGGGCGCCTGCACTTTTTGGGGCACAGGAGACGGAGTGGCTGTGGGCGGGACCGGAGTTGGAGTCGGCGGCTTCTTCGTAGCGGTCGGGGCAGGTGTCTCT
Source organism: uncultured Anaerolineae bacterium (assembly GCA_964510205.1). Taxonomy (GTDB): domain Bacteria; phylum Chloroflexota; class Anaerolineae; order VGOG01; family VGOG01; genus CAZEBW01. The sequence continues at coordinate 31,188 of CAZEBW010000015.1, forward strand.
CCCTCTACAGTGGGGACCGGTGTATCCGTGGGCTCTGGCGTGTCAGTAGGCTCTGGAGTAGGGGAAGGGGGAACCGGTGTGTCCGTCGGCGTTGGCGGGGGCGGTTTCGGGGTGGGGGTGGGCAAGATCTCGATCTCAGTGGGCATCGTGGCCGCTGGGCTAGGCTCAGCCGTCTTCTCCTCTGGGCCACCCCCGCAGCCAGCGATCAGAACCGCCAGCACCAGAATCCAAATCCACGAAAGTTTCTTCATCAGTAGCACTCCTTTCAGACAGTATTTTACGCTCGTAAGTCAAGCCTTATTATATACTTCTACTTTCAGCTTGTCAAATGCAGAAATCCAAATTTGCTGACTATCTCTCACTATTGGGCGCCTCACTACCACGGAAGCGGCCTACCTGCCGCCCCGCGAAACGGCAGGTAGGCGGCTTGGCTGGACTTGCCTTGATGGAGGCGACTGCGACGCATGTAGCCGGTACGAGACGGCTCCGCGTCTAACCCGCCACCAACCTGCCCTACGGTGACTGATCGAGCGCAGGTTCAATGTAACATAGTCCAACTAATCGGGCGCGGGAAATCCAGGAGGAGGGCTTCCCTCCTCCAAGACTGCCCGCGCCCACGGCTCATCGAGCCCACTCACGGCTGCTATCAGAGACCTTGCCGATCCTTCAAGCCTAAGTAGTTGGACAATGTTAAGTTAATGTCATTGCGAGGCGCGCAGGGGCGAAGCAATCTCCTATCAGCGACTTGGGGATTGCTTCGGCGCAGACAGCGCGCCTCGCAATGACACTGACGCGGAAGTTAACATTGTCGAGGTAGGTAGCTAAAAGTTCTTTTCACTTTTTCCATCGCTCTGAGCCCCGTCCCCGGGCCGACTAACCCATTTTGCCAAGCGTTTACCTCGTCCAGACGCCCCCGGGGACGGGGGCTATGAGCAAGATGAAAGTCGAAGTTTATTGCGACCTGCCTAGCGCCGCGCCGGGCTGGGCCGCCCCACCGCCGTGAAGATGAGCTCCGTCCCCAGGTAGACTTCCTGTCCCCAACCCGCAGCGAGACTCGCTTGGCGGTCGGTGCGGGCCATCTGCACTTCCACCTGATCCGCTCCCGCCTGGCGAGCCTGCGCCTCGGCACGGGCAAACATCACCTTGTGAGCGTGGTCCACGGCGCGCTCCAGATCATCGAAATCGTGCACGCCGTCGGGCAAGTGCAGGCGGAACGCCTCCCCCCCGTCCAGCGAGCTGATCAGCACCCGCAGCCGCTGGACGACGCCTCCGGCCACGGCCCCCACCGCGTTGGCCACCTCCGCGTGGGGCGGGATGATCAACTCTGTGTGCAGCCGCTCGGCCGCGCGGGGCACGTAGGCCTCCACCGGCGCGCCGATGGCCACCAACGGCCTGCGCAGCGTCAATTCGCAATTCAGGTCGCCAGCTTGCGGACCGTCGAGCGCGCGCCGCAGCAATGCCGCCGCCGTCGGCTCTCCCTCCCAATCGGGCGCACCTACCTCGTCCTCCAGCACCTTGCTCACCAACTCGGTCGCCACCCGGTCCGACACCCCACGCACCACCCGCTGGCAGAAGTCTTCCACCGGCAAGCCAGCCTGAGCAGCCAGCATCTCCGCACCCAGCCGCGAGGCCTCGACATCCCACGGCTGAAAGCGGCCCAGCACGTGCAGCGCGTCCGTCGGTGTGAAGCCAGCCCGCTGCACCACGCGCTGGGATTCCAGGGCCTCAATTCGGCGCCGAAGCAGCCAGCCGTAGCGCGCCTCGCCGATCAGCGAAGCCAATGACTGAGGTCCCGCCTCCAAACGACGCAGCAGGGCGGCGTCTTCGTCTGAGATCCAGTTGACGGGACGCCGCCACGAGATCACAAACTGAGCGAGCTCGTCTCCCCTCTTCTGCGACAGCGCAGCCGTGACTTGGCGGCGGAGTTCGCTCACCACCTCAGGACGCTCGCTGGCCAGCAGGCAGAGGGGGATGACGCGCTTGGGACCGATGAGCAGGCGTCCATCTCGACGGTGTCCTGAGCGTCGTCCTGAGCCTGCCGAAGGGCTTGTCGAAGGGTCGAAGCGCACGTGGCTGTCGCCGCCCAAGCCGGTGGTATGCACATCCACGGCCTCGACCATCGTCCGCCAGCCGCCGACGCGCGCGCCCTCCGAATTAAGGCGGGGCTGGCCGTCGTTCAGCGCGGCGATGTCGGTGGTGGTGCCTCCTACGTCCACCACCCACACGTCGTGTCGTCCGGCCAGATGCCAGGCGCCCACCGCGCTGGCCGCCGGCCCGGAGAGGATGGTCTCGATGGGGCGCTGCATGGCCCACTCGGCTCGCACCAACGAGCCGTCTCCTTTGACCACCATCAGCGGGGCGGCAATGGCCTGTTCATCCAGCGTCTGGCGCACGGTGGCGATCAGTTCCCGCAGCAGCGGAACCAGGCGGGCGTTGAGGGCCACCGTCGTCGCCCGTCGCACGGCGTTGAGGCGGGTGGTCAGCTCGTGGCCGCAGGTGACCGGTAGGGGCAGCGCTTGCGGCTGCCCTCCCGTTGGCGCGGTCAATTCCTCCACCAACGCCCGCACCCGCAACTCGTGGGTGGGATTGCGCACGCCGAAGTAGCCCGATACGGCAAAAGCCTCGACCTTGTCGCGCCGAGCCAGGATGGCCTCCCGCGCCGCGTCCTCGTCCAGTGGAGCGACCTCGTTGCCCAGCACGTCGTGCCCGCCATTCAGGTAAACCACATCGTCGGTCACCAACTCGTGCTGGAAGCCGTACTGTTCCATCAGCTCCCGATCGTAGCCGATGAGCAGCAGGCAAACGGGACTGCCCTGCCCCTCGGCGATGGCGTTGGTGGCCAATGTGGTGGAGAGCGCCACCAGTCCGATTTTCGATTCTCGATTTTCGATTGCCGATTTGTTGATTTGCTGATCTACTGATTCGCTTTGGCTCGCTTCAAACCTTGCACTGAGCGTAGCCGAAGTGACAGCCACGATCGCTTCCCTGATGCCGATGGACAGATCGTGCCGCGTGGTCAGAGACTTGGCCGCCGCTTGCACTTCGCCCGTGGCGTGATCCACCAACACCGCGTCGGTGTATGTCCCACCTGTATCAATTCCTAATGCAATCGTCATTCCGCACTCTCTCTTCGCCGCCAGCAGCTTTCCCGTAGGGCGCAGTAGCGGCAGACCGAGCCGACTTTGTGCGCCTTGTAGCCAGGTCCCAGGCCGATGACCAGGGAGACGGACTTGTGCGGCTCCAGCACGCAGTAGGGGTTCAGCCGCACGCCGATGTCGGCCAAGGGCAACAAAGCGCACAGCTCCCGCTGCCCCTGCACCGGCCAGCCGACCAGTCCCCCGGGACTGAGCACAGGCCCCACACCCCAGCCGCATTCGGCGGCTCGCTCCTCGGCCAGGCGGCGCAGCCTCTCGCCGACCATTCCCAGCGCCATCACTCCCGCGCAGTCGAGCATGTAGGCCAGCATCAACTCACCCGATCTTTGCAGCTCGGCCACCCGCGTCTCCAGCGCTGGGCCAATGGTGTAAACCGCCGCCAGCAACAGCTTGGCCGGCGCCAGCAGGTCCGCCTTGTGCCCGACGGTGAGACCAGCGCCCTCCGTTAGCGAAGCGGCGTTCATGGCCAGTTCAACCCGCTCCCCCACCACCTCCCGTATCTCAAACTCGTCATAGACAGCAGCAGGGGCGAAGAGGGTCTGGCCTAGAGCGATGGCCTCCTCGGCGGCGGCTATCAGCGCTGGCCGGTCCTCTTTCCGCCCCTGGGCCGCGAGCAGTTCTTCGGCGGTAAGAGCAATGGTCACATCTTTTAGAATAGACATCTTCCCCAAACGCTACCCATCAATCTGATCCAACAACGTCCTGCTCTCCCATCCATCACGAGGCGCTGACGGCGAAATCGCCCACCTCTTTTGATCGGCGACCTCCCAATTGGAAGTTGGAGGTTGGATGGTGGAAGTTGGAAGTCCAACCATCCAACCTCCAGTCTCCAACCTCCGTTAGCGAAGCGGCCTACGCCAGAGCGACCTTCTCCTCTGCCTTGTGTCGTTCGTCGGCCTGGGCGATGATGTCCTTCAACCTCTTCTCCACTTCGTCGGGGATGGGTTCGGGCTCGTACGTCTCGATCAGGTTGATGACCTTCTCGTGCACGCGATCACCCAGGGTCTTGGATCCGGCCGCCTCCCAGTCGTCCACCTTGGCTCGGTCGAGGAGCTCCGGGCTCCAGAACTCTCTGAAGTGATTCAAGGTGTGCTTTTCGCCCAGGAAGTGGCCGCCGGGGCCCACCTTGGCGATGACGTCCACGGCCAGGGTGTCCTCGTCCACGGGGATGCCGCCCATGATGCGCTTGACCATGCCGATGATCTCGTTGGACATGACCAGCATATCGTAGGAGCCGACCAGGCCGGACTCCAGATACCCCACGTCGTGGATCAGACTGGCCCCCGACAGGGCCGCTGTGGCGATGGATACCGCGCCCTCGATGGCCGCCTGCTGATCGAGCGACTTGGCGTCGCTGCAGCCAGCCGTGGAGAACATGGGCAGGCCCAGCCACTTGGCGATCTCGGTCAGGCCCGCGCTGAGCAAGGGCAGCTCCGGCGCGCCGTAGCAGTAAGTGGTAGTCAGCATGTCCATGATGGTCACCACGCCGCCCATGATCACCGGTGCCCCCTCTTTTTTCAGTTGCGACACCACGATGCCCGACAGGCTCTCAGCCAGGGCCTGCACCAGGACACCGGCCATGGTGGCCGGCGACGTTCCGCCTGCGCTGGGGCAGGGGGTGATGATGGCCGGGATGCTCTTCTCAGCCGCGTAGAGCACTTTCTCCGTCGCCTCTTTGGAATGCTCCAGAGGCGAGCTAGGCTCGGTGTAGATCACAAAGAGAGGCGTCCTCTGGAACTCGTCCTCGCCGCCCACCACTTCGCAAGCCATGTGGTACTGATCGGCCAGCCCCTCCCGGTCCACTGCAGTGACGACCAGCGGCTTGGTCACGCCCTGGAGCGCGGCCAGCAACTGATGGCGGTCGTAGGTGCCGATGGGCACGTCCGACGTCAGCCCCAGAGGCATGTAGAAGTCTATGTTGGACAGCGAGTCGGCGATCTTGGCTGCGTTGTAGCTGTCTTTGTAAGTGTAGCGTCTGCGCTCGTTGTCGTAGGGATCGCGGATGAAGGGGGTGTCGGATCCCGTGCCGAAGTAGATGTGGTTTGCCTCCAGTGCGATCTTCTTGGAACGATCTCGCCCGGCGAGCACGATCCGCTCCGGCGCCTCGGCCACGGCTTCTTCGACCATGGCGGCGGGAATATGCACCAGGGTGCCGTCGCTGACGTACGCCCCTTCCTCCTGCAGGAGTTCCAGAGCTTCTTCGCAGTAGACCCTGACCCCCGTCTCCCTCAGCACCTCCAGGGCAGCGAAGAAGATCTCTTCGATCTGCCCGTCGGACAGGATGCGAAACTGAGGGGTGGTATTCGTTTGATAGTTGACTCTCATAATCTTTTCTCCTTCCATATTTCAGGACTCGTCGAAAGACCTCCGAGGTTTATGAAACTATGCTCTCTCAGAGGCTCTCGATGGTGGCGTGCTCATTTGGCAGGGCCAGATGGACTGTCGAAACCTCGGAGGTCTGCACGGTTAGGCCGAAGCTATGCCAAACCAACGAACTCCTTAGCCAAGTCCACAGCCGCCGGCGCGCTGGAAGCAGTGCCATCAGCGCCGATCTGCTCGGCGAAGTCGCCCGTCACCGGGGCGCCACCGATCATGACCTTGACCTGATCCCTCAGGCCGGCTTCGTTCAGGGCGTCAATGGTACGGCCCATGTTGCGCATGGTGGTGGTCAACAGCGCCGACATACCGACGATGTTCGGCTGCTCTTTCTTGACCGACTCCACAAAGGCGTCGGGGGTCACGTCAACCCCCAGGTCAACGATCTTGAAGCCGGCGCCTTCCATCATCATGCCCACTAGGTTTTTGCCGATGTCGTGAAGATCGCCCTCTACCGTGCCCATGACCACTTTCCCCACAGCCACGGACTCGCCTTCGGCCAACAGCGGCTCCAGCACCGCCATGGACCCCTTCATGGTGCGAGCCGAGAGCAGCACCTCGGGCACGAACATGCGCCCGGCTTTGAACTCCACGCCCACGTGGTCCATGCCCGGCATCAGGCCGCCTTCCAGGATCTCCTTGGCGCTCAGACCCTCGCCCAGGGCATCCTGCGTCAGATCGCCCATCGCGTCCTCGTCGCCTTTGATGACCGCTTCCGAAATCTTCTCTAGTACCTTGCTCATTTTTGCCTCCTTAGGTTTTTTGATTTGGGTGTGTTTCATCTCAGCTGTAGGACGGATTGGTAATCCGTCAATTCGTCGGAATACCATTCCGACCAACAACACCAGCCAACTCGTTTGAAACACACTCTTTTGATTTGTTAAACTCTCACTTGGGCCAGTCTTCAGACTGTTTTTTCGCTATGAAGTGGCGTCCTCGCCACGTCTGGGGCGGGGACGCCCCTCTGCAGCAAACAGAGAGACTTGGCCCACTGAACCTATTCAGCTACCCGCGCCTCGGCCTCGGCCAGTACCTCTTCGATGCGAGCTGGCACGCCATCGGGCAATGCCGGCGGCTGATGCGTCGCCAATATCTCGACCAGCTTCTCCTGCACCCGATCGCCCAGGGTCTTGGACCCGGCTGCCTCCCAATCGTCCACTTTGTCGCGATTGATGAGCTCCGAGGACCAGAACTCCTTGAAGTGATTCAAGGTGTGCCTCTCGCCCAGGAAGTGCCCGCCGGGGCCCACCTTGGCGATGACGTCCACAGCCAGGGTCTCGGGCGTGACCTCGAAGCCCTGCCGCAGGCGTTTGGTGTGGCCGATGGCCTCGTTCATCAGCACCAGTTGCTGCAGCGAGCCTGTCAGGCCGCTTTCGATGTAGCCCACGTCGTGGCACAGGTCGCCGCCGCTGAGGCCGGCGAAGAGCACAGACAGAGCGCCCTCCAGAGCCGCCTGCTCGTCAATCACCTTGGCGTCGGTGCAGCCGCCCGTGGTCCACAAGGGCAGTCCCGCGTAGTGGGCCAACTCGGTGAGACCGGCCTGGAGCAGGGATAGCTCCGGCGCGCCGTAGGCCAGGACGGTGGTCTTCATGTCCATGATGGAAACCACGCCGCCCATGAAGAACGGCAATCCTGGCGAGATGAGCTGGGCCACGACCAGGCCCATCCACGATTCGGCCGCCGCCTGGATCAAGATGCCGGCCATGGTGGACGGAGCTGTCCCGCCCGCGCTGGGGCAGGGGGTGAAGATCAAGGGCACGCGGTGGCGCGCGGCGAAGATCAGCTTGTTGAGCGCATCCTTGCTGCCGACCAGGGGGGAGAGCGGCTCGCAGTAGTGGACGTAGTTGGGCCGCTTCTCGAAGGCCTTCTGTCCACCGGCAGCGGCCACAGCCATTTTGTGGATGTCCTCGCCGTCCTCCCAGTCGTAGGACCAGGCCACGATGGGCTTGCTGGTGTTGGGGAACATCTCGGCGAACTCGTAGGTGGCCCCCAGCTTGGGGTGAACATCGTCGACGGTGCCCAACGATTCGCAGAAGTCTATGTTGGGCAGCGCGTCGCATACCGTGGCCACCGCGCTGGCATCCTTACGCAGATACCTGCGCCGCTGGCCGGTGTGCGGGTCGAGGAAGTTGGGGCAGGTGGGGCCGGGGCCGTAGTAGGGCCGGCCGGCGCCAATGTGGATGTTCTTATCCGCATCGCCATCCCGCGCCCAGATGGTGAAGCTGCGCGGCGCGGTGGCAAGGGCCTGTTTCACCATGTAGGAGGGGATGCGCACCCGCAGACCTTCCACGCTGGCCCCGTTGTCGCCGAGGATCTGCCGAGCTTCCTCGTTGTGCACGTCTAGCCCAATCTCCTCCATCACCCTCAGAGCAGCCTCAAACATCTCCTCCAACTGATCGTCGGACAGGAGTCGGAACTGCGTGCTGGCGTTCGTTTGATAATTCACTCTCATAGAGTGTCCTCCCTTCGTTGATTCGTAAATTCGTTGATTCGTAACTTCGTAGATTGGTTGATAGCGCCTCCTTTCTATCGAAGGGACAAGTGACCAGGGACAAAACCCTGATCCCTAGCCCCCTGTCCCTGATCCCTAGCCCCCTGATCGCTGGCGATAGGCCTTGATCCATCGCATGCCCCATTCATCGCGCCCCATGCAGAGGTCGGCGGCCAGGATGGCCGTGGCCACCTCTTCGTGCAGCGGGTTGACGATGGGGCAGGTCAGGCCGGCGTGGATGGACATGACGATGAAGGCGGCGTTGATGGCATTGCGGTCGGGCATGCCAAAGGAGATGTTGCTGGCCCCCATGGTGATGTTGACGCCGAACTCGGCGACGATCATCTCGATGGCGTCCAGGGCGATTTTTCCGGCAGTGTGATCTGACCCCAGCGTCAGCACCAGTGGGTCAATAACCACGTCCTCAGGTGAGACGCCCAGCTTGCCCGCTCGCTCGATGAGCTTGCCCGCCACGGCGAACCGCCCCTCGGCTGTGGGGGGGATGCCATCGTCGTCCATGCACAGCCCGATGACCGCCGCGCCGTATTCCTTGACCAGCGGCAGCACGCTTTTCAGGTGCGCTTCCTCGCCGTTGACCGAATTGATCAGCGCCTTGCCGTCGTAGATCTTCAGCGCTGCTTCCAGGGCCTCCGTGTCGGCGGTGTCAATGCACAGCGGCACGTCAGTGACCTCGCGCACGGCGTTCATGGCCTGGACCAGCAGGGCCGTCTCGTCAGCGCCCGGCACGCCCACGTTGACGTCCAGGATCTCGGCCCCCGCCTCGACCTGGGCCACCGCGTCGCGGCGCACGATGTCGAAGTCGCCCGCTTGCAGCGCCGCCGCCAGCTTCTTGCGCCCCGTGGGGTTGATCCGCTCGCCGATGATGACGCAAGGCCGGTCGTGGTTGATGAGGACTTCTTTTGCTTTAGAGCTGACAACGGTTGTTAGATTTTCTGCCATTTTTCCTCCTTGGCGTTTGATGATGATTACTGAGAGATTCGACGCCTCAACACTCCAGTTTCGTTATCAGAAGGCACCGGAGTTTCATTAGGCATTCCATTACCACCTACCTTCTTCACTATCTGCACATCGTCGATAAACCACCCTTCGTAAGAGAACCATTCATCGCTTTCGAAGGAGAACATTACCCATACCTCAGGTTCACCCAAGTAGCTCGTCCATTCGCCCCATTCTTTAATCCAGGCGAAATCAAGTTCCTTGGAATCCCAAGATGAGTGCCAGCTGCCACTGTCCCTCTCACCCCAGAACCAGAATCCATCTGTGGAAGCGCCCCAATAGATGGTGTCGGACTCATACTCTGTGCTCGACCAAGTCCAGAACGTCATCTTGGCAGCAGTGGCATCACCCAGATCGAAAGGTCCATAAATGAGTTGAGTTAGCGCTTCATCAGGATAGTCGCTTCCACATTCCAACTGACTCCCATCGGCACCACCTCCCACGCACCAGGCGCTCTTGTTGCCAGTGTGCGGTTTGCAATCCCGTGGCGCCCAGGTGTAGCTACCTTCCTCGCAGTCCTGGCTGGTATGCCATAGGCCGGTCGGGAAGTCACCCTCAAAGTCCTCATGAACAATCTCCTCCCAACCTGGTTCCGAGGTAGGCGTTGCTGTTGGTGTCGCAGTAGGTGTATTGGTCGGTGTGTGTGTCGGCGTAGGTGGTACAGGAGTTGGTGTTGGTGGTATAGTCTTGGAAATAACCGGCAGATACACCTTTATGAGCGCAGGCGTTGGCGTTCTAGTGGGTGTGTTTGTAGGAGTTAATGTCGGTGGGCCAAGCGTGGGTGTAGCCGTGGCCGTGGGCGTGTTTGTGGGAGTCGGTGTGGTGGTTGGGCTCGGTGTCTTAGTTGGTGTGGGGGTTGGTGTGGGGGTTGGGATGAAGACCCTTAACTGATAGGGCTGGGTTTGGCTCCCATAGCTGTACGACCTCGCATTGACCAGCACATAGTAACGCCCTGGCCCCAAGTTCTCCACGATTCGCCCGGTGCCCCCAAAGACAACCTCTGAAGCCTCAAGATCTATCGAAGAATCGTACACGCCCAGAAACCAGGCTACGTCGCTTGGAACGTTCTCCAAGAGCACCTCCAGCAAACCTGAGGTCGGCATATCCAGATAGAAGTAATCATAGTCATCATCGGGCCACACATAGCCCTGGTAGATTGCGTTCGAGGCTAAGGGACCATAAGCCTGAGCAAAAACATCATTCGGTTCATACGGGTCATTGCCTGGCGTGGGTGTAGGGCCGGGCGGTGTAGCAGTTGGCACACCAGGGATGAAGACCCTTAACTGGTAAGGCTGGGTTTGGCTCCCGTAGCTGTACGACCTCGCATTGACCAGCACATAGTAACGCCCTGGCCCCAAGTTCTCCACGATTCGCCCGGTGCCCCCAAAGACAACCTCTGAAGCCTCAAGATCTATCGAAGAATCGTACACGCCCAGAAACCAGGCTACGTCGCTTGGAACGTTCTCCAAGAGCACCTCCAGCAAACCTGAGGTCGGCATATCCAGATAGAAGTAATCATAGTCATCATCAGGCCACACATAACCCTGGTAGATTGCGTTCGAGGCTAAGGGACCATAAGCCTGAGCAAAAGCGTCATTAGGTTCATATGGGTCCTCCTGCAGGGATGGCCCAGCATTGGCACTTGGCAGCCTAACGCCAGGTATTCTGCTTGGGAGACGGGGCGAGAGGAGCAAGGCCAAGACGAGCAGACCAGGCAAAATCGCGTTTGTCAGAGCTTTACTAGAGATCATTTTTGCCTCCCTTGTGTCTTTGGTGAGCCACATTGCCCGCCACTTATCGTTTGGTAGGCCCCGCTTTTTCAGCACCTCCAGTCACCCAGAAGCACTGGTTGCCTGCTACGTGGCCTCCTGACAGTTACCACCCTCGTTATCGCGCCATCCAAGCCGTTGTATGCTTGCATTTGCGTACTTCCAGAGGTTGGGTCTTGTCAGTTGCATGCTGTCCAGTTGTTCAGTGAGGAACAGATAGAACCAAAGAAGTGCCTTTTCGGTCTCGCAAAATGTAAGAAACTTATCTGCATTGTCTGGACTATCGCTTCTCTCTTGTGCAGTTTGGTCGGCAGACACGAAGTCTATCGGGCCGCCGCCTCTGGAGTAGTAGTGCCAATGTGCGAAGTAGAAGCTGTTATTCTGGTCAGCCACATCGGTCCGCTTTGGATTGAGGATAAACACAAAATCAGCTCGTTCGCTTGGCGGCTTACTCTTGAGAGCATCGAACAACGTGTCGCCTCCAACTCCAGACTCGAATGCAAACACACTTGTAAAAGGCGATACCTGTTCTGGACTACGATAGTCTTGACACAGTTTCTTGACTTCCAAGGTTTGGTCAACAGCCTTGAGTAGACTGTCCGCGCTGCCTATACTTGTTTTGACTTCAATAACCCCATAGATGCTCTCCACTGGAAACAAGCCGACTTCGCCTTCGCCCCAACCAAGAACAGCACAGCCGTAGGGATCGTATATCAACACGTCCTTCTGTTGCGTCTGCTCTACACGCTGGGGGGATTGACCACTTGGAGCGATTGCTTCACCCACACCTACAGAGTATTTTGCAGGCAGATTGGCCTGTAAGAACCTCCGAACTGCATTTTCAGCGACGTTGCCAATGTCGGTTGTCCCCACGAATAGTCGGGCGGCCTGTAAGTCAATCCGCAGTTTCTGCGCGTGTAGGTCCAAGTAGCTGGTTAGTCTAGTTGTATCTACACTCGCCATTTCTGACTCTCCCTCAGGCTATTGCGCATGCTAACCAGTGATTATGCATATCTTCTGCATGACTTATGGGTAAACCCGCCGCAAGCGGAGATAATCAACCTTGCACCTATCTCCGCAACGCAATCACCCCCGCGATCACCAGCCCGCCCCCGACGATCTGGGGCCAGGCCAGCGATTCGCCCAGAAACAGTCACCGTAGGGCAGGTTGGCGGCGGGTTAGACACGGAACCGCCTCGTACCGGCTACATGCATCGCAGTCACCTCCGTCAAGACAATTCCAGCCAAGCCGCCTACCTGCCGTCCCGCGAAACGGCAGGTAGGCCGCTTCCTTGTTCTCGCCAAAGATAATCCAAGTGTCTGCCACGACTCAGCAGCATCCTACCGTCTCGGCGAGAGTCGCGGCCAACCTGCCCTACATAGATCGGAAAGTTATTCTTTTACAACCCCCAAGTTGCTAGCCCCCTACCACCTCTTGCCTCGTGTAAGAAACAATCATAGGTGTCATCGCGAGGAGCGGGTTTTGCGACGAACCTGGAAATGAAAACGGCGCGATCCCAAATTCGCTGGCGGGAGATTGCGGCAATCCAGGGGATTGCTTCGGCAAAAAGACGCCTCGCAATGACACAGCTGGACCTTAGTAGCAGTTTGGTTGCCCCGACAGTGACTCTAGGTGGAAAAACCTGGTTTCTCCCGCTTGATTTGCAGCGCAACTACACCTGCTATCACCAGCCCGCCCCCAACGACCTGCGGCCAGGTCAGCAACTCGCCCAGAAAGAGGGCGGCCCACAGGGTGGCCATCACCGGCTCAATGGTGGCCACAATGGTCGCCACGGTCGCTTCCAGGTAACGCAGGCCGAAGGTGTACAGCGCATAGCCAGCCACCGTAGGCAGCAATGCTGCAATCACCAGCCACAACGCTGCGCCAGGCTGGGCGAAGGCGGACGCGATGCTCGATGCGGACTGTGTGGCCAGCAAAAACAGCGCAGCGACGGCAAAGGCGTAGGTGATCACGGTCCAAAAACTGTAGCGGCGCAGCGCCCGCCGCACGAAAATACCGTACAGCCCGTAGCTCACGCCGCTGCCCAGCCCCCACAGCAACCCTGCCCGGTTCAGAGACAGGAACCCGGCGTCGAAAATGCGCACGATCAGCGCTACCCCCGCCCCCGTCAGCAAAAGCGCCAGCCCCTTTCGGCGGTTGATGCGCTCGCCCAACAGGGGCCAGGCAAACAGCGCGGCCCAGGCCGGCGCCGTGTAGTTGAGCACCGTGGCCACCCCCACGTCAATCAGCGACACGGCGTACGCCCAGCAGGCTTGGAATCCCGCCACACAGACCAGGCCAAACAGCACGAAAAAAGGAACGTCGCGGGCTTGGATGCGCAGCAGCTTGCGGTCCAGCACGCCCAGGAAGCCAAACATCATCAGCGCTGCCAGAGAAATTCGCACCGCAACCACGGTCAGCGGCTGCAGGCCGTAGCCCTGGATCAGGTGCTTGATGATGGTGCCGCTGGTGGCGAAGAGGGAAGCCGCCAGCAAAACGGCCACGGTGCCTGTACTTCGACGGAGCTCGGCGCGAGTCTCCGGCCCCTCTGGCTGAGTCGCGTCGTTCACGCCGAATGTTCCGCCACGAAGGCCTGCAACTGGCGGGCCGTCGTCGCATCCAGCGGCGGGTCCTGGTGCTGGGCCAGCAACTGCTGCCAGCGTTGGCGAGCGCGGGCCGCCGCATCCTGCCGTCCCGCTTCCATCCAAGCCTCCAGCCTGTCTCGATCGGAGAGCGTCGGCATCCAGAACTCGCTGCGGCAGCGTTGCAAAGTCTGCGGCTCCGTCAAGAAGTTGCCGCCAGGCCCGACCTTGGCGATCACATCGTAGGCCAGCGTCTCGGGAGTGACGACGATGCCGCGTCGCAAGCGGCGCAACATGCCGCACGCCTCGTCATCCAGCACGAACTTCTCGTAAGAGAACGCCAAATAGGAGCTGAGAATCCCCGCAGCATGGATCACCAGGTCTATGCCGTTGTTGACCGCCGCCAGCAGGCCCAGCATGGACTCGTAGCCGGCCTGGGCATCGGGGCTGTTGGCGTCGGTCAGCGCGCCGCCGCCTCGGCAGGGGAGTCCGTAGTGACGCGCCATGCGCGCCGTCGCCGCCGCGACCAGCGAGAGTTCCGGCCCGCCGATGGCCAACGCGCTGGTTTTCATGTCCATGTTGGTTGACGTGGAACCGTAGACGACGGGGGCGCCTGGACTGATCAGTTGCGTCAGTACGATTCCAGCCAGGATCTCGGCGTTTTGCTGCGCCAGCACGCCAGCCAGGGTGATGGGGCCTGTGGAGCCAGCCATGACCAGCGAGGAGACGACGACCGGCTGTCGCCAGCGGGCATACTCCATCAGGGCGCCGAGCATCTCGCCGCTGTAGACCAGTGGGCTGAGGGGGTTGATCAAACCCACGGTCACCGCATGCTCCCCCGAACGCCAGCTCTCCCCGCCGAAGAGAATCCCCGCCATTTCCATGGTATGGCGCGCCCCGGCCTGGCCCTCGGTGCTGCCGATGAACGGCTTGTCGGAATGCACCATGTGGGCGTGCAACATGCGAAGACGCTTGGCGTCAGCGGACACATCCCCCGGCTCGACCATCAGATGCCCACTCAAATCCTGGTTGGGCAAGACGTGGGCCAGCCGGACCAGATTCTCGTAGTCCTCCATCGTGGGCGTGCGCCTGCCCAGCTCGTAGTCCACGAGGAAGGGCGCGCCGTAGCCAGGCGCGAAGACCACCTCGCCGTCGCCCACGGTCACATTGCGGTCGGGGTTGCGGGCATGGATGGTGAACTGCGCCGGAGCCGCCTCCAGCGCGCTCATCACCTGATCTTCGCCGAAATAGACTCTGCGGCCGCCCGTCTTGAAGCCGTGTTTCTCAAAAACCGCGATGGCCTCATCATCGAGGAACTCGACGCCGACGTTGGCCAGCAGCTTCATGCTAGTGTTATGGACTAACTCTAGGTCAGTGGTCAAGAGGAATTCGCACCTATGGTTTGTAAAGGGTGCGTTTCAAACGAGTTAGCTGATATTGTTGGTCGGAATGGTATTCCGACGAATTGACGGATTACCAATCCGTCCTACAGCCCAGATGAAACACACCCGTCTGCAAACACAAAGGGGCAGGCTCCGGCGGTTGCCGGATACTGCCCTACGGTTCACAACGCAGCTTTAATCTCCTGTTGAAATTGGGCCACGTGCTGTTGGACGAGCCCTTCGGCCCGCGCCCCATCCCCAGCTTTCAGTGCTTCCGTCACGTCTCGGTGTTGCTCTATCGCTCCGCGCACGTCGCTGAGGCGATCTAGCACCAGATGCCAAAGCCGCAGGCTGGGCGCATAGAGACGATCCAGCGCTTCGGCCAGGAATTCGTTGTCTGCGGCCTGGTATAACAGCGCGTGAAAACGCTCATCAATAGACATCAGGGCCTCTACATCCCCATTCTGCACCTGCTCCAGGTCCTGGAGCGTTGCTTCCATTTGGGCGATCTGCTCGTCGGTGATGCGCTGAGCCGCCAGCCGAGCGCAGAAAGCCTCCAGCATCATCCGCACTTCGAAGATCTTCTGCAGGTCGGTGACGCTGATGTTGGCCACGAACATCCCGCGTCGTGGTACGACGTTCACCAGGCCCTCGGCTGCCAGCCGCAGCAACGCCTCGCGGATCGGCGTGCGTCCCAACTCCAGCTCTTCCATCAGCGCCTGCTCGTTGATCACCGAGAAGGGCTGGAGTTCCAGGGTGATGATCTTCTCTTTGATGAGACGATAGGCTTTCTCACTTAGTCGCACAGGGATATTCCGTCGTCAATCGCATAAGCGGGGAGAAGCGGTCAGCAGAAAGGCGCATCGCATATCGGTGATATATCTGCGATACATCCCAATTGTACTGCATTTTCCCCGACTTGTCAAATCCCCACGCTAAAAGCAACTGCTATAGATTTCCTCGTACCCCTCCACGTTGATATCGCGCGGATTGCCTATGGTCTGCGGGTCATCGTAGGCCAGTTGGGCCAGCATGGGGATGTCCTCTTCGGGGATGTCCATCTGCGGCAAGGTGGGGATGCCCAGGTCTTCCGTCAGCTCGGCGACGGCGTCCACCGCCAGCAGCGCGGCCTCCCACACCGTCAAACCCCAGGTATCCTCGCCCAGGGCCTGCGCGATGCGGGCGTACTTGTGCGGCTCGCCCATGTAGTTGTAGGCCATCACCGGGGCCAGCAGCGCGGCGGTCAGCTCGCCGTGGGGCAGATCGTAGACGCCGCCCGCCGTCTGGCTCATGGCGTGCACCGCGCCGGCGCTTTCCGTGCCGTAGCTCATGCCGGCCAGCATGGCAGCCATGGACATCTGATAGCGCGCCTCTTCGTTCTGCCCCTGAGCATAGGCGATGCGCAGCCACTGCCCGATGGTCTCGATGGCCCACAGCGCCACGGCGTCGGGCCAGGGCTGGGCGTAGGCGCAGGTGTAGCACTCGATGGCGTGGGTCAGGGCGTCCATGCCCGTGCCGGCGGTCAGGTGCGGCGGCAACCCCAGCGTGAGACGGGGATCAATGAGCGCCACGTGGGGGGCGATAAGCCCCGTGCCGCCGACATTGAACTTGATCTTGCGCTTGGGGTCGGTGATCACCGCCCACAGGGTCACCTCGGAGCCGGTGCCGGCGGTGGTGGGCACGGTGATCAGCGGCGGGATGCGGGTCTTGATGGGCTGCGGATCAGCCCACTCGTAGTCCAAAATGGACCCGCCGTCTTTAGCCACTACGCCGATGGACTTGGCCGTGTCCATGCTGCTGCCGCCGCCGAAGCCGATGAGGCCATCGCATCCTTCGGTCTTGTACATCTCCGCCGCCTCATCCACCAGCTTGATGGGCGGATTGGGCGCGACGCCGTCGAACAGGACGTAGTCCACATTGCCCGCCTTCAGGCTTTTGGCGGCCTCATCCACCAGGCCGGCGTCTACCAGCCCCTCGTCGGTGACCAGCATCGGCCGCTTAGCTCCCAGGGCCTTGATCTCGTCGGCCAGGCAGGCGATGGCCCCAGGCGCGTGCTTCGCCACGGTGGGGACTTCGAATGAACGTAGGTTGATCATGTTGTAAACCTCCTAGAAATGTTGATGTGGATACTCAGTAGATGAGAAAACTTTGCTCCCGGGTGGCGAGGACACCACCCGGACGGGGTGAGACGCCCCTTCTCAGCGGCTTTTCTCAGGTACTGATACTGTCTCCAGAAACGCAAAACGTCTCGCTCTGAGGTCCGCCCTCGGACAAGGCAAAGGTTGACCAGCTCTTGGCACCGAGGTCAACCTGCAGATAGCGACTGCAATGGCCTGTCGTCATGCTGTGGACTTTCCATACAGAGAACGTTTCAAATCTATGTCCGCTGCACTTCTTCTACTTCTTCGTACCAGCGCACCCGCTTGCCCACCTTAGCCCTTAACTTCCAGGCCAGCGTCTTAGGCGCCGCGTCCATGGTATCCTGGATGGTTGTCAATCGCTTCCTAATTGTCTGTATCTCCCTTTCACCCAGTTCGACATTCCCTTCAGCCAGAAAGTCCTGCAGCTTCTGGATGCTCATTGAGACCGTGGTGTAGAGGCCCCAGTCCTCAGAGCACAGATTGGCGATGTAATCCACGTTGATGGTTTCGTCGTCTCCAGAGCCAGCCTCGTGATCTAGAATCAATGTCAACAGATCAAGTACATCCTTGCGATTCAGTTCCACAATCTGCGCCTTAGATAAGAACAGCTCGGCCAAGGGGATCGTGAGGGGTTCAATGTGCAGACGATCAGAGAGAGGCAGCGTATGGCACATCGTAAAGTCCCCAATGAATATGTCGATCTGCCGCTCGTGTGTTTCGTCGTACCAAAGCTGCCGCCGATCCCCGCTGAGGGTATTGAACGTCTTGTTGGGCGTGTATCCCATCGCGGGCAAGAAATCGAGCAATTTGTTGGCGCTGGCCTTGTCGGTGACAAAGTCGATGTCGGGATACGTGCGCTCCAAGGAACGGTGGTTGGCGTGCGGAGAATGGATCTTGATTGCCAGGCCGCCGAGCACGCGCAAGAAAATGTCTTGTTTTTGGGCTTCTGAGATGAGACGACGCATCTCGTCTTCCAAGTTAGCAAGTGTAGTCATAACCAATCCTTATCGAAGTGAAATTGAAAGAGATGGGCAGAGAGCAGCTTCTTCCCTGCCCATCTCTTTTCGCGTATCATCGGCACCTACTCAACCGGAATCTCCTCGTAGATCTTGTTGATGTCAATCCCCTGCCTCTTGCGATACATCTTGAAACCTACGTAGATGATCAGAGCCAGCAGATACATGGCCAGCATGTAGATGACGGAGTTGGTGTTGGAAAGACCGATACCGTAGAGGCCATTGGGATCAATGAGCCACTCGTAGAGCAGGAAGAGCAGAAAGCCCCCAAAGATGACCCCGGCGACAGTGATGAGCGGGATGCCAGCGATCTTGTACTTGGCGATGGGCGATGCTTTGTAGAGATCGGGCTTGCGGTAGGGCAACAGGATCGCCGCGATGGTGGACCCCAGGTACGTCACCGCGATGACCAGGGTGGAGCAAAGGGTCAACGCCTGGAAGTCGAAGATGTTCCAAGCGAAGAGTGCGGAAACGACAAGCGAGGGGAGCACCATCAGCAGCAGGGCGTTGATAGGAGTGCGGGTGCGGGGTTCCACATCGGCGACCCTTTCGGGCAGCAGGCGGTCGAAGGCAGCGGCAAAGATGACGCGGGTGGAGCTCAGGAACACCGTGCCCGACCAGCCAAACCACCAGGCACTCATGGCCAGCAACACGATGAACTGAATCAGCCTGCTGGATGTCATAAAGACGGCCAGCAAGGCGGGGTAAGGCCAGACGGGCAAAGGGGGTGCCTGCTCGGTATAACCCCAGGCATAGTTCCACCAGGCTCCGTTGGCCTTCATGTAGAAATCCCAGCCGATCGTTTTACCGATCAGCAGGAAGAACACAGCCCCTAAGATCGTGGTGACGATCAGCGCCCAGCCCATCCCCCAGAAGTTGCGCTTGAAGTCGGTAGCGCCGCGCACCTCACCATAGAGCGTTGCACCCCAGTTAGGCCACAGGTTGAAGAAGACCATGTAGGGGATAGCCAGGAAGATGGCACCCAGCGTACCTCCCATCAACGGGGCCACTGCACCCGCCTCTTCCCCAGCAGCGAGGGTTGCATCGTAAACGTCGGCGTCGGCCCCGAATATGGCTGGTGCTTGCGTTTCCAAACCAGCGCGGAAGGCATCGTGATTGCCAAAGAGCAAGAAGGCAAAG
This sequence comes from uncultured Anaerolineae bacterium, assembly GCA_964510205.1. Classification (GTDB taxonomy): domain Bacteria; phylum Chloroflexota; class Anaerolineae; order VGOG01; family VGOG01; genus CAZEBW01. The sequence continues at coordinate 50,258 of CAZEBW010000015.1, forward strand.
ACGATCAGCAGAGCGACTGCGCTGATCCAGAAACAGTACTTCTGGATGCGCGAGTACCACTTCATCCCAATAGCGATGTACACTGCCACCAGTACACACACGAAGATGGCAGTGACAAACAGCCCAAGGGGTGTCTGGCTAAACCACAGAGCGGGGCCGCGGGCGCCCAGGATGCCCAGCAGGGGGGTGAAGAACAACTGGCGCAGCATGTCGGCGTAAAGCGGCACCCAGAGCCACAGAATGAACCACCAGCCGGTGACAGCCAGCACAAACCCGATGCCGCCACCCAGGATGCGACTCTGCCACACGTAGTCACCGCCAGCGCGGGGCATCACCGCGATCAGACCTGCGTAGACTATCACCTCAAACATGATGAACACCCCACTGATGATCAGCGCGGGCAACAGGCCTCCTTCCAGGTAATACATCTGACTGAAGATGTATAGGCCCAGCGTGATGAGGTTGATGGAGAAGAAGGCGTAGATGAAGGCGTCAAAAACGGACCACGAACGTACCAGGCCCGTAGCCTTCCGCAAAAACAAGGCTGTGTCTCGAGCTTTGCTACTCATTGCTGTACTCTCCTTTCATCTCTATTCGATCTGCGAGCAGATTTGACCTTCTAAATCTGAAAGTTGTGTTATCCACACCTCCTTTCTCTGAAGAGCTTTCCCGGAAAAGGGTAGTAGCCCAACCGAGTTGGGCGTCAGCCGCCCCAAGATGGCCAATGCGATTGGCCTACTACCCATTAAAAGTCACTCGCTCGACTTTCCGGGAGATCTCTGGAATGGCCCAACTAACCGGTGGTCAAGATATAGCTCTTGACTTTCCTGCGGGCCAGCTTCACAAAAGCGCCCAATAAGCGGCCTTGCTCGTACATGCTACCCGGATTGATACACAAAGTTCGGCCCAACCGTATGGCCCCTTTGCCTTCGTGGATATGTCCAAAGAGGCCCAACAACGGTTGATGCTCCTCGATAATGTCTCGAACTGCGTGACTACCGACTGGCACCAACGCGCGCCCTGCGTGCTTGGGCCTGAGATCCTCCGTCAGTTCGGGCACATCGTCGAGCATGGAACCGTAGGGCGGTACATGGATGTTGAACACGCTGTTCTTCACATTCTTGAGTTGAGAGATCATGGCATCGTAACGAGCCCGCAGCTTATCATCCTCTTCCTCACGATAGGTATGCCAGGGCGTGACGTTGCTCCAGCCAGAACTGATCATCTCATGATGCCTATCCAGCTCAACGACCTGTCCCTCAACCAGTTGCACGTGCTTCGAGGTGCGGACCAGATCGTCCAGTTCAAACATATCATCATTGCCAGGCGCTACGTAACAGCGAATACCAGATCCCTCCAGCTTCTCGTCGGCGTAGGCCAGCCACTGCTCGGCCGTCTTGAGCACTTGATCCGCAAATATCTCATCTAGCCGGCCTGGGTTGGCGTTGAGTTCGGCGATTTCATCAGGCGTCGTGCGGTAGGGGTAATATCCCCGGCTCTTGATACTCTTCTCCATTCCTTCCACCTCATCCTCGCCGTGCAACATGGACGCTTGCTCCAGCAAAACGGCTTTGTAGGTATCCCCCCCTTGGTGAATGATGGGTACGATGGCCTTGCCCGTCATGTCGCCGCCCAGGATGATGATGTCCGCCTCATAGAACTTACCCGCGTTGATGAACTTCTTCCAGCAGATGTCTGACCCATGAACATCGGTAGCGAAAAAGATAGTCGTCATAATGCAGTCTCCTATCCTAACAAAATGAACTCCTACAATCCCTACTATACCACACTCTACTTACTTTTGTCAAACGGTTCTCTGCCCTGCTCGAGCCACCCCACTCCAGGCGGCTGACTCCACCTCCGCTCTCACCAATGTCATCCCGCCACCAACCGCGTCAACTCTTGCACATCGTCCACATCCTCGAAACGCCACACCCTGTCCACCAACAGTTCAATGCGGCCTCCCCCCCAAGAGCACGGGCGGAAATTTGACGAAGCCGATACCAATTCTCGCTCTACCGCCCCTCGCCCCCGCTTTTGTGTTGCTCGTCCGCCTCAGCCACGATGTCCCTCAGCCTGGCCTCCACATCGGCAGGGATAGGCAGCGGCTGGTGATGCTCCAGGATGTCCCTCACCCGCGCCCGCACCCGCTCGGCCAGGGTCTTGCTGCCGCTGGCCTCCCAACCGCCGCGCTGCTGCCGATCCATCAGCGCCGGCAACCACAGCTCGGACTTGAAGTGCCGTCGTGTGTGCTCCTGGGTCAGATAATGACCGCCCGGCCCCACCCGCTCGATGACGTCCACGGCCAGCGTCTCGGGGGTGACCGTGACGCCGCTCAGGATGCGCTTGGCCATGCCGATGACCTCGTTGGACATGACCAGCATGTCGAAGGAACCCAGCAGGCCCGACTCCAGATAGCCCACGTCATGGATCAGGTTAGCGCCCGACAGCGCAGCGATGGTCACGGACATGGCCGCTTCGATGGCCGCCTGCTGATCCAGGACTTTGGCGTCGGAGCAGCCGGCAGTGGAGAACATGGGCAGCCGCAGCCACTTGGCCACGTCGGTCATGGCCGCGCTGAGCAGCACCATCTCCGGCGCGCCGTAGGACATGATGGACGTGCTCATGTCCAAGATGGTCTCCACGCCACCGATGATGACCGCCGCCCCCTTGCGCTTGAGTTGGGCCAGCACCACGCCCACCAGGCACTCGGCCAGGCACTGCACCATCGAGCCAGCCAGCGTCATCGGCGCGGTGGCTCCGCACATCATGCCCGGTGTGTAAATAGCGGGGATGCCCTTCTCCGCCGCGTACAGGATCTTCTCCACCGCCTCGACGGAGTGGGTCAGCGGGGAGCTGGGCTCGATGTAGACCACACAGAGGGGCATTCTGGCGAACTCCTCCGGCCCGCCCAGCACCTCGCAGGCCATGCGGTACTGGTCGGCCAAGCCCTCTTTGTCCACCGTGGTGATGACCAGCGGCTTGGACGTACCCTGCATCATGGCCAGGAACTGGTGGCGATCGTAGGTCTGGGTAGGCACGCCAGAGGTCAGGCCCAGCGACATGTGGAAGTCAATGTGGGGCAGAGCGTCGCTGATCCGGGCTGCGTTGTAGATGTCCTCATAAGTATAGCGGCGCACCTCCTCAGTGTATGGATCTATGAGGGACAGACAATCGGAGCCGGTGCCGAAGTAGATCTTGTCCTTCTCCAGGGTGATGCGCTGGCGGCGGTCCCGTCCGGCCACGACGATCCGCTGCGGCGCGGTGTTCAGCGCATCTTTCACCAGCCAAGACGGGATGCGGACCCGATCCCTATCACTAACCAGGCACCCAGCATTGCGTAATAGAGCCAGCCCCTCCTCCCCATAGACCCGCGTCCCCACCCGCTCCAGGACATCCAGAGCAGAATGAAAAATCTCCTCAATCTGATCATCGGACAGCACGCGGAATTGCGCGGTAGCGTTGACCTGGTAGTTTGCTCTCATGTCATTATCCTCCTACACGTGAAACGTGAAGCGTGAAACGTGAGGCGTGAAGCGTGATTTCTGCGCCGATGTCCCACTGATCACGTTTCACGTTTCACGGCTTCACTTATGGCCGCGATGTGTTCGGGCGAAGAGCCACAGCAGGCGCCGACGATGCGGGCGCCCAGTTCTACGTAGCGAAGGGCCAGTTCGGCCATCCTCTGCGGGGTGGCGTCGTAGACCACCTGTCGCTTGACCATGCGCGGCACGCCGGCGTTGGGCTTAGCGATCAAGTAGCTATCGGGCGCGGCCTGGCGCATCAGGGGCAGAAAGTCCAGCACCTCCTCCGGCGCGTGGCCGCAGTTGGCGCCGATGGCTGGCACGCCCAACGCTGCCATTGCCTGCGCTGCCTGCATTGGACTCACGCCCATGCTGGTGCGGCCGTGGGTGTCGAAGCTGAAAGTGCAAAAGACGGGCAGGTCGCATCCCTGCCGCGCCCCCTCGACGGCGGCCTTCGCTTCGTTGAGGTCGCTCATGGTCTCGATGTAGATGCAATCCGCGCCCCCCGCCGCCAGCGCCTGGGCCTGCTCGGCGAACATCTCAACGGCGGCCTCGTAGGTCAGCGATCCAAGGGGAGGCATCATCTCGCCCGTGGGGCCAACGTCGCCGCCGACGTACAGATCGTCCCCGGCCACCCGGCGGGCCAGCTCGGCGGCGCAGCGGTTGATCTCCGCGACCTGCACCTCTAGGCCTGCCGCCTTCAGCCGCGCCCGCGTGCCGCCGAAGGTGGAGGTGAGGATAAACTGAGAGCCGGCCTCCACGTAGGCGCGGTGCAATTTCATGATCTCCTCGGGCCGCTCCAGCACCCAGGCCTCGCCCGGCGTCCCTGTGGGCAGCCCGGCCTCCAGCAGCATAGTGCCCGTCGCGCCGTCGGCGATGAGAACGTCACCTGAGGCTAATCGTTGCAAGACTGGTATACGCATTGGTTTGCTCCTTTAGTTCTCGTAAAACGTGAAACGTAAAACGTCACCTACTCATCTGCGCTCACGTTTCACGCCTCACGTTTCACGTTTTACGCCTTCACCAACCTCTTCACTACCTCCACCGCTTCCGTCGCGTTCTCGGCATAGGCATCCGCCCCAATCTCCTCGGCCCAGTCGGGGCTGGTGGGCACGCCGCCGATGATGACCTTGACCTGATCGCGCAGGCCAGCTTCTTTGAGGGTCATGATCACGGCCTCTTGATTGAGCATGGTGGTGGTGAGCAGGGCGGAAAGGCCCACCACGTCGGCGTTCACCTCGCGCACGGCGTCAACAAACCCCTGCGGCGGCACATCCACACCCAGGTCGTGCACCTCGAAGCCGTTGGCCGTCAACATGGTGGCCACCAGCGTCTTGCCGATCTCGTGGATGTCCCCCTGCACGGTGCCGATGACCACTTTGCCCAGCGTCTCAAGCTCCTGCTTGCTCTTCAGAAGCTCTGGTTCCAGGACAGCAATGCCCTCTTGCATCGCTTTGCTGCTCATCATCAGATCGGGAATGAACAGCTCGCCTTTGGCGAAGCCCTCGCCGACCACGTCCATGCCCGGCTTGAGGCCTTGCTGAATGGCCGCCAGCGGATCAAGGCCCGCACTCAGCGCTTCGTCGGCCAGCTCACGCGCTTTGTCTGGCAGACCAGCGATGACGGCCTCGGTCATCTCTTCGAACAGCCTTTGATTTGCCATTTGGTGTCCTCCTCAATCTTTGTGAGACCCTTGGGGTTTAAGACAAAACCCCAAGGGTCTGAATGCTCACGACTTCAAAATGTAGGCCACTTCCTCCCGCACGGCGTCCGACAGCGGCTCCGGTCGGTGGCTTTCCACCAAGCTGATGGTCTTGTCGCGCAGGCGGTCGCCCAACCGCTTGCCGCCGGCCGCGCTCCAGGCATCGGCCCGCCGCCGATCCCACAGCATCGGCTGCCACAGCTCGCGGAAGTGGCGCAGGGTGTGATCGGCGGTCAGGAAGTCGCCCCCCGGGCCCACCTGGTGGACGACGTCCAGCGCCAGCGATTCGGCGTCCAGCGCGAAGCCCGCCACGAAGCGGCGCATCATGGCGATGACCTCGTCGGTGAAGACGATCATCTCTGGCGAGGTGGTCAGCCCCGCCTCCAGGTAGCCCACATCGTGCACCAGGTTGGCGCCGGCCAGCAGCGCTACCAGCACTGAGAAAACCGCGTCGGCCGCCGCCTGCTCGTCCAGGATGCAGCTATCGGAGTGGCCGGCGTAGCCCCAGGTGGGCAGGCCGTAGAAGCGGCCCATCTCGGCCACAGCCACCCGCGCCAACTGGAACTCCGGCGCGCCGTAGACGCTGATGGTGGTCTTCATGTCCATGTGGTGCAGCCCGCTGCCGTAGACGAAGGGAGCACCTGGACGCTGCAGTTGGTGCATCACCAGGCTACTGAGCACCTCGGCGTTGCCCAGCGCCAGCCCGCCGGCCAGAGTGACCGGCGCCGTGCCGCCCATCATCGGCGCGGGCGAGTGGACGATGGGCAGGCCCTGCTCGGCCATGTACAGCAGCTTGCCCGTAGCCGTCTGGCTGTGCTGCAGCGGCGTGGTAGGCTCGGAGTAGAGGAGCAGCGTGGGGTTGAGCCGCAATTGCTCCATGCCCCCGGCCGCTGCGGCGGCCATGGCGGCTATCGCTTCGCAGTCGGCGCGGTCGTCGCACACGAACACCGCCGGCTTGGTGGTGTGCTCCAGCATCAGCGCGTACTGCTGCCGGTAGACGTTGGCCGTGTCTACGTCTGAAGGAATGCCCATGCTCATCACAAAGGCGATCTCTGGCAGGGCGTCGCAGACGTGGAGGCAATCCACCACGTCGTCGGCGGTGAACTTGCGCCGCTGGCCGCTGCGGGGATCGAGGTAGTTGGGGCAATCGGAGCCGGGACCGAAGTTGACTGTCCGCCCCTCCAGCGGCGCGGCTACCTCGCTGCTCCCTCGCTGGCAGAGCACGACGCGCGACGGCGCCTGCTTCAGCGCCCATTCCACCAGGCTGGCGGGCAGGTGGACCAAATTGCTGTCGGTGATTACGGCATCGGTCTCGCACAGCAGTGCCAGCGCGTCGTCGTGATACACTCGCACGCCCGTGCGCCGCAGAATCTCCAGCGAGGCGCGATGGACGACCTCGCACTGTTCGTGGCTCAACATTACAAGCCAGGGAAAGGCATCGCTGTTCTGTAGCATTGTTCAACCCTCCGCCGCTCTTCTGACCGGGCTGGGGCGTTGGGGCGCGGCAGGCATTCCCTCCAGGTAGAACCGGTAGGCGTCGCCCACGGTCTCGATCTGCGAGCCAGCTTCCCAGGGGATGCGGATGCCCCGTTCCTCCAGCCGCAGCATCACGTCCACCATCCGCACCGCCACGGCATAGTCTTCCAACACTTCAAAGAAGCCGAATCCGCCCACACTCTTGCTCGCGTACTCGGGGTCTCGGTAGTTGACGAAGGCGGCAATGGTCCCCACCACCCGGTGACCCCGCCGGGCGAGGAAGAGGGCCGCTTCAGCGTGCTGGTAGAAGGGGTTCTTGTCCGGATTCAGGTAGTCCAGGCGTTCGGAGATGAGGGGCGGAACCCAGTTGGGGTCCCCTTTGTAGACTTGCCAGGGAAATTTAACGAAAGCACGCAGATCGCGCCGAGAATTGACCTTTTCAATGCGAATAGATGAGTCCATCGTTTATGCTCTCGCGAAATCCGCTCCCTCCTCGCACAGTGTATCACCAATTCAGTTCCTGGTCAAGTGCTACTCCAGCTCCAATTCGCGCAGCTTCTGCGGCGTGGGCCGGCCGTCGGCGTCCCAGCCCATCGCGGCATAGAAATCGCGCACCAGGAGCTGAATGGGCACCGTCTTGCCCCGGGCTGGCCCGTCGGGAAGCGGCTGTTCGGTGAAACGGTCGGGCAGGTCGTCGTCGGCCCGCGTGGCGCCGTGCCGCAGGTTGAACAGCCGCTCGGCGTTCAGGATGCGCTCGCCGATGGCCAGCAAATCAGCGGCGGTGAGCGGCCAGCCCGTGAGGGCCGAGGCCAGCTCTGCCTCGTTCTCCAAGCTGAAGTCCCCCACCACCGACAGGATCGGCACCTTGCACAGCCCCAGCGAGTCTAGGATGGCCGAGACGATCATGGAGCGCTTGACCAGTGCGCCTTTGCCTTCGCTGGAGAGACGATCCACCGCCCCCTCGCTGCCGAAGACCTCCCTCCCCCGTGCTGCATCCCAACGATACTCGGGGATGGCGTAGACGCTGGTGAAATCAGCGCCTCGCGTGGAGACGGCGTAGCCCAGCGCGGTGCCCAGCGCCCCACGAGGATCGTAGGCGGTCAGCTCCAGCCCCTTGCTGTGGAAGGCGTATTGCTCCGCCCCGCGGCCGATGATCTGCGCCGCCCGCCGCACACCCTCGGCCAGCACATCGCCCAGCCCCTCCCGCCGAGCGATCTGGCGCATCAGCGTCTCCATAGCCTCAGCGTTGCCCCAGGTGAGGGCCACCCCGCCGCTGTCCTCCTCGGTCAGGACGCCCCGCTCGTACAATTCCATGGCAAAAGCCAGGACGCCGCCGGTGGAGATGACGTCAATGCCCAACTGGCCAGCCAGGTTGTAGAGGTACAGCAGCGCTTCCACGTCGTCCAGGCCGCATTTAGAGCCCAAGTTGATGATGGGCTCGATGTCGGGCCGATCGCCTTCGGCAGCGAAGCGACCAGCGGAAACTTTCACATCGGCCTTGCAGTGCACCGGGCAGCGGTAGCAACTGCGCGACCGAGTGACGTACTTGCTCATCTGGCGGCCGTCAATTTGCTCGGCTCCCTCGAACTGGGTCTGGCGATAGTTGCGCGTGGAGAGCAGCCCCTCCTCGCGGGCCCAGGTCACATACGCGCTGTTGCTGTAGCGGGCGTAGGTGTCGTAGCGGGGGGCGCTGCGTATCTGCTCAACGTACCGCTTCACCAAGGCGCTGATCGTTTCGTCCTTCAGACTTCGGAAGTCTTTGGAGACTTCCGAAGTCTTGCGTACGGCGATGGCCTTGAGGTTCTTGGAGCCCATCACTGCGCCCATGCCCGTGCGGCCGGCGGCGTGACCTCGGCCGGTCATGATGCAGGCGTAGCGCACGCCGTTCTCCCCGCCCGGCCCGATGGCCATCACACGGATTTTCGATACTTCGGCTGGGCTCAGTACAGGTTTTCGATTCCCGATTTCCGATTGTTCGCCCAGCTCCTCCTGCAGACGGCTCTGGGTGGTCCAGGCATCCTGGCCCCACAGATGGCCGGCGTCCCTGATCTCCGCCTGGCCATCGTGGAGCCAGAGCGCCGCTGGCCTGTCGGCGCGGCCGCGGATGAGCACGCTTTGGAAGCCGGCTGCCCTCAGCGCGGCCCCGAAGTGGCCGCCCACGTTGGAGCTGCCCAGCAGGCCCGTCAGCGGCGAGCGGGCGCCGACGTGCAGCCGCGACGAGGCCGGGGCCTGGGTGCCGGTCAGCAGCCCGCAGCTGAGGATCAGGACGTTCTCTGGACTCAGAGGGTCAGTCCCCGGCCCAACGCGCCGCAAGAGCTGCCAGGCATTCACGCCCCGTCCGCCCAGTAAGCTGCGGGCCACCTCCTCGGGGAAGTCGGCCACCTCCACTTCGCGGCTGGTCAGGTCAACTATCAGCGATCTACCCAGGAAATCGGACATGGCGCCCTCTCCACTAGCAGACCCTAAACCTAGATTTCGCACTTTAAGAACCGAATAGAGAGCTGAATTGGCG
>CAZEBW010000016.1:0-56674 GCA_964510205.1 uncultured Anaerolineae bacterium
GGATGTGCAGGATTTACGGATTTCTCCTCTCTCCAAGTCGGGTAGTCCCCCCGTAGAGTGTTGCTGGCCTTGCTTACCTCCCACTAATCTTCCTCAGCAGACTTGTACTCGGTTGCCCCCTCAGCGACTTGCCTTGCTGGAAATTCTATGGATACAAGATGGGGTGTTTCCTCAAGCAAGCAATTCTTGAAATAGAACAGATCCTCTCTAGCTGTGTCGAAGCGCTCATCTTCGTCATGTAACCCAACCAAGGCTGTGATGGCATCTTCCAGCACCAACTCATCAGTGCCAAAGGTCCTTTCAGCTAAGATATTCACTGCCCAGCGTGCAGCTTCTGTTTTAGAGATTCTCCTCGCTAAGAAATCCTCGATTTTTTTGATGGTTTCTTCTCTCAAATCCTCACTCATGGTTGCCTCCTAATGCCCGAAGGGAAGGCTTTCTGATAAGCCGGATCCCGGCTGCCTGGGATCTCATGTGGCCCGTGGACCAACTGCCCAGAAGAATCGTAAACAAGATGATAAAGGACAAGGTGGTGACCTGAAGCATCCTTCACTTTGACGATGATCGAGATGTCCCCATTTTGCCGCAGGTTCCTTTCAACCTGTGTGAGGGTACCATCCTGATTGTGGATGATCTGTCTGGGGTAGCGATAGATCGTTGGATTGGCTGTCTCAGTCATCGAGCAACACCTACTTTGCCTTGTATTCGAGTGTAGTCACCTCATGGTACATGGTCAACGATACAGCCCCTGCGGATCCAGCTCCTCCCGCAGCAGGCGCAGTTCCTCTTCCGTCGGCGGCTTTGTCTCCGCGAGATCCGCCGCCACTTTCAGCTCCCAACCTACTTCGGCCTGCACCTCGGCCAGTTCCACGCCTGGATGCAGGCTCGCCAGTACCATCTCTCTCTCCTCTTTGTCGAAATTGAAAACACTCTTGTCGGTGACCACCAACTGCGGGCCGCCGCCCGGCAGTCCCAACTCCGCTCGCTCGCCCGCGCCTCCCAGGTGGCCGGGACTGGTGAGGAAGTGCAGTTGCTCAACGAAGGCCCGCCGCATCAGCCGCATGATCACGAAAACCCGCTGGGCGTTGATGGCGATCTCGCACGCGCCGCCGCTGCCCGGCAGGCGCACTTTAGGCTGGTCATAGTCGCCGATGACGGTGGTGTTTAGGTTGCCGAAGCGGTCAATCTGCGCCCCGCCCAGGAAGGCTACCTCCACCCGCCCACCTTGCAGGTACAGCCCAAAAAGGTCGGCCATGGAGCAGATGGAGGTCGCCCCGCTGATGAGGGTGGGGTCGCCGATGGAGAGGGGCAGCCGCGCCGGCCGCGCGCCGTAGACGCCGCTCTCGTAGATCAACTCCAACTCGGATGCCACGGTCCGTCGCGCCAGGTTACAGGCGATGTTGGGCAGGCCCACGCCCACGAAGACGGTGCGCACGCCGCCCAGCGCCCGCGCCGCGGTCACGATCATCATTTCGGAAGGGGTGTAATTGGTCATGTCTTACCTCGAATCTATTACGCAATACGCAATACGAAATACGGGCTGCGTAGTGCGTATTGCGTGTTCTCAGACGTACCTGCCGTAGTTTACCGGCTCAGCCATTGCCTCTCCTGGCGCCAGTCGCTGCCAGGTCTCTGGCCCCATCTTGTCCACGTACTCCGCCCGGTTCTGCACGCCGTAGACCCACTCCTCCAGCCAGGCTTGGGTGGCCGCCTCGTCGCGGCTGATCTTGTCCCATCGCAGGTAGAACTCGTTGTCGCGGTCGTAGTATCCCTGTGCGTACGAGGGATGCGCCCCGTAAGGCTCGTGCACCACTGCGTCCACCACCAGGTCGGGGATGATGGTGCGATTGGGATCGGCGCGGATCACCGCCTCGTCCACGATTTCTTCGACCACCACGATGACGTGCTCGGCGGCGAAGGCGGCCTCTTTTTGCACCCCCAGCAAGCCCCACAGTTGGGTGTTCCCCGCGCGGTCGGCCCGCTGGGCGTGGACGATGGCCACGTCGGGATTCAGCGGCGGCACCACGGCGATGGGCTCGTTCTTGTAAGGGCTTTCGACGAAGCGGATGTTGGGATTGGCCGTGGGCAGGTCGCTCCCCAGGTAGGAGCGCAAGGGGAAGAAGGGCAGCCGGTAGGCCCCCGCCAGATATCGCCCCACTGTCCCGAAGTGGGAGTACTCCTCCAGTTCGATCTCGCGGGGGACGCCTTTCTCCACCGCGCGGCGGACACAGTGCAGCGAGCCCACGCCGGGGTTGCCCAGATAGGAGAAGATCATCTTGCGGGCGCAGCCAGCGGCGATCATCTGGTCGTAGATCAGGTCGGGCGTCATGCGGCACAGGGTCAGGTCGCGGCGGCCCTGGCGGATGATCTCATGGCCGGCGGCGAAGCAGATGCAGGCGGTGAAGCCCTCGATGGCCACGGTGTCGCCGTCGTGGACGTAGGCGGCGATGGCGTCGTGCATTGTGATGAGTTTGTCTGATGTCATTTGGCCTCCCAATTGACCTGCCAACGTTTGTCATTGCGAGCGTTTTTTTGCGAAGCAATCCCCTGGATTGCCGCAATCTCACGTTCCGCGAATTGGGGATCGCTTCGGCGGAAAAGCACCGCCTCGCGATGACACTTGGCCTGAAACTAACATTGGCGAGGTAGTTGCCTGTAAACTAACGCTCCAGCCTCAGCTCGGCCAGCTTGGCGTCGGTGGGCGCGCCGTTTTCGTCCCAGCCGCGCAGCCGGTAGAATTCGGGCAGCATCACGTCCAGTTCCACCACGTGCCCTTGGGCCGGGCCTTCGGGCATGGGCTCCTCCAGCATCCGCCGGGGCAAGGTGTCGTCCGCTTTGGTGAAGCCCGCCCTCAGCAGGAACAGCCGCTCCAGGTTGAAGACGCGCTCGCCGGCCTGGAGCAGCGTTTCCTCGGTGTAGCCAGCGCCCGTAGCGTAGTTCATCAGCTTGGTCAGGCGGGTGGGCCACAGGTCAACGTGGGGATCGAACAGGTAGCGGACGCTTAGGAAGACGCACAGGCCGGCGGCGTCAATCAGGGCGAAGGCGTCCTCGAACCGATAGAGCAAGCGGGGCTTTTCCTCAATGCTCAGGGGATCAATTTTCTCGGGGACGCCAAACACCTCGGAGTAGGCCAGGTCGCCGGCCATGTGGGAAGCGCCGATGTTGGACGTGGCGTACAGCAGACCCATGCCTTTGGCGCCGCGCGGGTCGTAGCCTGGAAACTCCAGCTTCTTGGCCGTGATGGAGAATTCGGGGTGGCCGTACTTGCTGGCCAGCCGGTAGCTGCCCTCGGCCAGCACGTCGCCGAAGCCCTCTCGATACGCCGTCTGCTTGACCAGCGCGATCACCGCGTCGGCGTCGCCGAAGGGCAGCGGACGGCCTACGTCGCCCTCCGGCAGGATGCCTTTCTCGTACATTTCCATGGCGCAGGATAGGGTCACGCCCATGGAGATGGTATCCAGGCCCAGCTCGTTGCAGACGTAGTTGGCTTTGGTCACCGCCGCCAGGTTGTCAATGCCGCAACTGCTGCCCAGGGAGGCGATGGTCTCGTACTCCGGACCTTCCCCCTCGCCGCCGTACAGCGGATCGTCCACCCGCGTCAGCCGCCCGCAGGCGATGGGGCAGCCGAAGCACGGCTTAGGCCGAATCAGGTACTTTTCTTTCAGAGTTGGGCCGTCAATGTTTTCCACCCCCTCGAACACCCCAGTCTGAAAATTGCGCGTGGGCAGGATGCCGACCTCGTTGGTCACCGGCGGCACGTAGGCGGTGCCGTATTCGCGCAGCGACGAGCCTTTCTCGACGTCGGCCTTGACCTCGGCGTGCACCCGCTTGCACAGCTCCCGCATGGCCTGGGGTTCGGCCAGGGGCGTCTTCTTCGTGCCCCGCACCACCACCGCCTTGAGCATCTTGCTGCCCATGACCGCGCCCACGCCGGAGCGGGCCGCCGCCCGGTGCTTGTCGTTCATGATGGCCGCGATCTTGACCAGCCGCTCGCCGGCCGGGCCGATGCAGGCTACTTTGGCCTTGGGGTCGGTTTCTTCTAGCAAGGCGTCCTCGGTCTCGGGCACAGTCTTGCCCCACAGGTGCTCCGCCGGACGGAGTTCTACCTCGTCGTCTTCGACCCACAGGTAGACTGGTCGCTTGGCTTTCCCCTCGAAGATGAACAGGTCGAAGCCCGTGCGCTTCATCTCGGTGGGGAAAAAGCCTCCGGAGTTGGAGCAAGACAGCGCGCCGGTGAGGGGCGATTTGGTGACCACCATGTAGCGGTTGCCGGTGGGGGCGGGGGTGGCGGTCAGCGGCCCCGTGCCGAAGATGAGCTTGTTCTGCGGCGACAGCGGATCCACAGTTGTAGGCGAAGCGACGTCCACCTCGTCGTAGAGGTGCTTGATGGCCCAGCCCCGCCCGCCGATGAAGTCCTTGGCCATCTGGGGGTCAACATCTTCCACCGAAACCTTTTCGTTGGTTAGGTCTACTCTGAGAATCTTGCCGTGCCAGCCAAACATGTTTCTATCTCCTTGATTTGGGATTAAGGGTGAACGTGAAATTTGAAACCTGAAGCGTGAAACGTGAAACGTGATGAAGCCTTTTTTACGTTTCACGTTTTACGTTTTGCGTCCCGTTGGACGGGCCTCATCCCCCGGCTAGGGTGGGAAAAACAGCGACCACATCTCCATCCTGCAAAATCCGATCGGCCCCGGCGTCTCGACCGTTGACCAGGATCATGCGCGGTTCTTTTTGCGGCACGCCGAAGCGGGACAGCAGGTCGCCGACCGCAGCGTTTTCTGGAACCTCCACCTCGCAGGCGCTGCCCTGCGTGCCGGGGGGCAGATAGCGACGAAAAACTGCAAACAGTTTGAGGCGTACTTTCATTGAGTATCACCTGGACGCAGGTAGAAGTGACAAGGGATTAGGGATCAGGCACGCCCGATTTCCTAGTCCCTTGTCCCTAGTCCCTAATCCCCTTGTTGATACACCACCTGCCCATCAAACACGGTCATCACCACCTGCGTCTGGGCGATCTCCATCGGCTCGATGGCAAAAATATCGCGGTCGAGGACGACCAGGTCCGCCAGCTTGCCGGGGGCGATGCTGCCCAGCTCGGCTTCTCGACCGCTGGCCAGGGCCGGGCCCATGGTGAAGCCCCAAACCGCCTCGGCCACGGTCAGTCGCTGCTCGGGATACCAGCCGCCCGCTGGCGTGCCGTCTCTCCGCTGGCGGGTGACGGCGGCGTGAATGCCCCACAGCGGATTGGCGTCGGCCACCGGCGCGTCGGAGCCGAGGGCCAGGGTCACGCCCGCCTCCAGCAGGTCGCGGAAGGCATAGGCAAAGCGCCCTCGCGGACCCACCGACTGCTCGACCAGGGAGATGTCGTCGGTGATGTGGATGGGCTGCACCGAAGCCACGATGCCCAGGCGGGCCAGACGGCGTACGTCGTCGGGGCGGATCATCTGCAGGTGTTCGATGCGGTGAGGGACGTACTGCGTATTGCGTATTGCGTGTTTCTCGAAGACGGTTGTTAGTTCGCGGTTGGCGCGGTCGCCGATGGCGTGGATGGCTACGGCTAATCCGGCCTGATCGGCTTTGCGGACCGCCTCGGCGATCTCCGCCATCGGCGTGAGGGGCATGCCGCACTCGCCCGTGTCCTCGTAGGGCTCCAGCATCCAGGCGGTGCGAGCGCCCTGGCTGCCGTCGGAAAAGAGCTTGACGTGTCCCACCCGCAGGCGGTCGTCGCCGAAGCCGCTGCGCAGACCTAGTGCGATGGCCTCGTCCAGACGTTCGCCGGGGATGTCCATCCAAAGCCGCAGGGCCAGCTCGTCTGGGAGGAGGGCTTCCCGCGCTTGCAGGTGTTGATAGGCGTGGAAAGCGGGCGGCCCATCGGCTCCCCCCATGATGCGGTGCTCGTGGACGCCGGTCAGGCCCAGGCGATGGAGAAGGGGGAATCCCTCCCGCATGGCTTCGACGGCTTCGTGCTCGCTGGGCGTAGGGATGACGTCGCGGATCAGGCTGATGGCCAGCTCGCGCAGCACGCCGCTGGGCTGTCCCGACTCGTCTCGGTCAATGACGCCTTGGGGCGGATTGGGCGTGTCGCCGCTGATGCCCGCCTCCCGCAGCGCTTGGGAGTTGACCACGGCCAGGTGCATGTCGCTGCGCCACACGATGGCGGGGTTGGCGGGGGCCACGTCGTCCAGGTCGGCGCGGGTGGGGATGCGCGAATCGGGCCAGCGGGTCTCATTCCAGCCCTGGCCCAGGATCCACTGGCCGGGCGGCGTCTCCCTGGCCCTTTGAGCCAGCCGCTGCCGCAGATCGGACAGCGAGGTCGTGTCTGCCAGGGGCAGTTGCCGCAGGCCCAGCGCCCACTCGTAGAAGTGGAAGTGGGCGTCGGTCAGGCCGGGCAGCGCCAATCGGCCGCCCAGGTCAATCAGGCGGGTGTGGGGGCCAGCCAGGGCGCGAATTTCGGCGTCGTCCCCGACAGCCAAGAAATGGCCGTCGCGGATAGCGACGGCGGTGGCTTGGGGGCAATCAGAGTCCTGGGTGTGCAGTTTACCGTTGTAGAGAATGAGGTTGGGCATGATGTTTGTTAAATTCCTCCGTGGTTTGCGCTATGCTCAAAAATTCAGATTAGGAAAACATCTTGCGCTTCCTCTTTGCCTAGCCACTTCTTTGCCCGCTGGCAGATCTCTTGCACATACTCTGGATTTATCTCAATGAGCACAAAGCGCCTGTTGAGCTTGGTGGCAGCTTGTCCAACAGTACCTATGCCAGCAAATGGATCGAGAACAACGTCGTCTACGAAAGAGTAATAGATTATGACCTTTTCCGCGAGCTCTTCGGGAAACACTGCAGGATGCTTCTTGTCATAAGCTGGCTTAATACGCCAGATATTCGTCGTTTCATATCCATCGGCTATCTGCGATGCCTGTACTAATTCCTGCTTGGGATGCGAGCGAATGTTCCAGTCTATCAGGCGGTCGGTGTGCTTGCGATATACAAGGACATACTCAGTGACAGGAACGGCCTTATACTGAAGGGGGTTTCTATCTGCTGAAAATCTGCGTCCTCGTCCGGTCGCCCACCCCGCCCCTTCGGGCTTTTCCCAGATGATATCATCAATGAAGTCAAATCCTTCCTCAACAAACAGCCTATGTACGTCGAATGGAACAGCTATTCTTCTAGATGACTCACTTCTGCTCGCACGACGTATCAGAACAGGCGAGATATTCATCACAAAGAACCGCCCCTCGTTTAGAACCCGATGGCAAAGCTGAATCACCTTGCGGATCTTGAGGAGATACTCCTCGTACGTAATGTACTCCGTATATTCCGGCCTTGCATTGTAATATGGCGGTGACGTGAAAATGAGGTCCACCGACTCTTCTGGAAGCTGTTGTAGGATGTCCTCAGCATCTCCGCAAGCTATCGTGTTTCTCAAAGCTGAAACTTTGTATTGTTCATTCCTCAGTCTTCGGCTTCTCTTGCGGCCCTTTCTTCTCAAGAGCCGTTTTTCGAGAATCTCTCTTGAGGTCGTCTTGTCTTCGCAAACCAGAGAGGTATGCGCATCAATCACTATTTCACCGACTCTTCCGTGTTGATTCTTACCCATAAGTGCGACACGCCACACGTGATACCGATCGTCAATTTCGGGCAATCCAAAGCCCACGGCTTCTTCTAGCTCCATATCCTCAAGCCAAATCGCGGCTATATCGCGCGCGTCGTCAACCGTGATCACACTGTAGTCTCTCTGCTCTGCGACTGTCTGGTTTGAACTTGTCATACTCACGAGTCTTCTCCTGTAACAAGTGAGCTAGTCAACTCGTCCACAAATGGAGGCCGACACCATATCCTAATTATAGTCGAACGGACGCAATCTGGCAACTGTGCCAACTCCAAAACGTGCATTTCAATTTGGGGGCAAGACCGAAAGACAGCGTCATGTGTCATTGCGAGGCGTCTTTTTTGCCGAAGCAATCTCCAATTCGCGGGGTGGGGATTGCTTCGCCTTCGGCTCGCAATGACACTCGCCCCAAAAGTGAAATACACCTAACTCCAAAAGCCCTCACCTCGGGGCGCGTTTCAACTGCGGCGGCAGCTCGACGCCGAAGCGTTCTTGCAGGAGCTCCATGTCTCGGAAGTCTTTCTCGGTTGGCGTGTAGCCGTGGGCATGGCAGAGCACCTGCGCCGTCGCTGACAGGCAATGGACACGTTTGCCCCCGACAACGCCCCGCCCGCTGAATCCCTCCGCCGGATAGATCCAGTCTTTGCCGTTTTCCATGCGGTAAATGCCGTTGCCGTCCTCATCGAAGACGACGGCATGAACGTCCACCTCAAGCCCGGAGCCGTTGGCGAGGACGAACGAGTTGGGCGGCGAACCCTCCTTGATCGCGAATCCCCTTCGCCCCAAGGTCTCCCGCAGCTTTGGCGCGTCTGACACGCGCAGGATGAGGTCAACGTCTTCGTGCGGTCGCGTCTGCGTTTGGAGAAGCGCGTCCACGCCCCACCCACCATCGAGCCACACCGCGATGGAGGCCTCGTCGAGCCAACGGAGCAACTCGACCAAAGCGGAGGACGTCATTTCTGGCACGGCAATTGCCAACCTCCAGCGTCTGGCCCTCATCAACATTCAATCGGAGGCCCGCTGTACGATTTCCCGCAAGCGCCCCTGCACGTCGGCCGGCAGCGGCTCCGGCTGGTGCTGGGATAAGATCTCATCCACCCGCGCCGCCGCCCGCTGACCGAGGTCTTGGCCGCCGTGGGCCAGCCAGTCATCGTAGTTGTGACGTTCGATCAGGGTGGGATACCAGCGCTCGCGGAAGTGGGCCAGCGTGTGCGGACTGTCCATGAAGTGGCCGTCGGGGCCTACCTCGTCAATGACATCCAGGGCCAGCGTCTCGTCGCTGATCTCGACTTCGGCCAGGGAGGTGCGAATCCAGCTCACCAGCTCATCGCAGATCACCAGTTGGGCCAGGGAACCGCTCAGCCCCGACTCCAGATAGCCCAGGTCGTGGATGAGGTGACTGCCAGCGAGGGCGTTGGTCATCAACGTCAGCGCGGCCTCGATGCCGGCCTGCTGATCCACCAGCTTCGATTCGGTGCATCCGCCGAGGGCGAACATGGGCAGATGGTTGAAATGGGCCAACTCCTGGGCGATGAATTGCTTTTCGGGCTCGACGTAGGAGCTAACCGAGGTGCGCATGTCCAGCGCGCTGGCGCCCCAGCCCGAGGTGATGAACGGTGCGCCGGGACGGTTCAGTTGCGAGAGCGCCAGCCCCGCCAGGCTGCCGGCGTTCCAGATGGCCATGTTGCCGGCCAGGGTGATGGGAGCCGTGGCCCCGCCGAGGGATACCGGGACGTAGGTGGCGGGCAGATGCCTCTCAGACAGGTACAGCAGCTTCTGCAGCGCCTCCTCGTTGTGCTGCAGGCCGTGAGTGACGTTGATGTAGCACGCGATCAAGGGCCTCGCTTGCAGCGCGTCGGCGCCGCCGACCACCGCCTTGGCCATCTCTACCGCATCTACACAGCCCGCCAGATCGTGGGTGACGAAGATGAGCGGCTTGGTGGTGCGGTTGAGCATCACTTCCATCTGGTAGCGGTCGGCCACCATCTCGGGGACGTCCACTGGCAGGAACATGCTCATCACGAAGTCAATTTGGGGCAAGGCATCGCACAGGGTGACGCCTTCGACCACATCTTGCAGCACGGGCTTGCGCCGTTGGCCGCTGCGGTGATCCACGATGTTCAGGCAATCGGAGCCGGGGCCGAAGAAGGTGCGGTAGCCGCCGATGGATATGACAGGCTCGCCGTGGCGGTTGAACAGCGTCACCTCTCTCGGCGCGGTGTCGAGGGCCTTTTCCACCAAGCGGGAGGGGATGCGCACCCGATTGCCATCGGAGACACTGGCGCCGGCCCTGCGCAGCAGGTCAATGGCAGGCTGGTGATGCATCCGCACGCCGGTGCGCTCCAGGATCTCCACGCTGGCCCAGTGCAGCTTCTGGCATTGTTCGTTGGATAAACGTCGAAATCGTGTACCTTTCATTTTGTTTACCTCAAAGACCCTTAGGGTTTCTAAAACCCTAAGGGTCTCCTCCTCTCTTTTAGATCAAGAATCCTTCGGGGAAAGGGTCGTCCGGGGTGAGCACGAAGCGGTGCAGGCCGGTGACGTGGGCCGTGCCTCGGATTTCGGGCACGATGGCCGATAAGCCTTGTCCTGAGCTTGTCGAAGGGCCATTGACGGTCGTTTCGCGCACGATCCGCCCCTCGAAGGTCGTGCCCAGCAGGCCCTGGTTGACAAAGGTCTGTCCCACGGCCAGCTCGCCCCGCCGGTGGAGCAGGGCCATCTTGGCCGAGGTGCCGGTGCCGCACGGCGAGCGGTCCACGTGCCCTTCTCCCAGGATCACGAAATTCTTGCCCCGCGCCTGGGGGTGGCCGCTGGGGTCGTAGAATTCGGTGACGTCAATGGTGTTGATGTAGGGGCGCGTGGGATGCTGGACATCCAGTTGCTGGTTGCCGGCCTCGATGGCCGCCATCCCCCAGCGGGCCAACTGGGGCGCGTTGTGCGGCGTTAGATCCAACCCAATCTGGTCGGCGGAGATCATGACGAAGAACCCGCCGGCGAAAGAGACGTCCACGGTGATGCGGCCCAATTCGGGCACCTCCAGGGGTTGATCCAGTAGGTAGGCAAAGGCCGATTCCAACTGGATGGCCACCGACTCGACGCGCCGGCGCCCCTCGGCCAACTCCCGCACGCGAGCGCGGGCGCGGATCGGGCCGGAGGGGGAATCCACCACCACAGTGGTTTCCCCCTCATGAGCTTCCAGCCAGCCCATCTCGATGAAGGCGGTGACCGCGCCGATGATGCCGTGCCCGCACATGTAGGGATAGCGGCCAGCGTCCATGAACACGATGCCGAAGCCGCCTCCCTCTGAAAGCGGGCCGCCGCTGACCGGCTCGGTGAGGATGCCGGCGAACATGTCCCGATGGCCGCGCGGCTCCTGGGTGAGCAGCAGGCGCACGTAGTCCAGGTTTTCGCTGATGTGCCGCCGCTTGTCGTTGATGGTCTCCCCTGGAATGGGCGGCAAGCCGCCGATGACCAGGCGCATCGGCTCGCCAGCGGCGTGCAGGTCCAGCGTGGTGAGCTGATTTTCGAATTGGGAGAATGTTTTGGTGTCTAGTTGCATCCGTCCTCTGCCCCCATCCTTCGAGAGGTAAGGAGCACGTCTAGCGCCGGCCGAGTAGGAGCAAGGCGACGTATCGAGGCCAAGCGGTGATCCGTAGAGCCGCTCGCTTGATTTCGATACGCTTTGCTACTCAATCGGCGCTCGCTCGCTCCCCAATGTTCGCGTATGCTCCATCCTCACAACCACAGGGCCTTCTTCAGATCGTCGAACTCCTCTCGCGGCCCCTCGTGGCGGTTGCGGCCTAGCTCCAACACGTAGACGTAATCGGAGATGCTGATGGCCTGGCGGATGTTCTGGTCCACCAGCAAGATGGTGATCCCTTCGTCTTTCAGTTGGATCAGTAGATCGTACACCTCTCGCGCCAGCATGATGGCCAGCCCGGCCGTGGGCTCGTCCACCAAGATCAGCTTGGGATCGGTCATCAACACGCGGCCGACCTCCACCATGCGCTGCATACCGCCGGACAGTTCGCCCGCCGGCGAGCGGCGCCGTTCCCGCAGGATGGGAAAGCGCTGGTAGTTGGCCTCCAGCTTCTGCTGGATGCGAGCCGTGTCGCGCCGAAATGACCAGGCTCCCAGCTCCAGATTCTCCTCCACGGTCATCTCTGGGAACACGCTCTGGTGCTGGGGAATGTAGGAGATGCCCAGGTGCACCAGGTGGTGCGGGGGCGTGCCGGCGATGTCTTGGTCGGCGAAGAGCACCTCGCCCTGCTGGGGCTTGACGAAGCCGAAGATGGATTTCAGCAAAGTGGATTTGCCCACGCCGTTAGGTCCCAGCACGGCGGTGATCTGCGCCTGGCGAGCACGCAGGGAAACGCCCTGCAGGATGTTCAGGTCCTTGTAGTAGCCGACGTGCAGGTCGTTGATCTCAAGCATCTTCGGCCTCCTTTAGCGTAGCGGCCTCCTCTCCCAGATAGGCTTCGATGACGGCTTCGTCGTATTTTACCACCTCCGGATCGCCGTCGGCGATGACGTTGCCGTAGTTCAGCACCACCAGGCGCTGGCTGAGGGTGAAGATGGAGCTCATGTCGTGGCTGATGATGATGAACGCCTTGCCCTGGCCGTGGAGGGTGGTGATGTACTCGAAGATGGTTTCCATCAGTTTGGGGTGAACGCCGGCGAAAGGCTCGTCCAGCAGGAGCAAAGCGGGATCGGTCATCAACAACTGTCCCAATTCGAGGAGCTTTTGCTGGCCCCCCGACAGGCTGCGGGCGTAGTCGTTCCGCAGGTGATCCATGGTGAGGAAGTCGAGCACCTCCCGCGCCCGTTTCTCCCAGGCCCGGCGCCCTTTTTCGGGATGGAGAGCCAGGGCGGGCACCAGCAAGTTCTCCATCACCGTCATGCGGCGGAAGGCGCGCGTCACCTGAAAAGTACGCCCGATGCCGCGCTTCACCACCTCGTTGGGCTTGAGATAGCCGATGCTCTCACCGTTGAAAACGATGTCCCCTGCATTGGGCTGGTAAATGCCGCCGATGGTGTTGACCAGCGTCGTCTTCCCCGACCCGTTGGGGCCGATTAGGCCGACGAGCTCGTTGCCGGAGAGCTTCAGCGACATGCCATCCAGGGCCTGGATGCCGCCAAAATTCTTTTTCAGGTTTTGAATCTCAAGCTTCATTTGTGGCCTCCCTTCGCAACTCCGCGCGGGGTCCCATGCCGGATAAGCGCTGGAAAAGAGGTGCCAACAGGCCGTTGCGCGCGAAGCGCAGGGTCACAACCAGCAGCGCGCCGAAGATGACCAGCCGCCAGGCTCCAAACTCCCGCAGCGCCTCCAGACCGACCTGGAGAATCATCCCGCCGAGGGCGGCGGCGAGCAGGCTTTCCACGCCGCCGATGATGGCCATGGCGATGACCAGGCCCATCTGGGGGATGATCATGATGTTGGGAGTCATGATGGTGATGTAGTGGGCGAAGAACGTCCCCGCCAGGCCGGCGATCATGCTGGTGATGACGAACGTCAGCACCTTGTAGCGCACCACGTCCACGCCTCGAGCGGCGGCGGCCTCTTCATCCTCCCGAACGGCGCGCAGGAACAGCCCCACGCGGGAGTTAGCCAGCCAGTACATGAAGATCAGGCAAGCCACCAGGACGGCAAACATGGTGTAGTAGTATGGGACGCGGGATATTACGGTCTCGCCGAAGAGAGGCGCCACGTGTAATCCCTGATCTCCGCGGGTGATGTCAAACTCGCCCAACAGCAACCTGCGCAGGATCTCGGAGAAGGCGATGGTGAACAGCGCTAAGTAGGATGCTTTGAACCGCAGGCACAGTGCGCCGATGGCCCAGCCCGTCAGTCCGGCCGCCAGCGTGCCCAGCAGAATGCCGGGCAGCGGGGGCACATTCAGGAACCGGCCCAGCAGGCCGGACGTGTAGCCGCCGATGGCCATGAAGGCCATGTGTCCGAACGAGAACTGGCCTGCGTAGCCGGCCAGCAGCGACCAACTGGAAGACAGAATGGCGTAGAAGTAGGCGATGATCAGCACGTGCAGCCAGTAGCTTTGCAAGAACAGGGGGGCGGCGAGCGCGATGGCCAGCGCCGCCAGCCCCAGGGCCAAGGTGGGACGATTAACCGTAGGCATGGTCATGTCTCTTTCCTCCCGAAAAGTCCCCACGGCCTGAACAGCAGCACCAGCGCGAAGATGAGGAGGCCGAAGACCGTTTTGTAGTTGAGCGCGCGGCTGGGGTCGGGGAAGTACCCCGCGCCCAGGCTCTCCACCAGGCCGATCAAGATGCCGCCCAGGATGCTGCCCTGAATCGAGCCCATCCCGCCCAGCACGATGATCACGTAGGAGCGGATGGAGGGCACGGCGCCGACGTCGGGCGTCACCGAGAAGCTCGGCGCCAGCAGAGCGCCGGCCACGGCCGCCAGTCCCGCGCCGAGGGCGAAGGCGATGCTGTTCATGCTCAAGGAATTGATGCCCACCACGGCGGCGGCCTCTTTGTCCTGGCTCACGGCCCGCAGCGCCTTGCCTATCCAGGTTCTGTTAATCACCAGCAGCAGCAGACCGAGCAAGGCCAGCGAGAGGACGCAGGCCGTGAGGCGATCCGCGCTGACGCGCACGATGCCTCCCAGGTTCACTGTGCCTTTGAAGAACGAAGCTGGGCGGTGGGGATAGGGGCCGAAGGCGGCCAAAGCCAGGTTCAGCAGAAAGAAGGACAGTCCAAAGGTGACCAGAACGGCGTATTCATCGGGTCGCTCGATGCGGTCCTGATGGATCGGGCGCAGGAAGATGAGCTCAAAGACCAGTCCGATCAGAGCCGTGATCAGACCGGCCAGGGGCACGGCCAACAGCGGATGTAGGCCGGTGAAGGCATTGAGGATGAAATAGGAGGCGTAGCCCCCCAGCATGTAGAACTCGCCGTGGGCGAAGTTAATGACTCTGAGGATAGAAAAGATCAACGTCAACCCCAGCGCCATCAGCGCGTAGATCACCCCCATGATCAGTCCGGTCGTACATAGGGATGCAAAGTATTCCATTGGGGTCTCCTCCGTCAATCAAGACAGGGAGAGGGGGAGAGGGGGAGACAGGAAGAAACTCCCTGTCTCTCCATCCCCTTGTCTCCCTGTCTCCTTGTCTGGCCGTTACGGTGAGGTGTACAGCGGGCCGGTGGCGCGCTCGGTCGGGAAGACGACGTTGGCGTCACCAGCGGACTGGTTTACCTCTGTATACTGTATGATGTACGTGTTCGGCGTTGGCCACTGATGCCACATCCAGGCTGGCACACCATCCGGTACGGGGTTGTCTGAGGTGTACTCAAACCAGAAGTCGCCCATCGCGCCCGTGTACTCGATGTTCTCCAGCGCCTCGATGATGGTGTCAGGGTCGGTGGAGCCAGCCAGCTTGATGCCTTCTAGCAGAATGTAAGTGGCGTCGTAGGCCGCCATGGCCGATCCGCCAGGCATATGGCCGTAGCGCTCCTCGAAGCCGGTCATGAAGGCCTCGGTCTTCTCGTTCCAGAGCGCCTCTGGCAGGCCGACGTAGGTGAAGAAGACGTACTGCCCACAGTCGCCCACGTTCTCCCAGAACTCTGGATACTGCGCGTCCACACTGGCGTAGTAGGCGGTCTCGGCTGTTGGCGCCAGCCCCAGATCGCAGGCCTGACGCGCCATGCGGGCGTTTCCGATGCCGGTGATGACGCCGGCCAGCATGTCGGGCGGGTCCTGCGCGATGCGCTGCAAGATGGGGGTGAAGTCTTCCGTTGCGGGGTCGGCGAAGATGGTCTGGACATCGGTGATGCCCATTTCCGCCAACTGATTTGTCCATTCTTCGCTCTGCAGGCGGCCGTAGTCTGTGTCCTCGACCACGAAGACGATCTTCTCCCAGCCCACTTCCTTGATGTAGTTGGTGGCGATGCTGCTGTAGAACTCGATGGAGGGCGCGATGCGGAAGACCTCCATATAGCCACTTCCCGTGACCTCATCGGCCCAGGGCTCGGCGAAGACGACGGGCACGTGATACTTGTGGGCCACTTCCGCCTCGGTCAGGCCCACGCCGCTGTGGTACTCGCCCGTGAGGCCGACCACGTTATTCTGCGTGATCAGACGCTCGGTGACGGCTGTGCCGCGCTCTGGCAGACCCTCGGTGTCTCCGAAGATCAGCTCGACCTGCTTGCCGAGCACGCCGCCGGCGTCGTTGATCTCGTCCACGGCCATTTCGCAGGCTTGCCGCATCTCCGTGCCGGCCTGGTAAGCGCCGGGGGCCGACAGCGGGCCAAACCCGCCGATCAGGATGGTTTCGGCCTCAGCCGCGGGGGCGGGTGTGGCAGTGACAACGACCTCTACTTCCTTCTCGACCACCTTCTCCTTCTCCACCTCGACGGTGACCGGAACTTCTTTCTCGACGATGACCTCTTTCTCGATCACCTCGGGGGTGGGCGCGGCGCAGGCGGCGACGAGGGAAGTCAAGACGAGCACGGTGGCCAGCAGTCCAAAGATTTTCTTGCCGTTCATTTGTTTTTTCTCCTCCTATTCAGTGTAGGGTTAGCGCTGTTGCACGGTTGCAGCAGCTTGTTCGGATAAATTGGCTTCACTGCATACACGCCCTCCTTTCTATTTCTACGGGCTGATCAGAAGGGGATCGCTTCGTCGCAAAACCCGCTCCTCGCGATGACACAGCCTGAGCAGTTACGGTGAAGTTGATGATTAGCTCTCGGACTGGCTGGACGGGCGGATGAGGGAGGCTAGATTGTTCCAAGCTTCCTCTACGTATTCGGCCACCACCTGGCGCGCCCGTGGTCCGTCCCTGGCTTCCAGGGCCTCCAGAAGTCGGGTGTGCTGCAGCCTGTCCCTCTCTCCCCACTTCATGCGGATTTCCGCCCCCTGATCTATTCCCAATGTGCGTCCATAGAGCATCATGGGGTCAATCCAGTCCCAAATCTGCCTGAGTATGCGGATCAGAAAGCGGCGGCCGCTGGCTTGGATAACGATCTCGTGGAATTCACGATTGGCCTCGCGGCCACGTTCTACGCTCTCTTGGTCGGCGTTTACGATGCTGGCCGAAAGGAGTTCTCGCATTCGGGCCAGCTCTTCGGGCGTAATGCGCTCGGCGGCCAGCTCAGCCGCCAAACTTTCCAGCAGGCCGCGCATGGCCCAGATGTCTTCCAGGTCGTCCGCCGATAGAGCGATGACCCGCACGCCTTTGTAGGGGACGCGGATGGCCAGTCCTTTGCCGACCAGCCTGTTCAATGCGTCGCGCACGGTGATCTGACTGACGCCCAATTCCTGGGCCAGCGATTCCTGCCGCAGCCACTCACCGGGCGCCAGGTTGCCGTCGAGGATGCCCTTGCGCAAAGCCTCGAAAACGGCGTCGGACAGTTGCTGCGGTTTACGTTCGATGCGGATCGGTTCGCGTGTTTGCATTTGATGTCGGAGTCGGTCTGTATTTGGGGGGAGCTGGAGAGGTATATCTTCGATATTATATATAATATCATGAATCGGAGTGCTTGTCAAATTCGGGTGGGGCGGAGGTGCATTTCAGTTTTGGGGCGAGTGTCATTGCGAGGGCGCGGTGTGTGCGCCCGAAGCAATCTCCAAGTGTAGGAGGGGAGATTGCTTCGCTTCGCTACTAGTGACACCCAACCTGTCATTGCGAGGCATCTTTTTGCCGAAGCAATCTCCCGCTAGCGAATTGGGGATCGCGCCGTTTTCACTTCCAAGTTCGTCGCAAGACCCGCTCCTCGCGATGACGGATCCTGGGTCATTTCACAATGAGTGGCGCGAACGCGCCATGGGGCAACTCGCAATGACATTTGGGGCCAGCATGGAAGCCGCCACTGCTGAGTTTTGCGCCAGGGGCTACTCAGGGGCGTCCGCTGCTTCCAGAACGGCCTCTCGCAACAAATGGGCTACTTCATCCATCTGCGCCTCGGTGATGATGAACGGCGGGGCGATCAGAACCAGGTCGCCATTCACGCCGTCGGCGCACCCGGTGCCCGCGTAGACGATGAGGCCATTGTCGAAGGCGGCATCCGCCACGCGGCGGGCGAAACGGGCGCTGGGTGGGAAGGGAGCTTTGGTGGCCCGGTCGGCGACGAATTCCACGCCCCACAGCAGCCCAATGCCCCGCACGTCGCCCACGCAGAGCAGATCGCCCACCGCCGCGTTCAGCTTCTCCCCCAACACCTTGCCCTTGGCTGCCGAGGCCGCGACCAGGTCGTTCTCTTGCAGATAGCGCAGCACGGCCAGTCCCACCGCCGCACCCACGGCGTGGTGGGAGAAGGTGCCGCCGTGGATGAAGTTGCCGTGTACCTCACGAATCCTCTCCACGTCCGCGCCTCGAACGGCGATGACAGATAGGGGGAAATATCCGCCAGTGACTCCCTTGCCCATGGTGATGACATCCGGCTGCACGCCGAAGTGCTCTATCCCAAACCACCGCCCGGTGCGCCCGAAGCCGGCCATCACCTCGTCAGCGATGAGGAGCACACCATAGCGGTCGCAGATCTGGCGCACCAGCGGCCAGTAGCCCTGCGGCGGCACCACCGCTCCCAGCGTCGCCCCGCTCACCGACTCAGCGATGAAGGCTGCCACCCGCTCTGGCCCCTGGCGGAGAATCTCCGCCTCCAACGCCTGTGCGCAGGCCAGGTTGCATTGGGGGGGACTGAGGGGGGGCGCAATGGAACTTCCCCCCCACGGTTGGGGGGGATTGAGGGGGGGCGCAAACGGACAGCGATAGCAGTAGGGGGGCGCGATGTGGGGCTGTTCGCGGAACAGCGGCGCGAACGGGACGCGCATCCTCGACCGACCGGTGAGGGCTAGCGCGCCCAGTGTCGCGCCATGGTAGGAGCCCCAGCGGGAGATGATCAGCTCTCGGGTTGGCTCGCCCCGCGCCATTTGCACCTGCCGGGCGAACTTGATGGCCGTCTCCACCGCCTCGGAGCCGCTGGTCATGTAGTAGAAGCGGGGCTCCGGCAGGGGCACCAGCTCGGCCAGCCGCTCGCTGTGCGTCTCCAGGGCGTCGGTGGTGAACATGGTGCCGTGGACGTAGGCGACGTCGGCGGCCTGCTTGGCCATAGCCTGGGCCACCTCCGCCACGCCGTGGCCGATGTTCACCACGGCTGCGCCGCCGGAACCATCTAGGTAGCGGTGGCCCTCGGCATCCCACAAGTAAACCCCCTCCCCTCGTACAGCCAGGGGATGGGGGTGAGCCATGTGGCGGTAGACAATGTGGCTTTGATGCGCCATTACACCTCCTCCTCTTTCCAGACCTCTATCACACCCTCGTCCTGGAGCTGCTCAACCTCATCCTCGCCGTACCCCAGCAGATCCCGCAGAATGGGGCCGGTGTGCTCTCCCAGTTGCGGGGCGGGCGCGGTGGGAATCTCTGGAGCGGAGGAGAGGTGAAGGGGACTGCGGGCGTACTTGCGTGGTCCGGCCACCGGATCGTCTACCGTCACCAGCATGTGGCGGGCGGCGATGTGCGGGTCGCTGAAAATGTCCTCGGCGGTGTAGACCGGACCGGAGGGCACACCGTGCTCCCCCAGAAGCGCCACCGCCTGGGCGCGAGTTTTGCTGGCCAGCCAGTCCTCGATGATGGGGCGCAGGAAGTCGGCGTTGGCGGCGCGAGCCGTCCCGTTCACGCTGCGGGCATCGTCTTTCAAATCTTCGCGCCCCATGGCCTCGCACAGCCGCCTCCACTGGCGATCGTCGGGAACGTTGAGGGCCAGGTAGCCATCCTGGCAGCGGAAAGCGCCCCTGGGATAGAGGTGCTTCAGCCGCCCCCGCTCGGGCGATTCGCCGGTGAAGGAGTAGAGGACGGCCATGCGCTCGTTGAAGGCCAGCATGTTGTCGAGCATGGCGCTGTCCACAAACTGGCCCTTGCCGGTGCGCTCCCGCATGAAGAGGGCCAGCATCACCCCGTAGGCCGTGACCTGGCCGGTGTAGACGTCGGCCATGCCGTAGATGGTCCACGAGGGGGGCTTATCGGCGAAGCCGACCAGGTTCATGATGCCGCCCATGGCCTCGGCCACGATGTCGAAGGCAGGCCGGTCAGCGTAGGGGCCGATGTAGCCTTCCAGTCGCCCAAAGCCGGAGATGGCGGCGTAGACCAGCCGGGGATTGATGACCTTCAACTGCTGGTACCCCAATCCCAGCTTATCGGCGGAGCCGGGGCGCAGATTCTCGACCACCACGTCCGATACTTTCACCAGCTCTTTGTAGATCTGACGGCCCGCCTCCGCGCGCAGGTTGAGGGCCAGGCTCTTTTTGTTCCGATTGTAGCCGATGAACCCCCCGGCCGCGCGTCGCCCTTGCTCGTCGGTGGCGTAGGGCGGAATGGAGCGGCGGGGATCCCCCGTGCCGGGCCGCTCGATTTTGATCACCTCCGCTCCGGCATCGGCCAGCAGCATGGTGCAATAAGGCGCGCTCATGTATTGTTCCAGCGCAATAACCCGAACCCCACTAAGAGGACGTTCCATGTTCTCTGACCTCCAATCTCTAATATCCAATATCCAGCCCTAGTCCAACCACTCGACGACGGTAGAAACGCCCATCCCCACCCCCACGCACAGCGTAGCCAGGCCGTAATAGGGGCGTTCCTCCTGCGGGGGTTGGAAGCGGGAGCGGCTGCGGCGCTTCATCTCGTGCAGGAGGGTGGTGAGGATACGAGCGCCGGAGCAGCCGGTGGGGTGGCCCAGGGCGACAGCGCCGCCGTTGACGTTGGTGATCTCGTGATCCATGCCCAGCTTGCGCATCACCCCCAGGGCCTGGGCTGCGAACGCCTCGTTCAGTTCGATGAGGCCAATGCGATGTTTTCCGATGTCGCCCAAAGTGAGCCCTAGCCGCTTGAGCACTTTTTGGGTGGCCGGCACCGGCCCGTAGCCCATCACACCAGGGTCCACGCCCGCCACCGCCGAGCCGAGCCAGCGCGCCATCGGCTTCAGCCCCAGTTCGCTGGCCTTGTCCGCGCTCATCAGCAGCAGGGCCGCCGCCCCATCGTTGATGCCGCTGGAGTTACCGGCGGTCACTGTGCCCCACTTGCGGAAGGCGGGCCTCAAGCGGGCCAGCAGCTCCATGCTCGTGTTCAGCACGTACTCGCCGTCCACGATTTTGTAGCGGGGATGTTCGTCGGTGTCCACGATCTTGGGTGGGCCTTTACGCTGCGGCACTTCGATGGGCACGATCTCGTCTTTGAATCGGCCGGCCTTGATGGCCTCCACCGCCCGCCGATGGCTTTCCAGGGCGAAGGCGTCCTGTTCCTCGCGGGTGATGCCCATCTCGTCGGCGATGTTCTCGGCCGTTTCGCCCAGGCTGATGATGGGATACATGGCGTCGAGCTTGGGGTTGTTGTAGCGCCAGCCTACGGTGGTGTCCCAGATTTGGGGATGCCCCACCGGCTGCGGTCGCTCTGGTTTGGGCATAGACCAGGGCGCGCGGCTCATGCACTCCACCCCGGCGCCGATGAAGACCTCGGCCTCGCCAGCGATGATGGACTTGGCGGCCAAGTTCACCGCTTCCAGTCCCGACGCGCAGTTGCGGTTGACGGTGACGCCGCTGACTTCCTTCGGGAAGCCGGCCAGCAAGAGCGACATCCGCGCCACGTCGCGGTTGTCCTCGCCGGCCTGGTTGCCGCAGCCAGCGTAAACATCCTCTACCAGCGCGGGGTCCACGCCCGTGCGTTCCATCAGCGCCTTGAGCACTTTGGCCAGCAAATCGTCGGGCCGCACACCCGACAGCGCGCCGCTGTGCTTGCCAACGGGCGACCTCACGGCGTCAATAATCACTACTTCTCTGTTCATCGTGTTAGACCCCCCCTTTTTTCTAATTCTAATTCTAATTTCTAATCTCTAATTTCCCCTATGCCCAGAACGCTTTCTTCAAATCCGTGAATTCCTCGACCGGCCCCTGGAAGCGGTTGCGGCCTAGCTCCAGCACGTAGACGTAGTCGGCGATCTTCAGCGCCTGGCGGATCTCTTGGTCTACCAAGACGATGGTCATGCCCTCCTCGTCCCGCAACTGGGTCAGCATCTGGTAGACCTCTTGCGATAGCATCTTGGCCAAGCCGGCGGTTGGCTCGTCTACTAAGATCAGCTTGGGATCGGTCATCAGCGTTCGCCCGACCTCCACCATGCGCTGCATTCCGCCGGAGAGTTCGCCGGCTTTGGACTTGCGCCGCTCTTTCAATATGGGGAAGCGTTCATAGTTTTCTTCGAGCTTGCGCTGGATGCGCGCCTTGTCGTCGCGGAACGTCCAGGCGCCCAGTTCCAGGTTCTCTTCGACCGTCATCCAGCGGAAGATGCCCGGCTGCTGCGGGATGTACGACAGGCCCATGCCGATCCGCTCGTGGGTGGGGACTCCGATCAGCCTCTCTCCTTCAAGGAGCACGTCGCCCGCGTTGGGCTGCAGAAAGCCGTAGATCGCTTTGAGCAGCGTGGACTTGCCCACGCCATTGGCGCCGAGGACGGTGGTGATCTGGGCCTCTTGGGCCGTGATCGAAACGCCCTGCAAAATGTTCAGGTCTTTGTAATAGCCCACGTACAAGTCCTTTACCTCAAGCATCGCTCTCCTCCCCAGTTTCGGCCAGCCTGCCGGCCGGGATGACCGACGGGCCTTCCTCTTCTTCCTCCCCCAGGTAGGCCTCGATGACCGTCGGGTCTTCCTTCACCACTTTGGGACTGCCATCGGCGATCAACTCGCCAAAGTTCAGCACCAGCAAGCGCTTGCTGAGGGTGAAGATGCTATCCATGTCGTGGCTGATGATGATGAAGGCTTTGCCCTGCTTGTGCACTTCAGTGATGTACTCGTAGATGGTCTCCATGAGCTTGGGGTGGACGCCAGCGAAGGGCTCGTCGAGGATGATGATCTCTGGGTCGAGCATCAGCAGCCGCCCCAGTTCGAGCAGCTTCTGCTGTCCGCCGGACAGGCTGCGGGCATAATCGCTGGCCAGATGCTCAATGGTCAGGAACTCGAGCACTTCCATGGCCCGCTGGTGGAAATCGCGCTTGCGAGCCGCCGGATGGAGGGCCAGGGCCGGAACGAGCAGGTTTTCCAGCACCGTCATGCGTCGGAAGGCGCGAGTGACCTGAAAGGTGCGGCCGATGCCGCGCCGGGCGATTTCATAGGGCGGCAGGCCGTCAATCCGCTGGCCGTTGAACCACACCTGGCCTCCGGTAGGCTTGTACACGCCATCCAACACGTTGGTCAACGTCGTCTTGCCGGCGCCGTTGGGGCCGATCAACCCGATCAGCTCGTTGCCCCGAATGTTGAAACTGACCCCGTTGAGCGCCTGAATGCCGCCAAAGCTCTTGTAAACGTTGCGTATATCAAGCTCGATCATGATTCCAGCCCCCCCTCTGTCCCCCCCAACCCTTCGGCCTTCCCTTCGACCTTGCTCAGGGCAGGGCTCAGGGCAGGCTCTGGGGGAGAGGCTTCCGCCGCCGCTCGCTTGGCCACCGTCTTCTCCCGCGCCTGTCGCATGAACAGCCGGTCAATGATGGGATAAAGCAGGCCGTTCTGAGCAAAGCGCAGGGTGAAGACCAGCAGCACCCCGAAGGCCGCGTAGCGCCAGGCTCCTAGTTCGATGTGCAGACCAAAGACATTGATCTCTCGCAGCAGCTCCAGGCTGATGCGGCTGAAAAAAGCGCCCACCGCCGCCCCTAGCAGACTTTCCATGCCGCCGATAACGGCCATGGCAATCACCAGGGACATCTGCAATATCTCCATGGTGTTGGGAGTGATGATGCCCACCTGATGGTAGAACACGGCTCCGGCCAGGCCGACGATGAGGCTGGTGATGACAAAGATCATCACTTTGTAGCGCACCACGTTTACCCCCATGGCAGACGCCGCTTCCTCGTCCTCGCGCATGGATCGCACGAATAGCCCGAAACGGGAACCGGCCAGCCAGTACATCAGCGCCATCGTTCCCAGGAGCAAGGCCAGCGTGACGTAGTACTCTTGGGCGCCTGTGACCCCCTCCCACAGCTTGCTGATTTGCAGCCCGTTGCTCCCCTCGGTGAATTTGAACTCGGTGAGGAGGGCGATGCGAAAGATCTCGGAAAAGGCAATGGTGAAGAGAGCCAGGTAGGCGGCCTTGAGTCTCAAGCAGAGGAGGCCGATGATCAGGCCGACCATGCCCGCCAGCAGCGTGCCAGCGAGGATGCCCACCAGCGGCGGCGTCCCCAGGTCGCGGCCCAGCAGGCCGGCGGTGTAAGCGCCAATGCCCACAAAAGCCATGTGGGCGAAGGAGAACTGGCCGCCGATGCCGGCCAGCAGCGCCCAACTGGAGGCCAGGATGGCGTAGAAAAAGGCGCCAGTCACCACGGCCATCTGGTAGGGCGAGTCCTTCAGTTGGAGGGGAGCCAACACTAGCAGTGCCACCACCACTGCGATGGCGATCCAGCGACGATCTATCCGACGTTTCATGACTCCCTCCCAAACAGTCCCGTGGGACGCACCAGCAACATCAGGGCAAAAATGATCAATCCAAAGGCTGTTTTGTAGGCCGCGCCCTTGCTGGGGTCAGGATAGCAGCCGGCGCCCAGCGCTTCCACCAGGCCGATGATCAGCCCGCCCGCCAGCGCGCCGGGGATGGATCCCAAGCCGCCCAGGACGATGATCACGTAGGAACGGGTGGAGGCCGCCGCGCCGACCCAGGGCACCCAAGTAAACACGGGGATCAGTGCCGCTCCCGACATCCCGGCCAGCATGGTGCCGATGCCAAAGGCCAATGTGTTCATGATCAACGGGTTGATGCCCGTGACGGCGGCCGCCTGCTTGTCCATGCTCACCGCTCGCAGGGCTTTGCCCGTCCAGGTACGGTTGATGAGATACAGCAGGAGGCCGATCAGCACAATCCCCACCGCAGACGCTACCAGCCGGTTGGGGATTAGATTCAGCGCCCCCAGGCGCAAGCTGCCCGATTCCAGGTAGGTATCGGTCTTTTGGGAGAAAGGGCCGACGATGGCCAGGGCTGTGTACTGCAAAAAGAATCCAAAACCAAAAGTGATCAGAATGGCATATTCGCCAGCCCGCTCCACTCGGCCCAGGTGCATCGGCCGCAGGAACAGCCGCTCGAATCCAAAGCCGATGAGCATCGTGGCCAGGCCTGCCACCGGTATGCCGACGATGGGATTCAGATCCACGCCGAGTTTCTCCCCTAAAAGCAGCAGGAAGTAGTAGGACACATAGCCGCCGATCATGTAGAACTGCCCGTGGGCAAAGCTGATGACCCCTTGCACAGAGTAGATGAGCGTTAGCCCCACTGCCATGAGGGCATAGATGGAACCGATGACCAGGCCGTTGGTAGCCTGGTTGGCCACGTAGCTTGCGTTGGTGATGCACAGGTTGTCGGGCTGAGTGATGGCGAACAAGCCATACAACTCAATGGCCGCTAATATCCCTGTGCCTGCCGGCCAATACCAGCGGTCCAGCTCCGGAGTGAAGGTCCACAGTGGCGCCAGCAGCAGCGGACCCAGGGTCAGCCCCCCCAGCCCGCCCACGAGCCTGGCCGATGAGTCGTCCAGCCCTTTTCGGCGGTACACCCTCGGCAGTTGCCAGGCGCCAATGGCGGCCCACAGCGGCCCGGCCAGCAGCAGCCAGATGATGGGTACATTCATATCTCAACCTCCCTTGGATCGCGACAGCGAACCGGGAAACAGACGGACTTTCTCGCTCCATTCATTTGGGTGTATTTCATCTCGGTTGTAGGACGGATTGGTAATCCGTCAATTCGTCGGAATACCATTCCGACCAACAATACCAGCCAACTCGTTTGAAACACACCCCATTCATTTGGGCTGTCATTGCGAGGGCGCAGTTTGCCCGAAGCAATCCCCAAGCAGCAATGGCAGAGCAGATGGCATCGTTGATGGGACTTGGGGATTGCTTCGCAAAAAACGCTACTAAGAAACAAGTTACGGCTGTGTCATTGCGAGGCGTCTTTTTGCCGAAGCAATCTCCACCACGTGAATTGGGGACCGCTTCGTCGCAAAACCCGCTCCTCGCGATGACACCTACGTTTGTTTCTTTCCCAATGAGTAGCGCGACCGCGCTATGGAGCAGCTCGCAATGACACGACGGTTGAGCAGCTACAAATCCGCTGTCGTGTTGAGGAACAGCCCCAACATCTCGTTGGGGCTGTTCCTTCAATCACTATGGGGACCGGCGATCGCTACGGGGTCGTCCCAGGAACAATGTAGGCTGTGCCGTGGGTCTGGTAGACCGGCGGCCAGACCACAGCGGCGTCTTTCCAATCCTGGCCAGTCTCGAAGTACTGAAGCAGCAGGACGGCCGGGTCGGGCCACTGGTGCCACATGTAGGCTGACACACTGCCATCGTCGGGGATCGGATTCTTGCTGGTGTACTCGAAGTAGTAGCGGCCCTGGGCCAGAGTGATGTCGGTGTCCTCCAGCGCGTCAATCAGCGCTTCAGGATCCGTGGTGCCTGCCCGCTCGATGGCGTCAGCGATGATCCAGACACTGTCGTAGGCCTCCAGCGCGTAGCTGGGCGGATCGGTATCGAACTGAGCGCGGTAGGCGTCGGCCACGTGGTTGGTGGTCTCGTTGTACAGGCTGGGCGGCAGGCCCACCAGCGAGAAGACGTAGTAGGCGCCGTTGGGCACGCTCTCCCAGAACTCGGGCTGGATGGCCACCTGGTTGGCGGTGCCGATGGTCTGCTCGGAGGGGGCGATGCCCAGCTCCGCCATCTGCTGCTCCAGGTTGTAGCTGGTCTCGCCGGTGACGGCCACGCGGATGGCGTCCGGCGGCGGGTCAATGGCCTGGACGCGGGTGAGAATGGGCAGGAAGTCTTCGGTGCCGAGTTCGACGAAGAAGACCTCGACGGACTCGATGCCCAGTTCCTCGAAGAAGCCTTGATCACTATTGTTCTGGCCGATGCCGTAGTCGGTGTTTTCGACGATGCTGACCACCGTCTCCACGCCCACGGCGGCGAACCATTCGACTGTGGCGCGGGAGTTCATGGACGAGGCTGGGGCGATGCGGAAGACCTCCGGGTAGCCGGTCTCGGTGATCTTGTCCGACCAGGTTTCGGAGAAGAGGACGGGGATGCCGTATTCGTGGCACACGTCGGCGATGGCCAGCCCGACCGCGCTGTGGTACTCGCCAGTGATGGCCGCGACTTCGTTCTCGGTGATCAGTCGTTCGGCGACGGCCACGCCGCGCTCTGGCAAGCCTTCGGTGTCGGCGAAGATGAGCTCAAGCGGACGGCCGAGCACGCCGCCGGCTTCGTTGATGTCGTCCACCGCCAGGTTCATGGCGAACTGCATGGCGATGCCGCCCACCACGCTGCCTGGCGCTGAAAGCGGCCCAATGCCGCCGATGCGGATGGTGTCAGGCAGGGCTACCTCGGGAGCTTTTTCTTCGAAGGAGATGTAGGCTGTACCGTGGGTTTGGTAGACCGGCGGCCAGACCACAGCGGCGTCTTTCCAGTCCTGGTTAGGCTCGGTATACTGAAGCAGCAGGACGGCCGGGTCGGGCCACTGGTGCCACATGTAGGCTGACACACTGCCATCGTCGGGGATCGGATTCTTGCTGGTGTACTCGAAGTAGTAGCGGCCCTGGGCCAGAGTGATGTCGGTGTCCTCCAGCGCGTCAATCAGCGCTTCAGGATCCGTGGTGCCTGCCCGCTCGATGGCGTCAGCGATGATCCAGACACTGTCGTAGGCCTCCAGCGCGTAGCTGGGCGGATCGGTATCGAACTGAGCGCGGTAGGCGTCGGCCACGTGGTTGGTGGTCTCGTTGTACAGGCTGGGCGGCAGGCCCACCAGCGAGAAGACGTAGTAGGCGCCGTTGGGCACGCTCTCCCAGAACTCGGGCTGGATGGCCACCTGGTTGGCGGTGCCGATGGTCTGCTCGGAGGGGGCGATGCCCAGCTCCGCCATCTGCTGCTCCAGGTTGTAGCTGGTCTCGCCGGTGACGGCCACGCGGATGGCGTCCGGCGGCGGGTCAATGGCCTGGACGCGGGTGAGAATGGGCAGGAAGTCTTCGGTGCCGAGTTCGACGAAGAAGACCTCGACGGACTCGATGCCCAGTTCCTCGAAGAAGCCTTGATCACTATTGTTCTGGCCGATGCCGTAGTCGGTGTTTTCGACGATGCTGACCACCGTCTCCACGCCCACGGCGGCGAACCATTCGACTGTGGCGCGGGAGTTCATGGACGAGGCTGGGGCGATGCGGAAGACCTCCGGGTAGCCGGTCTCGGTGATCTTGTCCGACCAGGTTTCGGAGAAGAGGACGGGGATGCCGTATTCGTGGCACACGTCGGCGATGGCCAGCCCGACCGCGCTGTGGTACTCGCCAGTGATGGCCGCGACTTCGTTCTCGGTGATCAGTCGTTCGGCGACGGCCACGCCGCGCTCTGGCAAGCCTTCGGTGTCGGCGAAGATGAGCTCAAGCGGACGGCCGAGCACGCCGCCGGCTTCGTTGATGTCGTCCACCGCCAGGTTCATGGCGAACTGCATGGCGATGCCGCCCACCACGCTGCCTGGCGCTGAAAGCGGCCCAATGCCGCCGATGCGGATGGTCTCCCCTTCTGGTTTGGGGGCCGGTGTGGCCGTAACGACCACTTCCTTCTCGACCACCTTTTCCTTCTCCACCTCGACGGTGACCGGAACCTCTTCTTTGACGACGACCTCCTTCTCGATCACCTCGGGAGTGGGCGCGGCGCAGGCTGCGATGAGGGACGTCAGAACGAGGATCGTCAGCAACAGTCCAAAGATTCTCTTGCCGTTCATTTTTTTCTCCTCCTTAGGGCTATGGCTGTTGCATGGCTGCAGCAGCTTTCTGGGATGCGCTCTCTCAAGTCAGATTCGCTTCATGCACGTCCTCCTTTCTTTCTGGGGTCTCCGAAGAATTGAGCGGGGGGTGTCTCGTGGGTGGTAGTCCGATATGAGAGGCATCCTCGCGCGCCAGTTAGAAACCCGCGTTGGCTACAACCGTCTGACTCGGTTATATCATGAATTGGCCCGATTGTCAAGTTGAAGCCTGGCTCATTTCAACATTCGCTTGGCCTTGCGCCAAGCCTTGTGCGGACTGGCGTAGCGCCTCCAGTTGCGGCGGGCCCAGCGATTGAAGGCGTTCCAGGGCTTGCGGCGCTGAGACTCTGCCAGGGCCCAGTTCAGGAACTCAGGGTCCTGGCCCTTGATCTTGGTCTCGGTGGGGTTGCGGCGGTACTGATCGTGGCTGGCGATGAGGGAGAGATCGTTTTCGATGCAGTAAGTGTACAGGTCGCTGCCGGGGTGAGGGGTGTAGAAGGCGGGACTGTAGTAGTCGGGGTCAATTTCCTTGAGCATGGAGATGGTGTCCATCATCTCCTCTTTGGTCTCGGTGGGGAGGCCCAGCATGTAGTTGGCCCAGACCTTGATGCCGTGCTTCTTGCAAATGCGCGCCGCTTCCAGGTTCATCTCCCGCGTGGTACCCTTGCGCAAGAAGCGCAGCACCCGGTCGTTGCCCGACTCGAACCCGATGAAGTAGCCCCGCAGACCGGCCGAGGCCATGAGCTCCACCATGTCCTCGTGACGCACGGTGATGTCAGCTCGGGTCTGACAGAAGAACGGTTGGGTGAATCCCTCCGCACGATATGTCTGGCAGAACTCGATCACCCACTCCCGATCTTCGGTCAGGGTGTCATCATGGAACATGAAGCTGGCGAAGTGGTGTTTGTCACGCAGCAGCTTAAGCTCGGCGATGATGTTAGGCACACTGCGCCGGCGCACCCGTTTGCCGAAGATCATGCGCTCGGCTGGTTGGCAGAAGCGACAGTTGTACATGCAGCCGCGCCCGGCGATGATGGTCAGAAAGGGCGGCGGCAGTTCTGGCACGAAGGGCACCTCTGGGGAATCGAGGTCGTAGCCGCACTTGCGCCACTCATCCAGGAACAGGTCACGGTCCACGAAGGGGATGGCGTCTAGGTCGGGCCTCTCGCCGACCAGCACCCGCTCCTCTGGCGGCTCGCCCCTCTCGATGGCCGCCAGCAGCTTGGGGAAGGTGATCTCCGCCTCGTGGGTGACGATGTAGTCAATCTGGGGGCTGGTCGTCACCTCGTCCAGAACCAGCGTGGGGTGCGGCCCGCCGACGACGGTGATGGTCGAGGGGTCTACGTCCTTGATTACGTCTATGGCCCTCATCACTGGGTTGTAGTCTACGCTCATCATGGTCAGGCCCGTGACGTCGGGGCGGCGCTGCTCCAGCTCTGTTCGGAACTCGTCCCAGTTTTTGAGGCCCCTCAGGTCAATGAGGTCCACCTCGAACCCTTCCGCCTTGGCGCAAGCGGAGAGCTGGGCCAGGCCGTGGTTGATCCAGCCCGCCTCCATTCCCTTGCCCAGGCTCTCGAAGCCATAGCCGGCGATGCCAGCGTAGATTAGGGTTGTTTTCACGGTGACCTCCCCGCGGCATAACACAATGCCTGCTGTATATCCTCCGGCTCCAGATATGGATAGGCCTGGATGATATCCTCGATTGTCATCCTGTTAGCCACCAGGTTCAAGATCAAAGCCACGGTGATGCGCATGCCCCTGATGCACGCTCTGCCTCCCATGATGTTCGGATCAAAGGTAATCCGGTCAAAGCCGAGCACTGTACTCTCCTTCACAAGGTCATCTTCGCCTCTTGCCACGTAGTATCCTGACGAATTCCTTCTCACTCTCGATCCCTGCTTGTTTCAGCATCTTGTGGAAAAGCCAACGAGGGATGTCCCTACCGTGCTTATGCCTAATGGACACCCTGTATGATCGTCCGTCGGGAAGACGCTTTTCCCAGGTTTCGTGCTTGCGCGAACGTGTCATCTCGAAGCTCAAACGAGCGAGCACTTTGCGGAAGTCGTTGTAAGTGAAGACGGCCATTAGGTTATCGCCTTGTGCTTGCTCTCGAAAAGCCCTCGCACCTTGCCCACACCTTCGACATCGTACACATCGGTCGTGCATTCGGCGACAGCCAAGATAAATGGGAGATGTTCCGCCCGATTGGGACTTTTGGCATAAAAAGCCAGGTCCTCCAGGTAATCCTCCGCGTACTCCACCGCCATCTCCGCCAGGTCGGTGAGGGCTTCCTCCTCGGTATCCATCGCCGTAGCCAGGTCAAGCTCTGGGCAATAGGCACAGCATTGTCCGTCTGACCATTCGATCTGGGCCGTGAGGCGGAGCGGCACGAGTTCGACAGCGGCTTTCTCCTCCTCAAGGGTGACCAAATTGCGCGCGGCAGCGGTCAAAACTTCATCCATGCTTTTATACCGTCCTGAGGCTATCAAACGGGCAATGTCTTGCGATGCCTCAGACGGCAGTTTCACCTTTAGATTCGGCATGCCACTTTCCTCCCTAGCAGCCTGTCGGAGAGGTCATGCTCCCAGACTTCGGAAGTCTTAATCTCAGAACTCTTGGTGCATCAACTACCTGAAATCGCCTGAATCCCTGCGAGCTTGAGCTACTATGGAGACTTCCGAAGTCTTCTCCGACACGCTCCTAGTCTAAAGTATCCCCACCTTACTGTGATCCCCCAGCACCATCTTGTAGGCGCGGGGCTTGACGGGCGAGCGGACGATCTCTACGTTGCGCCCGATGAGACTGTCCTCGATGCGGTGGTGGATGTCCTCGATTCTGCAATCCTCCATGACAATGGAGTGCTCGATCTCACAGTCGGCGATGAGGCAGTCGTGGTAGATGGAGGTGTAGGGGCCGATGTAGGCGTTCACCACCTTGGTCCGTTCGCCGATGATGGCCGGGCCGCGCACGGTGCTGTTGATGATCTCGGCGTCCTTCTCGATGATCACCTTGCCGTTGACCTTGGAGTCGGCGTCAACCAGACCCTCCACCCGAGATTCGTTGGACTCCAGAACCAGGCGGTTGGCCTCCAGCATGTCCTCCATTTTGCCCGTGTCAATCCACCAACCCTCATGCACATAGGGATAGACCTGATAGTCCTTCTCTATCAGGTACTGGATGGCGTCGGTGATCTCCAATTCGCCCCGCCAGGATGGTTTGATGGCCTTGACAGCCTCGAAGACATGATGGTCGAACATGTAGATGCCCACTACGGCCAAATCGCTGGGGGGCTGCTTGGGCTTTTCCACCAAGCGGACTATGCGCCCATCTTGCAGCTCGGCCACGCCGAACTGCTGGGGATTGTCCACCTGCTTGAGGACGATTTGAGCATTCCAGTCGCTACCAGTGAACTGCTTCACCAGCGAAGTGATGCCGCCCTCAATGACGTTGTCGCCCAGGATCATCACAAAGCGATCGTTGGTGAGGAAATCCTCGGATATTTTGACGGCGTGGGCCAGGCCCAAGGGCGCGTCCTGGTGGATGTAGGTCACTTCAGCTCCCCAGGCAGAGCCGTCGCCCACCGCCTCCTCGATAATTGGCGCTGTGTCGCCTACCACGATGCCGACTTCGCCGATGCCTGCCTCCACCATGGCGTC
The DNA here is from genome assembly GCA_964510205.1 of uncultured Anaerolineae bacterium. Lineage (GTDB taxonomy): Bacteria > Chloroflexota > Anaerolineae > VGOG01 > VGOG01 > CAZEBW01. Next base: position 32,034 of record CAZEBW010000016.1, read on the forward strand.
GAGGACGCGAAACAACACTGGGCGATTGGCCACTGGCACCAGTTGCTTGGCGCTGGTGTAGGTAATGGGCCGTAGGCGCGTGCCTTTGCCCCCGCTTAGGATCAAACCTTTCATCGTTACTCCTTATTACTTCGTCCTTCTCTGCCAACGGGATTTCTTCAGTCGCTTCTTGTGCTTATGCTTGGCGATCTTCTTCTTTCGCCATTTCTTGACAGAACCCATGTCAACACCTCCCTTCCTAGAGATGAGATCTCCCGGAAAGTCCTTGGGAATGCTCCCAGCCCCCGTCCCCTGTTAGCGAAGCGGCGGCGTCGCCAGCGAAATCACCTCGCGGAAATCGCCCCGGGGACGGGGCTCAGAGCACTTTCCGGGAGAGCTCAGAGATGATCCTTCAACACCAGCGGCAGATACACGAACCACAGCCGCACCTCCTCCGAGAGTGGGCTACTGTTGCCCGAGCTGTCGTAGGCGCTGACGGCCATGTACGCCGTCTGCGGCGACGGCTTCTGGGGCAGGCGGAAGCTGGTTACGTTGGTGGCGTTGTAGCTGCTGGTGTAGGCGCCCGGTTCGGAGCCATAGTACACTTCATAGCCGATGACATCGTCCTCCGCGCTGGCCGGCCAGCTCAGTTCCGCACCACCGCTCCCCAGGCTGACCGAGGGCGCGCTGGGCGCCGCTGGCGGCGTGGAGTCCTCGACCTGGACCGTGCCCGCGCTGTAGGACACCACGGCCAAGTTCTTGCCGTCATCGCTGCGACCGTAGACGTAGTAGGTGCCGCTGCCCACCTCGGACGTGTCCCAAACGTAGCTGCCTTCGCCCTCACTTAGGCAGTGGGCAATCAGCCGCCCGTCGCGCCCCGCGCCATCGCGGTCGTAGTACAGCGAGACGATGGCCTCGTCGTCGGCGTCGTCAGCCGTCCAGTGGATGGTGTAGCTTCCGCTGCCTGCCTCGGAAGTGGAAACGGCCTCCCCGGACGCGCTGGGGCTGGTGATGCTGATGGTGGGTGGTTGATTCAGGCAGAACAGGGCCAGGTTGGACGCCTCATCATTCCATTGCATGTGGCGTGTTGCGTGCTGCGCATTGCGTGCTATCGTCTGGCTTGACTCTTCGCAGCGCTCCAGGTTGGTGGTGGCGGATAGGATGCCGGTCGAAGAGACGAAAAAGCGTGCGGTGACGGTGCCTGGCTCGACCACAGACTCTGGCAGGGACACATCGAGAGCGGTGCCGGCCCAGATGCCGTAGGTTTTCTCTACACACTGGCCTTCGCTGCAAGTCAGGCAGTACTCGCCAACCTCGCCGTCCGCCGTGACGGTGATGTCGTTAGCGGGGATGCCCGGTAGGTAGGCAGGCCAGCCTTCAGGGGTCAGCGAATCGGCTTCGATGGTACAGGTCAGCGACGCGCTGCCGGTGAAGCCGTAAACCTCGTCGCCTTCTTCCCACACGTGCAAGAAAGCGCCTCCGTCGCACGCCGACGACGTCAGAGTCACCGATCCGGCCAAGCCCCAGCTCTGGTCCAGAGTCATGGCCGCTTGCACGGCGGCGATAGTGTACACCGTCAAGGTCCCCTCGAAGCCCGTTGCGTAAGGCTCTTGGAGATCTACCCAGAGCGCGCCCTCGCCGGTCACCGCCGGACCATCGCCGGGTATCTGCTGTTTGCTCTCGATGGTGCCGCTCACTTCAACAGAGGGCTCTGGCTCGAGGATCACCTCCCCCTCCATGCTGGTCAGCAGGAAGCCCGACGCGCCGATGGGGATCCCTTCCTCCCAGGCGCCGGTGAACTGGACGCACTGGGGTTCCAGTTCCAGCGTGGGAACCAGGCTCACCACGTCCATGACGAACTTGACGTAGATGCCGTCCGTGCCCTGGTCGGTCTGGATGTTGGGCAGGAAGAACTCGCCCTCTCCCTCCACCCGGCTCCCGTTATCGCAGAGGCAGGCGCTGGTGGGGTAGATGATGAACGTGTCGGTGATGGCGATGGGTCCCAGCCAATCGGTGGGCACAGGTTGACAGCTTGCGTCCACACAGACATTATCGCAGGGGCTGTCGGCTGTGGCAGCCGCTGTCTGGCCCACAGCCAACCCTGCTGCAGACGAGACCAGCAGCAGGGCGGTCATTCCGGCTACGAGAAACGTCCGTTGAATCGGTCTTGTTTTCACAAATTCCTCCCTCTCAGCTTCTGCCGTTTTCAGACCCTTTTGGCATTTGAGAGTGCGTGTCAGACCTTAGGAATGTCGAGGTCTTTGCAAATCTTGATGGCAAGTTTGTCTACAATCTCTCTATGGCGCGGCACGGAGGTTGTTCTCCTGCAGGCAGGATTCCAGTAGATTGAGTGGCGGGAGCCTTCGCGCAGCAATTCACAGCCGTGCTGCCTGAGATGTTTCAGCAATGCGCGGCGCTTCATTACACCGCTACCAATAACTCTTCGCGAACGATTTGCTTGCCCACAGTCTCACGTTGTGCTAACTCCCGATTGGCTTCGATAATGAGTTGTACAGCCTCTTTCAAGTTCTCACGCGTTTCTTGCAAGGTCTTGCCTTGAGTGTTTGCACCGGGCAACTCCTCGACATACCCAATCCACCACTCACCAACTTGCTCAAATACTGCGGTGAATTTGTTTTCCATTCTTCACTCTCCTCCATCAAATCATCAAGCTCACTCCTGCTCCGCATAATACCGATGCAGGCTGACGTCGAAGGGCACGTTGTTGAGGACGGCTCCGATCAGGCGGGCGTTGACTTTCTCCAGCAGGGCTTTGGCCCGCTGAGCGTGATCCCTCTTGGTGCCGCCGGCTTTGAAGACCAGCAGCACACCGTCCACTTTGGAGGCCAACACGGCCGCATCGGTCACGGCGATGATGGGGGGAACGTCGAAGAGGATCATGTCCGCTCGCTCCAACAGGGCGGCGATGATTTCCTCCATGCGGCGCGAGCCCAGCAGCTCCGAAGGGTTGGGCGGCAAGGGACCGCTGGGAAGCAGCCAGAAGTCGGGGACGCCGATCTCCTGCAGAGGGGGATCCTCCATGGCCTGGTCCTCGACAACCATCGTGGTAAGCCCCGCGCCGTTTGGAACGCCGAAGATGGTGTGCTGGGAGGGGCGTCGCAAATCGCAGTCAACCAGGATCACCCGCTTGCCTCCCTGGGCGATGGTGATAGCCAGATTGGCCAGCGTGGTGGATTTGCCTTCGTCAGGTCCTGGGGAAGTGAGCACCAGGGTTCTAACGGGCTTGTCCAGGCTGGAGAATTCCAGATTGGTGCGCAGCGTGCGAAAAGCCTCGCTGGCGGGCGAGCGCGGATTGGTCAAAGTGATTAAGCTCTCTTTCTCGGAAGTGGGAACGGCGTTGGAAGTGGGAACGGCGTTGGAAGTGGGAACGGCGTTGGAAGTGGGAACGGCGTGGTCAGTTGTCATCGCAAATCTATCCTCCTACACTCATTTGAAACTCTGCAAGAAAGACCAGCGGCTCTTTCGCCTGGCCTTGACGGGTACGACCTCTTCGGAGCTGATAACGGGTATGGAACCCAGCACGGCGACGCCGACGTGGCGCTCCACGTCCTCGGCGGTGCGCACGATGTCCGACTCCAGCCACTCCAAGAAGAAGGCTATCACCACCCCCAGCATTACGCCGAAGATACCCCCGGCCAGGGTGTTTATTTTGGTCTTGGGTTTAGAGAGGCTGACTCGGGCTTCGTTCCATATATACACATGCACTTGGTCGCGCTTGTCCTGGTGCGTATTCCACTCGTCCTGGTCTTCCTTGAACACCTCGGCGAAGGTCCGGGCTATGTCGCTGGCTACCTGTGGATCGTGATCGCGAGCATCAATCTGGATGGCAAAGGTCGCTTCGTCGGCGCTGGTGGCGACCTTACCCAGGAGGGAATCCCTGGTCATGTCCAATCGCAGGCGATCTATGACTTCGTTAGCCGTTTTATCGTTCCTTATGAATTCCCTGTAACTGGGGAGCAACCCCTTGGCCGCGTTTTGCAGTCCCCAATCGGGCCGGGCCGGCCTGAACTGCAATTTGATGCTGCCTTTGTATTCCGGTGTTTGCATCTTGCTGAAGCCGTAGGCGCTGGCAGCGGTGATGGCAGCAACTAAGACGATGATCCAGCCCCGTCGCCACAATATCTTAAAATAGTCTTGTATCTCCACTCTTTCCTCCTCCAAACTCCAGTCCTCGATAGCGGTCAGTCTAATTGTACCATAGCCGCCGCTTTTGGGCAAAACAACTTGCTCTAGGAAGACTTCCTCTGCCAGGGAAACCGCCGGCCACTGGACAGGGGCGGTATCTCGCCCAGAACGGCTAGTCCCAGCGCTTCCACCTCAGACCGGTCGCGCACGGTGTCGTCCAAGTAGTCCAACAGGAAGGCCAGGGCCACGCCGGCTACGAGGGCCAAAAACAGGCGGATGGGCAGATCCAATTGCTCTTTCAGGCTGCGAGCGACGGGCAGCACCACGGGCGAGTCAATGAGGCGGATGTCGGTGTCGGTAGGGCCAAGCTGGCCCAGGAAACCGGCGCTGTGCTCTCGAAGCACGTCAGCCGCGGCGTCGGCGATTTCTGCGAGTTGCGTTGGGTCGCCCCAGGTGACGCGCAAAGTCAGAATGCGGTGCGTTCTGTCGGCCATCATCGAACCGCGCAAAGCTCCGGTCGAAAGATCAAGGCCACTGCTGGACAGATCCTCGCTAACCGCCCGCGCGAAGGCTTCGCTCGCCACGATCTCCGTGAGATCGTCAACGAAGTACTCCGAAGACATCCAGGTGTAGTAATGGTCGTAGGTGTAGTAATCGTCACTTCGGGGCTGCGGCACCACGGCGACGGTGAAGCGCATGGAGGTTTGATAGAGGGTTGGGCGTTGCGGTGGAAAGGCTAAACTAACGACCAGGACGATAGCCACTAAAGCGATGACCATCCAAAGTCGCTTGTAGAAGATCCGCCAATACTGACGAAGTTCCATGATGGCCTCCTGAGAACAACGGATCGGCAGGATTTACGGATCAAACGACTTCCAATGAGGAGGAATCCGCAAATCCTACACATCAGTGTTCTTATGCTCGGCAATCTTCTCCTCGATAAACGCGCTCAGCCGCTCCTTGAAAACCCGCTTGTCAAACTGTTCGGCGTGGCGGCGGATGACGGCTGGATCGTAGCCGGTCTCGTCGAAATCTCTGACTGTTTCGATCAGGGCCTCCGGTGTCTGCTCGTAGAAGAAAGTCCCTGTTACGCCATCTCGCACCGTGTCCAGGGCGCCGCCGGCGGCATAGGCAATGACGGGTCGCCCCGCCGCCTGGGCTTCCACAGGGGCGATGCCGAAGTCCTCCTGGCCGGGAAAGACGAAAGCGCGGCAGCGGGCCAAGTAGTCGCCAATCGCCTCGTCGGATACGCGGCCCAGGAATTGGATGTTGGACTCGGCCAAAGCCTGCAAGCTGTCCCGATCTCTTCCGTCCCCAATGACCACTAACGGCAAGCCCAGTTTGTTGAAAGCCCGCACCGCCAGGTCAATGCGTTTGTAGGGAATGAGGCGGGAGACGATGAGAAAGTAATCGTCGTGCGAGCTGCTTGGAGCGAATCTGTTTGTGTCTACTGGGGGATAGATGATGGCAGCGTCGCGGCGGTAGGTTTTGGCGATGCGCCGCTGGACGGTGCGAGAGATGGCGACGAAGTGGTCTACCCGATTGGCGGCGGCCTGATCCCATAGCCTGAGGTAGTTCAGAAAAGGCGGCAGAGCTAGGCGAGCCAATCTCGGCACCCCCTCGCGCTGGACGTACTCGTGGTAGTTCCACAGGAAGCGGGTGGGGGTCAGGCAGTAGCAGATGTGCAAAGTATCTGGTGAAGTGATCACGCCGTGGCAGAAGCCGCTCTTGTTGCTGATGACCAGGTCATAGCCCGTGAAATCGAAGCTTTCGAAGGCCAGAGGATACAGCGGGAGGAAGGGCTGATGGTATCTCTTGACCAGGGGGAGCTTGTTCATGAACGAGGTACGGATGTCCCAAGAGCGGTACTGCCGGGGCATGGCCTGAGGCCAATACATGGAAGTGTACACCGGAGCCTGGGGATACATCTCCACCAGCGTCTCCAGAACCGCCTCCGCTCCCCCTTTTTGGTTGAGCCAGTCGTGCACAATAGCCACTCTCAAGTCCGACCTTCCCTGGCGCTCGTCTGCGCATAAGTATACCAGAAATGAGGGAAATAAACAAGCAAAAGCCAGGGCATTGGCCCTGGCTTTGTATGGCGGGTCTCTAGAAGTCTGCAGACAGACCCTAAAGGTTTACCGCAGGTCTCAAGAACCTTATCGGAGTCTCCTCCGTCCCCCGGAGAATCCAACTGACGATCGCAGGTCACCAAACCTTTAGGGTCTCACTCAACTCAATTCGATGGGCCTCGACAGCAAAGCCACCAACAACTTCACAGCGTTCAGCACGTCGTTGCCATCCACCATCTCCGAGGGCGTGTGCACGTAGCGGCAGGGGATGGAGAGGCAACCCGCCGGCACACCCTCCCGCGAGACCTGGATGGCCCTGGCATCGGTGGTGCCCCCCGTCAAGACTTCCAATTGATAAGGGATTTGGGATGCCTCGGCGGTTTCGATCAGCAGGTTCTTCACCGCTGGATGGGCCACCATTCCTCCATCTTTGACTTTGACGGCTGGCCCTTCGCCCAAGGAGACCGCCATGGTGTGCGCTTGCGGGGTATCGCCTGTGCCCGTAACATCTACAGATATGCCCAAGTCGGGATGGATGCCGTAAGCCGAGGTGGTGGCCCCCCGCAATCCCACCTCCTCCTGCACGCTGAACACGAAGTAGACGTCGTGGGGTGAGCCCTCAAGATCCCGCATGACCTGGATCAAGACAGCGCAGCCGATGCGATCGTCGAGGCTCTTAGCCATGAGGCGATCGCCCTGAGCAGCGAAGGGCCGCTGAAAACCGGCGATGTCCCCCACGCCCACCGGCGCCGACTCCTTGTCCGTGGCCCCCACGTCCAGGTAGAGCTTGTCCAGGTCGGGCACCTTCTTCTCTTCCTCCGGCTCTCGCTTCTCCAGGCCGAAGGTGCCCACCGTGCCGTCGGCGAAGACGGCCCGTCCGCCCAACAGGGCCAGAGGACGCACTCCCCCCACGCGGCCAAAGCGCAGAAAGCCCTTCTCGTCCACGTGGGTGACGATGATGCCAATCTCGTCCATGTGGGCGGCCAGCATCACCTTCAATCCATCACCGCTGCCGCGTTTGAGGGCGATCAGGTTGCCCATTTTGTCAACCCGCACCTCGTCGGCCAGCTCCTCGATTTCCTCTTTGATCACCTCCCTGATCTGCTCCTCGCGCCCCGAAGGGCCATAGGTCTCGGTTAGTTTTTTGATCAGCTCTTTCATGTGATAATGCCTCCTGATGGATCTAAAAACGTTGTGATTGCCTGGATACTCTGCATTCCCATAAGGATTACAGATCGTGCAATTTCTGCCAAGGCGACTCGAATCGCTCTACTAGCTCTGGATTCTCCAGCACGGCGGCGAATTCGCGCAACCAACGCCGGATATACTGAACGTCCAGCCTATCCCCTTGACGATATACTACACCCTCAATGTCAGCTAAGTCTTGCGGTCGTCCAGCCACAGCTTTGTGGATGATTAGGTCTTCAGCCGAACATAGACTTACACGCTTACCCGGCTCCACTTGCCACTCCACGGCATGTGGTAAGAGCTCATCCTCGTAGCCGGGGAGGGCTAACGAAATGTCCACCTCGCAACCATTGGACGCTCGGATCAATATCATGCGCGCCTGACGCGCAAAACCCACGGGGTCGGGAACTCGCGAATCGAAATGCTTCACGATCATCTGCACAAAATCGGCGATGTCCTCGGGGGGAATAAGCACGGTTAGGTCAACGTCAACGGTCAAACGGGGCTGCCCCCAATATTGAACGGCTAAACCACCAATGATGACATAAGGTATCTCATGAGCTGTCAAGAACTCATGTAATTCCCAGGCAGCTTCGAGAGGCCGGATCATAACCACCCCCCTCGACGCGCCAGTTGTTCAAAGATACGGCGCTGCTCAGTGAGGTGGTCAACCTTCAGGCGATTCAATGCCCCCCAGACTCCCCCCGCCTCACGACCCGCTTGGCTCCAAAGTGCATACAATTCCTCGAAAATTGCCCTTGATTCCTCCTGCGTCATGTTTGCCAGCTTCTGTCTACGCTCCGCCTCCAAGAAGTCCCCGGCGGCAGCGTAGGCCTGGATCATCTCGGCCACCTTCTTGTCCATATTTGTATCCTCTCAGTCCCAAATCAGATAGACACTGCCAGCCTAGCCAGCGCTCCCTTCATCAATCGCACCGTGTTCTCGAAATCCTCCAAGCTCAGCAAACAGACCGGCGAGTGAATGTAGCGGCAGGGCACGGCCACGGTGACCGAGGGCACGCCCTCTTTCACCAGGTGGATGGCTCCAGCATCGGTCCCGCCCACGCCGGGCTGCTTGAACTGATAGGGGATGTCGAGCTCCTCGGCCGTCTCCACCAGCAGCTTGACCAGATTTCTGTCGGCGATGAAGGAGCGATCCATGATGGTGATGGCCGGGCCGGCTCCCAACTCGGTGGAGGGACTCACGTCCTTCTTCTTGGGCATGTCATCACAGATGGTGCCCTCCAGGGCGAAGGCCACGTCGGGCTCGATGGCGTAGGCCGCCACCCGCGCCCCCCTGAGGCCGACCTCCTCTTGGACGGTGAAAACCGAATAGAGGTCGAAGGGATAGCGCTCCTTCAGCAGCTCGATCAGCACCGCGCAGCCGGTTCGGTCGTCGAACGCCTTGCCTTTGACCGTTCGCAGCCCGTCCTCCGTCAACGGGCAGAAGTCGGTGGCGAAGACGGCGTAGTCGCCTACCTTGACCGCTTCCTCCGCCGCTGCCTTGTTTTTGGCGCCGATGTCTATGGCCATCTGGTCCACTTTGACCACCTGCTTGCGCTCTTTTTCTTTCACCAGATGTACGGGTTTGGCGCCGATGATGCCGGGCAGCCGATCTTTGCCGATGAGCACGACTTTGGACAGCAAGATGCGGTCGTCAATTCCGCCCACTGGTCGGAAGCGGATGGCGCCGGTTTCCTCATCGAGGTGGGTGATCATCAGTCCCACCTCGTCCATGTGAGCCGCCACCATCACCTTGAGCTCGGATTCCCCCGTTCCCCGCTTCAGGGCGATGAGGTTGCCCATGCTGTCCACGCGGACCTCGTCCACGTGGTCCTTGATGGCGTCCGTGATGATCTCGCGGACCTCGTCCTCGCAGCCCGATACCCCGAAAGCCTGAGACAACTTTTCTAAAAGCAATTTCCCTCCTCAAAATTCGTGACCCGCGGATTCGCGGAGTCGTAGATTCGTGGATTCGTAGATTCGTAAACTCGTAGATTCGTAGATTCGTAGATTCGCGGGTTGAGGACACGAATCTATGAGTCCCGAATCTACAATCTCATTCTCTCCATGAATCCCTCATCCAGTCTACCGACGAACTCCGCCATCAGCCTCCCCGTCCGCTCCACGTCCTTGAGGGAGAGGGTCTCCACTGAGGTGTGCATGTAGCGCAGGGGGATCAAGAGCAGGGCGGTGGGAATGCCTTCCCGCGTGACCTGGATGGCCCAGGCGTCGGTGCCGCTTCGGCCGGGGACGGCCTCGACCTGGTAGGGGATCTCCAATTCCGTGGCCGCCTCGACCAGCGCTTCGTGGAGCCTGGGGTGAACGTTGGGGCCGAAGCCGATGGCGGGACCTTTGTCCATTTCGACGGTCTCTGCTTCGGAAACCCCAGGCTGCCTGCCGAAGGTGGCGTCAACGGCGATGGCCGCGTCGGGGGCCAGGCCGTACGCGCTGGTGATGGCGCCGCGCAATCCTACCTCCTCCTGCACTGTGGCCACGGCGTAGACGTCCCAGGCGTGCCTGACGGAGGCAAGTCCCTCCAGGCAGACCAGAATGGCCGCCACCCCCGCCCGGTCGTCGAGGGCCTTCCCGGCCGCCAGCCCTCCCCGAAGTTGCGTGAACTCTCGCCCCAAGGTCGCCAAATCGCCCACGCGCACCAGGTTCTCCAACTCCTCTTGGCCGATGCCTACATCAATGAACAGCTTATCTATGGGGATGGTCTTCTCGCGTTCCTCTTGCGGAAGCAGATGGGGAGGACGGCTGCCGATGATGCCCGGCAAATCCTTTCGGCCATGCACGGTCACCTCTTGTCCCAGGAGGGTGCGCACATCGAAGCCGCCCACCGAGGTGAAGTGCAGGAACCCCTTCTCTAGCTTGGTCACCATCAGCCCGATCTCATCCATGTGGCCGGCCAGCATGATGCGGCGGCGGGGCTCCGCGCCCTCTCCCCGCTTCAGGGCAATGACGTTGCCCATCTTGTCGGTTTTCACCTCGTCGGCGTATCGTGCGAACTCCTCGGCTACCGTCTCCCGCACCTCGGCCTCGTAACCCGAGACCCCGTTAGCCTGGGAAAGCTTCTTTAGCAATGGCGCTATCTGCAATGTTCACGGCCTCCTCGCTGTGTATTCTGTGTCGCGTGTTCCGTGTTCCGTCACGCAACACGCAACACGTCTTCACGTTTCCATAGCCCGTGATATTATAGGCCGATTTGGCCTGCTGTCAAACCTAGAAACCAGGTTTTTCTGTGTCTGAGCAATAAGATTCTTCTCTTGGGATTTCTTGGGAGATCAAATGGGTCTCTCATCAGCCAAAAACCTGGTTTCTCGTCTCTAACTAAGGCGTGGGCGTCTCTGCAGGCGTCTCTGTGGGCCCAGGTGTGGCTGTGCTGGTGGCTGTCGGCGGTGGCGTGGTCGGCGTCGCGGTGGGCGTGGCTGTGCTGGTTGGCGAAGGTGTTGATGTCAACGTTGGCGTGTGCGTTGCAGTGGCTGTCAGCGTGTTGGTTGCGGTGGCCGTCGGCGATGCCGTGGGGGTGGACGTGGGCGTGTCGGTTGCTGTGGGGGTGGCTGGCGGCTGCGTCGGCGTCACGGTGGCTGTGGGCGTCTCGGTGGGCGTTTCCGTAGGCGTGGTCGTGCTGGTCGGCGTGTCGGTGCTGGTCGGGGAAGGCGACGCCGTTGGCGTCACGGTAGTAGTCAGTGTAACCGTCGGCGTGGCGGTCCCCGTGGGAGTACTGGTGGGAGTGGCCGTCCAAGTGGCCGTCGGCGAAGGCAGCCACTGGGTAGGCGTCGGCTCGAGGGTCGGGCTGGGGCTGGGGGTGAATGTGGGGGATGGTGTGAAGGTAGGGATGGGCGTAAATGTCGCCGTGGGAGAGGGCGATGGCGTGAAGGTCGAAGTAAACGCGGTGGGTGGAGGGGGCGCAAGGGTCAGAGCCACCAATCCCAGACAATAGCAGGGTAGGGTGAGGAGAATGATGGCTGTTAAGAAGCCATAGGTCGTCCTCTGCCTATCGGATAGATTCAGATACCAATTGCGTAATGCGCCCATGTGACTGACTCAGTTGGGTATGATAGCACCGATTAGGTCTATTGTCAAAAACACCTGGCGGGTTGCATGTTTGGCCAACTCGTGATAATATATGGTTGTCCTACCGGTATTCAATCCAAAGCCGCCAAGAAGGGGGTCTGAAGATGAGCAGGTCGTCATCCAAAATGAGCTCGGCAGATAGGGTTCAGCAACATCTGAAAAGCTGCGGATTAACCATCGAAGTGATGGAGATGGCAGAGAGCACCCGCACGGCAGCGATGGCCGCCGAAGCCGTGGGAGCGCCCCTGGGCGCCATCGTCAAGTCCCTGGTTTTCCTGGCCGACGGGGAGCCGGTGCTGGTTCTGGTGGCGGGGGATAAGCGGGCTGATCACAAGAAGCTGGAGAAGCTCCTCAAAGCTAGGCGGGTGATGATCGCTGACGCCGACCAGGTGCGGGAGGCTACGGGCTTCGCCATTGGCGGTGTGCCGCCGGTGGCTCACAAGGCTGAGTTGCCCATTCTCATTGATCGGAGCCTGGAGCGGTTCGAAGAGCTTTACGCGGCGGCAGGCTCTCCGCGCGCCGTCTTCCCCATCTCCTACCAAACCCTGCTGGAGATCACAGGGGGGCAGTTGGCGGACGTGACCGAGGATTGAGATTCAAGAGAGTCTAAAACAGGAGGTTGGCAATGAAGCGCATCGGTGTACTGACCAGCGGGGGGGATGGGCCAGGCTTGAATCCCTGTATCCGTGCGGTGACCAGGATGGCCTTGGGATACGACCTGGAGGTGATGGGCATTGAGCGGGGCTATGCCGGACTGATGGACGGGGAGATCATTCCTCTCGACGCGCGCTCGGTGGGGGGCATCATCGGCAGAGGGGGCACTTTCTTAGGCACCGCCCGCGCCCCCGAGTTCGAAACGCCCAAGGGCCAACGGGAGGGCTTGCGCTGCCTCAATCGGCACGGCATTGACGGCCTGGTGGTCATCGGCGGCAACGGCTCCTTGGCTGGAGCTTGCGCCCTTCATCACCTGGACTTTCCGGTGGTCGGCGTGCCCGCTACGATTGATAACGACGTAGTGGGCACGGACATTGCCATAGGCGTGGACACCGCTCTCAACACCATCCTGGACGCCATTGACAAAATCAAGGATACGGCCTCTTCTCACCAGAGGGCCTTTTTGATCGAGACCATGGGTCGCGACTCCGGATACCTGGCTCTGATGGGGGGGATGGCTGGTGGGGCAGAAATGATCCTGATCCCTGAGGCTGAGACCACTCTGGAAGAGGTAGCCCAAGGTTTGTTAGACGCCTACGTGCGGGGGAAGGCCCACTGCATCATCGTGGTGGCCGAGGGGCATAAGCCCGGCGCCCAGGCTGTGGCCGATCATCTCTGTGAGAGACAGGAAGAGCTGGGCTTTGAGGTGCGAGTCACCGTGCTGGGACACATCCAGCGGGGCGGCGCGCCCCTGGCCTTCGACCGGCTCCTTGCTACCCGGCTCGGCGCCGCCGCCGTCAGAGAGCTCTACCAGGGCAACGCTGGCCACATCGTGGGCCTGATCGGTAACCAGATTGTCCTCACGCCCCTGGACGATGTATTGACTCGGCAGAAAGAGCTGGATTTGAGCCTCTGCGAACTGAGCAAAATTATGGAGAAGTAAAACTGGAGATTGGAGGTTAGAGGTTGAATTGTTCCAACATCCAACCCCTAACCTCCAACTTCTAGTTTAGTGGGTCAGAATCTGGCTCAGGAACAGCTTGGTGCGGTCCTCGTGCGGATTTTTGAAGAATTCTTCCGTCGCGTTCTGCTCGACGATGTTCCCGTCAGCGAAGAAGATGATGCGATGGGCTACCTCTTTGGCGAATCCCATCTCGTGGGTGACGACGATCATGGTCATCCCCGAGAGGGCCAGTTCGACCATCACGTCGAGCACCTCTTTGATCATCTCCGGGTCCAGCGCGGAGGTGGGCTCGTCGAACAGCATGATCTTGGGCTGCATGGCCAGGGCGCGGGCGATGGCCACTCGCTGCTGCTGCCCACCAGACAACTGGCCGGGGTACTTGTAGGCCTGCTCTGGGATGCCCACTCGCTCCAGAAGCTGCATGGCCGCCTTCACCGCTTTCTCCTTCGGCCACTTCCGCACCCAGATGGGAGCCAGCGTGACATTGTCAATGGCCTTCAGGTGCGGAAACAGGTTGAACGATTGGAACACCATCCCGATTTCGCGCTGAACAGCATGGATATTGCGCAGGTCGCTGGTCAGTTCGATGCCGTCCACGATGATGTCGCCTCGCTGGTGTTCCTCCAGGCGGTTGATGGTGCGGATAAAGGTAGACTTGCCGCCCCCCGATGGCCCGCAGACGACGACCACCTCGCCCCTCTTGATGGTCACGTTCACCCCCCGCAGCACGTGGAAATCGCCAAACCACTTGTGCACGTCGCGGCAGATGATAATGTCCTCTCCAGTTTCGAGCTTCTCGTTAGCCATTAGCTTTCCCTCAACCCAGTGATCAGGGAATGAGTAATCAGGAAATCAGGATAGTGGGAAACCGATTTCCTGGTTCCCTGATCCCTGATCAACATGTTCTACCGCTCCCCCACCCCCAGCGACTGCTCCAGGCGACGGCTGGCGTGGGACATGATATAACAAAAGATAAAGAATATGACCGCAGCGAAGGCGTAGGCCTCCTTGTGCAGGCCGATGAACTCTTTCTGAGCCGTCACAGACTTGGCGATGCCCAACAAGTCCGTCAGGCCGACGATGGCCACCAACGTGGTGTCCTTGAACAAGCTGATGAACTGCCCGACGATGGCCGGGATCACGGCGCGGAGTGCCTGGGGCAGCACGATCAACCCCATCACCAGCGCCTCGTTCAACCCCACCGCCCTGGCGGCTTCGTACTGGCCCATGGGAATAGCGGCCAGCCCGCCGCGCACGTTCTCGGCGGTGTAGGCCGCGCTGAACAGGGTGATGCCGGTGAGCGCGCGCATGACCGTGCTGAGCCGGATTTCCGGGGGCAGGAAGAGCGGCAGCATCAACTGGCTCATGAAGAGCACGCTGATGAGCGGAACCCCACGGATGGTCTCGATGTACACCGTGCAGAGCACCTTGATGACCGGCAAGTCGCTGCGGCGGCCCAAGGCCAGCAGGACGCCCAGCGGAAACGAGGCCACGATCCCGACGATGGCCAACACGAGCGTCAGCATCAACCCGCTCCACACGTTCTCCGACACCAGGGGCAGAAACGGGCTCTCCCGTGAGAATCCCCGCAGCAGGATGGTGATCAGGGGAAGGGACAGCAGCCAGCCGATCACCAGCCAACGCCGTGGTTTGCCCTCTGCTCTCCGCAACACCCAGGTGAGCGATGCCAGGAGCACGACGATGCCCAGGCTGGCCAACACGCGCCAGGCTTCCTTTGCGGGATAGCGACCGATCATAAACACCCTGAAGTTGGTGGTGATTACCTTCCATCGCGCATCCCGCACGACCCAGGTGATGACCCCACGCAGCACAACGTAGATGAAGGCCGCCGAGAAGATACTGAGCAGTGCGTTGTACCACGTGCTGAACAGGTTCTTTTTCAGCCAGCCCAGCAGGCCAACTTCGGTGCGCGGCGGCCTGACTACCTTTGCGGTGTTCATTTTCTCGTCTTGCATGATTCCCTAATCCCTTGCCCTTTGTCCCTTCTCCTATCTCTCCACAATCTGAATGCGGCGGTTGACGAAATTCATGACCGACGAGATAGTCAGGCTCATGGTCAGATAGCTGGCCATAATCATCAAGAAGACCTCGACCACTCGGCCGGACTGGTTCAGCATGGTGTGGGATACGGCGTACAGATCCAGAAAGCCGATGCCGATAGCCAGGCTAGAGTTCTTGGTGAGGTTAAGGTACTGACTGATCAGCGGCGGGATGATCACGCGCAGGGCCTGCGGCAGGACGATCAGGCGCAAAATCTGCCCACTCGTGAACCCCTGTGCCCTGGCTGCTTCGGTCTGACCCTTGGGTACGGCCAGGATACCGGCCCGCACGACCTCGGCAATGAAAGCGCCGGTGTAGACCACCAGACCGACCGTCAAGGCCACGAATTCTGGCGAAAGAACGGTGCCGCCTCTGATTCTCAAGCCCTCTACAGCCGGTGTGTCGAGGGCCAGCGGATTCCCTGGCGCTGCGAGCCAGCCCATGACAGGGATGGTGACGAAGGCGATGACCACCCACAGGAAATTGAAGCTGGGGCGTCCTGTACGTTGCACGCCGCGAGCGCGCAGCATCCACAGAACCACCGCCACGACGAGGGCCGCCACGAGAGAGGGCCACCACCAGCCAAAGGACTCCGAAGGACGCGGCCAGGGCATGGCCAGACCGCGGTTGCTCAGATAGGTGGGACCGGGCAGGGTGATGGCCGTGATCTCGTCCTTCACCTTGAGCTGGGGCAGCTTGAGGATGACGGCGAAGTATAGAAAGAAGAGTTGCACCAACAGGGGGGTGTTGCGGATAATCTCGATGTAGACGCTGGCGATCTTGCTGACCAGCCAGTTGTCGGACAAGCGGGCCACGCCAGCCATCAGGCCCAGGAGGGTGGCAAAGACGATGCCCAGACTGGCCACCCGAGCCGTGTTGACCACGCCGACCAGAAACGCGCGGGCATACGAGTCGGTGGGGCTGAACGCTATCCCCTCCGCCAGGTCAAAACTGGCCTCCTCGTCCAGGAAGTCAAAACTGAATTTAAGCCCTCGTTCTCTGTAGTTCGAGAGCGCCCAGAAGCCTATGGCGAGCACCAGAACCACGAACGCGATCTGGGCCAGCACTTTTAGCACGCGCTCGTCGCGCCAGAACGGCACCGCTGCTCGGCGTTCCGCCGTCGCCGCACCTCGGCTCACGCTTGCCCCCTTTCACAAGGGATGCAGCCCGACACAGCCTCGCTGAGCAGGTCGGGCTGCACCCATCCCCCCCTCTTTCCCCCCAAAAGTTGGGGGGGATGAAAGGGGGGGCTGCCTGTTTTACCGCCAGGCCATGGGGTAGATCAATCCGCCGTTGATCCACAGCTCGTTGGGTCCGCGCGGAATGTCTATGCCCTCCGGCCCCAGGTGTCGGTCGTACACCTCGGCGTAGTTGCCTACTTGCCTGATGACTTTGACCATGAAGTCGTTGGGGAGGCCCAGCGAGTTGCCCACTTCGCCCTCGACGCCCAGCAGGCGCTTGACGGTCGGGTTGTCGCTGGAGAGCATCTGGTCAAGGTTCTGGGAGCTGACGCCCACCTCCTCGGCCTCCTGCATTCCCCAGGTCACCCATCGCACCACGTCGTTCCACTTATTGTCACCGTGAGCGGTCAGCGGTCCTAGGGGCTCCTTGGACATGGTGACGTCGAGGATGACGTGGTCCTCGGGGTTGGCCATGGCCGAACGCAGCGCGGCCAACTGCGACTTGTCGGACGTCTCTCCGTCGCAACGCCCCTCTTCGTAGGCCGTGTTCGTGTCCTGGGTGCTCTCGAACAGCAGCGGGGTGTAATCGACGCCCCTCATGCGGAAAGCGTCGGCCAGGTTCATCTCCGTGGTGGTGCCCGTGGTGCAGCAGACCGTGGCTCCTTCCATGTCCTCCAGGGTCTTGAAACCACTGTCCGCCCGCACCAACATACCCTGGCCGTCGTAGAAGTTCACCGCAGCCCAGTCCAGCTCGTTGGCCGTATCGCGGGTGAGGGTCCAGGTCGTGTTGCGAAGCAAGACGTCAATCTCGCCGGTCTGGAGGGCCGGCAGTCGCTCAGCCGCGGTCAGCGGGCGGTACTCTACCGCGGTGGCGTCGCCAAAGACTGCGGCGGCGATGGCTTTGCAGAAGTCAACGTCGAAGCCGGCGAACTCACCCTCAGGGTTGATGTAGCCAAAGCCCGGCAGCTCCTGGTTGACGCCGCAGATCACGTATCCTCGGTCCTTGATGAGCTGGAAACGCTCCCCGCCAACCGCAGTCACCTCGGGGCATTCAGGACATTCGACTTCGGGACACTCCTCGGCTGGGGCGCAAGCGGTCAGGATCAGGACCAGCACCAAAAGCAGAGCCCACAATTTTTTACCAAACATTTTAGTCTCCTCCTTAAGTCTTGTGATAATCTTGTCCAAGAAATCGCAGTTTCCTGGACTGTGAGGGAAATGGAGATAGGGGGGACATCCCTGTGTTGCGAGAGGTTAACCTGTCCGTGATCACCTCCTTTGTGAAGAACACAACTAGCGGGATTTACGGATCGGGACTCTCAAGAGGAAGAGTCTTGCCATCGCCACTGATGAGTGGTCTCCTTCCTCCCTCATGAGGAGGAGTTCCGGATAGAGGATGAAATTGCTTTCAGAGTGTACTGAAGATATTATATCGCATCCGGCAGGATTTGTCAACAACGACCGATCTATAACGTGCATTTCAATTTGGGGGCAAGACCGAAAGACAGCGTCATGTGTCATTGCGAGGCGTCTTTTTTGCCGAACTTGGAAGTGAAAACGACGCAATCTCCAATTCGCGGGGTGGGGATTGCGTGCAACCTGCGGTTGCCTTCGGCTCGCAATGACACTCGCTCCAAAAGTGAAATGCACCTGATCTATATCCGCGCCAGCGCCTGGTCCAGGTCGGCGATTACGTCGTCGGCGTCCTCGATGCCCAGCGCATAGCGCACCAGATTGTCTTTGATGCCCGCCTGGCAGCGCTCCTCGCGATCCAGGGAGAACAGGGTGGCCGGCTGTTCGACGATGCTCTCCACGCCGCCCAACGTAGGGCCGATGTAGGGCAGACGCAGGAGATCAACGAAGCGGGACGTTTTATCGCCGTCGCCCTCGATCTCGAAGCTGACCACGCCGCCGAATCCGCTCATCTGCCGCTGGGCGATGTCGTAATCGGGGTGGCTGGGCAGGCCGGGGTAATGGACGCAGCGGACGGCAGGGCGCCCCTCCAAGAACTGGGCGACGCGCTGGCCGTTCTCGTTTTGGCGGCGGACGCGCAGCTCCAGCGTCTTCAGGCCGCGCAGTAGCAGGTAGGCGTCGTGGGGATTGCTGATGCCGCCCAGCACCCCCCGCGCCGCTTGGATCGGGGCCAGTGTCTCGCGGGGGCCAATGACCGCTCCGGCCAGCAGGTCGTTGTGACCGCCCAGGTACTTGGTCGCGCTGTGGATCACCAGATCAACGCCGTGCTCCAGCGGGCGCAGGTTGATGGGCGTGGCAAAGGTGCTGTCCAGGATGGTGGCGACGCCGTGCTGCTGGGCGATCTCGACCATGGACGCCAGGTTGATAACGCGCAGATAGGGATTGGTGGGCGTCTCGGAAAAAATCAGGCGGGTGGTGGGGCGGATGGCCGAGGCCAGTGCAGCGGGATCGTCAATCGGCGCCAGTGTAGCCTCGATTCCCCAGCGGCTCAAGTAGCTGAAGACAAATTCGTGCGTGCGGCGGTAGACGCCGCTGAGCAGCACCAGGTGGTCGCCGCTGGCCAGCAGGGTAAACAGGGTGGTGGTGATGGCGCACATTCCACTGGCGAAGAGCAGCGCTTGTTCGCCTCCCTCCAGTGCGGCGATCTTGCGCTCCGCCGCTTTTTGGGTCGGGTTGCCGTAGCGCCCGTACTCGTCCCGCGCCTCCGGATCGTTGGCCGCTAGGCGGTGCATGTAGTCCAGGATTTCGGCCGTGTTCTCAAAGGTGTAGGTCGAGGCTTGGATGATGGGGGTGGTGATGGCGCCGTAGGGCTTGCGTTTCTCCTCGCCGGCGTGTACGGCTTGGGTTGAGAAATGGTTGGTCACGGACAGTCTCCTCTCCGGTCGTTTAACGACCTATGCTTACATCTTATCAAGAGAGGAGAGGGAACAAAAACGCCTCTTCAGCAGATATCGTGAAGAGGCGCTCGCGCCGTCGCAATGCTCTCATCTTCCAGAACCCACTGAGGGTCTGCCGGACTTGGCACCATGGCTCGTAAATCCGTATCCGTAGATTCGGAATTCGTAGATCCGTAACATCCATTAGCTGCGACACGAATCTACGACGTACGAATCACGAATGTACGAACCTGGTTGCCGAGGCTTCACAGGGCCGGTCCCTCCACCTCTCTTGATGAAGAAAGATTTTCATCCAGTGATATTCAATTGGGCTTGATGATACCACGACGAGGGCAGAATGTCAAATCTACCTCCAAGAGAGTGGCTAGGCGGCTGGGTAACTCGGTCGCGAGCAATCCAACCGCCTAGCCAGCTAGCTGCCTAATCACTTACTTTGGGCAGCTCCTTTTGCGCCTCCTTGACCTTCTCCTCAGGATACTCGTAATCTACTAACGCACCCGCGAAGTAGTCGTCATAGGCCTTCATGTCGAAGTGACCGTGTCCGGACAGGTTGAAGGCGATCACTTTTTCCTCGCCCGTCTCCTTGCACTTGAGGGCCTCGTCCATAGCCGCCTTGATAGCGTGGGCCGGCTCAGGCGCGGGGATGATGCCCTCGGCGCTGGCGAAGCTCACTGCGGCGGCGAAGACCGGGTTCTGATGCAGGGCCACCGCTTCCATGAGCCCCAGTTGGTGCAGGTGGCAGATGATGGGGGCCATGCCGTGATAGCGCAGCCCGCCGGCGTGGATGGGCGGGGGGACGAAGCTGTGGCCCAGGGTGTGCATCTTAACCACCGGCCCTGTCTTGGCCGTATCGCCCCAGTCGAAGGCGTAGAGGCCCTTGGTGACCGATGGACAGGCCTCAGGCTCCACGGCGATAAAGCGGGTGTCTTTGCCTTCGACGATCTTGTCACGAACGAAGGGTAGGGCAAAACCGGCGAAGTTTGAACCGCCGCCGATGCAGCCGATCATGATGTCCGGGTACTCCCCCGCCACCTCGAATTGCTTCTTAGCCTCCAGTCCAACTACGGTCTGGTGCATCAGGACGTGGTTGACCACGCTGCCCAGGGAGTACTTGGTGCCCTCGTGGGTGACGGCGTCCTCCACTGCCTCGCTGATGGCGATGCCCAGGCTGCCGGTGCACTCCGGATCCTCGGCCAGGAGCTGACGCCCATAGTTTGTGTCCTGGCTGGGACTAGGTACGATCTGAGCGCCCCAGGCCTGCATCATGCTCTTGCGGAAGGGCTTCTGATCGTAACTGACCCTGACCATGTACACCTTGCACTCCAGGCCGAACAGGTTGCAGCCAAAGGACAAAGCGCTGCCCCACTGCCCCGCCCCGGTCTCGGTGCTCAGGCGGGTCTGCCCCTCCTCCTTGTTGTAGAAGGCCTGGGCCACGGCGGTGTTGGGCTTGTGGCTGCCCGGCGGACTGACCCCCTCGTACTTGTAGTAGATGTGGGCCGGAGTATCCAGCGCCTGCTCCCAACGCCGCGCTCGATGGAGAGGCGTGGGGCGCCAGAGCTTGTAGACTTCCCGCACTGGCTCCGGGATGTCAATCCACCGCTCCTGGCTAACCTCCTGCATGATCAAAGCCATGGGAAAGAGGGGGGCCAGATCGGCGGGGCCGCACGGCTGAAGCGTGATGGGGTGCAGCGTGGCCGGCAGCGGCTTCGGTAGATCCGCCTGGATATTGTACCACTGGGTAGGGATCTCTTTCTCGCTGAGAAGAATCTTGGTGTCTTTCATTTTGCGTTTCCTCCTTTGTGTTTTGGGTTCATGGTTTACGTCTTACGTTTCACGTTTCACGTTTTACGTTAGGTATGAATGGCCCTTTCAGCTCGTCTTCGAGTAAAGAGACCGGTTTCGGTCATGGTTTCGTTCCTCCTTCCTGAATACAAAAAGCTCCCGTCCCCTGATGGGACGAGAGCCTTGATCTCGTGGTGCCACCCCTCTTAGGCTGACTCCCCGAAACGAAAAAATCCGCCATGACAGCGGATGGGTTGTGAGCCAGCCTCACTCATTGCAGGTACGGGACAGCGGCGATGCTGTCCGATACCCTCGGCCCTGATAACGGTGGCGACTCCGGCTCGGCTTACTGGGGGACCTCCCCGTTCGGCCTGCGACTCCCAGGTCCATTCGGCCTTCGCGCCGGCGCCGGGCTCCCACTGACCCCGACTCTCTGAGGCCCCGCTTGAAGGCTTACTAGTCCTGTTCCCAGTCTTTGACGGTGTTTGATTTGTAGTAGAGTGTACCATATTCGCGGCAAAATGTCAAATCCGGTAGTCTCCCTCTTGGGTGTTGCTCCTCAATAATTGCTCCGAAGGGATCGCCAGATCCCGCCGCCAAGCCGCTGGATCGCCAGATCCAGCGGGAGCAGGTCAGCCCAGGTAGGCGCTGGTGGACCAGCAGCACTTCACGGGGAGACCACCTCAAATCCGGTGTTGCTTAAACAGACAAGGTGGTGTAAAATAACAGGTACCTCGTTGAGGCATACTCATTGACTCGTTACTCGTTGACTCGTTACCCAGTTCAGGAGGTGAAGCGTGGAACGCGATCGTTGGACGCAGGCTGCCGTCGTCTTGGTCGCCATCAGCGCTGCCATCTTCCTGTTTGAAAAGGCCTGGCAGTTGAGCGGTTTCTTTGGCGACATCATCCTGACCTTTGCCCTGGCTTGGCTTATCGCTTTTATCCTAGCGCCCATCGTTGACATGCTCGGCGGTCGTCCCGCACCCCGCTTTCTCACAAGGTGGGTACGGCAGCGTGGGGCCGACCGAGCGGCCCGCGTTTTGGAGAACCTGCGTCTCCCCCGTGGCCTGGCCATTAGCCTGGTTTACCTGGGCTTGGTCGTGGCCCTGGTCGTCATCGCTATCTTCTTGGTGCCTCTGGTTGTGACTCAGTTTTCCCAACTAGGAGCCAAGCTTCCCGAATACATTGCCCAGGCGCCCGACTGGACCGAGAATCTGCAGGAGAATCTGGCCAAGCGGAACATCTATGTAGACCTGACGCCCATCTATCAGCCTGGGGAGATGACGCGGCGAGCTGAGACCATCGGCGCAGCGATCATCCAGAATGCCCTGGTCGTGGTTACCCAAGTGGTCTCGGGGGTGGCCAGCGCATTCATCATCATCATTCTCAGCTTTTACATGATGTTGGATGGCAAGAAGGTGCTCAAACAGACTCTAGCCCTGGTCCCCGTCGAGTACCACGATGAATTAGCCGTAGCGGGTAGGAGCATAGAGCGCACCTTTGGCGGTTTCATTCGCGGCCAATTGGTCATGGCGCTGCTCTATGCCGTGTTTGTCACCCTGGTCATGACCATCGCCGGACTGCGCTTTGCCGTAGCCATTGGATTCCTGGCCGGGCTGCTGATGTTCATCCCCGTCATCGGGGCGCCCATCGCTATGGTTCTCCCCGCTATCATCGCCCTCTTCCAAAATCCCGGCCTGGCCATCTGGATGCTGTTGATCATGACTGCCTACCAGCAAGTCCTCCTCCATATTCTGATGCCCAAGATCATGAGCGAAGTCGTGGGCATGCCCCCGCTGCTCATCTTGGCGGCCATCATGATCAGTGTCCGGCTGATCGACCTGTGGGGCTTCGTCTTCGGCATTCCTGTGGCGGGAGCCGTTTACGCCACAACCACTTTTTTTCTTGATCGTTGGGGAGAGCAGCAACAAGCGCCTCAGGGAGAGGCTAATCCCCAGGAGGTCGTCGAGGAAGAAGCGGGGGATTGAAACGTGCATTTCAATTTGGGGGCAAGACTGAAAGACAGCGTCATGTGTCATTGCGAGGCGTCTTTTTTGCCGAAGCAATCTCCAATTCGCGGGGTGGGGATTGCTTCGCCTTCGGCTCGCAATGACACTCGCCCCAAAAGTGAAATACACCTGGGATTGAAAAGCGAATTTGACAATCTGTCGGGTTGTGGTATAATGTTCGCATCTTGTAAAGGAGGTATGACATGCGCACTGAGATGTTCATCGCCAGCGTGACTCGGCTTCCGGATAGCGCCGAAGTTTACATGTTTCCTTGTCGTAGTGCGCCTTGTCGTAGGTTGACGTAAGGTTACCACGGGCCGTGGGTGCACGCGACACCCACGGCCTTTTTTTGGTTCCATTCCGGCATTTCTCTGTAAGGCCGTGGGCACTGTCCACGGCCTTATTCTTTTTCGTAAATTCGTAAGTTCGTGGACTCGTAGACTCAGGGGTCACGAGCTTACGAATCCCGAATCTACGAATCCACGAATCCCGAATCTACGAATCCCGAATCATCTAGAGGAGTCATACCATGTCACTACCTGTAACCAAGTTCGACTTCAAAACCGCCGTGTCGGACAAGCGCCTGGTTGGCCTGTGGCGCATGTTGTCCGGCTTTCGCTTGGCTTACCTGGGAGCCGCCATCAGCGTGGGCTTGGCAGCCGTTCTTCGAACGGGCAATTCGCTGTTGCTGCGCTACTTCGTGGACGACATCCTGGGGCAAGGGAGGGGTGAGCGCACCCTGCTGCTCATCGGGGTGGGCTTCGTGGCCCTGGCCTTGGGACAGGGGGCGTTCTCCTTCCTCAGCGGCAGGCTGAGCGCGCTGACGGCGGAGGGGATCACGCGGCGTCTGCGCAACTACCTGTACGACCACATTCAGCGGTTGTCGTTCAGCTATCACGACCAAGCGCAGACCGGCGAGCTGATCCAACGCACCACCTCGGACGTGGACGCCGTGCGCCGCTTCTTCGCCGAACAGGCCATCGGCGTGGGGCGCATCGTCTTGCTCTTCGTGGTCAACTTCGCGGCGCTGATGAGACTGAACACGCAACTGGCGCTGCTTTCGGTAGTGGTAGTACCGCTGATCGTGGCCATGTCGCTCGTTTTCTTCAGAAGGATCTCGCAGGCCTACGAGGCCTTTCAAGAGCAGGAGGCGAAGCTTTCGGCTACCCTGCAGGAGAACCTGACCGGGGTGCGCGTGGTCAAGGCCTTTGCGCGGCAGTCCTATGAGCGAGACAAGTTCGAGCGCGATAACTGGGAACAGTTCCGGCGTGGCCGATGGCTGCTGATCCTACACTCGCTGTTCTGGCCAAGCTCGGACATCCTGTGTGGCGGCCAGATGCTGGGGTCGTTCGTGGCCGGCGCGCTGATGGCCATCAACGGCACGATCACGGTGGGCACCTACCTGGCCTCCACCGGTCTGATCATCTGGCTGATCTGGCCTATGCGCAACTTGGGCCGCCTGATCGTGCAGATGTCCACCGGCATGGTGTCCTACAAGCGTGTGGCCGAGCTCATCAGGGAAGAACGCGAGCCTCTGGACGAAGGCGCCTACCGGCCGTCTGGCAACGTGCGGGGCGAGATCGTCTTCCGCGACGTCTGCTTCGAGTATGACGCCCCCCCTTCCTCCCGCCCCCCTAGCCCCCCAAAGTTGGGGGGAAT
>CAZEBW010000017.1:0-56382 GCA_964510205.1 uncultured Anaerolineae bacterium
GGCTGTGTCATTGCGAGGGCGCGGGGTTTGCGCCCGAAGCAATCTCCAATTTGCAAGGTGGGGATTGCTTCGCCTTCGGCTCGCAATGACACCCGCCCCCAAAGCCCCGCGAAACGGCAGGTAGGCCGCTTCCTTGTTTTCGCCAAAGATAATCCAAGCGTCTGCCACGACCCAGCAGCGTACCACCATCTCGGCGAGAGTCGCGGCCAACCTGCCCTACATAGACTTACGGCTGTGTCATTGCGAGGGCGCGGGGTTTGCGCCCGAAGCAATCTCCAATTTGCAGGGTGGGGATTGCTTCGCCTTCGGCTCGCAATGACACCCCCCCAAAGTGAAATACGCCGGGGTGCATTACGTGATTCTTACGAAGCGCCGGCCGAGTAGGAGCCCTTCGACAAGCTCAGGATAAACTCCGCGACGTATCGAGGCCAAGCGGGGTCTCCCCGCCTACCCTGTCCCGCCTCGCTCAGAGACCTGGACGAACAGAGTGGCCGCCAACCCGATCAGCCAGCGGGAGGGAGCGGAGACGATCCTGGCCGCCCAAGGCGCCCACCGAGTTCTCCTGTTTCCGACGATGCGCGTCTTCAGCCGGCAAGCCGCTCGAAAAGCGGCTACCTGCAGGGTCGCCAGGAGGCCGATGGTGCGGTTCATGGCCCTGCCCTTTCCACGCTCCAGGTCAACTGTTCGGCTCGCCCTTCTCAGCGCCACCACTTTCCCCAAGAGCTGCTCTTCCCTCCACGGCTGGTCGGGATTGAGGGAAGCGTCGCCTTTGGTCACCAGAAGGGTCGCGCCCCCGCGCCTGCGCTTGGCCAGCAGGCGGTGGGTGTGAAAAGCGCCGCCCACCGCGTAGAGGACGATGTCGCCCCGGCGCAGCCCGTCCGCGCTGGCCTGCTCGACCACGATCTCGTCCCCAGCCGCGATGAGAGGGGCCATGCTCCCACTGACAACGCGGAAGCGAAAGGGGGCGCCTTGGGCCAGCCCCTCTCGTATCAGATCGCTGACGACATTCTGCCGGGATGCAAGCATGGTGTTCTCTCAATAACGCTTGGCGACGATGGGCAGGTAGACTTCATGCGGCAAAAAATCTACCATCTCAAACTCCACGGAGGCCCAAAAGGACTTGCCGGCATCGAGAGCCAAGTAGGTGTAAGTGCCTGGAGGCCAATCTTCGGTCCAGACATACTTGCGGATGAACCTGCCGGACGAATCGGCCGAAAAGTCGTCCAGTTCGTGCGGCGCCCGGCTCGGATCGGAGAACCAGGCCTCTACCAGGCCATTGGGAGTGAAATGCGAGCCGATGAACACGAAGCAGTCCCCAACTTCTGCCTCGCTGGGCGAGGCGGTGATGAGCGGCTGCAACGTATCGGCGATGGTGAACTGCACAGATACGGTGTAGTTTCCAGTGACGTCGAAAGCGCTGTAGGTATAAACTCCCAGCAGCCAATCCAACTGCGAGTCAATGCTCCGCACAAATCCCCCCCCAGGATCGGTGAAGAAGGACTCAGTGTAGTGGTATCTCCGATGGGGATCGGTGAAACCGGCGTGTATCAGACCCTGGGGCGTGAAAGACGAGCCGGTGAAGGTGAAGGTCTGGCCGGGGTAGCCCTCCATCGGATAGACAGTGATGGCCGATTTGGGCGTGGTCGTCGGCGTTGGCGTCACTGTCGGCGTCGGTGTCACCGTCGGCGTGGCAGTCACCGTGGGGGTGGGCGTCACGCTGGGGGTCGCGGTGGGCGTAGCGGTGGCCGCGCCCGTTGCCGTGGGCGTGGGCGTCGCTGTGGGGCTGGGCGTTGCCGTTGGCGTCGCCGTGGGCGCATCGGTGGGAGTCTGAGTGGGCGTGGCAGTCGGCGTCGCGGTGGAGGTGGGCGTAGGGGCGATGACACACGCAAACGTCCCGTCCTGCCAACTGGATGGGAGCTCGCTTTCCGACTCGTCAAATAACTTGCTCGCCTGCGGCCCGTCCTCCACGAAATCCAAGTCGGTTGTGCACTCTTCCTCGGAGACACACTGGAGGGTTAAGATGCCGATGAGATATTCACCCGTCTTGGCGCCCAGCGCTGAGAAGGTAATCCACTCCTGGCCAGGGGCGTCTGAATCCCACGTCGCCTGGGGGAAATCAATCGTGTTGGGCGACCAACCCGTCACCTCAGCGCAGGTTGAGTTGTACGAGAGCCTGATCTGACCCGATTTGAAATTGGCGGCGTCAACCCAAATGTCCACATCTGTGGTGTCGCCATATGGCGCGCTGCTGTGTTGAGGGCTGAGGCGGCCCTGCCCTACCCCTGGGGTAGACGTGGGCGTGGGCGTGCTGGTGGAGGTGGGCGTCTCGGTTGCGGTGCTGGTAGCTGTGGGAGTAGGCGTCGTCGCCGTCGTCTCGGTGGCCGTGGGGGTGCTGGTGGGCGTCTGAGTGGGCGTGGCGGTGGGAGTAGCGGTCGGCGTGGAAGTAGGCGTCGCGGTGGGGGTCAGGGTGGGTGCGCCCCCCACCACCACCGAGCCGTCCTCTTCGCTGGCTGGCTGAGATTGGCCGTGGATGTCCAGCACCTGGACGTCTTGGAGGTCGAGGGGGCTCTCGCCCGCACCCTGGGCGGTGAGGCTGACGACAGCCAGCTCCCCCGTCCCGTCGGGGCCTGGAGGAGAGGTACCAAAGGTCCACGCCCCAAAAGTCACCTTTCCAACCTCGTTGTCTATGATGGGCCCGAGGGGGGACGCGCTACGCCCGGTGCTCTCCAGGAAATCGCCCAGCGTCACGTCGTCCACATTGACGATGGCGGGGGCGTAGGACAGCTTGAACTGGAAGCCGCCCAGATTGCTGGCGTCGTCAATCATCACCGAGACGGTGAAGCTCTCGTCCACCGTCACCGTGGACTGGACGGGCTGGATGCGCACCGTGGGGTCTTGCTGGGCCAGGTTCAGCATGTCACAATTCGCTCCCGCTGGATCGCCAGATCCAGCGGTTTGGCGGCGGAAGGCAAGCGTGGAGGAGGACTTCCCGCGTTGCACGCAATCCGCCGCGAGCGATTGCGATCTACTGAGGTTTGTCTCGTCGGGGGCAAGCGAGGGCGCGGCCATCACCAGCTTCCCCCCCAGGGCTTGCCCTGAGCAAGGTCGAAGGGTGGGGGGGGATTGAGAGGAGGCGACCAGGAAGATGACGAGCCAGAACACGAGGCCTACCTTGCCCAACCTACCCCGGCGCCCATCAAACTTCACCGCTCTCATGGTTCACCAGACTTTGAGTATCAGCGGCAGATAGACGGCGAATCCCACTCGGACCACCCCGTCCTCGACGGCGGGCGTTTCGTGACCGGCTTGGGTGTCCACCACCATGACGCGCTGCAGGTCGAGGGCGCTTTCACCACGGCCCTGGGCGGTGAAGGCGACCGTGGCCAGCGTGCCCGTCCCGCTGGGGCCGGACGCGCCGCCGACCGTCACGACGCCTAAAGTGATCTCCCCCGCCTGGTTGTCTATCACGGGGCCGACGGCGGGGATCACATCTCGCCCCGTGCTGCCTGGGAAATCGCCCACGGTCACGCTGTCCACCGTCACCGCGGCGGGGGTAAACAACAGCGTGAACTCGAAGCCGCCCAGATCGTCGGCCTGGTCAATCATCACCGAGACGGTGGAAATCTGGCCCGCTCCCACCACCTTCTCAGCAGGCTCGATGCGCACCGTGGGGTCGGGGGAAAGCGAAGGCGCGGCCAGGGCCAACCTCCCCCCCACGGTTGGGAGGGACTGAGGGGGGGCAGCCAGGACGAGGAGGATGGCGAGGCAGACGCAACACGGGGCGGTCAGAAACCAGGTTTTTTGCCGCTTCCGTATCCCGAACAGGTGCAGTTGCAGACGCCTCATCAGAGGCCGTGATAAGCGCTTGTGAAGTAGAAAAACCTGGTTTCTACTGAATAGCCGCCTCATCGTTCACCATCCTTTCAGCACCAGCGGCAAATAGACTTCCTGGATAAACGAGGTCGGCGTGCCAGTTGGCGTGGCGGTAGCCGTGGGCGTGCTGGTCGGCGTTTGAGGCTCGGTCATCTCAAACTCCACCGAGGCCGAGAACTCCTCCGTGGCGTCTATGGCCATGTAGCTGTAAGTGCCTGCCGGCCAGTACGTCTGCCAGTGGTGCTGGCGGGTGAACGCCCCCGACGAATCGGCGTAGAACGAGCCCAGGTGATGTTGCGCCTCATCGGGATCGGTGACCCACTCCTCTATGGAGCCATGGGGCGGGAAGTGAGCGCCGCTGAAAGTGAACGTCTCCCCCACGGGCGCGCTGGTGGGGTGGACCACAATGGCCGGCTGTGGAGTGACGGTGATCGTCGTGGTCGTCGTGGGAGTAGGGGTTGCGGTGGGCGTGCTGGTGGGCGTGGGCGTAGACGTCGGCGTGGGCGTGGGCGCGCCGCCCGCCACCACCGCGCCGTCCTCGACCGTGGCCTGCTGAGAAACGCCGGCCGTATCCAGCACCAGCACGCCCTGCAAATCGAGGGGGCTGAGGCCTGCGTCCTGAGCGGCGAGCGTGATCGTGGACAGCGTGCCCGTCCCGTTGGGCCCTGGCGCGCTGCCCAGCGTCCACGCGCCGACACTGGCCCTGCCCGTCCCGTTGTCTATTTTGGGGCCGACGGCACCGACCGTGCGCCCCGTGCTGCCCAAAAAATCGCCCAGGGTCACGTCGTCCACCGTGACGATAGTGGGGGAGTAGAACAGATAGAACTCGAAGCCGCCCAGGTCGTTGGCCTGGTCAATCATCACCGTGACCGTGAACGTCTGGCCCGCATCCACCACCGACTGGGCGGGGTCAACGCGCACCGTGGGATTTTGCAGAGTAGAGCGCGGGGCCGAGCCGGCGTTCACTTCTGGGAAAAGCCGCTCGCTGAGAGGGACGAAGGCCATCAGAGCCAGGGCGAGAGCGAAAACGAGAAAGAGGGCGACATATTTCAACATTCTTCATCCCATCTAGCGGCCACGCGCATAATATCCACCACGTCAACGTCGCCGTCGTCGTCCAAGTCGTATTTGCGGTCGAAGCCAGCGTCGCCCCACTCCGTATTCCAGTGGGCGGCCACCTGCATAATATCGCCCACCGTGATGCGGCGATCCTTATCGAAATCCGCCGCGTCGCAGGCCGGCAGATTCAGCTTCATGAATGGGTCGCCGAACAGCACGTAAGTGTCCATCAGATCGCGGTAGCTGTTGGTGTTCTCATACAGATTCAGCTTCCCCCGGTACGTCGCCGTCCCGATCTCCGCGATCGTGTCCGTGAACACGGCGGTGAAGAAGCCTTTGTTGAGGTAGTGGTGGCCGAGGGCATAGCCCGCCCCCGTGGCCGACCAACTGGCGATAGCACCCTTGCTCTCGGCGCGGACTATGCTTTCGCCTAAGCAAGGGAGATTTGGATAGTCGAAGTATCCTTCGTAGCAGGCCATAGGCAGCATCATGGGGAGGTTGCTATCGTTGTTTAACGAAGCGACATCATCAATCCTGAACAGTTGCTCAGCAGCCCAATACTGTATCGCCGCATGGCCGATATAGTTAGCAAGTAGATGTCCCGCATTGATAGCATTGACAATAGCCATCCTAGCTTCATTAACAGTGGAATGAGTGATCGTGTAATACACTTTTTGTGCCGTGTATGAAGTGGGAAGGTAATTCTCAGCGATGTCATCGGAAAGGGCATCGAAATCCCCAGCGCCATCCGCGTCATCCGCCACGAAGAGCACTTTGCTGTTCCAGTCACCGCTAGCAGGACTTTGCTCATAGTCGAGGATTTTGCTCACCATAGCACTGGCTTGCGCGCTCGTCTGGGCGGGCAAGCGGCCGATATGCATGTCAGCTAAAACGTCGTCGCCGCTGATACAAACGTAGCGGTTATCAGCGGCTCTCTCACCGTTAACATCAGGCTCCACCATCTCCATATACGGCGGGATGTAACTAGGCTCCCACGGCCCGTAGCGCTCCGGGTTCAAGCCCTTGAAGTTCCAGTTGCCGTCCCCCACCAGCAAGACGTAGCTGGGAGCAGGGGCAATCCAATTGGTGTAAGCATAGCTCAGGAAATCACGAATGGCTTCCGCATCGAAGACGCCGTGGCTGAACTCGTCGTAGACGTCTTGCACGTCAACCACTATGGTGCGCAGGCCCTGTGCGACGCGGCGGTTGGCAAGAGGTAGCACATCAGTATAGAAATCACTGTGGGTGATGATGATGTAGTCGGCCCCGTTGCTGGTCGAGTGCAGATCCGAAGGTGTATCCAACACGATGCTTAAGGGGCTCAGTCGCTGGGCAGTGGTCTGAGCCAGATATTCCCTCCGCTCAGTTATCGTGTCCTGGAACTTGAGGGTGTGGGTGTAGGGTGAGCTGCTTTCGAGCGTTGCGTTGACGATAAAGCGTACATTGGCAGGATCGGTAATGTCAAAAATATCGTAGTCCTCAATGTCTTCGGCTGTGAAGCCATCAACGTGATACTCCCAGGTGGTGATGGTGTCCGTCACCTCACCGCTGAAATGCAAGCTATCATTTTCAGCAACGTAGGTGTCGTAGTAATCAATCTCAAACCAGTTGATGAATCCCGCATCCGAACTGCTGCTGGGAGCCGTGATCTCGATCGTATTAACACCCTCGACCATGTACGATTGTGGAAAGGGTATTTCTCCAGCGTACTCCGTTTTGCCATTCCAATCGGCAACCAGAGTTGCATCGTGATGACCATTGACGTAGAAATCCAAGTGATGTTCGCCGGCAGTGAAGCCTTGAATTCTTGACCGTAATGTGCAACTATATGAACCTGTAGCGACATTTTTCAACGTTGTTGTGTAAGACTGTGTTGGAGAGCTAGGGGCATTGAAAGAGTTCCAATACCAGTGGTCGGCTCCTTCCTGAATGGGCACGCTTGGGATGTAGAGAAGGTCTTCCTCCAGGCGGACAGTGTTTTTGAAGGCCAGGGGTGAATCTGCTCCAGCAGGCGTACCGTCCTTGTCGTCCATGCGCAGCACGTCGGCCTCGCCATACCTGAGCCAGTAAACGCTGGTATCGGTGTACTTGGTGTCCATCTTCTGGCCATAGAACAGGATGTAGTCGTTTTGACTGAACTGGCCATCGCTCTCACCCTCCACGTAGATGGCTACCTCTTGGCCTTGGTTGTACATTTCGAAGGTGCGCGGATCTACACTGGCAACATCTATCCCCGCATTCAGCGTATCAGTGTAAGTTAACTGGTAGATACCATCTTGATTTACCGGTATTTTGTAGTTGGGCGGGGTGAGATAGTCGAGAGAGGCGTTCATCGCCTGTGCCTTGGGCTGAGGGCCAGAGTGCCAGGTCTTTGCTGTCTCGTAGTTCAGGATAGAATTCTTCAAAACAGTCTCGAAAGCGGAGCTCTCAACTCGGCCTGGTGTCAGGGTCGAGCGACCCTGAGGATAGCTAAAGCTGACCTGCAGCTTGATGTAATGATGATGCTTGAGTTCTCCCGTCATGGGATTGTACTGCATGGGATGTACCAGCACTTGCACATAGCGCTGGTCGCGCAAGTAGCCGCTGTCGCCAATCTCGGCTACAGCGGGGGGGAAGAAGGTGTTAGTAGTATAGATTGATTGATTCTTGAAAAACTTGACTCGGAAATCGGGCACTTCATTGAGGGGTGCACGGCCTGGATCAAGGGGCTCGATGCTCCTTTCGGGCACCGGGTAGACATCGAAACCCCCAGCAGAGGTGCTCTCCGCGTCTAGCACTTCAAGCTTTGCTTCGGCATGGGAGGGAATGCTGAGCAACAATCCCCGTTGGGGTAACTCTGGTTCGCCAGGTGTACTGCTTAGGCCATAACCTTCGATGGAGAGACGCTGATAGCTGTGACCATCAACTTGTACAATCCGAACAGTGTAAGCAGGCACCTGAAGCTCAAGCACAATCCCCTCGGCATCAGATTGCAGGAGGTGTACTCCCTTGCCTCCTGACGTAGCAGCTTGCGCCGGCGGCAAGTTAAAGGGGAGACTGCCCATAAGCAGAAGTGCAACTAAGCTGACAAAGATAAGCATTCTTGAAAGTAAGTCACAATATCGCATAACCAAGCAGTCCTTTCCCTTGGCAATCTAGAATACACCTTGTACATCAAAGGCCAAGGCCAGGTAACAACCAGGTTCAGTAGATCACAAACCGACAGCCGAAGTGGCTCCCTTGCTGCCGAAAAACAGACGTGGGAACCCGCTCTGCTTTGAATCCTGATCTGCTGGAAGCTAACAGTCTGCCCAATCACAGGGGCAAAAGATCTACACCAAGTACTGGCTCCAGCTACAGAGAGAGAAACAGCAACATAAAAAGGGGCGAGATTCTTTTCAGCTTTGTAATGGACTACATGTCTCAACATCTGCTTTGCCCGGGCTTGGACATGCCGATGCTGTTGCCTCCAAGGGTTGCTGATAAACGATCCGCGGCTTCTCGTAGACCTTCTTCTCCTTGCGGATTTCCCTCTTTGTCTTCTCCATGCTAAATCGCTCCTTTCTCTTTGAGAACTTGGCGGCGCAGGCGTGCCTCACGACAGGCAACTGAGGGCGGCTCGAATAGGTCGCTCTCTTCTAGCAATGCTATTCCTATGCAGTAAACACAAGAATCACGATATTCGCAAGCGTTACAAACCTTGAAATCTGCCCAAGTCATGCCCCTCATTCTTTGCAGAGTTGGCGACTCCCGCCAAATCTCCCCTAATGACTCTGCTCGCAGATTGCCTGCAGGTGTTTTAATTTGCACACACGGAGAGACCGCACCATAAGGGTTGACGCAAATGTGATTCAAACCCGACAGACAGAGGTGATCATCTTCCTTAAGCTGACGAGGCTTCCACTCATCGGTCATCTCCTGGCGAAAAAGCCACAGCAAATCCTCATCCGACAAGCGGTGGCGTACTGGTAACATGCAACCGTCGTCTTTGGGAGTGACAGTGATGTCGTAACGGAAGGTGGCGCCCAACTCCTCGGCCAGAGCACGGATGTCATTGAACTCGCTGATGTTCTCTTTCATCAATAACGTTTTGACGTAAGTGTTGACGCCTCGCTCCTTTAGGAGTTGGAAAGCTCTCATCGTTCGCTCGAAAGAGCCGGGTGCCAGGGTAATGCCATCATGGGTCTCGGCTCGCGCTCCGTAGATGCTCATCTCCACGCTGACGGGGTAGAGCGCCGCGATTTTGTCGGCGATTTCTGGCGTGATCAACGTCCCGTTCGTCAAGATACGGATGGCGAACTGCTTACGTCGTGCGTAATGGGCGATTTCGAAGAAATCGGGGCGAGTAAGGGCCTCCCCGCCAGAGAAGGTGATGTTCAGCGCGTTTTCATCAGCTAGTTGCTCAATGATGCCTTTGCATTCCTCGGTGGAAAGCTCCGGCCCTGGGGCTTCAAAGCCTGGGTCGCCTGGCTTCACCACATAGCAGTGCGTGCATCTCAGATTGCAGCGATAGGTAAGCTCCCAGTGCACTGAGAGAAGTTGATGCTGATTAGCAGTCTTGGCAATAATCTGGCGGTAATAATTGTTCTCGGTGCCTGGTTCTGTCGTGGTCATGCTGCAGCAGCCTTCTCGTCAGCTAACACCAACATCTTGTTCCCAACCAACTCTTGGATGAACTCGTCCACATCCTGTTCAGCCTGCTCGGCGGTGACGTCGTATTCGGCCACGATGGCCTCCGTGATCTCGCCGACGCTGCGGATGCCATCAATTAACTCCCAGATGCGCGAACCAACCTGGTTTAAGACGTTGACCTGACTGCTCTCTGGCAGGACAATCACCGCCTCGCCATCAATGATGCGCGCCGCCACTTGCGGGTGGAGAACGGGATATTTTTCAGCCAGTTTCATCAATCACCCTCCAGAAGCCTTGGTCTTGACTAAAATGCAACTCCTTGACCGGCACGCTTGCTGCCAGGTCAGCGCAGATGTCCATCACTCTTTGATTCATGATTGGGTCTTCCATCACAAAGGGCACACAGGAGATCAATTCGGCCGCAGCCTGCGAGTGGCGGAGAGGTGTGGCAAAATGCGACGTATCTTTCTTGAGACGGAAGAGGCCACACAGGTCGGCCTGAGCATTGGTGCGAGGGGCCTCTGGCATATCCCCCCGGAAGGGCACGCCGTAGGCCTTGTAGGCGACGTTCCTTTTCTTGATAACCACCAGGTCATCACTTAAGACTACGTGATCCAAGGAGAGCCGCGCCGTCGTCGTTTTGCCGCTGCCAGAAGGCCCGAAGAAGACGAAGGCCTTTCCGTCCTTGATCACTCCAGCAGAGTGGATAAGCAGCGCATCCTTATGGATACAGCGCCAAGAGTACAACACCCGCAGGAAGTTCCCAATGCTGCCGCGAGGGGCCATTAGCAGGTGACCCTGTCCGGTGGCCATGTCAACTGAGCCAGCCTCAAAATAGGATTCAAAGGTCAATCTACCATCTTGGAAGGACGAGTTGATAACGTAGAGACCAGGCTCAAGGGGCACGAACTGAACCCCCTCGCGTACTTCTATTTGAACCGTCACCTCTGGCGTGCCGTTCGGTGACAGGAAATCGGCGTAGCGGCCCATGATTTGTTGAGCAGTTTTTGCGTCATCCACGCTCAAGCCAACGCAAATGTCAGCAATCTCGATCTTTATCACTGTCTATCGCTTCCTATCCTTTCAAGAGCTGCAAGAGGAGACCACTTTCCACGAGTCAAACCATTATACCATCCCCAGGTTAACATCAGGTAACAGCAAGGTTACAAACGGGTTGAAAAGCTGGTCAAGAAAGGCAGCAGATTGGGAACGGATAAGCGGATGTTTTGCGCCCAGGCTGGTTTCGGATCAGCTCGCACAGGCCGTCTTTGATTTCCAGCGACAGAGAACGCCATAGCCCTACACTGCCCGCCCCTTGTGCTTGGCAGCGGGAAACACGGTCGGGTTCGCTAAACGCTCGACGATGATGCAGTGGGTAATCGCAAGGCATGTGTTATCTGCCGCGTAATGTGTTCAATCCTAACCGCCGACGCATCTCTGCGCTAGAAATTCCCCCTTCCGCCTTCTGCCGTGCCCGTGACCGCTCAATCAGCGCAAGAAATTGAGAATGTGTGCTCAGCGTCACTGTCTCCAAATCAGCGTTTTCAATAGACACCAGCGCCGCGACAGGTTTCCCGTTTACGGTTAGAATCACGGGCTCTATACTTATATCCCGCACATATTCCACGAGCGGGGCAGTGGCTTTTACCATTTCAAGTGTCCTCATCATAACTCAATCACCTCTTTTCCGATACGAACTCGGTTCCGCTCTTTGACCCCAACGGCGCGAATGTAAACCTCCGGTTCGGGGTCTTCTTCTACGTCGTAGTATAGCAAATAAAATTGCACTGCCTCAGCAATGGCTTCTTTGGTAATGCTACCGCCCCATTCTTCAACAATGCTCTCCCACGCCATCCCTTCGGCAACCATCTCTAGCACATCGGCAACAAAAATGCGTGTGCCGCGAAAAGTTGGCTCACCGTGGCAGATTTCAGGGTCGGCGATAATATAGCGTCCAAGTAGTTGTCGTTTCTTGGTGTTTCCCATCGCAACATCTCCCCGGTTAACATCAGGTAACAGCAAGGTTACAAACGGGTTGAAAAGCTGGTCAAGAAAGGCAGCAGATTGGGAACGGATAAGCGGATGTTTTGCGCCCAGGCTGGTTTCGGATCAGCTCGCACCCACCATTGCCGTGAGGCACATGTTTGCAGTTCGTGCGTTCACTGTCTACCAGTGGATATAAACTTCTTTCTGCACGTTCCGCCGCCAAATCGAAAACCCAGCATGAGAGACACGCACCACTGCCCCCATACGCTTTGCTTTCGTATCCAGTTCTGGATGACGCAAGACGCGACGAACAAAGACAGCCACTTCGTCTTTGCTTACTGCCAGACAAACCAAGCAGTAACCAAAATGGCAAAGCCTGCGATCGTAAAAGCCCAGATCACGTGTGAAGAACGTGGCATCACGCAGTTAATGCAGGAAGCGGATGATTTCATCATCCCGCATCCCCTTTCGTCCTACATCAAAACCAATTTGACGGATTGGAATTCGCCAACTCTGCAACAGGCTCCGTTGGTCTTCGGGAGCATTCTCGTCCAGTATGTTCATGCCAGCGTGGGCTGCTCCAAGACAAATTCATCTGTGTGCTTGAGAAAAGCCTCACTGGACAATTTCACTGCCTCGGCAATCGCCTCTTCGGTGATGCTACCGTGCCATTGCTCGATAATGGTCTCCCATGCCATCCCTTCGGCAACCATCTCTAGCACATCGGCAACAAAAATGCGTGTGCCGCGAAAAGTTGGCTCACCGTGGCAGATTTCAGGGTCGGCGATAATATAGCGTCCAAGTAGTTGTCGTTTCTTGGTGTTTCCCATCGCAACATCTCCCCGGTTAACATCAGGTAACAGTGGGGTTAAAAGCTGGTTGAAAACGGCATCGGATTTGAGCGGATAAGCGGATAGTATCTCCACCTTCCGCTTTGTTATTCGCGTACCTTTCGTGCTACGCGACTTCCTTTACTCTTTCCGTCAACCAAACATTGATAAGTGTTTCAGTGGACACACCCTGCTGGCGAGCCAAATCGGTCAGCCTCTTGGCCAACTGTGGCTCCAATGCTGTTAGAAATACACGCCGCTGGATCTCCACTTCAAAGTGTGCTTCTCGAGTCAAGTCCCAGTAGTCAGCCAAATCGTGGCTGTCCCAAAACTCTGCCGCCTCCTCGACGCTCCTGAAGTGCTTCGGGATTGGGTCGCGCTTCACTTCATTTTTTGCCATAGGCTCTTTTCTCCTTCTGGGTCATCTCTCTGGCACTGACTACCAGCGCTTCACCCGTTATCTTGTGAACAAAGTAAACGATCAAGTAGCGTCCTGCCATAGTTTGACCAAGTGCTGCGTAGAGGTCTTCCCCTTCAACATCGCCTGTTTCTATGAAGCGGTAGCGGGGAGAACGATTGAAAATCTCCTCTACTTCATCGGTCATGACATTGTGCTTCCACGCCAATTTGTCAACGACGTTCCGTAGCCAGATGATTCCTTTGACTCTCATCCGCGATGCCTCGTTGTGACGACGACCAATTTCGCCAAACCGGCGCTTTCGGTCTATTCTTGGGATTCACGTAATGATAACCACTTCTTCTGGAATGTCAAGCCCGCTGTTTGCGGATCAATTCGCGGAGGCTGGCTTTGATTTGCGAGTGACGGGGAAGGCTCAGGTTTCCCGCAGCGGCGCGCCCGATGTGGTGATCACTCGTTGTCACTGTGCATGTGTTCCCGACGTGTTCTTGGTTATCACTGTCCTCGAAGTACTTGCCTGATGCTTGCGTCAAACGGGTCTACTTCGATAATCAAATCACCACCGCGACGCCCCACATAACCTCTCGGTCCGTAGTTTACCCGCCAAAGCGAGGCGCCGTTGGAGATGTGTTGCGTGATGGTAATGAGACTCTGGGTCACGTCCACACCCAATTCACGCGCACGCTTGTTTGCCGTTGCCATTATGCGTGCCAGTGATACGGCAATGTGGTCTTGAAGCACTTCGGCCGTCAAAGTTGCCGCCATAGAAATCCCCCTTCTTCATGCCCCCCACTGACTCCAGGCTTTGATTCTTGCCATGCCTGCTTGAGTGCGGCACGAACGGCGGGGGCACTCAGGATGAGGATTGGGTGTTGAATCATTGACGATTCTCTGGTCGTAAGGCTACGCCTTCAAGCGCACATGTCAGGAAACTGGCGCTCTCTGTCCATTCTTGGGGTTCACGTGAGCCCAAGCTGCTTTCGGATCAGTTCGCAGAGGCTGTCTTTGATTTGCGAGTGACGGGGAAGGCTCAAGTCTCCCGCAGCGGCGCGCCCGATGTGATGATCCCTTGCCTTTAGTCGACCAACAAGTCGCTACTCCCTCTGCGCGTATAGCTCCCGCTCGATCCCCTCCGCCAAAAGCATCTTCATCAAAGCTTGATAGGGTAAGTCCCTCTTGTGGGCTAGAACTCTAATGGATTCAAGGAGAGACTCTGGGAGTCGGATCGAGACCGTTTTCAGAGTGGGCCTGAGATTAGGCATAAGCGCTTGCTTGGCTTCAGAGAAGTCAATGAAATCTGCAGCGTCGTGATCTGACCAGAACTCTCGCTCCTCTTCTTCAGAGGTGAATGTAGGAATTGGCT
Source organism: uncultured Anaerolineae bacterium (assembly GCA_964510205.1). Classification (GTDB taxonomy): domain Bacteria; phylum Chloroflexota; class Anaerolineae; order VGOG01; family VGOG01; genus CAZEBW01. The sequence goes on from CAZEBW010000017.1 coordinate 14,141, forward strand.
TTGTCTTCTTGCCCCGATTCCCCTCATCCCAGTCGAAACCAATGAACTGATCGAAAATCAGCAACTCAGATCTCCTTCGGTAAGCTGTTCATCCCCATGCACCCACTATACCCAGATGTGAGTGTCCAGAACAATCATCGCAACACGTTCCAGTCGTTTTCAACTCTCTCTTCTCTTGAACCCAAGCTGTCTTCGGGTCAGTTGGCAGAGGCTGTCTTTGATTTGCGAGTGACGGAGAAGGCTCAGGTTTCCCGCAGCGGCGCGCCCGGTGATGATCCCCTGCCGTTTGAATTGCAGCGGCGTGTCCGCGAACCGGCGCTTCCCGTCCGTTCTTAGGGTGAGTCAGTCCAGTCGTAACGCACTTCTTGCTCGGCGTGAAGATGCCACACTGTCAATCCCGAGTGTGAAGCGCGTATGACAACACCCATGCGCTTGGCTTGGGTGTCGAATTCGCGATGACGGAGTACCCGACGCACGAAAATGGCTGCCTCCGACTGCTCGACATTCAGAAAGACCACACCATACCGCCCGTGGCACAGGTTGCGCTGATAAAAATGACGGTCAAGGGTGAAGAAAGTCGGCTGACGAAGACTGTGTAGGAGAGGGATGATTTCATCGTCTTTCATCCCCTTCCGTCCCACCTCATAGCCAATCTGACGAAACGGCACATGCCACTGGAACAACAATTGGCGCTGACTTTCAAGTATGTTTTCATCCAGGATGTTCACGCGGGTACTGACTCCAGCACAAACTCATCTGCGTGTTTGAGAAATGCCTCGCCCGACAATTTCACAGCTTCAGCAATGGCTTCTTTGGTAATGCTGTTATGGCACTCCTCAATAATGGTTTCCCAAGCCATTCCGCGTGCGACCATTTCCAGTACTTGCCAAACCATAATACGTGTGCCACGAAAAGTTGGCTCACCATGGCATATTTCAGGATCAGCGACAATGTAGCGCCCTAGCAGTCGTCGTTCTTTGGTTTTTCTCATCCCCACACCTCCTACTGAGCCCAAGCTGTTTTCGCATTAGTTTGCAGAGGCTGGCTTTGGTTTGCGAGTGACAGAGAAGGCTCAAGTTTCCCGCAGCGGCGCGCCCGATGATGATCCCCTGCCTTTAGCCGACCGACTGCTGCTGCTTACACTGTGTGCTTTTTCTGGCCCTTGCTGGGCATTTGCGCCATCAAAGCAATCAAATAGCGCAACGCGGTGTTGACAGCTTCGGAGTCAGGAAAATACTCTCGCACATCGGGCTGTAGAATGACCGCGCCTTCCACAGGCCGCACCTCCTTGACGAAGGTGGTGCCGTCTGCCTTGCGAATGGTAACCGTGTACCCAGCCTGCATAGCTCGGTAATGCTTGCCGCGCACCCCACCCGCAAAATCGTATTCGGCGCGCATATCGTCGTCCTTTACCCGCTCTGTCTTAGTCATTGCCCTCTTCGTAGCGCCTCCGTTCCGCTGGCGTTGCCTTACGACAACTGATAATCCGTATGTTCGCCCCGCGTTCAGTGTAAACCACTACCAGTACGCGACCCCTATCAGAAGTACCGATGTCAATATAGCGCTCCTCGTCTAAAGAATGGTCGGGGTCGGCTATCGTGATCGAAAAAGGATCGCTCAAGACCGTTGTGGCTTCATCAAAACTGGCGCTTTCCCTTCGTTCTTGGGGTTCACGTGAGCCCAAGCTGCGTTCGGATCAAGTCGCAGAGGCTGTCTTTGATTTCTAAATGGCGGGGCACTGGAGCTTTCCGGCCGGTCTTGGGATTTACGTATATGTCATGCTTTTTGCCATGACGTTTCAGGTAGCACCCCGCCTTTGTCAGTTCTCGGATGAAGGCGCGCCGTTTCACACTTCTACCTCTAGCTCCACCGTCTGAACTCCAACGCGGGGCAGAACTTCCTCCTCTTCCTCCATCATCAGTTGATAGGCATCTCGGATGTTCTCTTCCAATTCCTGGAGAGACACCCCTTGGCTGAATACACCCGGAACTTCTCTCAGCCTACCGACATACCAGCTTTCGTCTATCCAATACTCAAGAGTGTAGTATCTCACCATAATTCTCTTCTCTCGCGGCGACCTCTCCATCGCCCCAGCCATCCCCTCGCCGCAGCGCTCCCACCCAACACAACCGCCAGCGCCAGCCACGGCCAGCGGAAGAAGGTGGGTTGGGGGGCGGGTGAGTGGGCGGTGAGGGTGGAGAGGGTGATGGAGGTGGGGCTGTAAATGCTGTTTTGAGCGCCTGGAGTGCCATCCGCCGTTTGAGAAGAGCCCCAGTTTGATGATACATTATTGTCCGAATTAGGATCTATGCATTCTAACGATATACCGCTGCTTCCTCCCCATGTGCTTGAGTAATCTACCTGATCCACTATGGTAAGCGAACTGTTTTTCAGGGCCAGAGATTCACTATCATTGCGTAATGCAACCCAAGCACTGTCAATTAAGGTCCCACTGTAGCTGGGATAGTCAGAAAGAAATGTATTGGCTTCATCTGCGATTACCGCATACCCTCCGCTTGGAATGGTCATACTTCCTTTATTAAGCGTTAAATCATGATTTGTATCATCCTCATAGAATTTCCAACCCGTCAAATCTACACTCGTAGCTCCTCGGTTGTATATCTCTATCCACTCATGGCCATCATCCGTACCATCAGGATCATACATAATCTCATTTATCACAATGTCGGTATCGTCTGCCTGCAAAGGTATGGGCAAGAAAAGCGGAGCAATCAGCAAAAAGGCCATCGCCAGAGAGGTCATAAAGCACTTATGCATTGAAGGTTTAGTTTGCATTGTGTCCTTCCTTGGTTGTATTGCTTTGGTTGTGTCATTTCTGCAAAGGGCATACAACGCAAGTATCGTTACACAGCAACCACCTCCTGCTCAACTTCCTCTAACGGGCGCATGGCCTCCAGCTCCGACCTGGCCGGAGCGGCGCCGAAACACAACAACCGATTTGGAATAAAACGGATTGAGATTAAGGACCAAAATCCGTTACTTTCTCAATCCGATGTAGTGTGTCGTTTGGCGGCCACACTGCAATTATACCCCATGAAGTACCGATTGTCAAAGCCAACCGGTCCCAAAATCATCTCCCGCCACGACCGCGCCGCGCCAGAATCACCCCGCCCAGGGCCAGGACTGCGACCCCCACGGCCAAGGGCCACCAGGCCGCGAGGTTGGTCAAGGCAGAGGAGCCGCTCGCCTCAGCCACTACCTCGATCGGCCCGTGAACGGTGGTGGCGCCGTCCAACTCGACGTCCTCCAGCTTGTAGTAGTACGTCCGGCCAGCCACCACGTTGGTGTCGGTGTAGGCGTAGCGGCCGCCCAGCAGGGGGTCGGATGCGCCGGGGATTAGAGTGGCGTTCACTTTCACGTAGGGGCCATCGGGAATCTCGCTGCGATAGAGGTTGAAGCCTGCGGTCTCCACTTCGCTCTCCGTCGTCCACTCCACGAGGACCGACGAATCAGCCACTCCGCTTTGGCAAGCGGTCAGGAGAGACCAGCCAACGGCTAGTCCCAGACCCAGTATGACGACGATAACAGATAAACTGAAGGATGGTTTAGTCATCTGGCTCACGGCGAAAGAACAACGGAGGCACAGGATGAACGGATCAGAGCAATCCGCTCATCCCGCCCATCCGCCGTTCTAAGTTTGAGTGCGATCCGCTAATCCTGCCCATCCGTGCCCTCACCTTGCTCCGCCTCATAGGTCATAAAAGCAGCCACCCCAAAGGCGATCCCGCCCACAACGGCAATCGCCAAGCCAAGATAGGGATGGCTGCCGATGTAGGCGATGGCCAACAGCGAGGCCAGCACCCAGATGCCCAGCACGGTCAGACGGTCGCCCCATCGCTTCATCTACGGCAAACCTACCCTCTCCTTCACCTCGGCCAGGGTCTGGGCGGCGAGGACACGGGCGCGGGCGGCGCCGTCGGCCAGCACCTCCCACACGTAGTCGGGGTCGGCGGCCAGCTCGGCCCGGCGGGCGCGGAAGGGGGCGAAGTAGTCGGCCAGGTCTTCGGCGAACCACTGCTTGTGCTCCACACAGCCGACGGTCGCGTTGCGGCAGTCAAGCTCAACTTGGGCGATGGCTTCGGGATCGGACGAGAAATGCTGGTGCAGGTGAAAGACGTTGCAGATCTCAGGGTGGCCGGGGTCGGTCCGATACTGACGAGCGGGGTCGGTGACCATGGTCATCACCCGCTTCTTGATCTCCTCGGGCGAGGCGGCCAGCTCGATGTGGTTGTCCAGCGATTTGCTCATCTTGTTGACCCCGTCGGTGCCCAGCACGCGGGGGACGTCGGTCAGCTTCATCTTGGGCTCGATGAGCGTCTCCCCAAAGTGGTAGTTGAAGCGCCGCACGATCTCGCGCGTGAACTCCAGGTGAGGCGCCTGGTCGTCGCCCACGGGCACCGTGTCGGCCTTGTAGAGGGTGATGTCGGCGGCCATCAGCACCGGGTAGCCCAGCAAGCCGTAGTTCACGTTGTCGGGCTGCTGGCGGACCTTCTCTTTGAAAGTAGGCAGCCTGGATAGCCAGCCCATCGGCGTGACCATAGACAGAATGGTGTGCAGCTCCGTCACCTGGGGCACGTGGGACTGGACGAAGATGATAGTGCCCTCCTCGGGATCCATCCCCGCCGCCAGCCAATCCAGCACCATCTCGTAGGTATGAACCTTGAGATACTCGGTGTCCTTCAGGGTGGTCAGCGCGTGCAGGTCCACCACGCAGTAGACGCAGTCATACTCGTCCTGCAAGGCCACGTAATTCTTAATGGCGCCCAGATAATTGCCCAGATGCTGGCGGCCCGTGGGCCGCGCACCGGAGAAAACTCGTCCTTTCTTTTGCATGTCCTCTATTCCTCCTCTGGTCCAAGGTGGTCGGTAGTCACTTCTTCAAGAAAACGTTCGACCTGTTCTTTGAGCAATGGTAGGTCAACGTGAGCGATTTCCCAGACGATTTCCAAGGCTACTTCAAAGTAAGCGTGGATTAGCCGGTTTCTCATGCCGATGATTTCCCCCCACGGAACTTCTGGATGTTCCCGGCGAAAGTCATCCGAAAGGTTACGGGTAGCTTCACCGATAATCTCTAGCTGGCGTACCACTGCGTCTTGAACAAGCTCACTTTGCCAGAATTGATCCCAGGAAACTTCTGCCAAGTGCCGTTCCACACGCTGAATGGCGTCCCGAATGTGCTGCAAATACAGCGTGTTATCCTTCTTCATAGAGAACTACCATCTCCTCTTCAACGTTGGGGCGGATATACGGACTAAGGCCGCGAGCGCTCACCAGTTCCACTTCCCGTCCCAGAAGAAGACTCAGTTCCTCTTCCAGTCCAAACCATCTTAGCCCGATAGGGGGGCGCTCACCAGGCTCTTTGAGTTCCACTAGAATATCAATGTCGCTTCTTGGTGTATCTTCTCCTCTAACCACCGAGCCAAATATCGCTATCCGCTTGACCCCACAAGGCAACAACACAGGCAAGATCTTTTCGCGTAATTCCTCAAATTGCTGCATTTCCTCAAACCTCCCTTCTCCCAGCCGCCATCACGAAGGCCACGGCGTAATCCCGCGAGTGGGAAAGGCTGACGGCGAACTGGGTCAGGCCCAACTCCTCGGCCCGCGCCTGGGCTCGCCCGTGCAACCGCACCAGGGGTTTGCCCCGCTCGTCGCCGAGGATCTCCATCTCCCGCCAGGCGATGCCCCACAATCCCGTGCCCAGGGCTTTGGACACCGCCTCTTTGGCCGCAAAGCGAACCGCCAGCTCCGGCACCCGCCCTCGGCAATAGGCTTGTTCGGCTGGGGTGTAAATCCGCTGCAGAAAACGCTCGCCGTGGCGCCGCCAGACGCCCTCGATACGCTCGATCTCGATGATGTCCACCCCCACGGAGAACAGAGTTGACTCCATCATACCGCCTCGTCGTAGCCGCGTCCCATGCCTCGGTAAGTGAAGCCCATCTCCCTCATCCTCCTGGGATCGTAGATGTTGCGCCCATCCAGCAGGATCGGCTGGCGCATCGTCTCCTTGATCCGCATCATGTCCAGGTGATTGAACTCGTTCCACTCGGTCATGAGAATCAGGGCGTCCGCCCCCTCTGCTACGGCGTAGGGGGTCTCACAATATTCGACGTCGGCCAATATCCGCTTGGCCGTCTCCACGGCCTGCGGATCGTAAGCCTTGACCTGCGCCCCCTCGTGCTGGAGCATGTGGATGATCTCGATGGAGGGCGCACCCCGCATGTCGTCGGTGTTGGGCTTGTAGGCCAGGCCCAGAATACCTATGGTAGTCCCTCGAAAACCGCCTAATATATCCCGCAGCTTTTGGATCACCCGTTTGCGCTGGTCGAAGTTGATCTCCATCACCGCCCGCAGCAATTGGGGGTGAGTCCCGTGGGTGGCTGCCATGTGAGCCAGCGCTTTCACGTCCTTGGGAAAACAACTCCCTCCCCAGCCCACACCTGCCCCTAGGAAGTGCGGCCCGATGCGCCGGTCCATGCCCATGCCGCGAGCCACTTCCGTCACGTCAGCCCCCAGCGTTTCGCAGATGTTGGCCATTTCGTTGATGAACGAGATCTTGGTAGCCAGGAAAGCGTTGGAGGCGTACTTGATCATCTCCGCCGTGCGCAGGTCGGTGATGATGATGGGCGTCTGCAAGGGATAGTACAACTCGGCCACCCGGTGCGCCGCCGCCGGGTTGGTTGAACCTAAGACAATGCGGTCGGGATGCATGAAGTCGTAGACGCCCGATCCCTCCCGCAGAAACTCTGGATTGGAGACCACCGAGAACTCGACATCGTCGTCGGGCATGTTCTCCCTGACGATGTCGGCCACCCAATCGCCGGTGCCGATGGGCACCGTGCTCTTGTTAATGATGATCGTGGATTGATGCAGGCGCTTGGCGATGCCCTCCGACGCCTGGTTGACGTGGGCTAAATCGGCTTCGCCCTCGGCGCCGGAAGGAGTGCCCACCGCGATGAACACGTACTCCACATCCCTGAGGGCCTCATCATAAGAGGTGGTGAAATCCAGTCGTCCGGCCACCGCGTTGCGCTGCACGATCTCTTCTAGCCCAGGCTCATAGATGGGCATGATGCCCTTCTTGAGGTTATCGCACTTCGATTTGTCCAGATCGAGACCGATCACGCGGTTGCCCAGGTCGGCCAGGCAAGCCCCAGTGACCAATCCAACGTAGCCAATGCCTATGAGGCAGATGTTCTTCATTGACGACCTTCCCTTCGCTAACCTTTGAGCTAACTTCTCACCTCGCTCGGCCTGGATTTGGCAATCCAGGCCCCATGGACTGGAACTAGCCGAATTCAGCCTGGTCAGCCGCCGGATCTGGCGATCCGGCGGGAGCAGGTGAACAGTTACCCTTTGAGCTAATGATACCACAATTCTCGCTTTTTCGCCAGCCCGCTTGTCTGGTGGTTAGGGCAATCGCATTTGCAATACTCGCTCGGCCTGGATCGCCAGATCCAGGCTTTGGGAGGGCCTTCCCTCTGGATCTGGCGATCCAGAGGGAGCAAAAGGAGGTAGCAAGCAGCCCGAAATCAACCTCATGCTCCAAATGCGATTGCCCTGATCTGGTGGTCCCCCTCTTGAGTGTTGCTGACGTGTCATTGCGAGCGACCGTAGGGAAAGGCAACCGCAGGTTGCACGCAATCCCCTACCAGCAAGTCGGAGATTGCTTCGGCGCAAACAGCGCGCCTCGCAATGACACAAACAGCCCATCTTAGGGTAGCAACACTTTACGGCGAGACCACCGTTTGTCTAGAACGGACAAAAGTTGTACAATATTGGGGTAACAAGTCAACGGAGCAATGAAGTGGCGGGGGGGGGTGTTGTCTCTTTACTCGTTGACTCACTACCTCGTTACTCATCTCCGGTAGAACGGTGGAGTGCACCTGGATGGTTCCCATACTGAATGAACACAGCTTAGACTTCGTCAGTCACAGCGAGACCCAGACGCGGCGATTCGGCGCCAGGTTGGGAGAGCTCCTGCAAGCCGGCGACGTGATCTGCCTGGCGGGCGAGCTGGGGGTGGGGAAAACGCGCCTGGCCCAGGGCATCGGACAGGGCCTGGGAGTCGAAGGGCCCATCACCAGCCCCAGCTACACTTTGATCAACGAATACGGACCAAACCAAGCGAGACTCCCGTTCTACCACATAGACCTGTACCGCCTGGAAGAAGCAGAAGAGACCCTGACCCTGGGCCTGGAGGAATACTTTTACGGCGAGGGGGTTTGCGTCGTCGAGTGGGCCGACCGCGTGCCAGAGACCCTGCCCGCTGAACACCTGTGGATCGAGCTGCGCCACATCGCCGAGACCAAGCGCGGCCTGCTGATAAAAGCAGTGGGGAATCGCTACCAGGAACTGCTGCGGGAGTTCAAGCGAGCGGCTTTTGGAATATAGTTTGGGATACAAAGGAGGCGTTCATTGCTTCTAGCCATTGACACCGCCACACGGATGCCCAGTGTGGCGCTGTATGACGGGGAGTGGGTGCTGGCCGAGGAGACGTGGCGCTCGGCCAACGGCCACACGGTGGAGCTCATGCCCAGCCTGGTGCGCATGTTGGAGCGACAAAGGGTCTCCCCCTCCGAGCTGAGAGGCATAGCCGTGGCTCTGGGGCCCGGCTCCTTCACCGGGCTGCGCATTGGGCTGGGCGCGGCCAAGGGCCTGGCCCTGACCCTGGACATACCGCTGCTGGGGATACCGACCTTGGATACCCTGGTCTACGCCCAGGGACGCAAGCAAGGGCCAGTGTGCGCCCTGCTGCGAGCCGGCCGAGGGCGGGTGTCCGCTGCTTTCTATCGCCGCAGGCAGGGGCAGTGGCAAAGGCAGGGCGACTATCGCCTGACCACGCTGGAGGAGCTGTGCGCCGAAATCGAAACCCAGACCTTTTTCTGCGGTGAGCTAGATGCCCAGGCCGCTGAGCTGCTGCGAGAGCACCTGGGCGCAAAGGCGGTAGTGGCTTCGCCAGCCTCCTCGCTGCGGCGGGCGGGGTATCTGGCCGAGCTGGGCTGGCAGCGGCTGGAAAGAGGTGAGGTGGACGACGTGGCCACGCTGTCGCCCATCTACCTTCGCCATCCGCCCATAGAGTGAAGTGACATGGATTACACAGGCTTGCCCTACGTCGTCGAGCCTATGCGGCTGCCAGACATCAAAGAGGTAATGGAGATCGAGCGCGATTCCTTTCCCACCCCCTGGTCTGCCCGCGCCTACCGCCACGAGCTAATGGATAAGGAGTTCTCCCGCTATTTCGTAGTCCGCCAACGTCAAATGGAGAGACCAGAGCCAAACCTGCTGACCAGGGTCCGTCGCTCCCTCGGAGTGGGGAAACGGTCGCCCATCCTGGCGTATGGCGGCTTCTGGCTGAGGGCCGGAGAGGCCCACATCAGCACCATAGCCGTGCGGCCCAACTGGCGGCGGCGCGGAGTCGGCGAGCTGCTGTTGGTCGCCATGCTCAATCGGGCCACCGAGCTTGGCGCTGAGCGGGCTACTTTGGAGGTGCGCGTCTCCAACGTCGCGGCCCGGAATCTGTACCGCAAGTACGGCTTTCAGCAAGTTGGGTTGAAGCACCAATATTATCGCGACCAAAACGAGGACGCCCTGACCATGTCCACGGAGCGATTGACCTCGGCCACATTTCAGGGCCGGTTCCAGCGGCTGAAGCGAGCGCTGCGAGAAAGGCTGACCCAGAGTTTGGACAAAATGCCTTAGATGCGGTATAATTTGGGGTGAGGCTGAAGGCTTTTAGGGAGGGAGGAGCAAATGCAAACGGTTGTGCTTGAAGGTGATTTCCGCCTCAATCGAGAGGAGATGAAGGCATGTCAGAACTGACCCAGCTTTACGAACAGATAGCCACCTGTCAGCGCTGCGAGCTGGCTCAGGGCCGAACCAAGACGGTGCCCGGCGAGGGGCCTGAGGATGCAGAGATCATGTTTATTGGCGAGGCTCCGGGCTTCCACGAGGATCGGCAGGGCCGCCCGTTCGTGGGAGCAGCAGGTAACTTCCTGGAGGAGCTTCTGGCCAGCATCGGCCTCACGCGAGAGGATGTTTACATTGCCAATATCATCAAGTGCCGTCCACCCGGCAACCGCGATCCCCTGCCCGACGAGATCGCAGCCTGTAAACCGTATCTCGATAAGCAAATCGAGCTGATCCAGCCGAAGTTGATCGTCACCTTGGGACGATTTTCTATGGCGCGTTACTTCCCGAACGCCAAGATCAGCCGCATCCACGGCCAGCCCAAGCGCATCGGCGGTCGCATCTACTATCCCATGTTCCATCCCGCTGCCGCTTTGCATCAACCCAAATGGCGCTCGGTCGTGAAGGCGGACATGCTCAAGATTCCTCAAATTCTGGAAGAGGCGGAGCAACTGGACGAGGTCGAGGCCAAGCCCCTGGAGCAAACAGAGCAACTGAGTTTATTCTGAACGAGCGGGAATTCCAAAGGTGACTATTCACCTGCTCCCGTCGGATCGCCAGATCCGATGGTTGAACAGGTCGAATCGAGCTGATTTCGCCAGCTTTGGCCTGGATTTGACACTTGTCCTGAGGCCTGTCCTGAGTAGCCGCAGGCGTATCGAAGGGCTGCCGAAGGAATCCAGGCCAAGCAAGGTGAATAGATAGTTACTTCCAAAGAAGGGAAACATGCTAGAGAAACTGGAGCTTGTCGTCCAGCGCTACGAAGAACTGAATAGGATCATGGCCGATCATGAGGTGGCCACCAACCCCGACCTGATGAGGAAATACGCTCAGGAACAAGCTGACATCGCAGGCCTGGTCCGGAAATACCGCCAGTATAAAGCCAACGAGAAGGAACTGAGCGAGACCCGAACCTTGCTGAAGGACGAAGAAAGCGAAGAGATGCTGAACTTGGTTCGGGAGGAGATCAAAAAACTCGAAGGGCGAAGCAAAGCCTTGCTAGATGAGCTAAAGATGCTGCTCTTGCCCAAGGATGCCCGAGATGAGCGAGACGTGATCATGGAGATCCGAGCCGGGGCGGGGGGCGATGAGGCGGGCCTGTTCGCGGCCGATCTCTATCGCATGTACAACAAGTATGTCGAGAGCCTCGGTTGGACCACTGAGCTCCTCAACTCCAACGAGACTGGCATAGGCGGCTTCAAAGAGGTTATCTTTTCTGTCCAAGGCAAAAGCGGGGCTGATTCCTCGCCCTACTCGCGGCTGAAGTACGAGAGCGGCGTCCACCGGGTGCAGCGGGTGCCCGTCACCGAATCCAGCGGCCGTATCCACACCTCCACCGCTACCGTGGCTGTCCTGCCAGAAGTGGATGAGGTAGAGATAGACATTGATCCCCATGATCTGCGGATTGACGTCTACGGCTCCTCCGGGCCGGGGGGGCAGCACATGCAGAAAAGCGCCACTGCGGTGCGCATCACCCACGCGCCGACAGGAGTGATTGCTGCTTGCGAGAGCCAGCGCTCCCAATTCCAGAACCGGACGCGGGCACTGGCCATCCTGCGAGCTCGCCTCTACGAGCTGGAGGCGCAGAAGCAACGGGAGCAGGTGGACGAGAGGCGACGCTCCCAGGTGGGCAGAGGCGAACGCAGTGAGAAAATCCGTACCTACAACTTCCCACAAAACCGAGTAACCGACCACCGCATTGGCTTAACCAGCCATCGCCTGGAGGATGTGCTGGAGGGCAAGCTAGACCCCTTCATTGAGGAACTGGCCGCCGCTGAACGAGCCGAGAAGTTGCAGGAAGCGGGGCTAAGCTGAGCAGCATGCTGAGCTCGTCGAAGGGCCTGTCGAAGGAGTGAAGCGAGTGGCAACTTGGCGAGAAGCCCTTCGGTGGGGAGAGCATTCTCTGGTCCAAAGCGCTGTGGACAGTCCCCGTCTGGACGCCGAGATTCTGCTGGCTCATGCCCTGGGGATAACCAGGGCGCAACTCCACGCCCATCCCCAAAGCCAACTAAGCTCCGGCGCACTGGCCACCTATCGCCAATGGATCGAGCGACGCGCACGGCACGAGCCTGTGGCCTACATCGTCGGCCACAAAGAATTTTACGGGCTCGACTTTTTTGTTGATGAGCGAGTGCTGATCCCCCGACCGGAGACGGAGCTGCTGGTGGAGAAGGCCATCGAGATCGCCAAGCATCAGCCGGACCGCGGGCAGTTTGTGGCCGCCGACGTGGGCACCGGCTGCGGGGCCATCGCCGTCAGCTTGGCCGTGCACCTGCCTCGAATCACGGTCTATGCCGCCGATGCCTCCGCCGAAGCCCTGGAGGTAGCAGCCCGCAACTGTCGCCGCCACGACGTGGAGAACCGCGTTCACCTGCTGCGGGGCCACCTGCTGGAGCCGCTGCCGGAACCCGTGAACCTCATCGTCGCCAACCTCCCCTACGTCAGCCAAGCCGAACTGGCCCAACTGCCGCCAGAGATCAGTCGCTACGAGCCGCGAGAGGCTCTGGACGGCGGTCCCGACGGGCTGGACCACATCCGCCGCGTGCTGGCCGGGGGAGGAGAGCACCTCAAACCGCGAGGAGTTATCCTGTTGGAGATCGGGGCCACCCAGGGAGAGGCAGTGGTCGCTCTGGCCCAGGGCCACTTCCCAGCGGCGAGGGTCGAAATCGCCCAGGACTACGCCGGCCTGGACAGGGTGGTGATGGTGGAGATGTGAAAGACGGGCCTGTTTGACCAAGGCGGCGAATTGCGTTATACTACTCCCACGTCGGAAATAAGTAACGAGTCAACGAGTACCACGTTAACGAGGCATCCGTTACCTCGTTGACCCATTGGCTCATTGCCCTATTGACTTTCCGTAGGTGGTCTACTTGTGAGAATCGAAACCAAAGTGCTCTCCGCTAGTGAGGAAGCCATCAGTGTAGCCGCCCGGGTTTTGGCCGATGGCGGTCTGGTCGCCTTCCCCACAGACACGGTCTACGGCGTTGGCGCCCACATCTTCCAGCCGCGTGCTGTGGAGCGCATCTACACGGCCAAGATCCGCCCACAGGACAAAGCCATCCCCATCCTCCTGGCCCGGGCCGATGATCTGGCGCTCGTAGCTGAGGAAATTCCAGAGACTGCCCGGCTGCTGGCCGAGCGATTCTGGCCCGGCGGCCTGACCCTGGTGCTGCCCAAGAACGCCGAGGTTCCCGATGCGGTCAGCGCGGGCGGTCCCACCGTGGCCGTGCGGGTGCCCGACCACTCAGTGCCTAGGACACTGATGACCGCTTTGGGCGCTCCCATCGCGGGCACCAGTGCCAATTTGACCGGTCATCCCAGCCCCGTCGCCGCCCAGGAGGTGGAAGCAGAACTTGGGGGACGCATTGAGCTTATCCTCGACGGGGGACGATGCCCCGGCGGCGTCGCTTCCACCGTGCTGGACCTGACTACCGATCCGCCCGCTGTCCTGCGCGCTGGGGCCATCGGTGTAGAGGAGATCAAAGCTGCGCTCTCTGAGAGACTTCCGAAGTCTGGCACAGTTCAACACAACACTGAACAAAGGATAGACGTATGCTATTTGTCGGATTAGAGGATCCCGATCCCGTGCTTCTTCTTTATCTCCTGATCGGGTTCCTCGTGGGCTTCACCATCCACGAGTGCAGTCACGCCTTGATGGCCTATGCTTTAGGCGATCCCACTGCCAAGAACAAAGGGCGGCTATCCCTCAACCCCCTCGTCCACCTCCACCCCTTGGGAACGCTGTCCATTCTCCTGCTGGGTTTAGGTTGGGGCCAGCCAGTGCCCATAGATGCCAATAAGCTCCGCCCTGGGCCGAAAGTCGGCATGGCCCTAGTCGGTCTTGCGGGCCCCTTGGCCAACCTGCTGACTGCCGCCCTCCTGGCCATTCCCCTACGGTGGCACCTGGTCCCCTTCATGCCGCGAAAGATTGGGGGGGTTGTCATCTCTTATGGTCTGCTGCTCTCCTTGGTAGTTTGGCTAAACATCGGCATGGCCCTCTTTAACCTCATCCCCCTCATGCCACTGGATGGCTCGAGGCTTCTATCCGTGCTTTTGCCCTCTCGCTGGTTCAAAATCCTCTCTCGCTACGAACTCTATGGTCTAATCTTGATCATCCTGCTGCTCGTTTTGGAAAGGTTCACCCAAACGGGCATCCTGACGAGCCTACTCTACGGGCCCATTAATTTCGTATGGGAAGGGTTAACCAACCTGACCTCACCTTTCCGCTAACTCCCTACCGGACACTTTTTTAGAAACCAGGTTTTTTCCTCTCCAAGCAGACACGCCGCCGCCCCTGGAACGCGCTGTAGTGCAAGAGAACCACTTTCCATAGACCAAAAAACCTGGTTTCTGAGTCATTTGGAAAAAGTGTACGGTAGCAAACCGGCTAACGCTGTTTGCAAAGGAGGACAGAGTGCACATCGCCATCGGTGCGGATCACGCCGGCTTCCATCTCAAAGAAACCATAGCCAAGCTCCTGGACGATTTGGGGCACGAAGTTCACGACTTCGGAACATACGACGCTGAGCCCTCCGACTATCCGGACTCCGCTCGAGCGGTAGCTGAGGCCGTGGCGCAGGGTGACTTCGAACGAGGCATCTTGGTCTGCGGCAACGGCATCGGGGCGTGCATCACGGCCAACAAAGTGGCGAGCATCCGAGCAGCGGTGTGCCACGACACCCTCTCCGCTCGCCAGAGCAGGGAGAATCTGGATGCCAATGTCCTCTGTCTGGGCGAGCGGATTATCGGCGCGAGTCTGGCCCTGGAGATCGTTCGGGTTTGGCTGGCGACCGAGTTTTCGGATGTGGAGCGCTATCGCCGCCGGCTGGCTAAGGTGGCCGAGCTAGAGAGACGCTGAACGATGCTCATCGGCATTGACGCCAGCCGCAGCGTGGCCCAGAAACCAACCGGCACAGAAAACTACTCCCTCAACCTGATCCACCACCTGCTGGCGTTACCCAGCGACCACCACTACCGTCTCTATTTCAATCGCCCCCCCACCTACAACCCACAGCCTACAACCTGCAACCTACGCGTAATGCCCTTCCCCCGCCTCTGGACTCACCTGCGCCTCTCCTGGGAGATGGCCCGCCGCCCTCCAGACTTGCTCTTCGTTCCCGCCCACGTCCTGCCCATCGTTCATCCTCGCCGCAGCGTGGTGACCATACATGATTTAGGCTATCTGTACTATCCGCAGGCCCATCGCCTGCTGGATCGCCTGTACCTGGACCTGTCCACCCGCTACAACGCCCGCGCCGCCGCTCACCTCATCGCCGATTCTGCGGCCACCCAACGCGATCTCACCGAGCGATACGGCACCGATCCTGGCAAGATCACCGTCGTCTACCCTGGTTATGACAACGCGGTCTTCCAGCCGGTGAGGGATAAGGAGGCTATCGAAGCAATCAAAGCCAGATACGGCATCGCTGGCGACTACATCCTTTACGTAGGAACCTTGCAGCCGCGCAAAAACCTGATCCGCCTAACCGAAGCCTTCTCCAATCTCCAATATCCAATATCCAATATCCAATTAGTCATCGCAGGGAAGAAGGGATGGCTCTACCAGGAGATCTTCCAGCGAGTTGAGGAGCTGGGACTGGAAAAGACAGTCGTTTTCACAGGCTACGTGCCTGAGGGGGATCTCCCGGCCCTCCTCTCCGGCGCCCTTGTGTTCGCTTTCCCCTCCCTCTACGAGGGCTTTGGACTGCCGGTCTTGGAAGCTATGGCCTGCGAAACCCCCGTCGTCTGCTCCAATGCCTCCTCGCTCCCCGAGGTGGCGGGAGATGCGGCCCTGCTGGTTGATCCGTTGGATGTGGAAGGGCTGGCGGCGGCCATGAGACGCGTCCTCGGTGACGAGGAACTGCGGGCCGAGTTGATCGAGCGCGGCTTCGAGCAGGCGAAAAAATTCTCGTGGGAGAGGTGCGCCCGCGAGACCCTGGCCGTGCTGGAGAGCGTTTGCCACGAATTACACGAACTCGGAAGTGGAAACGACTTTCACTAATTTACCCTCTTTTCGTGTTAATTCGTGAAATTCGTGGCTGAAGAGGGAGAGTTGCCTTGGTCAATCCCGAGCGGATTTTGGTGGTCAAGCTGTCCGATATCGGCGACGTGCTCACCGCCACGCCGGCCTTGCGCGCCGTGCGGGAGAGCTTCCCCGCCGCCCGCCTCGAGGCCCTCGTCCCCCCCAACTCCGCATCCGTCCTGGCCCAATCGCCTCTGGTGGACGACGTCATCATCTTCGACAAATTCCAGTACGACCGGCCCTTAGATGCCGTTAGGCCGTCCTCCCTGGCCGCTCTGTTCCGCTTTGCTCGCCATCTGCGCCGCCGACGCTACGACTGCCTGGTCATCTTACACCATCTCACCACGCGCTGGGGCGCGCTGAAGTACGCAGCGCTGGCGCTGGCCAGCGGCGCCAAGGTTCGAGCTGGGCTGGACAACGGGCGCGGTTGGTTCCTCACCCACCGGGCGCGCGACGGCGGCTTTGGGGCGCGGCACGAGGTGGAATATTGGCTGGACGTGGTGGGAACCATCGGGGCAAGGACCGAGGACACCTCGCTGGACATCGCCACCGGAGCGAAGGATAAGGCTTTTGTCAATGAACAAATCCCTGCCCCCTCTCTCCCCCCCCTGGTAGGGGGGGGATGGGGGGGGCGTCCGTTGGTGGCGATTCATCCGGGCTCCGGCGGCTACAGTCTGGCGCGGCGGTGGTCGGCGGAGGGATTCGCCCGCGTGGCCGACGCGCTGGTCGAGCGCCGCGGCGCGCGCATCGTGCTGGTGGGCACCCCCGCCGACGGCGTCTCCCAGGTCGCCTCGCTGATGCGCTCGGAGTCGGTGAATCTAGAGGGGAAGACGACGCTGGGCCAATTGGCCGCCGTCCTCAAAAGATGCGACCTCTTCATCGGCGCCGACTCCGGCGTGATGCACCTAGCGGCAGCGGTGGGCGCGCCGCTGGTGGCCATCTTCGGACCCTCCAATCACCGCGCTTGGGGACCGTGGGAAGGATGCAAGAAGCAAGAGGCAGGAAGCAGGGGGCAAGAGAGAGGAGGCAAGCGCAGCATCATCGTGCGCGTGGATTTGCCCTGCAGCCCCTGCTCCTACGTCGGCTTCTCGGTGGGCAGACGCGAGGGATGTGAGGCCATGACCTGCATGAAGGCCATCACTCCGCAGATGGTGCTGAAAGCAGCGGTTGAGTTGTTGGGTGGTTAGTTATGGAGAAGCGGAAGTCCGTCAAATCCTACCAGTCCGTTGTTCTCCTCGGCGTGCGGGTGGATAGCGTCAATTACGACCAGGCCCTGTCCATCATCGAGGGTTTTATCGTCAGCGGCAACCCCCACCAGGTGGTGACCGTCAATCCGGAGTTCATCGTGGCCGCTCAGTCCGACGACGACTTTCGCCGCATTCTCAACGCTTCTTCCCTATCCCTGCCTGATGGCGTTGGCCTCCTCTGGGCGGCGCGTTTCCTCGGCCATCCCCTCCAACAGCGGGTGACGGGAACCGACACCGTGCAGCGACTGGCGGCTTTGGCTGCCCGAAGGGGCTACAGCCTGTTTCTGTTGGGCGCCGCCCCCGGTGTGGCTGTTGAGACTGCCGCCCGTCTCTGCGAGGCATACCCTGGTGTGACCATCGTTGGCACTCATGCTGGGTCGCCCGCCCCGGCTGAGGAGGATGAGATCGTTCACATGATTCAGAGAGCGGAGCCGGATATCCTGTTCGTAGCCTACGGAGCACCCCAACAGGACAAGTGGATCGCCCGCAATCTGGAGCGGCTGGGGGTGCCGGTAGCCATGGGCGTGGGCGGCGCTTTCGACTTCATCTCTGGCCGTGCCAAAAGGGCCCCCCGCTGGCTGCAGCGCGTGGGCCTGGAGTGGCTGCACCGGCTCTGGCACGAGCCGTGGCGGTGGCGCAGAATGCTGGCCCTGCCGAAATTCGTGTGGCTGGTAGTGGGGGAGCGTTTGGCAAAAGGGTGAAAGTGTGGTATTCTTCTATCATGAACAAAGCCAAGCTTCTACAATCGCTTCCCAAACTAGCCAGCAAACACGTCCTGGTCATCGGCGATATCTTCCTCGACGAATACATCTCCGGCCAAGCCACCCGGCTCTCGCGGGAGGCGCCCATCCCGGTGCTGGAGTTCGCAGGCAGGCGCTACGTGCCCGGCGGGGCGGCCAATCCATCCAGCAACATCGTCGCCCTGGGCGGGACGGCCCAGCAGGTAGGCGTCATCGGAGACGACGAGGCAGGGCGGACGCTGCTGGCCAAGCTCCAAGAGGCGGGGATTGACACCGCCGCGGTGGTGACCGACCCCAGCCGTCCCACCACCACCAAAACCCGCATCGTGGCCCAGGGAAGCCTGCGCTTCCCCCAGCAGTTGGCCCGCATTGACCACCTGGACCGCCGCCCCGTGGCTGGGGAGGTAGAGCAAGCCATCGTGGCCCATCTTGAAGCCCTCGTCCCCCAGGTGGACGCTGTGTTGATCTCCGACTACAGGACAGGCGTGGCCAGCGAAGCGGTGGTCGCCGCAGCGCTGGAATCGGCCCGCCAGCACGGGATGCTGGCCACGGTAGACTCCCAGGGAAATCTCCACAAGTTCGCCGGCTTCGACCTGGTGAAGTGCAACCAGCGCGAGGCGGAGGCGGTGCTGGGGCGGGCACTCGCCAGCGAAAGCGATTTTGAAGCGGCCCAGCAACAACTGCTGGCCGAGCTTGAGGTCCAATCCATCCTCATCACCCGCGGCCCCGACGGGATGTCGCTCCTGGGCCGCGACCAGCCCTACGCCCACATCCCCGCCGCCAACGTCAGCGAGGTGTTCGACGTCACCGGCGCGGGGGACACCGTCATCGCCGTAGCCACCCTGGCCCTGGCCGCTGACCTCGATCTTCTGTCGGCGGCGCGCCTGGCCAACTACGCCGCCGGCCTGGTGGTGCGCAAGCTGGGCAACGCTACCGCCACCCCGGAGGAACTGGCCTGGGCCATCGGGAATTGGTGAAGCGGGCACCCCCTCGGTTTCGTTCGATGTCACTCAGGATCAACAGGTGTGCAACTTCGACATCACGGTGCCTTTCAGCACCGGAACCTGCCGGATTCGCCCGGACGATTGCGCTGAGATTGTGGACAACGAGTTTGTTTTCGTTGAGGAACATCCGGTTTTCGGTGTCGTCAAGTCCATCAGGGGGGTGTTCGACACGCAAACCCAGGTCTCGGGTACTTATTCAGTGTCAATGTGTGGGAGCACGCTGATCACAACGCCATCACAGGGGACATGGGAAGCCAGTAAGTAGTTGGACCATGTTGATTGAACAGGTGTTCAACCAGAAACCAGGTTTTTCTCTGCAATAAGCAGGATTCTGGTCGAGCAAAGTGACAGAAGCAATGACGTCTTCTCACTTTCGGATGCAAAAAACCTGGCTTCTCACGAAATTCAACATTGTCATGAGCCTGATCAGAGGCGATAGATGACAGACAACACTTAGGGAAGCCAGCAACTCTCTATAGAGTTGGTGGCTTCTTTGTTTGCCTAAAGGCCCAAACTGTTGTAAAATTGGCTCACCTGTTGAATGATAGGTGTAGATGCTTTGAAAGAAGTCCTGTTTCTGGAAGAACTGGTCCCCATTCGAGAGCGTCTCAAGGCC
Organism: uncultured Anaerolineae bacterium; assembly: GCA_964510205.1. GTDB lineage: Bacteria > Chloroflexota > Anaerolineae > VGOG01 > VGOG01 > CAZEBW01. The sequence goes on from CAZEBW010000017.1 coordinate 33,700, forward strand.
GAAGGCCAGACCATCGTCCTCACCAACGGCCACTTCGACGTCCTGCACGTGGGGCACGTGGACTGCCTGCAGCGGGCCAGGGCGCTGGGCGATGTGCTGATCGTGGGGCTGAACAGCGACGCCTCGACGCGACTGCTCAAAGGTGATAAGCGCCCCATCGTGCCCCAGGAGGAGCGGGCGCAACTGTTGGCCGCCCTGGAGTGCGTGGACTACGTGGTCATCTTCGAGGAGACGACAGCGGAGAGGCTGATCGCTGCGCTGCGGCCTGAGGTCTACGTCAAGGGCGGGGACTGGGCCGTCGAGGACCTGCCGGAGGCGAAAGCCGTCGCCGAACACGGCGTCCGGGTGGAGATCCTGGCTCAGGTACCCGGCCGTTCGACGACGGACATCATCGAGACCATCTTGGCGCGTTACGGGAGAGACGAATGACGACATCGAGCCAGCCAGTCGAGGCTCCTCCGGCCGGTGAAGGCATCGCCAAGGCCGCCGGCGTTCTTTCTCTAGGCAACGTCGCCAGTCGCGTGCTGGGCCTGGTACGGCAGACGGTCATAGCCGACCTCTTCGGGGCCAGCCCCTACGTCAGCGCCTTCGTGGCGGCTGCTAGGGTGCCCACCATGATCTACGACCTCCTCATCGGGGGACTGCTCAGCTCCGCCCTGGTGCCGGTCTTCAGCGACTACGCCTCGCCCCAGAAGCGCCAGGAGCTCTGGCACATCTTCAGCATCGTCGTCAGCCTGGCCGTTGTCGTCCTCAGCTTCATCGTTATCCTGCTGGAGCTTCTCGCCCCCCAGGTGGCCTGGCTGTTGGGCAGTGGCTTCGACGCCCAGTTGCGCGCGGTGACCACCAAGATGATTCGCATCATCCTGCCGGCAGTGCTCTTCTTCGGCCTCTCCGGCATGGTCACCGGCCTGCTCTACACTCTGAAGCGCTTCACCTACCCGGCTTTCGGCGCCGCCATCTATAACGCCGGCATCATCACCGCCGCTTTGCTATTAGCCGACAAAGTCAACATCTACAGCCTAGCCTTGGGCATCCTGCTGGGAGCATTGCTCCAACTGGCCATCCAATTGCCAGACCTGCGCGACGTCCGCTTCTACTTCTCCCTTAACCTCTCCCACCCGGCGCTGCGCCGCATCGCGGGCCTCTACCTGCCGATCGTGCTGGGCCTGGTGGTCAGCCAGATAGGCATCATCATTGACAGCAACCTGGCTTCGCGCACCGGCGAGGAGAGCATCGCCTGGATGGATTATGCCACCCGCCTGATCCAATTTCCCATCGGCATGGTGTCCGCCGCCGTCTCCCTAGCCATCCTGCCCACGCTGTCGCAATACGGTTCAGCAGCATCCGATGAGCAAGCCTCTACATCCAATCCTCAATATCCAATATCCAATGTCCAACCTCCAACTTCCAACCTCCAACCTCCAACTTCCAATTTCCAGCGCACGCTGGCTCTGGGCCTTAAGATGGTGTTGGTGGCCATCATCCCCGCCACCATCGGCCTCTTCGTCCTGGCCGCACCCATCGTGGCTCTTCTGTTTCAACATGGCAACTTCGACGCCTATGACACCGCTCAAACAGCGATGGCCCTCCGCTACTACCTGCTGGGCCTGACCTTCGCCGCCATTGATCTGCCCCTGGTTTTTGCTTTCTACGCCCGCAAGGACACCTTGACCCCGGCTCTGGTGGGCGTGCTGGGGGTAGTGGTCTATCTGATCGTGGCCCTGTCTCTGATCCGCCCGCTGGGCATGATCGGCCTGATCCTGGCTAACTCCACTCAGCTCACCGTCCACGCTCTCACCATGCTCGCGCTGATCCAGCGGCGAATGGGGGGGCTGGGCGGACACGGGATCATGACCCTTGCTTCGAAAACCCTCCTTGCTGCGCTGGTGATGGGAGGGGCGACCTACTTAGCCCTCAACGGGCTGCAAAATGCGCTCGATGCCGGCAGTTTGGTGGGCAAGCTCGCCATCGTCGGCGGCGCAGGCGGCGTGGGGTTGGCCACGTACTTGGGCATGATCGTCCTCCTGCGGGTGGAGGAGGCCAAACTGGTGGGGAAAATGATGTGGCGAAAGGTGCGCCCGTCTGACTAACATCGTGTCCGGCCATGAGGTGGTCCCCCGCTTGGGTGTTGCTGCCGTGTCATTGCGAGCGACCGTAAGGAGCGAAGCAATCTCCTACGAGCGAGTTGGGGATTGCGCCGTTTTCACTTCCAAGTTCGGCGCAAACAGCGCGCCTCGCAATGACACAAACAGCTCGTTTTGGCGTAGCAACATTCCAGAGGGAGACTACCGGTCGTGAGAATGTGATTTTTGTCATAGACAAATGGCTGTCTTGATGTTATAATAGTAACGATGGAAAACTTCAAATTACAAGAGCAATCGAATAGAATCCAATGGCTGCTGGACAAAGCAGATGAGCAGGGATATGTCACCCTCGACCAGATCCTAGAAGTCTTTCCCGAAGCAGAGGAAGACCTAGCCCAACTGGAGAGTCTTTTTGCGTATTTCTATGATCAGGGCATCGAAGTCTACGAAGGCGAGGAGCAAGCCGAGGACGAGAAAGGCAAAGCGGATCAGGCGCAAGGCGGAAATGGGAATGGCAACGGCCACTTCGACCTGAGCGAGATCGCCCCCGACGACGCCATCAGCTTGTATTTCAAAGAGGCAGGCCGCGTCCCTCTGCTGACACGCGAGGAGGAAGTGGAACTGGCTAAGCAGATGGAACGGGGTCTGGAAGCCCGACAGCAGTTGTCCCAAAATGGTCATGACCGTGAGACCAGGAAAAGGCTGGAAAGGTCAATCGAGAGGGGTGAAGAAGCCCGCCGGCATCTCATCCAGGCCAACACGCGGCTCGTGGTGAGTATCGCCAAGAAACACAGGGGGCATGGCGTGCCTTTTCTGGACCTCATCCAGGAGGGCAATCTGGGGTTGATCAGGGCCGCTGACAAGTTCGACTACCGACGCGGCACCAAGTTTAGCACCTACGCCACTTGGTGGATCAGGCAATCCGTCGGCCGCGCCCTGTCCGAGCAAGGGCGCGCCATCCGCCTCCCCATCCACTTGGGGGACCGCATCAGGAAGATGTACCAAACGGCGCAGAGGATGGAGCAGGAACAGGGACGTAACCCTACTCCGCAGGAGATCGCCGAGGAAATGGACCTCGATCCCAGCAAGGTAGAGTGGATGATGAATGTCTCGCAGCGCCCCCTTCATCTGGAGAGGCCAGTGGGGGAAAACGGCGACGCCGAGCTCGGGCAGTTCATCGAGGATGAAGAGACGCCCGCGCCCTCGGACATCGCCTCGCAGCACTTGTTGGCCGAGAAAATGGAAGCGCTCCTCTCCACGTTGACTCCGAGGCAGGCTCGCGTCTTGCGCCTTCGCTTCGGTCTGCAGAACGGCTACAGCCACAAACTGGAAGAAATCGCGCAGCGATTTGGCCTGACCCGGGAGCGCATCCGCCAGATAGAGCAAGAGGCTCTCAATAGACTGCGCCATCCCCGCCGCAGCCGCCAACTGCGGGATTACCTGAACTGAGGTCATCCAGCTCCAGCAGAGGCCTGACTACGCTGTAAGCACTTCTCGTCGTACCGTCACCTCGTCCAAGAACTCCCGATCCACCTCCACGCCGATGCCGGGCCCCTGGGGCACGTCTATCGTCCCGTCGGGATTCAGGCAAAAGGGCGGCTGGGTCACGTCCCGCTCGAAGTAACGGTCAGTGGCGGAGACATCCCCCGGCAGGGTGAAGCCGGGCAGGCTGGCCAGGGCCACGTTGTGCGCCCGCCCGACGCCCACCTCCAGCAACCCCCCGCACCAGACCGGCGCTCCACGCTCGCGACACAGGTCGTGGATGTCCCGCGCCTGGGCCAAACCGCCCACGCGGCCGGGCTTGATGTTGATGATGCGACAACTGCCCAATTCCAGCGCCGCCAGGGCGTGGGCAGGCGTGTGGATGGATTCGTCCAGACACAGCGGCGTGCGCAGCCGACGCTGAAGCAAGCTGTGCTGGTAAATGTCGTCGTAGGCCAGCGGCTGCTCGATCATCATCAGATCGAAGTCGTCCAGGGCAGCCAGAAGGTCGGCATCTTCCAGGGTATAGGCGGAATTGGCGTCCACCATCAGCGGCACGTCGGGCCAGCGCTGGCGCAGCGACCGCACCGCCTCCACGTCCCAGCCGGGCTTGATCTTCACTTTGATGCGCCGATAGCCCTGGGCCAGGTAGCCTTCCACCAGCGCCAGCAGCTCATCTAGCGTGTCCTGGATGCCCACGCTGACGCCGCTCTCGATGCGGCGCCTGGTGCTGCCTAGCAGTTGGGCCAGTGAGACCCCTTTTTGCCGCGCCTCGACGTCCCACAAAGCCTCTTCCAGGCCGGTCTTGGCCATGTTGTGACCGCGCACCGAGGCCATGCGGTCGAAGGCCTCCGCTGCCGTCTCCAACTGCTGCCCCAGCAGCATCGGCGCCAGGAAGTCCCGCTGCACGTGCCAGGCGGTCTCTACGGTTTCCGGCGAGTACCAGGGGCCAGCCTCGACCGCCGATTCGCCCCAACCCTCCACCCCGTCGGCCCACACCGTGACCAGGATGGTGTCCCGCTGAAAGCAGCGCATGGCGCTGGTCTCGAAGTGATGCTTCAGCGGCAATTGGACGTAACGCAGTTCAATACGTTCGATGTGCATAGCTTCCCCCGTTTTCATCTAGCCACAGGACGCCTCACAAGTTATCTTGGTGTGAATAGCTCCTCCCAGGTGAAAGAGACCGGCGCTTGAGCAGCGGAGCGGGGCGCGTCCGCATTCGGTCGGAAGGCGACGTGAATGGTCATGACATCTGGCTCCACGTACACGGTTTGCTGAGCGATGCCCCCTCTGTCGCAGGCGATGAGGACCTCCTGCATATCCGCCAGATCGCTGACATCCTCCTGAATCACCGCCACCATGGCCTGGTACCTGCGATCGCTTTCGTCCAGGGTCGGATGAGGTGCTGGCGTCTCTCTCTGCAGGAAGTGATTCGTGGTGACGATGGCCTCGGTTAGCGGATTCCCGTGCAACGCGTTGTGCGAGGGCAGGCGAGCGGCGACGCCTTCGTAGTCGTGTTCGATGACCACCGCCCTCTGATCCGCGTTGGGGTCGCTCCAAGCGGGGATTCCCTGGGCAAACAGGAAGATGGACGAGCCGCAGCGGGGATGTGCCTCGAACACTTCCACGATCTGCGAGACCATATCTGGCCCGGCGGCGACCCGCTCCAAGATCAGGCGACCGTGCACGCCGGCGTAGCATGGGCCGTCAATCTCGATCCACGGGGTCTCAGCGCCTTGGGGCATCATCGCCACTCCCGTCTCGTTGAGCCCCCGCATACAGGTTAGCGACCCCGGTATGTTAGAGCAGGCTGTGCTGAGGCCGTCTTCTGGTTGGCGCACCATCAACAGGGCGTAGTCGTGCAGCGGCCCTCGCTGGCCCTGTTGGTTCCCTCCAACCCTCGTCTGCCCGTCGGTCGCTGCTCCCCACGCGGCGAAGCTACAGCAATCACGGGGCAGGTCCACCAGGTCTGTGTGGGCGTTCAAGATAGCCACCATGTCGGCGTTCACCACCACGCTGCCCGCCTCAATGCGTTGGTGGGCGACCTCAGGCAGCCCCCCCAGCGCGGCCTCTATCCCACGCACGATGCCCTCCATCTCGTCTCGGTATCCCTCCGGCCAGACGACGTATTCCTTGAGCATACCGATCACTCGCTCATACGTCCATTGGCGGGGAAAAGTGTCGAACAACACCTCTTCAAAGAGCTCCATCAGGTCGTCGGCCAGCAGATAGCCCTGGGCATACCCCATCTCTTGACGGGAGCCCCACACCCGCAGCACCCTCACCCCGTTGACCTCCTCGAGCGAGCCGTTGACCTCCATATCCCTTTGCGAGGTAGGCGCGATGTCCTGCCTGCCGGGGAGCTCGGCGGGCGACACACGTCTCCCACACGCCGGGATAGCCAGGATCAACACTAGGAGCGAGAGCACGCTTAGGCAGTGCTTGAGTCGTTCTTTCATTTGCTCCCTCGCTCCGTCTCGACGTGATAGCTCGTTCCTTCGACCTGGACCTCAATCGTTCCGTGTTCGACCATGTTGTACACCGCTATGCCATAGCCCTGAAACTGCTCGATAGCGCCCTGCACGTCGCACAACGGATCTGCCTCGTTGGTGAGAAAGGCGTGTGTGGGGCTGGTGGCTTCGACGAACGCGGCGGGATTGTCGTGCAAACACCCGTGATGGTTGGCCTTGAGCAGCTCCACGTCGAGATGTGCAGCGTGGCGCTCCGAAAGGGACTGCAGCCCGGCGGGGCCGAGATCGCCGCCGCTGAAAAAGTCAACGCCGGAGCGATTGGAGACAATCACAGTCAGCGAGTTGTTGTCCTCGTTTTCGCCCTCGAAGCCCGACGCAGGGGGATGAATCACCGCGATGGTCACATTGTCCATCTCGATCACGTCGCCGTCACTGACGTTGACCAGCGGAATCCCCGCACTGTTGATGTGCTCCATGAGATTGGCGAATTGCTGGTTGTCGGAGGCATATCCAGTGTATAGGAACTGCTCTATCGCAAAGTGGTCAATGACGTCGTCGAAGCCCCTGAAGTGATCGCCATCCGGATGGGTCAGAATCGCTCGGTGAATGGTCTCGACGCCCAGGCTGGTTAGATGAGCCCTCACGGCATGGCTGGGGTCAAAGGGACCCGCGTCAATGAGCACGTACTGTTCCGCTTCAGAGCGGATGAGAAGGGCATCACCGTGGTCCAGCTCAATGAACCAAATGGTGTAGGCATCATCGCCATCCTCTTCGGAAGGCGCGGTGTAGCTGCGAGTCAGAAGCGGTAGAAATACGTTCATGGAAGCGGTGGGAGGGGTGTCGGGAAAAGATTCGATGTACTCGAACAACAGGGGCAGCGAGGGGCCAAGATTGTCCGAGGTGTGAGGGTTGCAGTCAGGGTCGGGGTCCGTGACGCAGCCGTCGAACATGCCGTGCCCGGCCCCTTCCTCACGGACCAGCGCGTCCACCTGGCCCTCGTGGCTCTCGACGTAGGGGCGCATGTCCTCTTGCATGACATCGCACGTCATCCTGCCGGGGTTCACCGTGGAGACGTCGTTCTCGCCGCACCACATCCAGAAGCGCGCTCCGAGCAGGGCGTCGTCTGGCGCGTCCCGCAGCGTCGGATAGTCCAGGCCGGAGCACCCCGAATCGGCGATGAAGGCCGCAAAAGCCTGACGGTCGGCGCGATCGCGGATCGCCATCGGGAAGCTCTGCGCCGATCCCCTGGAGAAGCCGTGGTAGAAAACGTCGCTGCCGCCGAGGGGGCAGTGAGCGTACAGATCGTCCAGGACGGTCTGCAAGTTCTGGTAGATGACTTCGTCGCCATCGTACTGATCCGATTGTGGATCGTAGTATTGCAGCGCCACCAGCGCCCACGAATGCGCCGGCGACGATGCCTGGTACCAGCGATTGAGCATCCACTCGGCGCACCCGCCGGTACCGTGAAGCGAGACGATGAGCTTGCGATCGGTGACAGTCTCCCAATCGTCGGGGAACAAGGCGAGATAGTAGCGGTTGTCTCCGACGGGGAAGACGCCACCCCCACGGGCGAAGAGTTCATCGCGAAAGAACGACCAATCGGGGCAGGCGATGGGCACCGTCAGTTCCTCGCTCGAAGCGAGCCATTGGCGACAATCCTCCATCGTCGGCTCCCCGGGAGCGGAAGGCGTGGCGGTCGGCGTCGCCGTCGGCTGTGCGGCATGGGCTGGGGTTGCGGTGGCGCCGCTACTTGCACGACGCGCAGCTCTGGCGCCTCCGTCTCTACAGCCCACCAACAACAGGAGCAAGAGCGCCAGCACTATCAACGGTACACGTTTCGAGTGATCCATGATTGTCTCCTTATATTCTCCATGCAGCTTCGTGGCCTACCAAAGCGCCCAGCAAGCAACGATGACTTTCACAATGCCAAGAGCGACGGCTGATGGCTTTGGGCGACCTGCCCCGTTGGCACTGAAGAAGCGCCTCAACAAACAAAACCGCCTTGGGAACTCTGTAGTGAACCATTCACTCACACAGCCAGCTCCTCAATTCGGTTTGGGTCAAACTAGCTCCGGATTTAAGCATGATCATGCCCCGACCTATCTCTCCCCACTCGGGATCTGTGAGCATTCTATCACTTCTTGGCCGGGTTGTCAAGAGCGAGGCTGGCGCAGGGTGTATTTCACTTTGGGGGCACCCCCTCAAAACCCCCGAAAAGGTCCGCTTGTCCCAAGTATATCCAAGTTTATACCCCTTTTCTATATCTTGGTATATGGACATCGCGTCTGTTTTTTGCTATACTATGAGGGAGGCGTTGCAGCAAATCTAATTCTACAAGGGAGGTAAATCATGCGTAGTGGTTTTAGTATAGGCCGAATCTTCGGCATCAACATCCGCATTGACTGGAGCTGGCTGTTCATCTTCTTCTTAGTCACCTGGAATTTGGGCACAGTGTTCGGTCAATTTCACCCGCAGTGGGGGACGGGGATGAGATGGGGCATCGCCGTCGTCGCCGCCCTCCTGTTCTTCGGCTCGGTGCTGGCCCACGAGCTGGCCCACTCTTTGGTAGCCCAAGCGCGGGGTATCCCAGTCCACGACATCACGCTGTTCCTGTTCGGCGGCGTATCCAACATCCAGCGCGAGCCCGACTCTCCACAGGCCGAGTTCCTGGTGGCTATCCTCGGTCCCATCACCAGCTTCGTCATCGGCGGCATTCTGTTGTGGATCGGCGGCCTCGGCGTTGGCTCGTTGGCCGACTTGTCGGACCCCTCTAAAATCATCGGCCAACTGAGCCCGCTGTCCACGCTGCTGCTGTGGCTGGGATCGGTCAACATCACAGTTGGCCTCTTCAACTTGATCCCTGGCTTCCCGCTGGATGGGGGGCGCGTGCTGCGCTCCATTTTGTGGGCCATGACCGATAGTTTGCGCCGCGCCACCCGCTGGGCTTCGGGCGTCGGACAGGCCATTGCTTGGCTGATGATTATCGCCGGCATTTCGATGGTCTTCGGCGCGCGAGTGCCCTTCTTCGGGTCGGGCTTCACCAATGGCCTGTGGCTGGCCTTCATCGGCTGGTTCCTCAACAACGCTTCCATCCAGAGCTACCAGCGAGTCATCATTCAGGACATCCTGGAGGGCGTGCCGGTCAAGCGCATGATGCGGTCCAGTCCGCCGACGTGCGCCCCCGACTGTTCAGTCAGCCGCCTGGTGCACGATCACATCATGGGCACAGATGACCAATCCTTCCCCGTGCTGGACGGCAGCCACCTGATGGGAATTGTGACGCTGGAAGACGTGCGCTCGTTGTCTCGCAACGCCTGGGACACCACCACCGTTCGCGAGATCATGACGCCGGCCGACCAACTCACCGTGGTGAGCTCAGAAGAAGATGCAGCCGAGGCGCTGAACAAGCTGGCGCAGCGCGACGTACGCCAGTTGCCCGTCTTGGAGGGCAAAGAGTTGGTAGGGCTGCTGCGCCGCCGGGACATCATCAAGTGGCTGCAACTGCACTCAGAATTGGCGTAGGTTGTTCGAGTAGGCAGAGATTGCCCCTGGGTCGAGATGGAGACCGTCCCGGCTCAGGGGCACAACCTACTTCCATCCCTTCAATTGTTCCCCAAAGAGGTCAAGCGACATGAAGTCAATCCATCGGCAAACAGCAGAAGGCATCTTATTCACCGACGAGTATCAACTGACTATGGCCCAGCTCTACTACCGAATGGGCCTGCACGAGCGGCGCGCCCAGTTCGACCATTTCTTCCGCAGCTATCCCAACTACGACACCCATCAGGCCGGCTACTGCATCAACGCCGGCCTGGAGTGGCTGCTGGATTGGATGCAAGAAGCCCACTTTCGAGACCAGGACATCGAATACCTGCGCGGTCAAACGGGCCGAACGGGCGCTCGCACCTTCGACGACGATTTCCTGAATTGGCTGCGAGGGAACGGCACGTTCGAGGGCCTCACCATGCGGGCCATTCCAGAAGGCCGCGTGGTTCACCCCAACGTGCCGTTGACCGTCGTTCAGGGACCGCTGGCCATGGCCCAAATCCTGGAAACATCGCTCCTCAACCACCTGAACTATCAGATCCTCATCGCGACCAAAGCCTCGCGCATTCACCAAAGCGCGCGAGGGCGACTGCTGCTGGAATTCGGATTACGCCGCGCTCAGGAGAGAGGGGCCAACGCCGGCGCCCGCGCCGCTCTCATCGGCGGAGCCGACTTCACCTCCAACGTGGGCATCTCCCACGTGCTGGGCTATCCGCCCAAAGGCACCCACGCCCACAGCATGGTGCAGGTGTTCATGGCCCTGGGAGAGGGCGAGTTGGACGCTTTTCGCGCCTACGCCGACGTTTATCCCGACGACTGCCTGCTGCTGGTGGACACCATTGACACGCTGGAAAGCGGCGTTCCCAACGCCATCCAGGTCTTCGAGGAGCTGCGACGCCAGGGCCACGAGCCGCTGGGCATCCGCCTGGATTCGGGCGACCTGGCCTATCTCGCCATTCAGGCCGCCAAGATGCTGAACGAAGCCGGCTTTCCAGACACGACCATCGTCTTGTCCAACCAACTGGACGAGCTGGTCATCTGGCAGATCCTCACCCAGATCCAAGCAGAGGCATCGCGTTACGGCGTTGATCCCGACCATCTCATCAACCGGCTGGTGTATGGGGTGGGCACGCGGCTGATCACCTCGGCCGGCGATTCGGCGTTGGACGGCGTCTACAAGCTGGTGGCGGTGCAAGACGAGGGGGAGTGGCTGCCCGCCATCAAGGTCTCGGAGACGCCGGAAAAGGTGCCCAACCCAGGGCACAAGCACGTCTGGCGGATCTACGACCAGCGGGACAGGGCCACCGCCGACCTTCTCAGCCTGGACGATGAGGACCCGAGAGAGATGGACCGCATCGTTCTGCATCATCCGACGGCGCACACCACGTATCGTGCGATGCGCCAAGATGAGGTCTCGGAAATCGAGCCTCTGCTGGTGGAGGTGTTGAAGGAAGGCGAGTTGGTCTACGATCTGCCGTCTATCGAGGAGATGCGCCAGCGCCGCCAAGCGGATCTGAAACGGCTGGACCCCGGCGTCAAGCGGCTTATGAACCCGCACATCTACCACGTCTCGCTCACAGAGGGACTGTGGAATCTGAAGCAAGAGCTGATTCAATCGGCAAAAGGAGGGTGATGATGTTTCAGAGGATTTTGTTGGCGACGGACGGCTCCCCCCACGCCGAGAGGGCATTGGAGTATGCCAGCGACCTGGCCTTGCGGGACGAAGCCCAGGTGATCGTGGTGCACGCTTTTCCATCGCTGCCGGCGGCTGGGGCTAGGGGAGATCACGAGCTGGAAGAAAGCATTGAGAAGAGAATCGTTCCAGCGCGGCAATTGGCGGAACAGGCGGCCGAGGAACTAAGAGAGGCTGGCGTGGACGTGGTGGTCGAAGTCCTGGAGGGCCCCCCGGCCGATGCCATCTTGCGGGTAGCCGACGTTCGCCAGTGCGACCTGATTGTGATGGGCAGTCGAGGACGTGGAAAACTGGCCAGCCTGGTCCTGGGGAGCGTAAGCCACGACGTACTGGCCCGCGCCAAAGTGCCCGTGCTGGTGGTCAGCGCTCCAGTGAAGGCAAAGCCCGCCCGCCGATGAAGTCAGCGGGCTGCAAAACCGCACCCCATCAATGGGGCTTTTCCGCCTGACCTGAAAGGTACCGAAAGCCCGATTCATCGGGCGCTGTTTCGTAGCACGGGCACTTCATGCCCGTGCGGTCTCCGCCTCACTTGAGGACAGCCAGATACGCCGCAGCATCCTGCCGGCTGCTCACATCCAGCTTCTGCAAGATGCTGTGAACGTGGTTCTTAACCGTGCCCACCTGGATGACCAGGCGGTCTGCGATCTCTTGGTTGGTAAGGCCCTGCCCGATCAGCTCCAGAATCTCGCGCTCGCGCGGGGTCAGATCAGCGGTTTCAGCAACCCCAGCCTCGATGTCCTCGAACAACTGCGCCCATTCGCTCACCCGCGACATCAGCGCCCCAGCGATCTCGGGGGAAACCAACGCCTGGCCACGATGTACGGTGCGAATGTGTTCCAGCAGGGCGTCTACCGAATTATCTTTGAGGACGTATCCATCCGCGCCCGCTTCAACGTAGCGAAGAACTTGCTCCTTCGTCTCACTCAAGCCCAAGGCCAGAATTTTCACCGAGGGATCGGTCTCATTGAGAGCCTGGATGAGCTTCAGCGCCCCGTCATCGGGCAGCCGGGTGCTCACCAATACAATATCACTTTCTGTGGCCCGATCTAGGGCCTCGTCAACAGAAGTAGCCCGCCCGACGACCTCGATGTCTGGTTCATCTTCCAGGACCGAGGCGATCACATTGCACATGAGGGAAATCTCATTGACCAGGAGTACACGAATCATCACGCACCTTTCCACCGTATTTTCGATGGCGGGCATCAGCACCTGAGAAAAGTTGCTCAAGAGGAGCGTCCCGCCCCGTCCGGGTGGCGGGGACGCCACCCGTTAGCAGGGTTTTCTCATCTACTGATTATACAGCCTTTAGTTTGATAATGCAAATAAGGAAAGGGTAAAACTATGTTAGAGCATATCCTCGTTCCCTTGGATGGATCTTCCCTGGCCGAGTGCGTGCTGCCCCACGCGGTGGCGCTGGCCCAGGCGTTCGAGGCCCGGGTCACCTTGCTGCGGACAGTGGAGCGCGTGGGTCCTGCCAATCGAAACCGGGCCATTGACCCGCTGAACTGGCACATGCGCAAATCGGAGACCGAGGCCTATCTGGATGAGGTGGCAGACCGTCTGCAGGGAGCCGGTCTGCAGACGGATCAGGCCGTCGTACAGGGCAAACCCGCCGACAGCATCATTGATTTCGCACGCCACCAGGACGTGGATTTGGTTGTTCTGAGCAGCCACGGACGGGGCGGCCTCAGCGGGTGGAACATCGGCAGTGTGGTGCAAAAAGTCATCCTGCGATCCTACACGCCAACCATGATCGTGCGCGCTTACCGGCCGGTCACCGAGGAGCTGACCGGCTTGCGCTACCAACGGCTGCTGGTTCCTCTCGACGGCTCGCAGCGGGCCGAGTGCATCCTGCCGCTCGCCACGAATCTGGCCGGTTTCCATCAGTGCCGGCTTCTGCTGGCCCACGTGGTAGGCCGACCAGAAGTGCCCCGCCGCGCCCCGCTCACCCAGGAGGAAGCCGAACTGATAGACCAGATCACCGAGCGCAATCGGCAAAAAGGGGAGCGGTACCTGGAAGAACTGAAGTCCCGCCTCTCCGGAGACGTCGAGACCCACCTGCTGGTCAGCGAGAACCCCGCCCTGACGTTGCACCAGTTGGTGGAGAAAGAGGGTGCGGATCTGGTCTTGTTGGCAGCGCATGGCTATTCCGGCGAGGTGCAATGGCCATACGGCAGCGTGGCCCTCAACTTCATCGCCTACGGCACCACGCCGCTGCTGATCATGCAAGATATCTCCGAAGAAGAAAGAGAACCGACGCCGGCCGAGAAAGCCGCCAGCGAATCGCGGGGTCATTAAGGCCATGCCCAATCCCAAGCCACGTCTAGACAGGCGGCAATTGGAAGAACAGGCCGCTCAACTGGCGGAAGGTCACGCCGCCTCTCGCCGGGCCGGCGCTGAGCCTTCGCCCCTGGACCGCCTGCGGAAACAAGAGGCGATTCTACGCCACGCCTACCGCCATTTCGTTGAGACGTCGGAGAAGCAGCAGGTTCTCCCCGGCACGGGCGAGTGGCTGCTGGATAACTTCTACGTCGTGCAGCAGGCGCTGCGCCAGGTGCGCGAGAATATGCCGGCGGGCTACTACCGCCGACTGCCCAAGCTCGATGCGCCGCCCCTGCAAGGCTACCCACGCATCTACGCCCTGGCACGGGAGCTGATCGAGTACTGCCAGGCCCACCTGGATATGGACCGCGTGACGCGCTTCGTCCAGGCCTACCAGCGGGTCAGGCCGCTGACGATGGGCGAGCTGTGGGCGCTGCCCACCATGCTGCGCCTGGGCGTCCTGGAGCTGCTCACTCAGACGGTGGCCCGCGTCGCTCCGACGCGGGTTTCCCAGGACGACGATGCTCCTCCAGCCCCATCGCTATCTGTCATTGCGAGGCGCGCTGTTTGCGCCGAACTTGGAAGTGAAAACGGCGCGATCCCCAATTCGCGAGGTGGGGATTGCTTCGCTCCGCTCGCAATGACACGGCCTGAGCAATTGGATTTGGCCGAAGAGACCGTGGTGGCCAACTGCATCCGCAGCCTGCGCACCCTGGAAACCCAGGACTGGGATGCGTTCTTCGAAAGCGTCAGCCGGGTGGAAGCGACGCTGCGCTCCGATCCGGCGGACGTCTACGCAGGCATGGATTTCGAGACCCGCGACCGCTACCGCAAGGTGGTCGAGGAACTGGCCTGGACGACCGAATGGGACGAGGAAGCCTTCGCCGCGGAGGCCGTTCGGCTGGCCGAAGAGGCGCAGAAAGACGAAGACGGCCTGCCGCGCGCCGCCCACGTGGGATTCTATCTGGTGGACCGCGGCCGCGCCCAGTTGGAACGTCGCCTAGGCTATCGTCCCTCCTGGAGGGAGCGGGTGCGCCGCTGGCTGCTCGACCACGCCGCGCCGGTTTACCTGAGCAGCATCGCGCTGCTCACCCTGCTGGTTACGATGGCCGTGGCGGCCTACGCCCGCGCCAGCGGTGGAACGCCCGCGCAGTTGACGGGCGCGGTCTTGCTGGCCTTGCTCCCCGCGTCCGTGGTGGGCGTCAGCGTGGTCAACGCGCTCGTCGCCCGCACCGTGCCGCCCCGCGTGCTGCCCAAGATGGACTTCAGCGAGGGCATCCCCGCCCAACACCGCACCCTGGTGGTAGTGCCCTCGCTCCTGGCCGACGGGGTTGATTTCCTGCTGCATCAGTTGGAGCTGCACTACCTGGGCAACGCCGACCCGCACCTGGGATTCGCCCTGCTCACCGACTTCGCCGACGCGCCGATGCCACACATGCCGGAGGACGACGCCCTGCTGGAGCAAGTCAAGCGAGGCATTGAGAGGCTGAATCAGAAGTACAGTCGGGGAGAAGAAGGCGGCCCCTTCTACCTCTTCCATCGCCGCCGGCTGTGGAACCACAGCGAGGACTGCTGGATGGGCTGGGAGCGCAAGCGGGGCAAGCTGGTGGAGTTCAACCGCTTGCTGAGGGGCAGCCAGGAGACCTCCTACATCGTCCAGATGGGCGGAGACCTGGACGTCCTGCCGCAGGTCGAATACGTGATCACCCTGGACGCCGACACCGTTTTCCCCCGAGGCAGCGCGCGGCGCCTCATCGGCGCCCTGGCCCATCCGCTGAACCGGGCGCAGTTCGACACTGAGTCCTGCGCCTCAGCACAGGGTCCCCAAAGCGGCCAGGTGGCGGCCGGCTACACCGTGCTCCAGCCCCGCACGGAGGTCAAGCCCACCGCCGCCAGCCAGACGCTTTTCACGCGCATCTTCGCCGGGGACGCCGGGCTGGACCTCTACACCCGCGCCGTCTCCGACGTCTACCAGGACCTCTTCGGCGAGGGGATTTACGTGGGCAAGGGCATCTACGACGTGGACGCCTTTGAGCGCAGCCTGGAGGGCCGAGTGCCCGAGAACGCACTGCTCAGCCACGACCTGTTCGAGGGCATCCACGGACGCGCCGCGCTGGCAACCGACGTGGTCTTGTTCGAGGACTATCCTCCGGGCTATCTCAGCTACGTGCACCGCAAGCACCGCTGGGTGCGCGGCGATTGGCAATTGCTGCCCTGGCTCTTCCCTCGCGTGCCCCGCGCGGACGGCGGAAAGATGCCCAATCCCCTCTCCGCCCTCGACCGCTGGAAGATTCTGGACAATCTGCGCCGCAGCCTGCGCCCTTTGGCGCTGTTGACCTTCCTGGCCGCCGGCTGGCTGGGCCTGCCTGGCTCGCCCCTAGTGTGGACGTTGGCCGCGCTGGCCATGTCCGCTGCCCCCCTGGTCAGCGGCACGGTGACGCAACTGGCCAGACGATTGCAGGGAGCATTGCTCGTCGGCGGTGCGCCATCATTGCAGACGGACGTGGCACGCTGGCTCTTGAGCCTGACCTTTTTGCCCTACGAGGCTCTGATCGTAGTGGACGCCATCGGGGCCACGCTGGTGCGCCTGCTCATCAGCCACCAGCGCCTCCTGCAGTGGACCACCGCCGCCCACACCATCCGCCTGCTGGGGCGCGAATCGAAAATCGGATTGCTGTGGAGGCGAATGGGCGGCGCGTCGGTGCTGGCCGCAGGGCTGGCCGCGCTGGTGGGGCTAACCAATTGGACCGCGTTCCCCATCGCCGCGCCGCTGCTGCTGGCCTGGCTGGTCTCGCCCCAGATTGCCGCCTGGATCAGCCGGCCCACCGAGCGCGAACGGGCGCCGCTCTCCGAGGAGCAGCGCCAGCAACTGCGCCGCCTGGCCCGCCGCACCTGGCTCTACTTCGAGCGCTTCGTGGGTCCGGACGATCACTGGCTGCCGCCGGATCATTTCCAGGAGCATCCGCGCGGGATCGTCGCCCATCGCACCTCGCCCACCAACGTCGGCCTGATGCTGCTCTCCACCCTGTCCGCCTACGACCTGGGCTACATCGGCCTGCTGGATCTGACCCTGCGACTCGGCGACGCTTTTGATGGCCTGGGCAAACTGGAGCGCTACCGGGGTCACTTCTTGAACTGGCACGACACGCGGAGCCTGAAGCCCCTCTCTCCCCGCTACGTCTCCACCGTGGACAGCGGCAATCTGGCGGGCTGCCTGGTGGCCCTGCGGCAGGGCCTGCACGAGCTCCAGCATCGGCCCATTTTGCGCCGGCAGCGCTGGCAGGGATTCTGCGACACCCTGGGCGTCCTGACCGAGGTCGTGGAGCGGGCGGAGGGGGAGGAAGAGAAAGAGCTGGCCCCAACCATCGCCGCGTTAAAAGAGCACCTGGCCCACATCTGCCAGCAGGTCATGGCCGCACGGGATGAGCCCCAGCGCTGGCTGCCTCTGCTGACCAGGCTGAGCGGCGACGAGGGCCAGACGCTGAATCGCCTGTTGAAGACGCTGGCCGAATCCGGATCGGGCATCCTGGATTCTGCCACGCTGCGCGACCTGGGCCTGTGGTCAGAGCGCATCCGTCACCATCTGCGCAACGTGCAGCAGGAACTGGACAGGCTGCTGCCCTGGCTGACGTACCTGCGCCAGCCACCCCAGCTCCTGGCCGAAGCGACCCCAGCGGAGATTCCAGCCATCGAGGAAGCCTGGCGCGCGCTCCAGGACGCCCTGCCCACCGATCCTCGGCTGGGCGAGATTCCCGACGCCTGTGAGAGGGGACGAGCTCGGCTGAAAGACCTGCGAGATCTGCTGGCCCAGGAACTGGCCGCCACAGACCAGGAGCAGGTGAAAGAGGCCCAGGACTGGAGCCAGGATTTGGACGAGGCGCTGAGATCCGCTCGCCAGATGGCCCTGAGCCTCATGGACGACCTCCGGAACCTCGCTGATCAAGCGGAAGGCTACACCCAGGCCATGGACTTCGGCTTTCTGTTCGACGAGCAGCGACAGGTGTTTCGTCTGGGCTATCGGGTGGACACTGGAAAGCCGGATCCCAACCACTATGACCTGCTGGCCTCCGAAGCGCGGATCGCCAGCCTGGTGGCCATCGCCAAAGGCGACGTTCCCCAGCGCCACTGGCTTCACTTGAGCCGCCCCATCTCCCGCGTGGACGGCAGGCAAGCCCTGCTCTCGTGGAACGGGTCCATGTTCGAGTATCTCATGCCCAATCTGCTGACCCGCAATTACCGGGAGACGCTGCTGGATGAAACCGATCACGCCATCGTGCAGCGCCAGATGACCTACGCGCACCGGAAAGGCGTGCCCTGGGGCATCTCGGAGTCCGGCTACTATCGTTTCGACGCCCAGATGCAGTATCAATATCGAGGCTTCGGCGTGCCAGGGCTGGGGCGCAAGCGCGGCCTGGGCGAGGACCTGGTGATCGCGCCCTATGCCTCGCTGTTGGCCCTGTCCATCTCCCCCAGAGACGTGATCCAGAATGTGGATCGTCTCCTCGAAGAGGGCATGTTGGGCCACTACGGTCTTTACGAGGCGGTGGATTACACCTCGTCGCGGCTGCCCCTGGGAGAAGAACGGGCCATCGTGCGCTCGTACATGGCCCACCACCAGGGCATGATCGTGGCCGCGCTGACCAACTATCTCCAAGATGAGGCCCTCGTGCGCCACTTCCACGCCGATCCCCGCGTGCGGAGCGTTGAGCTGCTGCTGCAGGAGCAGATACCGCGCCAGGTCCCCGTCGAGGAGAGGCCCGAAGAGACGGTGGGGGTGCGGCGCCCAGAGCGCGAACGCGTCGAGTTGGCGCCCTGGCGCGCGCCGACGGACGCTCCCGCGCCGCAGGCGCATTTCCTTTCCAATGGACGCTACGGGGTGCTGATCACCAGCGCGGGGGGCGGCTACAGCAGCTACACCCCAGGCGGGGAGAGTGAACGGGAAATCGCCCTCACCCGCTGGCGCGCCGATACCACCCTGGACGATTGGGGCAGTTGGATCTATGTGCAGGATCGAGACAGCGGCAAGCTGTGGTCGGCGGGCTACCAGCCGGTCTGCGCCCCACCAACAGACCAGGACGTGCACTTCCGCGCCCACCAGGCTAGATTCTGGCGTCGGGATGGTGACATTTGCGTGCGCACGGAGATCGCCGTTGCGCCCGACGACGACGTCGAGATCCGGTACGTCAAGCTGACCAACCACAGCGACCGCCCCCGCCGCCTGCGGCTCACCAGTTACGGCGAGGTGGTGCTGGCCCCGCAAGCCGCCGACCGGCGCCATCCGGCGTTCAACAAGCTGTTCATCGAGAGCGAGTACCTGCCCGACGTCAACGCCCTGCTCTTCCGCCGCCGCCCTCGCTCCGCCGAGGAAACGCCGCTCTACCTGGCCCACCTGCTGACTGTGGAGCCGGGGATCGAGATCAGCGGCGCCTACGAGAGCGACCGCGCCCGCTTCCTGGGCCGCGGCCGGTCGCCCCGTGATCCGGCAGCCCTGCGTGACGAGAATTGGCTTACCGGCACCACGGGCGCCACGCTGGACCCCATCATGGCCCTGGGCCAGGAGGTCGAGCTGGCATCCCACGAGACGGCGGAGCTGGCCTACGTCACGCTGGCCGCCGAGTCGCGGGAGGACGCGCTGGCCCTGGCCCGCCGCTATCGGAGCTGGTCCCGCATCAACAGGGCCTTCGACCAGGCCCGCTCCCAGAGCGAAACCGAGCTGCGCGAGCTAGACCTGGGCACGTCCGACGTGAAGCGCATCCAACAATTGCTTTCCGTGCTCCTCTATCCCCACGCCGCTCTGCGCGCCGCGCCCGAGACGCTGGCGGCGAACCGCCGGGGTCAGACTGGGCTGTGGCCCTACGCCATTTCCGGCGATTATCCGATCCTGCTGGCGCGCATCAACAGCCAGGAGGAGATGCCCCTGGTGCGGGAACTGCTCCGCGCCCACGCCTACTGGCGCCGCCGGCAGATCAAAATTGACCTGGTGATCCTCAATCAGAAGGACGTCGGCTACGCCCAGGAGCTTCACGACCAATTGCAGCAACTGGTTGCCCGCATGGACAGCGACGCCTGGCTGAACCGGCGCGGCGGCATCTTCCTGCTGCGGGCCGAGCAACTGGACGAGGGAGCCCAGGTATTGCTGGAGACGGCGGCGCGGGCCGTGCTGGACGGCGACCAGGGATCGCTGGCCGATCAACTGGACGAGCTGCGTCGGCAACCCAGGCGCTTGCCGCCCTTCGTCCCCACCGGCATCGAGGGCCAGAGGGAGCCTACGCCGCCGCTGCCCCGGCCCGACGATTTGCAGTTCGACAACGGTCTGGGCGGCTTCAGCGCGGACGGGCGCGAGTACGTCGTCTATTTAGAGCCGGGCCAGTGGACGCCAGCGCCCTGGATCAACGTGATCGCCAACGCGGACTTCGGCTTTCTGGTCTCCGAGGCCGGTTCGGGCTACACCTGGGCGGGAAACAGCGGCGAGAACCGGCTCACCCCCTGGAGCAACGACCCGCTGTCCGACCCGCCGGGCGAGGTGCTCTATCTGCGCGACGAGGAGACAGGCGAGATATGGTCGCCCACGCCGCTGCCCGCCGGCGAGGACGCGCCCCACCTGGTCCGCCACGGGGCAGGCTATTCCATCTTCGAGCATCATAGCCACGGCCTCCAGCAGCGGCTGCGGCTGTTCGCCGCCCCCGATGCGCCGCTGAAGGTGGCGCAGTTGCGATTGAAGAACACCTGGGAGCGCGACCGGCGCATCACGGCCACGTTCTACGCCGAGTGGGTGCTGGGCGCCCAGCGGGACGAAACGCAACAGTACGTCGTGCCCGAATACGACGCCGAGACCACCGCGCTGCTGGCCCGCAACGCCTACCACGAGGAGTTCGGCCAGCGAGTGGCCTTCGTGGCCGCCAGCCAGGACCCCCACGGCCTGACCGCCGACCGCACCGAGTTTCTGGGCCGCGAGGGCAGCCGGCGGCATCCAGCCGCGCTGAATCGCATCGGATTGGACAGCAGGGTCCAGCCCGGCCTGGACCCCTGCGCGGCGGTGCAGGTCCACATCGAATTGAGCCCGGGCCAGGAAAAGGAGGTTTTCTTCCTGCTGGGCCAGGGCGAGAGCCGCGACCACGCGCTCCAGCTCGTTCAGCAGTACCGGGACGCGGGGCAGGTCGAGGCCGCGTGGGAGGCGGCGACCGGCTTCTGGGACGAGCTGCTGGGCACGGTCACCGTGGAGACGCCCGATCCGGCCCTGGACCTGCTGCTCAACCGCTGGCTGCTCTATCAGGCCCTCTCCTGCCGGCTGTGGGCCCGCTCCGCGCTGTACCAATCCAGCGGCGCCTTCGGATTTCGCGATCAATTGCAGGACGTGCTGTCGCTGCTTCACGCCGCGCCCGACCTGGCGCGGGAGCACATCCTGCGTGCGGCCCGCCACCAGTTCGAGGAGGGCGACGTGCTGCACTGGTGGCATCCGCCGTCGGGACGGGGCGTGCGCACCCGCATCACCGACGACCTGCTGTGGCTGCCCTACGTCACCGCGGAGTACGTGACGACCACCGGCGACCAGGCCATTCTGAATGAGAAAGTCCCCTTCCGCCAGGGCGAGCCGCTGGACGCGGACGAAATGGAGCGCTACGGCCACTACCAGCTCGCCGCTGAGAAGGCCGCTGCGCTTCCCTCCCTCTACGAGCACTGCCGCCGCGCGCTGGAGAAGGGGGCAACAGCCGGGCCGCACGGCCTGCCGCTGATGGGGGCCGGGGACTGGAACGACGGCCTGAATCGGGTGGGCATCGAAGGCAAGGGCGAGAGCGTCTGGTTGGGCTGGTTCCTGTACGCCGCGCTGACCCGCTTCGCGCCGTTGTGCCAGCGGATGGGCGACCAGGAGCAGGCGGAGGCCTACCGCCAGCGGGCCAGCAAGCTGCGGGAGGCGCTGGAGGAAGGCGCGTGGGACGGGGCGTGGTACCGCCGCGCCTACTACGACGACGGCACGCCCCTGGGCTCAGCCGAAAGCCGCGAATGTCAGATCGCTTCCCTGCCCCAGTCGTGGGCCGTGCTCTGCGGCGCGGGGGATGAGAAGCGGGCAGAGCGGGCGATGGCGTCCGTAGCTGATCGGTTGGTGCGGCGCGACGACCGCTTGGTTTTGCTGTTCACGCCCCCCTTCGACAGGACGCCGCGCGACCCCGGCTACATCAAGGGCTATCCGCCGGGCATCCGCGAGAACGGCGGCCAGTACACCCACGCCGCGCTGTGGGCCGCGTGGGCCTACGCCGAGCTGGGGCAGGGGGACCGCGCCGCTGAGCTCTTGCGGCTGCTCAACCCGGTCTATCACGCGGATGCGCCGCAGAAGGCGCAGCGCTACGGCGTAGAGCCCTACGTGGTGGCGGCCGACGTCTACAGCGCGGAGCAGCACCTGGGGCGCGGCGGCTGGACCTGGTACACCGGCTCCTCCGGCTGGATGGTCCGCCTGGGCCTGGAGGCCATCCTAGGGCTGCGGAGAGCAGGCGATGTGCTGCGCGTCCAGCCCTGCATCCCCCAGGAGTGGCCGGGCTACCAAGTGACCTACCGGCACGGGGAAACCTCCTATCGGATTCGGGTGGAGAATCCAGACGGCGTCAACCGAGGGGTGAAGCAGGTGACGCTGGATGGGGAGACCTTATCGGAGGGGGAAATCCCGCTGCTGGACGATGGTCGGAAGCACGAAGTGCAGGTTGTGATGGGCTAGAGCAGCAGACATCTGCCGCTATCCGATGCACAAACACAGACGTTTCGAAAGGGGACGATAACGTCTGTGTCATTGCGAGGAACGAAGTGACGAAGCAATCCCCACGGTGGCTTGCAAATGAGAACAGGAGATTGCTTCGCTCTCCTCAGGATGCTGGGCACAGGGACACGAGAGTGTACGGTGCAACGTCAGGTGATTGGGTCACGAGCCTCCGCTCGCAATGACACGGCGGCAGGAGCGGCTGACAGAATCCACTACAATCGGTCCGTAAGCGAGTTGTTTATCCGTCCCGGATCGGTGGACAAGGAGTGAACCATGCCTGCACTGAAAAAAGCTCCCGCAGCCGTCCCCGGGTGCGGAAATCGGCCCGAGGACGGG
>CAZEBW010000018.1:0-52777 GCA_964510205.1 uncultured Anaerolineae bacterium
CCGGTTGAAGTGCAGCGCTGTCCCGCAGCATGCTCGCAGCGTCCATCCACTGCGGATCTTCCAGGAGCGCGGCCAGGGCCCGCTCCTGCCGCTCGGCCAGCTCCCGCTGCCAGTGGGTCAGCAAGTCGTCGGGTCCATCGTCGAAGACCTCTCGTGCGTCCAGTCGCTGCTGCATCAGGGTCTCCAGCGTGCTGCGCAGATCGCGCTCGCCCAATAGCTCGAACAGCCTCACTGCCTCCTGGTCATCCGCGGCCCAGGCCAGCGCCTCGTCTACCGCCCGGCCACGCAGGATGTTGACCTGTCCCTCCTCCAGCACATCGAAGCGCGGATCCACCCTGGCCTCCGCTGGATGGGCGCGTAGGATCTCCGCGCACAGGCTGTGGATGGTGCCGATGCGAGCGGCGTCCAGTTCGGCGTAGAGCGACTGCCAGCGGTCACGTTCTTCCGAGGACAACTCGGTCCGCTCCAGATACCTGCGCACCTCCGCCCGCACCCGATTGCGCATCTCTCGCGCCGCCTTCTTGGTGAAGGTGATGGCCACGATGGAGCGCAGGGGCAATCCTTCGGCCAGGAGCGACAGGCAGCGGGCCACCAGGGTGCGGGTCTTGCCCGTGCCGGCCCCGGCGGTGACCACGACGTCGTGACCGCGCTCGCGGATGGCTGGTGCTTGCTCTGGACTGGGCTTCATCTGGGCTACGATGGGGTGCAGCATCCCTCACCCTCCAAATCCACGCTGGTAATGCCAGCAGAAAGCCGCTGCTGGGCAGTACGACGGACAGCCGCCATCGGGCGGGTGGGGTGCGAAGTGGCCATCGCGTGCCGAGCGAACGACGTCCCAGGCGTACTGTAGCGCCGTCTGCATGGCGACCTCCGGCCCGCCCTCGAAGCCGCTCAGGGTGAACGTGCTGGGCTCCGCGTGCTGGACGTGCCAGTAGAAGCCATCCACCACCTCCCCCAGGCCCAGGGCATCTCGCGCTGCCAGGGCGTAGAGTGGGATTTGAATCTTCTTGCCCTCAGCCACCGCTTTGTTGGTGAAGGCGTAAGGCCCAGCGGTCTTGTAGTCAATGACGCGCACGCGGCCGTCGGGGGTGTGGTCCACCCGATCAATGAATCCCCGCAGTTGGAAGCTGTCCTCCCCATCGCATACGACCAGCGGGGGCTGACCCTGCAGGCCAAACACCGCCTCGTACAGGTGAGGGATGAAATCCTCTTGCATCTCTGCCAGCGCCTCCAGGGAGCGACGGACGTTGTCGGCGATCTCGGCGCGGGTCTGATGCCACCAGGCCGTCTCTCGGAATCCCTCCCGCCGTGGCGCCTCGTCCAGGACCGCTTCTGCCACATCGGGCAGCGCGGTCAGGAGTTGCTCCAGGTCGGTGGCATCGGCGACGGCAGGATAGAGTCGCTCGAAGACGTGATGGTAGATGTTGCCCAACTGCCGCCCGTCCAGTCCTTCGGAGGGCTCTTCTCTTGGCTCCAGGCCCAGGACGCTGCCCACGAAGAAGAAAAACGGGCAAGCGCGGTAAGCTTCTAGTCGGCTGGAGCTCCAGGGGCGCTCAGGGGCGAAGTGGTGGGTAAGCTCATCGGCCACGCCACTCAGGTGGCCATCGTAGGGACTGCCGCCGTCGCTGCGTTGGCGCAAGGAGAAGAGGTGGACGGCGGCCTGCAATGCTGCCTGGCGGGCGGGTTGCGTCCGCCCTACCCACTCCCACACCCTGCTGCAGTTGGCATAGGCCGCCAGGCTCTCCATCAGCTCGGGCCAGGAGGCGACCTGGTCTGGTGGGGGCAGGCTCTCGCTGGTCAGCGTATCGGGCGTGGCGTCCACCAGACGGCGCACGTCTTCCCAGTAGGGGGAGGCCTGCCAGGGGGCGCCGTTGTCGGCCAGGCGGGGACGGGTGAGGAGCAGTCGTTGGCGGGGACGGGTGACCGTCTCGTAGAAGAACTCCGCCTCCGCGCTCTCGGTGGAGGATTCCAGGGAGAGATCGAACGCCTCGCGCAGGCGCTGGCGGTCGGCATCGCGCAGGAAAGCGTCTTCAGTCAGGGTAGCCGGGAACTCTCCCTCGGCCAGCCCCAGCACGGCCACGGCCTGGAAGGGGACGCCACGGGCCTGTATCACGTCGGCCACCAGTACCTCCTCGCGGTCTGAGCGGAGCGGCAGGCGGTAGGCCGTGGCCTCCACTGCGCCGACCAGCTCGTCGAGGAAGCGGGCGTAGTCCACGGCGGGCGTGTCCAGGGCTTCCTCGGCCCACACCAGCCCCCGCAGCACGTCCTTGAGGGCCTGGAGCGCGGCCACGTCCCGTTCGGCGACCGATTCATCTCCGTGGCGGGCGCGGGCCACGATCTGCAGGGCGGTGGGCTCTTCGGGCACGGAATAGCGGGGAGATTGTAGGGCGGGATCGGGGCCGATGAGGGCCTCCAACCAGCCCACGAACTCTCGGTAGGTGCGTTTCCCCTGGGGTGGGGTCAACCGCCGTAGGAAACGCTGGAACTTGTCCCGTAGGGCCTGCGCCTCGCACCCCACGGGAACGGTGGCGGGAAGCTCTCGTTCTTCATCGAATGCTTCCTCGCGGGAGCGGGCGGCCAGGTCGTCGAGGATCTCCTCCCACTGGGAGAGCCCGCCGATGACGCGCCCCCAACGGGCGGCGGCGTCTAGCGCGTCGGCGTCCCCCGCCCCGATGCCGATGGGTTTTTCAGCATCTTCCTCTGGCAGGGCCGACGCCTTCAGTAAGTCGAAATAGGGGGAGCGCCAGGCCTCAACCACCGCACGGCGAGGCAGGGCGGGCTCGGCGTTGTCGCTAGCGCGGGGCAGCATCAACCGCAGGAGATCCAGGAGCGCCGCGACTGCTGGATTGGCCCGCAGCGGCAGGCCGTCTACCAGGCGGATAGGGAGGCCGAACTCGTCAGCGGTCTGGCGGATGAAGGGGCGGTAGGGAGTGACGTCGCGGGCCAGCAGGGCCACCTCGGCAGGCCGCACCTCGTCTTCCAGCAGGCGCGCCTTGAGCCAGCGCAGCGCGGCGCGGACCTCCGACGCGCGGTCGGGGGCCTCGATCAACTGGACGGCGCCGTCGCCTGTGATCTGCTCTGCCTCGCTCTGGAACAGGCCCCTTTCCAGGTGACTCAGTGCCTGAGCGTGGTGTGAGATCTGCTCAGGCAGCCGTGTGGCCTGCAGGCCCAGGGCTGCTTCCAGTGCCTGGCGCGTCTTCTCGAAGCGACGATGAGCCAGGGGGCGCTGGCCTCCATCACTATTGCCTGTCAGGGTGATGATCAGCTTCTCCACACGGGCGGCCAACACCTCGAGCAGGGCCAGTTGCACCGGTGTAAAGTTGTCGAAGCCGTCCACCACCAGCAGCGGCCAGTCCTGGGCCACATGGGGAGCGCGATCTTCCAGCGCCTCCACCGCCAGCCAGCCCAGCCCGGCGCGGTCGGCCCAGCCGTGGGCCTGGAGACGCTCCTGGTAGGCAGCGTAGACTTGCGCCAATTCGCGCAGTCGGGCCTCGTCGCCCAGAGCGGCCACGGCTTGGGTGAACGCCTCGGGCCAGATGCGGGCGGCTTTCAGCTCACCGATCAAGCTGTCCAGAACCTGGATGAAGCCGGGGCGGTCGGTCAGCGGGGCGTAATGGGTCAAGGGTAGGTCGTCCACGATGGCGCGGATCAGTCGGTACTGGACGGGGTCGCTGAGTTCGGTGTAGACCTCGCCAGCGGCGCTCAAGCACTCGGCATACAGGCGATTGAAGGTGAGCACGCGCACGCCGATGGTGCCTCCGGCCTCTGCCAGGCGGCGGCGCCAGGCCCGCATCTGGAGGTAGGATGGCAGGAGGACGCGGGGCGTGGTCTGCAAGCCTCGTGCGGCGTTGCGGGCGAGGTTGAGGACGTAGGTTGTCTTGCCAGTTGCGGCTGGGGCGAGGTAGAGTTGCACAGGCATCAGAGTCTCCGAACCTGGTCGCGTCTCAAGTCAATGGTACGCCACTGTGATCCTACTGGAACCTGGCCGAGCCAGGGCTTCAAGCCAGTCACCTGGGAGT
The DNA here is from genome assembly GCA_964510205.1 of uncultured Anaerolineae bacterium. Classification (GTDB taxonomy): domain Bacteria; phylum Chloroflexota; class Anaerolineae; order VGOG01; family VGOG01; genus CAZEBW01. Next base: position 4,020 of record CAZEBW010000018.1, read on the forward strand.
CAGATCAATTCGATATTCGAGGATGTCCTCGATGTCAACGTCACCTGACAGCCTCGCTTGCAGGAAACTTAGTAAATCCTCTTGCCTCGGTTGCCCAAAGACCATCCGATAAACGACGAGCGCTTTCTTGAGCTCTTCGAGCTGTTCCCACTCGCGACTAAGAGGCAGAGCAGGGGTGTGACGCTCAATCCTGGACTTTCCTTTCTCATAGATCCAGTATGGGATCAGGTCACTGTCTTCGCCTTCCTCAGCTTGGCAAAACAGATATGCCCAAGGATCGTCCAGAGGTCGAGCTTGCTCCGCAAGTCCCGACAGTCCATAGTGTTCAGCCAGGTTCTTGCGGATCACGTGTCCTTTGTAGCGATGGATTCTCCCTTCGCGTTGCTCCAGATCGACGGGGTTTGAGGGCAGGTTCCAGTGGTAAACGGCGTGGCAATACTGATGGAAGTCCAGTCCCTCCTGGCCAATTGAAGTAGTGGCCAGAATGAAGGGTCGGAACGGTGAGTTGAAGGCTGTGCGGACCTGCTCTGCGCGCGTGACATTGCTGTCATCGTAGTTGCGCCCCTGCCCAAAAGGCAGGGCATACCGGCAACGCATTCGATAGGCTGGTTCTGGGTGCACGATCTTATTGCCCTTGAGTCGTATTTCATCAAAACTCAAGCTGATGGTGCGCAGGGAGAGCGCATCCTGCATTTCATTTGCCAATTCCTTTGCAGCCTTCTCGGTCGTCTTGCTCTTTGCTCCTAGTGCCTCGTACAGGACGTGTACGTACTCATCCATCACGGCTTGCAGATTGCCATCAACTGCATAGTCTAGAACTCGTTTCCAATAGGGCTCGGCACTGCCGCCGCTTTCCTGTTCAACATCGCCAGAATCGTCCAGACTGCGGATCAAGGTGATGGATTCAGGCGAGTTGAACAGCGTCCGAAAGCCCATTGCCACCCGGGCTGCGGCGCTGAGAACCTTCCACACGGAAGGCTGCTCAATATGCGGCCACTGCCTGCAAAGCGCGCGCAGCGTGACCACGGCAGGCGATGCCAGAGCCATCCTGGTGAGCACGTCACTGAGATCGTCAGGGCGCGGGCCCAGTTCAAGGCGTTCGGCGATGCGCAACTGGGCAACATGCTCTGCGAAGTTAGAGTCTTCCTCGTCGGACCGGCTGCGTACCATCGCTCCCCAGGCAAATGACTGATCTTCCTCTTCTTCTAACCAGCGAGTGATGGGTACGGGATCGAATTGTCGATCGAGTAGCACTGGTGCAGCCCAGTACCACCGCTGATCGGCCATACCACCCTTGCCATCGTCTTCAACCTCGATCTGCTCCAACAGATCCTCGACCTGTTTGCGCACTTCCTCATAGACCGCTTCAAAAGACGATACCTGGCTATCAGAGGCCAGACGCGCACCAATTACCATTGGGTCAATCTGTTGGGCCAAGGTTAGACAGGGATACAGCAGTGTGAATACCGGCATGCCGGTCAGACGTCCATCCTGACGGCTGAAGCGCAGCAGGGGGCGTCGTTTGCTGGTGAGATCCCTATAGTCAACACCTTCTCGATGGGCATAGTCGCTGACCATGCGCCGTTCGGCCTCGTAGCTGCACAACATCGAGATGGCCTTGGGCACAACCTTCCAGGCCGAGAAGACCAGGCGCTTGGTCAGGCTCTGGCTGCTAGGTTGCACAAGCAACGCCTGGTCGTAGACTCCTCGAGGTTGGTAGTACGGCAAGGAAGGCGGAATCCAAAGCAGTCTCCATCCGCCAGGCTCCAAGCCGTGCTCGATCAGTGTCCGTAGCTTGGCATTGGCCGGATCAATCGGGAGATAGTTGCTGACTGTGTGCCTATCAAGGAGAGTATCCATCCCCTCTCGAATGCTCTCGCCGAACTGGTCGTATGCCCTGTCAGACTCAATAGCCGCTTTGAGCTTGCGCTTCACGACGTAGTCGCCCATGAGGTTGAGAGGATAGGGAGTGGATTTCCAGTACTCGACGTGATCGCCTGCGTCCAACGCCTGGGCCACTTTGTCTACGGTCTTGAAAGCAGCTAGGTCTTGTGGTTGCAGTTGGCCTCGATCATCTCTGGATTCAACGACCATGCCATTTCGATCCACGGTCATGGCCAATCGCTCGCTGCGGATCATCACACTGCGCAGCAATTCCTCGATCTGACCCTTTACCCGCTCCAGGCGATGTAGGCTTTCGTCATCGTGATGTCCCAGCCGGTACAGTTCAAGCCGGTAGGCTCTCAACAAAGTGCGGAAGGACTGTGTCTTGTCTTCTGAGTCGAACAGGAACCGAACTGTGTCAATGAAGTCCTGGTAGTGGTCCTCTTCGCTCGCTTCGTGATACATGGTGTACATCTTGTAGGGTGTTGCTGAGAGCAAGACCACCTTGGCTTCGTGGTCAGCCACCCTCGCGTCCTGGTACTCGAAGAGTTCGTGTGCCAGTTGGCTCATTGGATCCTGTCTGCGGAGCAGGTATTTGAATCGCTGGAACTCGTCAAGAATGATCAGGTCTGGCTCCAAGGCTTTGACACAACTGACTGCCAGAGCGAAGCGCAGTTCGCCAATGAGCTCGTTGCGGGCGATGCGATCCTGCCTAAGAGGGTGCTTCCAGCGGCGACTGAACTGTTCAGCCAGTTCCTCAAAGCGAGTGCGGTAATCGGATTCTCCTACAAGCTGGCATTCCCGAATGTCCTCTCTCAGATCGCTGAGGAAAGCGTGCTCCAGGTCTTTGTCTATCTGATTCCAATCTGGGAAGCCCTTCAAGTAGCTTCGCCAAGAGGCCCTTCCGGCTCCGCACTGCAATAGGTTGATCGGTCCGGCGCTATTCCCAAGATCCCATTCCTTTCGCAGCAGATAGTACAGCAAGGCCCTCTCGCGCATCTTGCCGGTGCTGGAGCGCAGGTTGAAGGAAGTGCCCGGTGTGAAGGAGACGAAGTTCAGTTCATTCTCTTTCAGCTTCTCAAGGGTGAGTGGCAGGAGGGTCATGCGTGAGGCAAGAGAGAATCCTTTTTGACGGGGGATTTTGAGTCGGCTGATGTTCTGGCGGGCGATGTTCGCGTTGGAGCAGATGTAGATGACGTCCACGCGACGTACACCCTGGTCCCAAAGATGATTGACAGCTTTGGCAATCAGGCCACGAGCAACCAGGGTTTTGCCTAGCCCTACCTCATCGGCGATCAGGAAGCGATTTGTCGGCTTCTCGCCATAAAGACGGCGAAAAACATAATCCACCGAGCGTCGCTGAAAATCCTTGAGCCCTTCGAGCACCTCTTCAACGGGTATTCTGCTGCGGCTCATGGCGTTGCCTCCAATCTGGCTTCCCAGAGGGTTTGCCAGAGCTCTTCAAAGCCATCCGGGAGCAACTCTCTCCCTTCTTCTGACTTGCACAGATCGTCTACAAGCACGGCGATGCGATCCAGCTTCTCCGGCCTTCGGCTGTAGGCGCGCACCAGCCTCTCCACCAAATGACTCCCGCTCAGCAGTGAGGTGGTTCCACGACTGGTAGCGGAATCTGCGTGCCAGCGTGGATCTGCTAGCCACCCTTGCTCCAGGTCACCCTCGGATAGAAGGAAGATGAGATAGCGCAGAAAACGGTTGCGGTCTGACAAGATGCTTCGCAAGAGGGCATCGTCTCTGTCCGCTGGGATGCCCTCGATGGGAAGGTTCAAGACGAAGCGGGTCGAGGCTTTCTTCTCTCCCGATCTAGCTGTTAGCTCAAAGGCCACAAAACTGGTGACAGAGACGGTGGAGATGCCAGAGAAGGTGATTCCCTCACCATTGAATAGCGTGCTCAGGCCCCTGGCATGACCGCTCCGAAGAGTGATTGGCCAACATCGTCCCTCAATCTCGCTTGGTAGAGTATGGGGCTTCTGAGTGGGTACGCGGAGGACAAGATCATGGGCCCCCTCACCTGCGACCTGGCGCACGGACAGTTGCAGGTCGGAAGCCACAAGTTCTCGGCGCAGCGAATCGACCTTTTCCTCGAGCCGACGCATCTCAGGATCCTGGGGAGGAATCGGCTCTTTGGGCGGGACATAGCTTCTGAGTAGGTCTCGGAAGGTTGTCGCGTGGTCGTTGTGGGCAAGGATCTGGTCAATGCCTATCTTGCTGCGCTTGCCATGCAGTTCGACCATGAACTCCACGTTGTGGCCGCTGAAGGCTGCGTGGGTGGCGTTGGCTGAACCGGTCCATAGACGCGCGTCCCAGCCAGCCTCGGCCACAAACAGCTTGGCGTGTAGCCCAGATAGTCCAAGGTCCTCAGGTTCTACCTCCTCTTTCTCATTGGCTTCCTTGTCCCCCATGGTTTCCTCGGTTGTCTCCTCCAAGCTAGTAGCGGCCTCATCCATCATCAGGATCTCGTGGAACTGAGATCGCTCTTTCTCTCGCAGCTCATCCAGGCTGTCCACTCGGGACACGAGTACATGTTTGCCTTGGTCCTTGGCCAGACGTCTCAAGACTCTGCTGGACAGGAAGGGCGAGACGATCAGAAGCCGGTCCACGCGTCCCTTTATGGCGAACCTTCGGTGACCGGGGATGCCCGCTGGGCAGAAGGCGATCTCGTCCTCGAACCCCGCAGGTGGTTTGAAGTCGACTCGCCTGACTTCGTCGGATATAGCCTCGATCTCTTGTGCCATTGCCTCACTGACTGGCGAGCAGGCCAGTTTGGGCAAGTGAGCGATGAAATCCGACAGGGGGCGATTGCGACCGTACCCAATCTTCCGCTGTTGGAGCGTGCCCTCCAGCACCAGTACAGTGTCCCAGGACTTGTCAAAGGTCAGGTTGCGGGAAAGGCACAGGAACCGATAGACTGCTGGCCCGTCCTCGGCAACGAAGCGCATGAGCCAGGTCTTGGGATGAAAGACCCCAGCAGGACTTGATGGCATGGCTTCGATTACCATTGGCTCCAGGTAGCTGTAGAGCAGTTGATCCGCAGACGGGATGGCAATCCGCCCCCTCTGACAGAAGACTGCCAGCTTGTCCGTCGTCCGTCGCAGTGCCTCCAATAGGGCAATGGGATCCTTGAGAGCCTGATCTGTGCTTTCGCACTCGAACATTGCGAAGGATAAAGGAACCATCAACAGCGTGAGCAGGTCCAAAGAAAACGTAGTGGCTATGGCCCGATCGAGACGGTATCCTTCTGGTGGATGCAAAGCGTCCAGGTAAAGGCGGCGAGTGTTTGGATCAAGCACCGTTCTCTACTCCCTTCAGGATATCGTTGACAATCCTATTGACCACACCCCACCGATAGTCGAGCTGACCGGCACCAGCCGCCCCGCTCCAGAGTTCAAGCGCCCGTTGATTCTGCAAGCGGGCTCTGTGCCGTTTCAGAGCCACCTCACGATCGTAGATCAGGCTTCGGGCCATCTCGTCGGTAGTCATAGTAGTCACATCCTCACTTCCCAGTACCAGGTCAACCCAGCGATCAACGAAGCGGCGACTTGGCAGGGATATCCTTGCCCCTCCAGATCCGACAGTCTTCCAGAACTCTCGGCGTTCCCAACGTGCGAGTTCTGCTTTTCGAGACTGGATGCTCTGACTCCATTCGATGAGTCTGTCCTCATATTCGGTGGCCTCGCCTTCCCGCCCGCTCTTTTCGCCCAGCATCAGGTTGTAGAGCAGGGCTGCGCCATGCATCACCTCTGAGAAATGGCGTGCGTGCTCTACCTGACGGCGCAGCTTGCGGGGGAATCGTGCTAATGCAGGGTGCATCCAGACGAAGGGGACTTCCGTGGAAGCTGTCCGATCGACGAGGAAGGCGAGCAAGCTCTGCCTGCAGTGCGTCATGATCCGATCGTGGAGATACTCTGCCTCCTGGGTGGCGAGGGCGAGACTGGCCTGGTTTGGAAAACTGCCTGGCGGATCGGGCAACCCGGGGTGCCAGTTCGCACCTATCCCGGTGGCTATGGATTCCCCGTCATATTTCAGTTGCCGATACTGCTCTTTGCGACGGCGATAGAAGGCATCCAGATACCGATGGTATTGGGCCTGGGAGCCGTCGAACAGGCGGATGCCCCATGTTCCCAGCCCTGCCCAGTAGATACTGCTGGGTACCCGCTGGAGCTTCCTGCGCGCATCTTTTCCGATGATGCCTTCGGTGTCGCTGGAGTCGAGCAGGGCCTCAATGAGGTTCAGTTCGTCGTTGCGAGCCTTGCGAGCAATGTCCTCCGAGGGAGTCTGGCGCTTCTCGTGTCTCAAGTAGATCCAGGGCACGAACAGCATGTACTTGGCCCGCGTCTGGATCGTGCTTGTCCCCGGAAAGAGCAGATTGGAGAAAGCGTCGCGTACGGAACCAAGCCCTAGTTCATCTCGAGTGTCCCGCTCACGGAACAGATGGATCATGTCAGCCATTTTCTGGCGATCACTTTCAGAGAAATCTATCCATCCAAAGGTTGATGGCATTGTCTTACTTTCCTTTCACATCTTGCCCTGGCGTTTGCAGATGGCCAGTCCGCATGTCGACTGGTGGGTCACTGAAAATCGGCTCATCCGACCTACCAGCGGGCATGATGCTCCTCGGCGAATCCGACGAGCCCGTCGAGGTGGATGAGCTCACCCTGGCCACGGCCATCGGCTTGCACCGTCCCGTAGTAGCGGCCGAACATCTGGTGCACTTCGCTGGTGATAACGGCCAGGTTGGTGGCCGCCACGCGCTCCAGGGAGGGCACGAACTCCAGGTCTACGCGCCCATCGGGCGATACCATCCGCCAGGGCTGCATGAGGTCGCTGCTGTGGTAGGTGAACTCCACCTGGCCGAGTTTGTGGATACGCCCGTTCAAGATCAGGGCGTTTTCCGTGGCCGCCGAAGTGTCGCCGAAGCCAAAGCCCAAGTTCAGCCCGACGCTCCGCCCATCGGGTAGGAATCCCGAGGCGCTGGCCCAGACCCAGAAGGAGGTGTACTCCCACACTCCACGGCCCCAGTCCATGTTGCCCAGGCTCTCATCTGGGTCCAGTTCCGTCCGCACTCCTCCGTACTCCACCCAGCCTTCTGCCGGCAGGCAGTTGATCTTGCGGTTGTAGTAGAAGCGCTTGCCGGCGATGGGGATGACGATGACCATGGACTCATGTTCTGGTGGGAGGTGCAGGGTAAACTCGGCCGACAGGCCCACGCCGGCGAAGCCAGGCCACCGCGCTGAAATCCGCCGCGCCTGGGGCTCTGCCTGGAAGACGAGGCGCGCCTTGTTGCTCTGGAACGAACTGGCGCCTTCAGTGCTGTTTCGGGGCAGCTCGATGCCACGGGACAGAGGAATGGTGAGCGTCTCTTCTTGGCAAGTGCCGGCTTCGAAGTCCACCACGTAGGCGAAGACCTGACCGGCGTAGCCCAGGTCAGCCAGGGTGAAGGAGTAGAAATGCGTGGGGGTAGTCAGGCCGTAGTAGTCCCAGCGTTTGATGCGGAAGCGTTGCAGTGGGCGAAGCGCGTAGAAGCGTGCCGCCTCCAGGTTGCAGTCCAGCAGCGGCTGGCGTGCCCACCCTACCTGGACCAGGTTGCCTTGGGCATCGAGCAGAGGCGAGGGCTCGTGAAGCTCGCGTTGCGATTGAATGTCCGTCATTTCACCTCCTCATCGAAATGGAACGGTGGCTAGTGAGCGCGTTGATGCACACCAGTCCTACCGGAGTGTAGCCTGCTGAGGGGATTCTGCTTGTGACTTGGCATCGTACCACCCAATTAGCGAGGGAGAGCTCGGATCGTGCTCCTCATAGTTGGCCCTGGCCCGCTCAAAGCTGGACACGGCGTAGCAGTACCGGCAGCCGTACAGACAGGAGTCGTACATGCCGACGTCCTTGCTCACCACGCAACCACATGCCTCCCGCTGCGACGGGTCCTTCTTGTCGGTTACATTGATTCCAAACGTCTTGGCGATGTATTCATCATCCACACATTTGCCAGGCTGGATGCCGTAGGGTTGCAGGTCTATCTTCTCAGCGCAACTGACGATTTCCATACCCTTTTCGTTGGCGGTACGGGCCAGAGCGTACATGAGGTCGTCGAAGGCCTGGCCCTCGCCATCCAGCAGCTCAACGCCTTGCTCGGCCAACCCCCGCAGGCGCTTCCTGGCCTTGCCGTAGATGTCGACGATGCTGATGACGGAGCGATAGGTATAACCCCATAGTGCCTGGGCGATGTATTCGTATGTCCTTTGATGGAATTCTGTTCCCGTCACGGTGCTGAACACGATGGGATCGTAGCGCCAAATGAGCCTTTCTGAGCCGACGCGATCGGCTAACCTGCGAAAGGTCTGCAGTGAACTCTCTAGCGGTGGGGATTTGGGGTCTATCGGGCGTGGATTGTGCATTACGGTGTATTGGAAGTAGTAGCGGTAGCCGCGCTCGTCGAGTTCCGCCAGATAAGCCAGCAGCGGACGCGCGTTGCGGGTCCAGAAAACGATGACGTCCACGTCCTCTGGCTTGAGGGAAACGCGTGACACCTGGTTACGATTGAAAGGGTTGGGGACAGCACAGTAGCCTGCGCGAATGCGGTTCATGAACCATTCGGCATAGAAGGCGGGGATATCCGTGCGGCGACTGGCGCTGATGATCATGTTGCAGCCTCAGTGCAGGGATTCGCCGAAATCAAGCACGCAGTCATTATCGGCCTGACTCCATGACTCTTGAATTCTGAACGGCGCGGCGCCGCCCTACCAACCAGGTAGCGTGGTCTGCCACGAATTGTAGTACCTTACAAGGGGCTCTCGTTCTTGACCGGGCCAGGAGATGGCTACAACGCTCCGAACCTCAGAATGGGCTTTCAGTGCAGCCTCGACTTGCGGCCAGTGCTCCTCCCAACGGTTCTCCCGCCCGCTCACGTCCCGCTGTAAGATGCACAGGTAAGCGGCCTCTGTATCGGGTGGTTGCTCCAGACTGAGCTGCAGTTTGCCCAATTCCTTCTTCACATCCTTGACCCTTGTCTTAGTCCAGCCATCAGGGAAGAGCTTGAACTCGACGACGGCCAGCAGGGGCCGGGCAGGAAACCCCTCTTGTTTCCCTAGACTCCGGTTGGTCAGCGCTTCAGCCTTGCAGTTCCGGACGCAGGCCGGATTGAGGAGGACCGCGTCGTAGTGGCCTCTTGCTGCTGGTTTAGGCAGGCGCTGCGTGGGCTTCTGGTCATCCAGACGGAAGAAGGTAGGATACTCCCGGTGCAGCAAGCCCGTCTCAAAGCGATCAGCGGTACGATAGGGCTGTCCCATCTCGGGGCGGGTTGCTACCCAGCGCTGCAATCCGGCCACGGCATCGGCCTCGGTGAAGAAGCGATATGGCTGATCCCAGAAGCTCTCTACCAGTCGGTGCAGCGTTGTCTCAAGCTGAATCAGGAGTCCTTGGGGATCGTACAGTGTTTGTGCCATGATTGGAACCCTCCGTATTCTCTGCTTGCTTCAAGATTTCTTGTGCTACCTGAAGCACAATGTGCTCCAGCTTGCGCTTACGTGTGGGGTAACGCAGGCGCTTCAGAGCGTCTTTTTCCAGTTGGCGGACGCGCTCGCGGGAGATGCCGTACTCGTTGCCGAGATAGGCCAGGGACGGTCGTGGAGAGCCGCTCAGAGTGTAGCGGCGGAAGATGATGTCCTCGCGTCGGGATGGTAGAATCTCCGCCATCCATGATCGCCAACGCTGGAGCAGCCCGGCCAGGTAGGCGTCGAGGTGATCACGACGCAATTGCGCGATCTCGTCTTCGCCCATTCCGGCGTCGCGCAAGATGTCGCTCAGCCGGCGAGGATGGCCGTAGATGCGCTCAAGGAACTTGTTTATGCTTTGCAGGTATGCTTGTGTTTCAGATGTCAGGTTGGTCATGGTAGTAGTCCGAGTCTTCTGCCAACTCAAGGTCGCCGCACCCAAGCGGAATGGGGGACAGGTAAATAGGTGAGCGGCGGGCTACACATCGAAACAGTATCTGACGGTCTGGAACGCTTCCCGAAAGGCCGCTACATCTTGGGCCACCTGCTGGGGTGGCTCTGCCGCCACTAGGACTCGGCTGATGAAATCAGCGATCTGTTCCATCTCCGTCTCTTTCATGCCCAGCCGCGTTACCTCTGTCGTGCCCAGACGGATACCGCTCGGCTGGTCCCAGTTCTCTGGGGTGTCGTCGGGCATCAGGTTCTTGTTGACGATGACGTTGGCTTGTGCCAATCGCTCCGCAACGGCGTAGCCGCCACCGTGCTCTCCGACGTGCACTGCCACCTGGTGGGTACGTGTGTATCCTTTGTGGGCGGCCAGCACGTTGAAACCTCGCGCGTGAAGGGCTGCTGCCAGCCTCTGGCTGTTGGCTACGATCTGGGCCATGTAGGCGTGGCCAAAGGCCAACATCTCCGCCAGACTCACGGCCAACGCTGCTACGCGGTTGATCTGGTGGGTGGCGGCCATGCCGGGGAAGATCGCCCAGCGCAGTCGCCCGGTCAACGCCGGATCGTTCCACAGGATCAGGCCGCCTTGAGGGCCGCTGAGGGTCTTGCCCGTGGAACCGGTGACGACATCGGCTCCTTCGCCCAGCGCATCCTGGAACTGCCCGCCAGCGATCAGCCCCAACTGATGAGCCCCGTCGAGGTAGAGATGCGCGCCCAGCTCTGTGGCGATCTCCTTCATCTCTCGCAGAGGGTAGGGGAAAAGGGTGAGCGTGGAACCCAGGGTGATGAGACGCGGACGGACGTGCTCGGCTTTTTTACGAAAGGCTTGCAGGTCCACGGTCATCTCGTAGGGGTCAAAAGGGATGTCCACGATCCGACACCCTCGCAGGCCAGCCGGTCCGTCCAGGCGGTTACTGGAGTGGCCACCGGCCGGCTTCGGCAGCGACATCACCACATCGTCAGGTTGGGTCAGTGCGAAGTAGACTACGGTGTTGCTCACCATGCCGCTCACCATGCGGTGGTCAGCGAAGTTGCACTGGAACAACCGCTTGGCCAGCTCGACGCACAGCGCCTCCAGTTCGTCTACGTAGCGGGTGCCGGCGAACCAGCGGTTGCCGATTTCCCCCTCTCCTGCCCGCTGGCTGAGCTCAGACGAGAGGAGCCGGCGGGCGGTGGGGCTCATCAAGGCCTCCGGGGCCAGGAGATTGATGCACTGCCGGCCACGCCACGCCTCGTTCTTGCGCACGATGTCCAGGACTTGGTCCTTGGCCTGCTCAGGGGTCAGCCTATCGAGCCTCTCCCCCGTTCGGGCCAGGATCTCTTCGGTGATTCGGATTTCTTTCTCACTGATGGTGGGCATGATTGTCTCCCCTTTCTTGATAGGCTTCGGTGCCGTCACGGTTGGTCATTTATTCAGTCTCAATCTCCGCCGTCACTCCTAGCTGAAACAGGCTCTCCTTGATGCCCAACTCGACGATGTTCTCCTGGATGCCGCCTTCGGATGGACCTGTAACTTCCACGTGGATGGCTAGCCCCGTGCCCTGGCGGATGGGGGGATGAATGACTTCGTTGTAGAAGTCCTGCCAGTTCTGCCAGCGCACAGGGTGCGGATCTCCACCCCAGGTGGGACCAATGGCGGCTGTACGGGCTTCTCCGGGGGCTTCGGAACCTCAGGGGGCGCTCTGGCAGCTACTCAGGAGGCTTGACCTCGGTCGGCGGTTCGGGGCAAGCTCGATGGCAATACCGCGCCTGACCAACCAGGCGCTGGAGATGACTTCCGACAGGACTCCTTCTGGTGGCCTGCCCAGGGTATCAATTCGTACCGCTGCTCCCACGAGATGATGTCGCCGGCGACCTGCATATGCTTGCCAGCGTCCTTGGCAGCGCCGAAGTTAACACTGCAGGCTCAGGTTCGACCATTTAGCAGAGACATGGTATCCCCCGTCTCCATGAAAGCCAAGGAGCCAGAGAGCCGTGGATTCACGATTTCTAGCCACCGACTGGTACATTGAATGCCCTTTTCCGCTTAGTGTTCGCCCAACCCGAGCTCCCGGTGCATGCCATTCCTATGTTGAGTTAGTTGTCGGGAAAGGCAGGCATGTAGAACACATGTTGTGCCAGCTTATCTACTCTTCTGGGTGAGCAAATTGGATTGGTTCTTTTAGCAAACCACGGAACAGATATCCGGTCAACCGCTCGCCGTGCGTATGTTCAGTCTCACCGGTCTCCTCTGGCAGAGGCCAGTGGAGCGACTCGTATAGCTTGAAGCGATGCAGGTCGAAGCTTGCTCTTAGCAAGTCTCCGTGGACCTCCGCCGTGCCCAGAGCTCGTAGCCAGGCGACAAGTGCTATTAGTAGACCGAACGGCAGTGCCCACCAAGTCCAGACAGTCCAGATGCAGAATAGTAGTCCGAAGCCGAAGAGCCGAACCGCTGCGTCTAGCTGCGCACGTGTCTCAACAAGGTCTTTCTTCAAGCCTTCCGGAAGTAGACTCCATAGACGAGGCCAGACAACCACAGTCTCTAAGCCGTAGCGCAATCGAGGGTATTCTTCTGCTGCCTTCAGCCGGTTGCCGAGAGCAGTGGGCATCAAATTGCCGGCTGAGACTGGATGGAGGTGAATGATCTCCTTATCCAACCGCGCGTACTCTAGCCTTTGCTCCTGACGAAGGTGTTCAAGACCCAACTGATCCAGGTGCTGCCATTGTTTTTCCTTCTTAGCCAAGCGTGCCTCAACCTTTCTAGCTCTCCAAAGGCGAAACCGTCGGAATGGGCGGGGCCAATAGCCCTCCATTGCCCGCAGAAGGGGCTGCTGAAGCCATTCCATCACCGAGGACGAGACGATGACAAGCAGCAGCCCTCCTACCAGGACAGTGACCTGTGCCTCGGTAACGAGCGAGGTCCACCTGTCCAACAAGGCCTGCCAGCCATTTGGCTGATGATATACTAGGGCTAGCAGTCCACCGGCCCAGAAGACTAGCGACGAGCGCAGGAGCACCGCTACCCATTTCCCACCCAACTCCTTGCCAGCTTCCTCCCAGAACTTAGTAAGCATGTGATCTCCTATATTTCAGCCAGTTGTCGATCAGGATGGTGCGGGCAGCAAGGTACGCGCTTACCGGCGGCTTGGGGACGCCAGGTGTAGTGGCAGCCAGGGACGGGACAGCGATAGGTGATATCTGGAGAGGTGATGGGAGTTGGCTCTCCGGGCAAAGGTGTAAATAAGCGCTCTCCAAAGTCCTTTGAGGTGAACGCCTCCTCTTCAGGAAGATGATCTCGCAGTACATCCATTACTTCGTGTTGTCGGAAGAGTTCTAGCAGCCGGTTTGCTGTTTGTCGAGCGTGCTCAGCGTCGTTGGGATCGAGCGATGTCATTAGCTTCTGGGCCTGTGTAGCGCTGGTGTCTCCTAGCAAATCCTTCCAGCGTGGCCGTAAGTCACGCGCTGCTAGTATGATAGCTTCTTTCGGAATCTCATTCATCTCGATCTCCCTCTTTGACTTTGATTACCGCTACGAATCTCCTACAGACCCGTGTAGTAGAAGCCTGCCCAATAGAAGGGGTGAGCGAAGGCCCTTTCGTTAGGGTCCCTAAGGCTAAAGTGCCTGTATCCCTGATCCGCCAACTCCTTGGATAGTCCTTCGCCGCCAAACTCCGGTAGGCGTTGCTTGAAATAGTCTACGAACTCTGCGCTGGTTGCACTCCGCAACCATTTCTGGGCCGAATGCAGCGCCTCAGGTGGGTTTTGCTCTTCTTCCCGCCAGTACTGATAGAAGCGCGCTATCAATAGTGCGGTGCTGAAATCATTGACGGCCCACAGCGAGCTGATCACACCGGCGGCGCCGGCTTGCAGCAATCCGCTGGGTAAACCAACGATCTCATCGGGAAGCTTGGTGCCAGGAATGCCAGTCTCGCAAGCAGACAGGACGGCAAGTCGCGCTTCAGTTTGAAGTGAGAGGAGGTTGCGCAAGGTGAGACGTTCCCCACTGACCAGGAGCAGTCCGCCATCCAGTGGCTCCTGCCACCCAGCCCGTCCGTGAGTTGAGAAATGCCAGACGGTGTGAGTCTCCAAAGCTTCCTGCACTGCCTCCACTGTAGCGTTTTCCCCTGCTAGGTGAGTGTACCGCTCTTCAGAGAAATACTTCAGCGCTGCCTGAACTTCCGCTTCAGAGAAGAGGAGGCTGGCACCGGGGGCATCCACCGCTAGCAGACTGTCAGTTTGAGAACGTTTTACTCGCTCGCGTGCCACCGTCAGGGTGTGTGCATTAGGCGAATAGGTGAAGGCGATGTCCACATCCGCTGCCGCCGCATGGAGCGGCAGGAACGCCAGTAGTCCCATCGGAACTAGAATCACACGGCTGTGATGTTCCTCCAAAGCGTCCGTCAGAGGAGAAGCTACGGCATCATGTAGCCAGTGAATGATGGTGTTCAGGGCGGCGAGCCAAACCTGGCGGGACTTGGTATCGTGAGGGGTGGCATGCCAGAGACTGTAGGCAGCGAAGTAGTTCTCGAGGCGGCCTCGTAAGGCCTCGTCTGTCAGGTCATCCAGCCAAACGGTCGCGACTTCGCGAATCTGGTCAGACGGACTGACTATAAGCGCTAGCCCGCCAGCACGTGACGCTAGTAGATAGACTAGAGAAGTGTCGGTGACCGCTTCCTGTACTGACTCGAAGGAGGGCTTGTCGAAGAAGTCGGAGGCCAGCTTGTGCAGGAGACTGTAGTAGGCACGACGAGCCTCAGCGAGTTGGTGATCCACCACCGGTCGAAGCTCCCTGTCAACCTGCCGGTATGCATTCTCTGTGCTCTGAACTCGGCGTCTAGCCAAGTCCAAGACCTCTCGTTGCTCTGCATCGACGATGGCATCCAATGTCTCCTCACCTCGCAAGGCTTCGGTCAGTGCTTTGGCCCGGCTGGCCTCCAATGCCTCTACAGCGCATTGCGGCTCCCCAGTCTTGACCAGAGAGTAGGCATAGTGGGCAGCCACCGCCCAGACTCGCCGCAGATGGTGCTTCCGACGGGTCTCGTGGAGTGACTCAAAGTATAGGGAATTGACAACGGGCTCAACATCCTCGTAGATCTGACGCGCTTGGCCAAACTGGTGACGTTGCAGAAGGGAGCGAGCAAGCGGCAGCGCAGCAGCGAGCGTCTCGGTTGGGAACACTTCGGCGGTGAAGACCTCTAAGGCTTTCTTATATGCCTCAATCGCTGCGTCCAAATCGCCTGTCTCACGCAATGCTTTGAAGCGGCGGGTCAGTGCAGCGCCCAAATTGCTTTGAGTTCTGGCCCACTCTAAGGGATGCGAGTCTTTCGTGTAGACCTCTAGAGCGCCCTGATAGGCAGCAATAGCTTCTTGCAGATTCCTCGCTCGCTCTCCTTTGATGCGAGAGCTTAATGCAGTACCCAGGTTGCTTTGGGTTCTTGCCCAATCCATGGGGAAGCTGGAACGCTTCCATACCTTCAAGGCAGCCTCATAGGCAGCGATAGAGCGCTCCAGGTTCTTCTCTCGGTCTCCTCGAATACGGTCACCCCAGGCGGAGCCAAGGTTGTTTTGGATGGTTGCCCATCTCATCGGAAAGATAGTATGCGTTAGCAAGCTTAGAGCGGCACGATGGGCAGCGATCGCTTCCTCTAGATTCTTTTCCTTATCCCCTCGAATGCGATCGTGTAGTATGGTCCCTAGGTTGGTTTGGGTCATAGCGAAGTCCACGGGATAATCATGTCTAGTGAACACTTCAAGGGCGTCCTTATAGGCAGCGATGGCTTGCTCCTGGTTCTCCGCTGGATCACCGTAGATTCGCTCGGCATAAGCGTTACCTAGATTATTCCTCGTCATAGCCCACTTCACAGGCGATTTCGCTCGGGTCCTAAACTCTAGCGCTGCGTCAAAGACGTCGATGGCCTTTTCCAGGTTCTCCGGTCGGTCGCCACGGATGCGCTTTCGGTACGTGATGCCCAAATCGCTCTGGGCAACAGCTTGCAACACTTGATCTTCAGTCTGTGTCGCAACTCTGATCGCAGCCTTGTAGGCGACTATGGCTCGCTCTAGGTTCTCCGCACGGTCACCTCTAATACGCTGGCGATAGGCCTCACCCAAGCTATTCTGGACGCCTGCCCATTGCAGGGGATACTTGTCTTTTTCACACGCCTCCAGTGCAGCCTTGAAAGCGGCGATGGCCTCTTCCAGATTATCTGGCCGATCGCTGCCAGCTGGTGCTCGAGTTAATGCATCACCCAGCGCCTGTGTGAGACCCACCCAACGCTGGGGGGAGTGCCTCTTGTCCACTGCCTCTAGGGCCTGCTCGCACCGCCGAATGTAGCCAGAGTACTGTTGAGGATCCTGGACAGGGCGATACATAGACATGATAGGCTCCCTTTGTCGAGACACTCGAAGCTGGTCGCCCAAACCTCGCGTCTGTCTGGAAGATTGCCATTTCCGGCCTATTCGGATGGTTGCCCTTATCATGTCCAGGGTAATCACCGCAGTGAATAGGCCAACGATCCAATAGTTGTCTATTGTGACCCATCCAAATTGCGTCCCTATGAGGAGCAGGGCCCACCACAGTACTCCCACTGGGACCTTGAAGTAATCACTTCGCAGGAATTGGATAAAGGAACTCCAGATTTGCTCTCCACTAGGCATGTCTCGCCTCATAGTTAGCTTCCCAGGTTCATCAACTGATGCAAACCACCGCCTCTGGTGGCAGTTCACTGAGGTATCAGCTCATTCCCAGCGCCTTCAGCGCCGCGGCCAGCGGGTCCGAGTAAAAGATCGGGTCCACCCGCTCCAGCACGTCCGGCGGGACCTCCAGCATCTGGCGGCGGTTGCTCAGCGGGATCAATACTCGCTTGGCCCCGTTGTCCATGATCATCTGCAGCGGCTCGGTCAGCGTGTGCAGCGGCATGATGTTGCCCTGGATCGTCATCTCGCCCAGCACGACCAGACGCGGTTGCACCGGCTTGTCCTGTAGTAGGGAGTAGAGGGCAACGAAGAAGGCCACGCCGGCCTGCGAGCCGCCCTTGCTCTGCATCAAATCCACGATCTGGACGTGGAAGTCGTAACTGTCGATGTCGCGCTCGATACCCAGGTGGGTCTTGTTGGCTTTGATGTAATCGAAGGCCGTGATGATAGAATCCTTCATCGGTCGATCGGGGCTGCCGGTGACGCGTAGCTTGCCGCTCCCGCTCATGCGGTTGACCTCGACGCGGTGCATCACCACGGTATCGTCATCAGCCAGCACGGCGGTGTAGACGCTACCTGGGGGCAGTGGGTCCTGGCTGATGAGCCTATGCCCGCCCTCCTCCGGCACGCCGACGAAGCGCTCCTGCATCGTCTCGGTGTCGAAATAGGAGAAGGAGGTGTGATAGTACTCGAAGGCCCCCATCTTCTTGAGTTGCTCCTTGACGCGCCGCCTTCCCTCCAGGGCCAACTCCAGGTATTCTTGGATTTCTTCCTTAGTGGGGTCGCCGGCCGGATGGAGCAGCTTGACCAAGCCGGATACGGTGCGACGCACGGCGCGGGCGTCGCGGGTGTTGAGGTGTCCCCCCAGGCTAAAGCATCGGTCAAACACGTCGGTGTAGTTGCGGCGACGCAGCTCGCGCATCGCCTCGGCCAGGTAATCGACCACGAAGCCGTAGTGGTCGGTGAAGAATTGGGGCTGCAGCTTGGGCATCTCCCAGCCAGGCAGGTAGAAGTGCAGGCGGTCGATGAATGCCATGTCCTGCAGACCTTCCGGCAGCGGATGGAAGAGCGTGCTGGTGCGGGTCAGCATGTGCACAGGCTGATTGATGTTGCCCGCGAAGACCATTGAGGCTTCGGCCACGATCTCCTCGCGGCCGCGACTGAAGCTGCCGCTCTCCATGTAGTCCTTGAGAATCTGGATCGTTGTCTTGTCACGGAAGCTGATGCCGGCCACCTCGTCGAATGCAACAACGTCCCACATCCCCACTAAACCGACCTTACGTCGGGCCAGGTTGTAGAAGAGAGTGGCCACCGTCGTCTTGCCGCCGGAGATCAGGATGGCGTAGGGAGAAAGGTCGCGATAGACATAGGACTTGCCGGTACCCCGCGGTCCCAGCTCGACCAAGTTGAAGTTGCGCTGCACCATCGGCACCAACCGCATGAGCATAAGCAGCTTGACGCGGTGCTTGAAGTGCGATGGTTCGAAGCCGATAGTGCGCACCATGAAGTCGAGCCACTCATCGGTCGTCAACTGGGCGCGCGAGTCGCAATAGTCATCAAGTCCGAAGGAGGCCAGTTGGATCGGTTGGAAGTCAGTGATGAAGAAGGGACGTACCTTGCCGCCGACTTCTTCCTCACCGCGAAACTGGATGGTCACCTGAGCCCAGACGCCGCCTTCCAACAGTCGCTCATAGCGGCGCACGAATGTATCAGGAATATGGACGTAGTCGTTGCCGAAATTCACTACTGCAGCCCAGTATTTGCGGCCCGACAGGCGCACCTTCACCTTGTCGATGTAGGTCTGTTCACCCCGCTCCTTGACCCGCGACTGGGCCTTCATCCCCTCGTCGGGACGGATGATGCTGTCGGCCAGCGTGGAATTCACCAGGCGCATGCCAGCCTCAACGGCCGCGTCGTCGTCGGTGGCGCAGTACTTCCCCAGCAGGTATTCCAGCACGTAGACGGGTACGTTGGCACCGACCTTGACCTGGCGGACAAGGTTCTTGCGGACGACCTTGCCGGCGAAGACGTCAGTGACTTTGCGATCTAGCTCGGACATGTCCTCTCCTCTCACAGCGAAAGCTCCAACGCCACATCCTCAAGCCGTGCCAGGGTGACGCCCGTAGTCGCGTCCAGCAGGTAGATGCTGACCCGCTCCACCTGCGGCTCCTCTGTGATCATGAGCGTCACGGTATTCTCTGCTACGGCTCGCTCATCATCTTCTTTTTGTTCGAGCTGGACGTCGTTTGTGGCGTCGTGGAAGCCGTAGCCGGCAGACACTGGCGTCGAGATAGTCTGTCCCGCAGCCCGTATCTCGACGCGCACCAGCGGTGGCTCCAGCGGCAATAACTGAGATGTGTGCCCCTCAATGGTCGCTGATACAAATCGGGTGGAGATGGTCCGGCTGCCCAGCGTGAGAGTCCAGTCGATCTTCGCCTCCGCAGAGGGAGCCGGAACAACTCCAGATTGTACAGTCAGCACCGGGATGACGATTTCGGGCAGGGAAAGGCCGCCGTGGAAGTACTCAGTCGCACCGCCTCGAGCTTTGAAGCAAGAGAGGTTCCACGGTGTGGCCAGCGCCAGACTGCTAGTGATGCCGAAGGCAGAGAGCGGGCGACGTAGATAGCTTTCCGACTTGGCTCCCCCTTTGCCGACCCAGACGCGGCGCTTCAGCGCGACGGTCTTTCCGCCGGGGGTGTCGATGGATTGCCCGGCTGTTAGTTCTTCACCGAACAGATAGCCGTGGTCGGCCGTGATCACGACAGTACGGACGCCTTGATTGAAGAGTGCTTTCAGGCCACGGCGTAGTTGATCGAAGACGTGATCCAACAGCCGCCGGGCTAGCGATGGATTGTTTTCACATAGGCCGTCTATGTCCTCGGTGGCCGTTACTAGGATCATGTGAGCAGCTTCAATATCCTCGCTCAATCGTCTGTCACGTAGAGGAGCGATGTCCTGTAGCCTGGTCACCACTACGCTGCCTTGAACCGTCTTCAGAAAGTGGTCTACACGGTCTTGGCGCGTCCTGAGCGGATGATCCGGCTCACTGCCGAGCGCCGGGGTCAGTCCTTTCTTGTCCCCCTCTATGATGATGCCTCGTTCAGAGCCGGGCAGCAGCGCTGCCATTCCCACCTCGGTCACGGTGGGAGGGGTGGCCATCGCTGCGGTCAGGACCGTTTTCCATTCATCCACTCTGTCTTCCAGTGTCTTGACAAGCTCACGCGCCATCTCGAAGCGCAGCGCGTCGACCAAGAGGTAAGCCACGCGCCCTTCTCGTGACGCCGGGGCGACGGTTTCCCGATAAATGTCGGCCTGCGACATCACGCCGGGGAGCGCGAAATCGGCGTCGGCGTAGGCCTCGACAAATACGCGAGCCAAGTCATTGGCTGTGTCACTGTACTGGTGGCGAGCATGGGCCACCAGTTGGAGCAGCGCATCGTGCTGCGGTCCCAGGTCGAAGCGGGGGTAGTCGCGCTCCAGATGTCGCTGTGCCGTGTCCAGCGCACACCAAGGCTCACCGTCCTCGCCCGGATGTTCCTCGTCCGCATAAGCGTAGCGGGAGAGGAGCACATCGGCGGGCCAAGTCCTTCCCTTGAGCGCGCGCTTGATCCGATCCGCCTGGAGTAGCACCTTCCCTGCCTCAATGATCACGTCCCAGCGGGTCTTGACCGTGGGCTCCTGCAGCGACCAGAATCCGGCGCGGCGGCGCTGACCCTGCTCGACGAGCGTGCCGGTGGCTCGTTTGCGTAGCGCCTTTTCCATCGCTGTCTGGAGCATCCGTTCGCCGGCGAGGAAAGTCTCTGTGCTGAAGAGTGCCTCTAGAGGCAGCGTCATCCTGCTCAGGCCGATCTCGATCTCTATCCGCTCCGCCCATGCCTGGTATCTATCGGCCAGGTCGCGGCGGTTGCGCCACGTGCGCGCCAGGTCGACCGCAGCCTGGCGCGCCACTGAGTCCTTGGCGAGATCGAAGGTCTGGAGCGAGGCCGGCGTCTCCTCCCCCAGGGCCTCGATCAGGTCGGTCATCAGAATCTGACGGGCCAGTCGCGCCCGCAGACCGTCTGTCCCCTGATCGACAGGCAAGTCCGCGCCCAATAGGTCTGAGAACAGCGCGGATAGGCTTTGGAGCGCCTGGCGGTTCTCAATCTCGTCGTCGAGCTCGGGCGATGTGAGGAAGCGGAGGGCCACCTCGGTGGGATTGCCGGTGTCGAAGATTATGCCGATGGCACCAGCCCCCTCCTGGCTTCCCTTCTCCGCGATGCGATCGAGCTCGGCTAGCGAGAGCTTCCCGGCTTCCACCTCGGCCACGATCTCCTCTCGCTTTGCGGCCGGGAAGATCGGTCGCAGGGTCTGGCGAGCGATCACGGCCAGCGCTGTGTTCTGCTTCGGGGGTTGCTGACCGGGAAGCATGACGATGCCCCCCTCCTCGAACTCGATCAGGGCGTGCTGCGCCTCGGCCCGGGCCAGGGGCACGTAGATCAGCAGCCGGGGAGCGGTGACCGCGTTGGCCCACAGCTCCTCAACCTCGTGCCGTAGCCAGATGAAGCCGCGCTCTGGATCATAGCAGTGGACCGTCGCGCCGCTCACATCCTCGGATTGGAGATGATCCGCTACGTCGACGTACACCTTGTCGGGGTCATACCAGACCACGGTGCCGTGAGTCTTGATCTGTTGGCTCAGCGCATCGAGCAGCTTTTGTGTGACAATGGCCATGGGCTTACTCTACCTCTCGCATTTCCACTTTTCGTCGGATTTTCTTGACCAAGTCGCGGATGTATGTCATCGCCTCATCGTCAGGGTGGTATCCGAAGTGCCGCCGCCGTCGCTGTTTGAAGAACAAATAAGTACGCAGCTCTGCCAGTGAGTTGGGTAGCTCCTGCCGCTCGGCATAGATCTTGGCCCATCGGTTGGCCATCTTGCCGCACCTGTCCGAAGAGTCCCAAGCCTCGTATTCGTTGAAGGTCAAAGCGAAGGAGCCAATTTGCCCCCGCCCGGCACCGGGCGCAGGGATATCGCTCTCTGTCAGGTCTGAGTTGGCGATTCCTTCAAACATAGCTCCCCCCTCTCCTTGTGCTCTCAGCCTAGTTCTTGCTCCCTGCTTCAACCAGCCCCAGTTTACGTAACTGCCTGGCCATGGAGCTCCAGCCGTATTTGCCTTCTTGCAAGCGCTTCCAGGTGCGGTCGGCGTACTTCCAGGAGAGCAGCTCCCGAAGCGGCGCGATGTTGAGCAGCACGCCATCGTTCAAATCGAACGCCAAGTCCAAGAGAGCGATCTGGTCGAGCTTGTCCCGGAAAGCCGTGACGTCCTCAACGATCGCAGTTTGACGTTCGATCTCGCGGTAGCGGCGCCGACGCTCGCGGCCCTCCAAGGCGTTCGCGCCTTGTTGAAGGTTCTCCAAGCGCCCTAGCTCCAGCTCGACCTTGGTGTCGGCATACCCGCGGCCGGCGTTGTAGAGCAGGCTCGTGTCCAATCGGTGATAGTAGAGCCAGATCGCATAGTGGCGCTCCTCGGACTGGAGCAACCAGTAGATCGGCGCGTGACGCCGGCTCTTGGAGTAGCGCTTGGCGTGGAATGAGAAGAAGCCGCTCCGCGGGTCACGGAAGTAGTTCCGCAGGCGGTCGACGCCCAGGATATCGCAGATCTCCCGCTGAATAGCGTGGGCGCGGTCCTCCCAGAGCAGGTCCAACACCTCCTGGACGCGGCTGACGATGTCCGAGGGATGGGTGGGATCGTTCACCAGAATGCCGTCCCAGGCCACGGGCAGCGGGTACGCCTCCGGCAGATCCTCCTTCGACATGGGCAGGCCGTCGGGTCCCACGAGAGCGCCGGGGGCGCAACGAGGGAGCGGGTCGAACGGATCGCCGAGCGGGGGCAGCCGCGACGGATCCTGCGCCTTGCGCACGTCCCAGCGGCCGAAGGCCATGCCGACGCACCACATTAGCAGATCTTGCACACGGTCTTCCAAGCTTGTGTGAAAGGCACGGCTAGAATGAACAACAGGCTGCTCAACCTCACTGCGGACGAGAGCGCGGTCGGCCTTGTCCAGACCATACAGATCAAGGGCAATCTCGTTGATCTCCTCCTGGACCGTTGTCAGACGAGCAGACTTGGCTTCTAGTTCACTCTGCAAAGCCTTCTCAGCTGCCTGCAACGACGGCTCAGTCCTGTGGCGCACCAGATTGGGTAGGGTGAAGACGTGCGTGGTTTCGTTGCCTCGGTCCCCACAGCGCTGGAGACTGTAGGCCTCCTTGACAAGCAGTGAGAGAGTTTCAATGACCCTACCCTCTAGCGGAGGAAAAGGAGTGCTCTGGACAAGTCCGATTTCGTAGGATTGAGCCAATTCGGTACGAGCGAGCTGAACCCTTACAAGAAGCTCAAATGATGCGGAATTCACCACTCCTAGTAAGGCCATAAGATCGAGATCATGTCCAGAATCGAGGAAGAAGGTTGGTCCCTTATCTGCAAAGATGCCCCCGCGTGGCAATACACGGATGCTGAATCCGTCAGTCCGGCGAGGATAGGTCAGACCAGGGGAGAAGTAGTCGTTTTCTGGATGAAGTATCCACGATGCATTGCCCTTCAAATAGGGATACCGGCTGAGCACATAGGTCTCGATTTCCTTGGCTTCGTTTCGCCAGTTGACCAACAAGTGCACGTCTGCGTAGTAAGGAGAGTAGGTACCTCCCTTGGCGAAATGCACCCAGTACTTACCGACGTATGTATCCTCAGCCGTGGTGCCAATGCGGTCAGGAGCCACCTCCCACCATAGCCGCAGGAAGCGGAAGTCCCGCTTGGTAGAGGCACCGTGCTGAACGGAGATGCCGCGCTCTTCGACAGACGGCATCTCAACGAACAGCCGGCGAATCGAATCGCCGACCCAGTAGGCTAAGGGGGTCTTGGGGATCTTCGAGAAGTCGCTCGGATCGGCGGTAAAGGTCTCGCCAGCTTGTTGCAGATCGACAACCTCGGAAGAGGACGGGTCGTTCAGTGCATCGACCTGGAGGTGCAGGGCTTTCCCTTTTTCCTCAATCTCGACATCTAGCAGCCGGAAGAAGGCGGTCTCAGGCATCACCCGCCTCCGTTTTTTGCAGCACATACGCGGCCGTCTCCACCATAGCCGTGTCCAGCACTCCGTAGCCTAGGTCGGCCATCGCGATCATCTCCGCTTCCTCCAGCAGGATCTCCTCGCGCCACGTCTGAAAGCTGCTGAGGAAGAACCCCGTGCGACTGGTGATGGCGCCCAGATAGCCCCCGTCGCCCAGCAGCTCCAGGCCGCGCTCCACGAAGGCGGCGTAGAGGTCGTTCTTGGTGCGGGGATATGCTCGCTTGATGTACGCCTTACTTCCCTCGCTGGCCGCCCCGAAGGGTGGATTCATCAGCACCACGTCGTAGCGTCGCCGCATCAGATCGACAAAGGCGATGCCCTGCTCCGCGTCGCGGGCGAAGAGCCGTCGGGTCACCCGACGACCGTTCCCCGTGCGCCGAGCGTACGATCGTAGCGCCTCCACCACCCGGTCCCCGGCCTCGGCCCAGAACGTCTCGTTGTCCAGATCGCTCGGACGCAGCTCCATCTGCTGTGGCTGCTCTGGTCCAAACAGTCGTAATTGGCGACCAGGTGGCAGGCTTGCCAGGGTTTCGTGAGCCTCCCGGACGGCCTCGTCGATCTCCTGCTCGATCTTCAGCAAGCTGCCGGCCTCGTCAGCGAGCTTCATCTTCTCCCAGATCTCAAAGACCATCTTGCCCAGCACAGCAGGCTGCAGATCGCGCGTGAACTCGCCTAATAGGTCGTATTCGCCCGGCATCGGCTCGGCGCACACCACGTTCGTCTTCCAAATGAGCGGCCGGTCGCTCATCTTGATCCCCATCTCACCGTAGGCTCGCTGGGCTCGCAGCCAGAGTGCCAGCTCAGCGATCTGGACCGCGCGCAGGTCGATGTCGATCCCGAACAGGTTCTCCTCCAGGATCAGCTTGGGGACTGCGCGGCGGAAGGAGGCCCGATCCCCATGGTCGGCCTGCAGCGCCGCCCCGGTCTCCGGGTCGTCCCAGGCCTCCTCGTAGATGAGCAGCAGGAGGTCGAAGCAGTAGAGCAAATAGTGGCCGCTACCGACGGCCGGGTCCAGAATCTGGAAACGGCGAGGATCCTTTTTGGGGTAGGGTGCCTTGTCCTGGGGGATGATCAGGTAGTCGCAGCGATCGCTCAGGCTGCTGTTGCCCCCACGCATCTGCCACCACAGGCGTCCTAGTGTGTTGTCGGCCAGGAAGGCCACCACGTAGTGCGGCGTGTAGAACTGATTGCGGAAGGCGAGCTCGTAGCTGTTGCGGGGCGAGCTGGAGGCCTTGCGCGCCTCCTCGCGCAACTCCCGCGGCGTGAAGTACTGGTAGATCCAGCCGATGGTCTCGTCCTCGCCCCAGACGCTCTCCAGATCCGGGTCGTTCAGCAGGCCCAGCAGACCCTGCAGACACGACTGAGTGGGGAAGAGGATCGATGTGGGCGACGTGCGGTCGAAGATGGCGCCCAATGCTTGGCTCAGATCATCGAACAAGAGCTGGAGGTAAAGCCGGTAGCCGTGATCGGGCTCTGCATGCAGGGCAGCGGGAGAGAGCATGGCAAACTGCTGGAAGCCCTTGGCTTGTTCCATGCCCTCTATGGAGGGCTGGATCAGCGCGCGGGCGGGATTCTCCATGAGTTTCAGCGCCGCGAGACGATTGAGGAACGTGAAGGCGCTCTCACGCACGTAGCGTTCCTGTGCCCGGGCTTGGCCAATCCCGACAGCCTGCTGGTGCTCCAGGTAGGCCTCGATGGCCCGTCGGTCTGCTCGCCCGACGGCGTCGAGGTGAGAGAGACTTGCCACCGACTCGAACGTGCCGTCGGTGTAGACCCCGTACGTTCCCTCAAGCTGCCTGCCGAACTCTTTCTCCAGCAGCTGTCTGCACTTCACGACCGTGTCATAGAGCTTGTTGCGCAGTGCTTGCTCCATCTTCCTCTCAGTTCCTTCGGGGGTTCACAGAGGCTCAACGAACTTGGCCATATTGCGCTTGTTCGGATCCGGGTTCTCTTCGACTTGGAACGTGACCCGCTGGCCTGGCTCCAGAAGATGGCGGGGTCCCTGGAACCATTTTGTGCTGAAGTAGTAGTCCTCTCCGTCGTCCCCGCGGATGAAGCCGGCCCCACCGTGGGACAACATATTCTTGATTTCTCCCTGCCCCTCCGCCATATCAGCGACCTTCAAGGATCTCCAGAAGGGCTTCAGTTCCTTGTGCAATGCCCGGGCTGATAGATCTGTACCAAGATCGACGTCCATCTGACTTGCAGCCTCCGTCAATTCAGCCGGAATCTTCCAGTCCTGCTCCTGACGCACCTTGGCTGCCAACAAGACGTGCTTCCTGGCGTCTTCCATCTCCGAGCGAGCCTGGAGGATCCTACCCGTCAACAGGAATAGCTCCCACTTGAAGCCGAGGTCTGAAGGGCCTGGGCCGAGTAGAGCCTCGACAGCATGCTCCAGAGCCTCGTCCGGTTGTCCGAGGTCCAGGTGGTACTGGGCGATTCTATGGTGTATGAACCAGTCTCTCTTCCGAGACAGCAGGGCCTTGAGCTCTGAGATCGCTGTCTCTTGATCGCCCAGCTCAGCTCGTGATAGAGCAATGCGCCACTTGAACCATACGTCGTTGTCATGGTGAAGTCTCTCGAACTGAGAAAGGGCTTCCTGCCCGCAACGGATGCAGTCCTCGAAACGACCCGCGTCATGCAACGCCCTGCAGCGATAAGAGTACCATTTCTCCCTGTCCGATGCGTACTCCACAGGCTTCCCTTTTCCGTCAGGGCCATACTGGGGTACACTGGACAGTTGCTCGGGTTG
Organism: uncultured Anaerolineae bacterium; assembly: GCA_964510205.1. Classification (GTDB taxonomy): domain Bacteria; phylum Chloroflexota; class Anaerolineae; order VGOG01; family VGOG01; genus CAZEBW01. Next base: position 30,386 of record CAZEBW010000018.1, read on the forward strand.
GGTTCTGTCGCACCAGGTCAAGATTCTGTCGACGGGAGGGGATGGCCGTGATCTCCAGTAGTCAATCACCCGGAAGAGCGTCCGAGTATAGGGGGAATACTGCCCTGGCTCAACCAGATTCAAGATGGCATCCGCGGCTTCTAGAAATCGTCCCTCGTTGCTCTGTACCTCCGAATCATCACGTTTTATCTCCAGGTCATAGATGCACCAAGCGTAGAGGTTCCTCACGTAGTCGAAGTCCGGTTTCAGCGGGTACGTCTGTCGGCAGATGTCAAGAGCCTTTTGGGACCGACCCAGCTTGCGCAAGCTGTGAGCGTATCCCCAGCCGTCCCACTCGTTACATTGGTCGCGGTGCTCCTCCCACAGCTCCCGGTACAGACTGGCAGCCTCTTCGTACTTGTGCCGCTTCCGCAATGCCGAAGCCCGTTCCCGCATCTGCGAAATGCTATTCACCGTGCTGTGCCTCCTCTAGACTGAAGTAGATGGCCTCCAGCTCGTCAAAGTCAAGCCGGAGAGCTTCAGTATCGATCTGTTCGTCGCCAACCTGGTCGCACGCACCAGAGAGTGCTTGTGCCAGATCTATGAAATCGAAGCCGCAATCGCGATACGGTCTCAGAATCTCGTAGTAGTAGGTCGCCTTGCTCAGAGAGTCGCCTTTTGCGGGCTCGGGCTTGTCCTGCGCGCCACAGTAGAACTCGTGCCACAGGTTTTCGACTTCGCTCTTGAGAGATGGGTCCCGGAAATCGTGGACATAGGGATCGGAAACTGGCCTCTTCGGGGTGTTGTACACGTCAAGGAAGCCTCGTCTAGATCCGATCACGACGCGAGCATATTGGTCGTTGACCACGCCCTGGAATGATGCGGGGATGTCATGTCTGACGAGCAACTCGACAAATTCACTTGCCTTATCCCGAGCCTCTCTGAGAGGGTCCTGTTCCTCCGGCTGACTGACCGACTGGCCCTGCACAGCTCCCCGTTTCGCCAGCTGATCGGCCCGGTCGTTCCATGGATCGCCACTGTGGCTCTCAACCTTGTGCCAGCGGATTCCAACGGGGCAGTCGCGCAGGAAGGCTGCGTACGCTCGTGTCCCGGATTTGTTTGCCTTCCACTCGCCGGTGGTCCACTTCTCGATGCCTATGTAGTCATAGAAGATCTCGGCGTCCTGCACATCATGTCCACGGCACCACTCAATGGCGCAGCGGACGGCTTTCAGCTCCCCTCCTACTTGGCGCATCCCCTGCAAATCCGTATCCTCAACGCGACCGGAAAGCTCGGCCTCAAGGCTGCCGTCTTTTAGGATCACGACCCCGTAGCCGATGGCCCCATTGAGCCAGGAACCGTCGGTGTAGATGTGGTATCCTCCCGTGGGACTGGATGACGAATCGACAGCTGCGTGTGGCGAGGAGAGCCGATCCCAGCAGGTTTCCAGGTCTGGGATCACGCTCTTGTCCCTTAGTTCGTGGGTCTTGAGCGTGAAGCGATCCTTCTTGGGGCTGTAGTAGAGGTTCACGTTTCCCAATCGCTGCCCGCCACGGGTGACGGACACCTTCACCATGTAGTTGCGGAAAGAACCTGGAGTGATCGAGCCCACAATCCCCGCACTGACGAGGGTTTCAACGTAGGCGTTTGCTCTTTCCCGCAACTTGCCTTCGAACTTGTATCCCATCTTAGTTCGCCTACCACCTGCTAAGAATATCACTGTTGATGGTTAACAGCTCTGACACAAAGCGGTTGTTCGGATCCTGGTAGTAGACGATCAACCGCTCCAGTGGTCGCGTGAGCGCGACATAGACCTTACGCCGCGAAAGCAGCTCTCTCTGATACCGCACATCTTGGTCCTCAAACATAACCTGTGGCTTCGAACGATCGTAGAGATCCTCGATCCCTGTCACCAAGACGGCTTCCTTCTCCAAGCCCTTGGCGCCCATGAAATCGACTAGGCTGACCGCCGCCTCGTGCTCGGGCTCACCGAGCCGGAAGCGAACGTCCTGTGCCGCCAGCGCGTCTGCCACCTGATCCAGACCCTCGTCGGACGTGACGATCAGGATATCCTCTTCAGAGTACGAGGTGTCTAGGAATCCCCGAACCTGCTCCGCTATTTCGTGGCTGGGGTGGTTCGTTCGTAGGACCTCCGCCCGGTTCTTCAGCTTGTTTGGATACTTGAAACTCTCAGTGTAGCCATGCTCGGCGAACTCGCTCCGGGCCAGGGGATCGCCCAGAATGAATCGCGTCGCGAGCTCGGCGATGTAATGGGGAGTGCGGAACATCTTGTATGATTTGTCGACCTCGGCTCTGGCAGTGACGAATCCGAGCCGCTCTAGGTCGTGCCTCCGCTCGTAGATCTTCTGACCGATGTCGCCCACGAAGAAGAAGCTCTTCGATTTGCAGAGGTGGTCAATCACCAGGAGGTAGAAATTGTCAAAGTCCTGGATCTCGTCGACAAAGGCGTGATCGAAGTGGCGGAAGCGGTCTGGCTCCGCACGCAAGGCGCTCTCCACGTCCTCCCTCAACCGGGTCTCATATTCCTGGGGTGTTTCACCTGCGCTTCGATGTCGCCCGATGTCGTCAATCTCCAGAACAGCGGCGACTATGCGCTCCATGAGGGCGGGAACACACTCGATAGTGATTACTTGCTGATAGCGGACAGGGTCCGGCGAATCGACGATCTTGTGTTGGAATATGCGGCGGATGTTTGTCTCCAGGTTTGAGTTGTAGGTCGTAAGCAGGATGCGCGGCAAAGCGCCGTCACCTGCCACATCCACCGTGTGGATAGCCTTCGAGATGAGGACATTCGTCTTGCCGCTGCCGGCCACGTCGAGAAGGTAGTTCTGCTGCGGGTCCAGGCCGAAAATCCAGCGCTGTTGCTGCTCCGTGATCATCCTAAGGCGGCGTTTGTTCCTCTGGCGTTCCGTGTAGTCGCCGATGCGGAACGAGCTGGGCAAGAGCCGTCGGTGGGTCTCCATCACCTCCGCCGAGGAGGGGGCTTGGAACTTGGCGTCCATCTGAACAATCTTCCGCAGCAGTTCCTCGGGCCGGGCGACGTAGTTATCCAGATCCTCGCGGAAGAGCGTGCGATCCAGGTCAAGGTAGAACCTAGACTGGGGGTTCTGGAGTAGCCCGACGTTCTCTAGCCTGTTCAGGAAGTCGGACCGCGAAACGCGAGGGAAGGCCACAATGGAGGTGACGAAGACATCCAGTCCTTCCATAAGCTCGATGAGGGCATAGAGGTACGCTGCCGCCTGGCTCGTTGGATTGTCAATTTCCCGAACGTGGCTCGTGGTGCGGTCGGTCACGCGGATCTTGTACTGATCCCGCCATTGATACACATTACGAATCAGGTTCCAGTCTTTCACCTCAATCGAAAACAAGCCAGTCTCGGGGGAGACGACGACGAAATCTGGTCGCTTCTTGCTGATCCCCCGTACGCGCTCGCGGTAGGCGGGGGTGAGTTGTAGCTCACGGTAGACGAAGTAATCGGCGGGCAGATTCCGCAGAAACGAGAGCATCTCACGCTCGGCAAGGTTCTCATCGGCGATCTTGGTGGATTGGATCAACTGACACTTCATCGGTGAGCATCCTTCTCGGCGACCACGTGCCTGAACCGCAGCAGGTTGAACTGCAGCCGGGCGAAGGCTTCCTTGTTCTTGTTGATGTGACCTTCGTTGATTGCATTCACGATGTAGTCCTCTCTGGCCAAGATTCGCAATGCCTGCATGTCTTCGGAGCACTCGGACTGCACTGCCTTTGTGAGCAGGTCGAAGATCACCTCGTTTTGATCTCTTTCAAGGACCTGCGAGTGTATGCGGGTCGGTGCCTCCACCATGTAGGTATCTCCCTGCCGCTCCAGCCGCAGTTCGAGGTCGAATGCTGTCACGGGATGTTCCGGTTCTGCGATGGAGGGCTGGAATCGGTTCTTGCCCAGGAGGTACCCGGTGAACATCAGCGCCGTATCTTTGTCTACACTGCCAGCGAAATGGTGGGTAGCGTAGCTCCGCATGCAGAGGTAGCAGCCATTGTTGCAGGGGCGCCCTCGGCTCCCAGGGCAGTGTAGCATGTTGCTATAAGCAGTCTCGATGACCCTATCGAAGTTCTCGAAGATCGTCTCCAGGGGTACGTTCCCGTTCCCGTCCGCATCGTAGAGGATCACGTACACGCCTAGCCCGTCCTCTGGGTCCGGCGGATCGGGCCTGGGGCTGAGAAGAAGCCGGAGCTCGGATTCATCTAGGCCATAACTGTCCTTGATGGTGCGGTCTAGAGCGGAGGCCAGGCTGAGATAGAGCTTCTCGTCCGCACAGATCTGGCTGTCGAAGCGCATGATGATTGCCTGGCGATCGAGCTCATAGCCCAGGTTGAAGCGCCCCTCCTCGTCGGAGAAGGGATCTGTCTCACCGTATCTGAGGCAGCCTTGGTTCACAAACCGAAGCCGACAATGGGGCGAGAAGGCCACACCCAACACCTTACTCTTATCTACAGAAGGCTGACTGTTGTCAAAGATTTCCTTACGGGCGTACTTCTTCAGCACTTTACCCTTCGCTGCGTACCGGACGTGAGGCGAAGCAACGAGGTATTGATAGCTGCGGGCCTTCGTCTTGGCATCGATTGGGACGATCGTGTAGGCGCCTTCGGACGTGATCTGGTAGACCCCGCCAGCGATAAAGGTGATTTCACCCGGCGAGAACTTGTAGTAGGCTAGTTCTGGGTCACGCTCCGATAGCGCTATGTCGGCCAGGCGGCGCTCTCGGAAACCTCTGTCTGAGTCCTTCTCCTGATCCAGCAGATAGACCTGCTCGCGCCGGAAGGAGTAGTCGGGAAAGAATCCAGCTCGGTAGAATGCCTGCTGGGGGCTCGCGCCGCCGCGTGAGCCGGTAGTGGAGGCCTCAGCGAGAAGGCTCTTTCGAAAGCCATCCAATAGATAAGATACGGCGCCGGATTGGTCCCCGAAAACCTCCCGGGCGGAGGCAATCCGTGCCTGGACCTCAGCATCGAGGTTCCCACAGAAGCGTGCCAGGGTCTGGTCATCGCCCACGCTTCCCGCTAGAATGAAGGCGTGTAGGTGCTTGCGGACGACCTCTGCGTTGAGTGGATTGAAGGTCGGCGGCGTGATCACGCCATTGATCATCAGCTCCGGGCGATGAAAGTAGTAGCTGTCGTGTTCGCTGCTTTCCGTGCAGAACGTCACGATCAGGGCGAATTGGCCTCTGTGATCCCGTCCAGCACGACCCGCGCGCTGGGCGTAGTTCGACGGCAAAGGGGGAACCCCGACCATCAGCACCGTCTGTAATTCCCCGATGTCGATGCCCACCTCCAGGGTTGGGGTGGACATCACGAAGTTCAGCCTGCCTTCCTGAAAGCGACTCTCGACCTGGCGTCGCTCAACGTCATCGACCTCGGAACTATGGACGTCCGCAGTAAACAGGTACTGCCGGCGCACCTCCTCGTAGGAGGCGTACGAAGATGGCGGCAGGTTCAAGTAGATCCGGCGCGGTTTGAGATAGTAATGAGTCTTGCCGTCAGGGGTCTGGTCCTGAAGCAGCCAGTCTTCGTCCACCAGGTGTCTGATGGCCTCTTGAATGTGCTCTTGGCTGTAACGGTCAACGAATGATCTGTATTCCCGCGCCGCCTCGCCTAATGAGATGCTGGGGTAGCAGGGATCCGCCGATCCCGCACCGGCTTCACAGTGGATCCCCTTGTGATCCGTCGCGTACTCTCTCTCAAACACAATGTACCTACTGAGAGTCATGTCATCGCCGAAGTCCGTAGCAATGGCACGCTCTTGGAGAAAGACGCCCAGGACCTCATTCTCCAGGAGCGTCAGGGCTTCGGATGTCTCTAGCTGCAGCAAGTCTCGTTTGCTCTCGAACTGACGAGGGGGTCGGCAAAGCGTGCGCCAGTACCAGAGATCCAGTTCATCAAGGATCGCCTGCTCCACAGGTGAGGGATACTCGCGCGGGGGGATCTGGCCGTGCAGGATCTCCAGGGCTGACAGGATATCTAGCTTTCTTCCGCGCGGCAGGCGAAGCTTGGCGTACTCCTCAAGGAACTCGCTGGCGAACCCATCCTGGAGTACGGTGGCATACTGGGATGCGCGCTCGCGGTTGTCTATGAACCCCAGGAGCTTCCTGTCAGTGTACGGCTGAACGCTCAGCATCGACTTCACCAGGTTGTGTAGGTACTGGTGCCGGTGCGTGCCATCTATGAGTGGAATGATCTGTTGTTTGACATCCCGGTACCGAAGTGCTGGCAGCAGCTCAAGGCGCAATCGACCGTAGGTGTCGTAGTCTAGGATGATCTCGTCCTCGTGCACCTGGAGGTCGTCGCGAAACCGTAGCGCGTCACCTTTCCCTTCATCTTGGTCACTCTTGACCGGCGAGAGGAGCACATAGTAGGAGTTTTTCCGATCGTCTGACTCGGGGCGTAGCTCCCACTTGAGCCGGTTGTCTGATACCTTCCCGATGCATCGATGGATATCGTGGCGGTAGACGCAGAACAGCGGAAAGCCACAGTCCTGGCAGAACTCTTGGTTGCCCGAGTGATACTTGTGGCACTTGATGCACCTTTTGAGGTAACCTCCAATGTCCCTGAGGAAGAGATGCACGCGGAAATCCAGGAGCGGCTGGCCCTGGCTGCCAGCGTGGTGATTCGCAAAAGCGACGGCGCTGAGAAAAGCTTTCACCATCTCCTCAGCGTGATGGCTCGGATAGGAAGCAGGTAAGAGCCTGCACAGCAGGCTGACCAGATCGACAAAGCTCGCGGCATCCTTGGTCAAGGCACTCCTAAGTGCTTGGATAAAAGGGTGTTGCTTCAGGTCGCGGAAGAAGGCTGCCTCCGAGACATCGTCTACCCCCAGATCCATCATCGAGTAGCCCTTGCCCATCAAGCGCCCCACCTTCTGCAGGCCTGACCTCGGGTCGGTCTCCAAGGCCCAGCCCAGGCTTTCGTCCACGTCTGGCAGGTGGGGAAATTCTCGCTCGACTGGTTTCTCCATCTCCGGCTCGTAGTCGGGCTCGATGAACTCGAAGGCATCGACGCTGAGCAGCGGTCGGATGAACTGGTCGAGACGATCAGGGCCGTCCTGTAGATAGCCTGGGATGTCATGGCTCTGCAGCGTTGCACTGGTGCCCACTTGAACGATCGGCCCGGAGAACCGCGACTTGAGGCGCGCGATGAGATACTTCAGATGGGTAGCTTTGTTGCCGCGGTAGGTGTGAATCTCATCGAGGACGATGAACCTCATGCTATCCCTAGAGGCCTCAAAGATGGCTTGGTCATCAAGGCGAGTCAACATCCAGTCCAGCATTACGTAGTTGGTGATTAGGATGTCCGGAGGATCGCGCCGGATCTGATCCCGCCTCCGCGGGGAGGTGGAGCCGATGAAGAGACCCAAGGTGACCCCGGTACCCGCCGTGGCCTCCTCGATCCGCCGCACCTGGTCGTTGGCCAGGGCGTTCATAGGGTAGATCATGATCGCCTTAACGCCCGGCCCGCGGTGCTTCATGCAATGGTCAAGGATGGGAATCAGGAAAGCCTCAGTCTTGCCCGAACCGGTGCCTGTCGACACAATCGTGGTCTGTGCATCCAGGATTGACAGGATGGCCCTCTCCTGGTGGACGTAAAGCTGGCGTCCGATCAGCTTTGGAAACCGGTCGGGCAGCTTTTCCGCCAGGCCATAATCCACGCAGAATTGGCGGAAAGAGGTCTGGCCAGTACGGTATCTCCGATTGAGCGAGAGAAACAGTCCCCGGTCCACCTCGATGCTCTGCAGAACTTCGTCCACATCAGCCGGCCTCAGGCCCTGCATCGCCAAGGTGCTCCGCAGGAGCACCTTGTAGCGCTTCAGCAGTTCGAAGCTCATCGTGATGGGGTTTAGAAACTTAGCGGTCATGGTGTTCCGATCCGCGCTGTTACGCAGTCAGCATCGTTTCCATCTCTGTCACACGCGCCGCCACCAGCTCGTCCAGCGCCAGGCAGATGTGCCTGATGGTGTCGACAGCCTGCTGGGTCCAGGCGAACGTGATTTGCTGGGGTTCACCTCCGGGATCCGTCTGCGGCCGATCCGCGCGATGGACGATGTCGTTGCGACGGTTAACGGTGTCGTCCAGGATGTCCATCATGGCTTGCTTATTGCGGTTCAGGTGCTCGGCGATCTCGTTCCAGGGGCTCGAAAGGCCCAGTATGGCGCCAACCACATGGATCCCCTTGCGAGAGCTGAGATACTTGAAGTTGGCCAGCCGCAGGATCTTGTTGGCGATGTAAGTGGGCGCAGTCTCGTCCCCTAGCAAGCGCAGCGTCTCATCCAGGTCGAAGGTCAGGTCGGAGAGATAGTCCTGCAATGTGCTGTCACCCCGGGGGAAGAAGTCCCGCCCACGAGCGCTGATCATCACTGGCAGGTTCTTCCTCAGCAGGGCCGGAAGGTAGGTCTCTAGCGCCGTGCATGAGGCGACCACCGCCTGGCGCAGCAGATGGCACAGGGTGGCCTGGCGCAACGTGGACCGGGGGAGCTGGGCTCGCTCGCGCACGAGGCCCAGGAAGATCTCGTTGTAGATGAGCATCAGATCCTCGTCGGCGGAGGCCTGCACCACGTTGCGGAGGTTCTCGAGCAGCTCGCCCTCAGTGGTGATTTCATCGTTCGAGTCGAGGAGCCGGTAGACGCGCAACAGCAACTCCGCCGGTCTGATGTTGTCCTCAAAAGTCTGTCGTGGGCTTAGGGTCGTGATCGTGTCCATCATCTCACTCCAGTACCACCTTTGCGCCTGATGCGATCACCTTGAGCAGATGATCTCCCAGTTCCTGCAGGGCTCGATTCACCTCGTCCTCTGATCTCAGGGTCCTGCCCATACCCAGGACGTCGGCCACCCGCACGGACTCGATCCTCTCCTCCGGTGCCGTCAACTCCTGAACACGTCTCAGCACCTGGGCGCGCAGGCCGTTCACGGCCGCTAGGTCGGATGCCATCTCGCTGAGGCTCACGTGGCAGACCTGGCACCTCAGAGAATCATCTGGCATGTCCAGATCGTGGTCCCGGGCCACCAGCGGCTCGAGCAGGGTCTCTTGCATCTCCTCTGGGACCGCCGTCCAGTCTGGGTGCGCCTTGACGTTGTCCGCGGCCAGGGCAAAGGCGGTGGAGCGCTCCGCGTGGCGTTCTTCGTACAGCTCGGCGTAGGCTGCCTCCAGTGGCACGATGTCATCCTTGAGCGTACTCACCACCTGGTAGTACGTCCCGTCCTCCAGGTGCTCCTGCAGAGCCTGAGCGCAATCTGCCAATTCTCCGTCTTGGCCCTCATTGCGCAGCTGCGGCCAGATCTGATCCACGGCGCGGCGTGTTCGTCGCAGGAAGGCCAACCCCTCCTCATCCGTCGCCCTCCGTATCGCCGCCACGCGGTCGCGGAGCTCTTGGAAGCTGGCGCCCTCGCCAGCGAGGATTCGGACGCAGTCATCGGAGGGGCTGTTGAGGATCATTTCCAGCGTCTCGTGGTATTCCTGAAGTACGTCGGAGACGGGAATGTCGTGCGCTCCCACGGTGGCCTCGACGGGCAGCAACACCTCCAGCTCGTGCTCGGCGAGCTCGTGGAAGGCCTGGGCGATGGCTACCTCCTCCACATCCACTTCCTCGCCCGTGATCTCCTCGTAGCGCCGGGCGGCGTTGACCAGCGTGCGCAAGTCGATGCTCTCACGCGGTGCGAAGGAGGCGGCGCGGAAGGCGTTGGTGCCGCTGAACGCGGCCCGAACCTGGGGGTCCAGATGGTTCCGGTAGCGCCGGCCCTGGTAGGTCACCTGGATGGCAGCGCCGCGCAGCAGCGTGGCCATCACCAGCCACAGCATCTCGCGCTCCCACCCGTACCCGAGTCCCCCGAAGTGGTTTTCCAGCGTCCGCCCCGTCACCTTGTTGCCGTAAGAGTGCTCGTGGGTGAGGTAGTCGTGGACCTCCTTGAGAATAGGCGCCTTCAGGTTGACAACGTACTTGCCCTCCTCCCTTGTCACCAGATCGAGCCCGTCGGGCGGGCTGTAGAAGATCTGGGAGAGCCCGTTCAGATTGGAAGCTTTCAGGATCTCCACCGCCTCTTCGCCCGACAGGGGCCGGGCACCCATTTCCAGCTTGGGGTAGAGATCGGGGACGGCGAAATCGAGCATGCCTTTGAGCGCTTCGGCGAACGTCTTGCCCAGCGCCGCACCGTCCTTGGCCACACCACGGAAGAAGCCCCGGCCGGCGGCCAGGGCGTCCCGCAGGCGATCCTGTAGCCGGCTTTCCAGCCGTCCCATCTGTTGGCGTTCCGTGCCCAGGCTGGCCATCTCTTCCTTGTTGATCTTGTTCTGGGCGCGAAGGTGATCGTACTTGGCCACCATCTGCTTGGAGCGATACAGCTCGACGACGAGCTCATCGATCTGGTTGTTTAGCGACATCACCCAGAAGACCTCATCCGAGTGCGACTCGGCCCGGCTGTCCTCCCGGGCCCGCATGCACGCCTTCTCGAAGACTTCGGGGCCGTCGGCCGTGCGAAGCTCCAGAGGGATCTGCTCCCTGCCCGACGTCAGGGAGCGGTTCTCCCAGCTGACGCCCAATCGGAAGGTGCGCAGCCTACCATAGCGGTAGCGCGTCAGGCTGGCGTCGGAGAAGATATCGCCTAAGCTGTCCTCCAGTAGGTTGTGCTCTTCGCGCGGCACCGGGCTCATAGCATTGCGCTCGGTCATCCAGGCTTTCTCTTGCGCCGTTTGCAGCGTCCAGCCGTTCTCGGTCTGGCGGCTGAACTCGGCCTGCTCCAGCATCTCGACGGCCCGCTCGACCTCGGCCAGGGGCGACGGATCGCCCAGGCGGCGGTAGAGGAGCGCGGCTATGTTGGCCTCGGTGCGGGGGAGATCCCGCACATACTCCAGCAGCGCGATTGCCTTCGCCACCCGCGCCGGCCACGGATCCTCGTTGGGCGTCCAGGTCTGCATCACGTCGTTGATGTCGCTCTGCCTCTCGCTGGGCAGGTTGCCTTCGATCAGGTCGTAGATGCGGTCGAGGGTGACCAGCGCCCCCACCGACGCGTCGGCCAGCTTCGTGCGATCGCTGACCAGCATCTCGTAGGCCTGCTTGATGATGGTGCGATTGGACCCGCCGATATGGCGCGGCGCCCCGGCCTGCAAGCGCATGCCGGAAACGATGCCGATGGAGAGATCGACGAAGTGGGGCAGGTAGGGGTAGAACTGGACGAACTCGTCTTTCGAGACGTCTGCGCTGCGGGAGGTGCGTTCCAGCTTGGTGTGGGTCTTGAGGATGGCCTGTTTCTGTTCGTACAGCCCCTCCAGCACCGATTCCGCCTGCGGCTTCTTGGACAGCACGCGGCGCGTGGCCACCTCCCGGATGTCGGCCGGGGCCATGTCGATGCGGTGGCGGAAGCGATCCTGGAGCCGAGCCAGGTTGACGCGCTTGTCGTCGATGGCCGCGACGACCTCGTCCAGCTTCTCCTGCGACGTGACGATGACCCACACCGGCGCCTCGGCATCTCCCCTCTGCACCCGGTTCTTGCTCTCCTGGCCGAAGTGCTCGACGACGCCGCGCAGGTTCTCGATCTTCTCCACGCTGCGCGCCACGTACTGACCCACCTCGTCGATGATGTAGACCACGGCGCGCCCGGGCCGGCGGCGATCCACCAGCTCAAAGGTACGGTTTACCAGGGTGCGGATAGTGACATCGGTGGTCTGCATGGATTGCGCCCACGAATCCTCGCTGGGATAGGTATGAGGATCGAGCTTGTGCAGGGCCGCGCTCGCCCGCTGGATGCGCTGCGCGCCCTTCCGCACCCGGCGCCAGATGCCGTACACTTCCTCTGATACATCCCCCAGCGTCGGCGGCACCGGCGCAGGATGCCCCTCAAGGTCGCTGTACCGCTCTGCGCAGGCGTGCACGAAGTCAGTCAGGCGTCCCTCGGCCTCCAGTTCGATCTCCAACTCGGCAAGGTCGTAGTCGCGCGCGTAGTCGAGCTGGCGGAGGAGCACGGAGTACATGATCTCGGCGATGGGCTCCGTGTGACGCCGCACCGCTCGATCCACCTGCACGTCGAACATGATGATCTCGTGGTCGAGCCGGGCGTTGATGAAGGTCAGTAGGTCGCGGATGCGCTCCACATCCGGGTCAGTGGGGTCTTGCTCCTCCAACTGCTTGACGAAGAGCTGGCTGGCCCGCTGATCCAGAACCTCGTAGTCGGCTAGGATGTAGCCCAGATTCTTGGCGAAGGAGGACTTACCGGAGCCGAAGAAGCCCGAGATCCAGACGCCGACGCCCTCCGTGGGCGTGCTCGGCCCCTCGGCGATGGCGTCGAGCAGCTCCCGGTACTGATCCTCGATGCGATCGGTGAAGACGTACTCGGTCAGCTCGTTGTGGACCGTCTGCTCGTCCTGCTGGTCGACCTTAATGACCTCCTCGATCTGCTCCGAGAGGTCACGGGTTAGTAGGTCTCGAATGGTTTGCATAGGTAGCTCCTATCGTTCGATCTTAATCTTTGCGCCTACAGGCCATTTGCGCTTACTTCTCGAGTACGTAGACGTGCAGTGATCCTACTAACTCAGGCGCCACGCGTTGTGAATGCATGGTGGTCACAGCCCCAAGCCCTGGAGGCGCGAGCACGGAAGCATTGCCGGCAACATAGCATGATGAACTACCAGACTGGGCGATCTGTCCAGAAAGGAAATGCTATTCGCATCTCGGTAATCTCCTGTGCTACTCCTTCGTCCAACAGCTTCGAACAACTACAATCTGGATACGACAGTCCACACCTGGTGCATCTGGAATCAAGGATGAGAATCGCGGGAGCTACCGAGATTGTTTCTGTCTCCAGAGCTCTTGGCCAAGCAGCCTCGTCCTTGGAGATAGCCAGCTCGCACACCAGAGCACGATGCTCATCCGAATAGTAAGACCGATATTCTGCTCCCTCTACCGCCCTGCGCTTGATCAACAGAACACCCGAAGTCATCAGTGTGTCGAAAAGAGGTGGTTCATCGTGTGCTTCCTCGTGAAATGTCCTCCCAAGGAAGCTTGAGACTTCCTCTGCCCAATCCCGGATCCCATCTTGAGAAGTTGGTGGGTTGGATAGCGGGTGAGACAACCATTCTTCTAGATCAGCAATATGGCCAAGCACGGAGATTCGACATTCCCTGTCTTGAACAGGAAAACCCACGCTATAGCTGACGACCTTATCAAAGCCTTTCCTGTTCCATGCTTGTACCAACATCCTGATGGCATCAAGAGTCGTGTACAGGCTTTCTGGTAGCGTAGCCTCACTATGGAGAATCAGGGGGAGATTCGCATAGAAGTCTTTGCAGTTCAAGAAACTGATACCTTCTGCTATGGACAGTGATGCGTTGAGCCGTTCTAACGCTTTTTTCAGTTCGATAGCGTCAGACTCAACGAAAGAAATGTGCTCGTCTTCGGATGAAAGCGTATCAAGAGATACTGCCCTGCGCTCAACAGTGTTTCCAGCAACACAAGGATGGTATGACAGAGCGACTCGAATGCCCATACCGTCCGTCATGGAATAGGGAACGTATTCTGTAAGCAAGGGCTGTGCTTCGGCACTTCTATCTGCATATGGTGCCCTTTTCTCTTCTGCAGGAGCTCCCAGATACTCACCTATCAGGTGGTTATCCCTGAAATAATCGGAAAGCAACCTCTTCCAAACTGGAATGGCGATGACTCCATCAATTCTCCATAACTTCGTATACTGGGTGTGTCGGCCAGAATGCGCAATATCCACCGTCAGACGCTCAATCATCTGATCCTCTGAGTACATGCGGATGGCACCGTCGAAATGAACGGTCTGGCCAGTTGTTTCTTGGACTATCGAGTGTGCATATCTGCATCCATACTGTGCCGAGTTTGCCGACACCGATGGAATATCACGCAGTTCCTCTACCTCAAGTATGTGTTGCCCACGCCTGGATTGCCACCAGAACTGAGTACCCGAGATACCATGAAACAGCCGTTCGTACTCGCTGGCCTCGTGGTGCGTAACACCTGTAGGAATGGAAGCAAGGTTGTCATCGAACTTCGGTCCCCACCAGTATTCAAGCTCTCCGCGCTCTCGATACGTGGAGGCTAGCCCTACCATATCTGTGTCAATGGCTATCTCAATGTCTACTTCGTCACCGGCAATACCCTGAATTCGCTCCAAAAAGGGTACATTCAGGGTATTCAACCTGGAAAGCGATCTTCGAAAGAACGGATGAGCGAAGAAAACAAGACCATCAACTTGAAATGCGCCTGGACCGATGGGAGTGAGATGGTTCAACGGAATCAACCCATCCTTATCCTGCGCACCGAGGACATTAGAGAAAACCCTAGAAGTCAAACCTGGTTCAACGAAAGCGACACATTCCGCGCGAAATGCTATTCCTTGCCCCTGTAGAAAGGGGGAAAGCGTACTCCTAAGCTTCTCAATTTCCGGCTTGCATTCCTCCACAAGCCTCATTTGAAGGTATGCATTTAGTGATCGAGAGATCTGCTCAGATTCCTCTTGAGTTTCTGGTACTAGCGAGAGACTTACAGAACGAGTCAAGCTGGATTCAATATGAACAGCTACAGGGCGATTCCAACCTACGGGGCGGAGAAAGTCATGACGAAGTAGCAGCGGATTGCCAATCTCGCAATTGTCCCATAGGGCAGAGACCAGCGCCCCCACAGTGAAACGGGTTCCGTAGAGGTTCATTGAGTCAGAATTGGACACACCTAGCAGTTGTTTCATATCGATTCAATGCTTCTCACGGCAAACGCATCGCCAGCTAAGAAGAATCGGGTAGACTACGTTCCCTCGAACCATTCCGGGTGCCCGTGGCCTATGGCGTAGGACTTGTTCTCCTTGCAGGCCTCGCGGACGCGATCGGGCCAGTAGTTCATCGCGATGTGGCTCCAGTCGTACTCGCCCTCCTGCAGCCGCTTCCAGTACTTCTTCGGTTCGCTCCTCCAGATGGGGATCAACTCCCATAGCGGTGCCATTCGCAGGATCACACCGTCGTCGATCCAGTTCGGCTCTGGCTCGTAGCCCTCGCGGACGATGCGATCGATGGTCTTGGCGAAGGTCTCGATCTCCTCCAACGTCCTGCTCAGCTCTTGGATCTGGCGGGCGACCCGCTTGCGGGCGGTGCCCTCTAGGCCCTCCTCCCGCGCGGTCAGGTCGCCGATGCGCTGCCGCAGGCCGTTGAGTTTAACGTCCAAGTAGTCGCGCTGGAGGACATAGAGCGTCGTCTCGTCGATCTTCTCGTGGAAGAGCACGAAGCCGTAGCGGAGATTCGCGGACTGGAGCGGCCAGTAGACAGGGGCTTTCCGGCGACTCTGACTGTACATCTTGAAGTGGCAATCAGTGAAGAACTTCTTGGACAGGAATTGCCTTAGGTCACCGCGGGCACCTTCGGAGATGACCTCGCGCGCCTCGTCGTGGCCCAGCATTAGTGCCAGCGCCTGGTTCACCAGCGCCGGTAGGTCGTGCGGATGGCTTCTGTCCAACACCGCGATGCCGTTCTCCAGAACAAGATCGCGCAAAGCGGCTTCTACATCAGCGGAGAATACGTGATTGGCACCCTCTTCCCCTACGTAGGCAAAGCGTTCCGCGGGACGGCGGATGCCGTCAGCCGCGGGCTCATCAGGTGCGGCGACTGAGGCAGCAGCCAGGTCGTCGTGACGGTAGACAGCGCCACCCAGGGCATCGAGCATTCCTGGTCGGAAGCGACCTAGTATGCTGCCCACAGCATAGGAGATCCAGCAGGTGGCCAGCTCCTGGCGATTCATCGATAAGTCGACGTCTGCTTCACCCTCGCTCTCCAGGAAATAAGCAATACCCTCCTCGTCCTCCGGTGGCGGCTCACCCGCCAGCTCCGCTTCGATATCAGCGCGTTCCTTGTCGGCAATGCCGTACCATTCATAAACTAGACTATCGACCTGCTTCTCTATTTCGGCCAGACTTGTCGCAGTGTCGCTCCTATCGCTTAACCCGTTGCTCCACCTTGGCGGCGCCGTGAACAAAGGCATGATCTCATTCTGTGAATAGAGCGCTCTGAACGTCCCCTCGATCTCATTCACAAGTTCCTTCAGTTCCTCAGTTTCCTTCCCTGTAACAGGCTTGAGAGGAAAGCTCTGGATGTCACCCAGCGCGTAGTTGATCGTCGGATTTAGCATGTCCAGAACGTACTGCCCCAAATTGGAGTTGAGCACAGCCACCAGAACCAACTGCTCCTCATCCGTCGACGGGTAGACTGAGGGTGTCGCCACATCCGGTATGTAGCCGGCCGAGAATCTTCGAGCGTTAACCCCGCGGCTTGCGACGCGACTCCAGCTTACCCCACTTCTGTTCTGAAGGTCACTCTTCAAACAACTTGACGAGGAATTGTGTGAGTAGAACCAGTGCGCTGCTGCTCCCCAATCCACTGTCTGACCATACAGGCGGCCATACCTAACTTGGTCGAAAGCCCGAGCGGACCATCGCCACCTGCGGCCAAGGCCTATGGAAGAGGCCAGTAGTTCCCAGTGTAGCCGGATGAATCTGAAGTTCTTGGCAGTCTTGTGTCCGTCGGTTCTGTCAACCTCTAGTAGCGGCTGGTAGTGTTCAAATGCATAGAAGAGCTTCGGAGAAATCCAGTATACCCAGGGCTGCCCAGGAATTAACCCGAAATCCCGCTGCGCCACGCAATAGGCGTTGGTGCCGTCAACTAACGCTTTTTCGAGTGCGAGTCTCTTCTCATCGCTGCTTGGCTTGTGCACCAGGCGAAAATAGGTGCCTTTGTTGTTCATCCGTATCTCATCATCTGGCGCCTTGCGCAGGGCAAAGGCTGTGGTCTGCAATGTATCCGGATTCCCAACTCCAAAGAGAGCAGGGCCGCAGTGGGCCATGGCACAAACCGCGGCGTCGTCGCGCACTGCATCTCGTAGCTCTTGATGTGAGCTGAGGAACATGAAGGAGTGCATCGTGAGCATCCCAACATAGCCCCGCTGATCGGCCAACTCCAGGCAACGCTGTATGAATGCTGCATAGAGGTCGCTGCTTCCCTCTGGATAAGCGGCCCCCACGAGATCCTTGAGATGTCTGTTCATCTTGCCGCCTGACATATAGGGCGGATTGGTGACCACTACGTCGTAGTGCTGCAGCATCAGGTCCAGCAGCCGGAGGCCCTTGTTTGCCTCACCGGTGAAGAAGGACTGATCTACTCCCTCGGCCGCTTGCTCGCGGGCAAACTTATTCAGGCCCTGGATGATCTGCTGGGAGATGATGTCCCAGAACTCCTCCTCAGCAGCCTCGGCCTCAAATGCCCCGTCCAGGCCAGCGAATAGGGGCGTCTCTCGGTACCGCGCGCGCTCCTCTTCGATGAGAGACTTCATCTCCTTCTCCAAACATAGCAGCGACCCGAGCTGCTGGGCATCCTGCAGCTTCTCCCACAGCCCACGCATCAGCCGCTCATAGACAGGCCGTTTGAACCGCGCCTGCCGCACGAAGGTGCCCAGACGCTGGCCGTTCAACGGCGTCACGTCCGCGCAGGCCAAGTTGCTGGCCGTGATCGTCGCCTCTGGGTTGTGGCTCTTGGCTTTGAGATACAGCGTCAAGGCGCTGAGCTGCACGGCCCGCAGGTCGAGGTCGATGCCGAAGAGGTTGTGCTCCAGGATCGCCGTCGGGATATCCCTGGCGTCCCCGACCGATGGCATCTCGGGCCACCCGGCCTCGCCGCCGTGCTCCAGTTCCTCCTCGTACATCGCCGCGAAGAGATCGAAGGCCACCAGGCCGAAGTGCATCCCACCGCAGGCAGGATCGAGCAGCGTGATCTCCCGGACCGGTCGCAGCGGCTCCTCCGGGAGGGCGCCTTCTAAGGGAACTAGATAATTCAGTAGTTCCGTGTCCTTGAGCTTGGTATCCGGGTGCATCTGCACCCACAGCCGGCCCAGCGTGTTCTGCACCAGGAAGCGGACGACCCAGTGCGGGGTGAAGAGCTGCGTCGCGGAGGGGATGTCTTTGGCTTCGAACTTGCCGCTGCCCGAGCTGACCTTCTCGAACGCAGCTTGCAGCTCCGGCTCGTTGAAGTACTGATAGACCCATCCCACCGTCTCGTCGGCCAACCAGACTTCCTCCAGCCCCGCATCGTTGAGCAGGTCCAGCAGATCGTTCAGCGCCCGTGGCCGCGGGAAGAGCCGGCTGGCCAGGGTGTCGGGGTCGAAGAGCACGCGGATCCCCTGCGCAATCTGGCCCGACTGCCAGAGCAGGAAGTGGCGGTAGGCAACGTCCACGTCGCCACGCTCATACAGCGCCAGGTCGTCGGCATGCTCGGGATCGGCCAGGTAGAACTTGAAGGCGTTCGAGTCGGTCCCCTTGTCCAGCGTGCCGCGGATCAGGTCGCGGGCCTCCATCATCTTGAAGGCTACTAGCCGGTTGAGGTGGGTGAAGGCCACCTCCTTGACCAGCTTCTCCACCGCCTCCGGGCGGGAGAACCCTGTCCGAGCCTCGTCATCCAGGGACTGGACCAGGCGTCGGTAGGTCTCCTGCTTCTCTGAATCCTTCTGCACCTGGGGCAGCCTGTCCGGAGGTTCGATGTGCCCATCCTCGTAGAGCCCGTAGACGCCCTCCAGGTGCTCGCGCGCCTCGGTCATCAGCAGGGTGCGCGCTTTCAGGGCCAGATCGTGGATCGCTCGACGCTGCCTGTCGCTCAGTGCCTGAGACATACCTTCTCCTCTGCCAGAGCTCAATGATACCCAAATACAATTCCGGTCGATCAAATTATACTTTTAGGCCATAAAGTATAATTCTGCAAGCGAGCTGTCCAGAAGCGTTAGGCTACCTGCTCCCTCACCCTATGGTTGGCCCGATCACTTCCAGAATCTCGTTGGCTATGAAGGTCTTGCCGTAATCTGCATCACCAACCTGGCTCAGGATACCAGCATCGACTAGCTTCTCGACGTTAAGCTTAGCACTCCGGTAGGTTACACCTAGTAACCGTTCGGTCTCGGGAATGGTAATCACCGGGGTATCAAAAAGATGATCCACCAGCTGTAGGAGCAGGGCCGACGTGCGCGCCTCAGTTAGTCGCTCATGCCAGGTCGTTTGCAGATCCTGAAGTCGTTGCGCTCGCTCGACAGCGTCGAGGGCTTGCTCCTCCACCCCCTGCAGGAAGAACGAGATCCACTCGGACCAGGCGCCGCGCTCGCTGACGGCGATGAGTAAGTCGTAATAGTTCTGTCGGTGGTGCGAAAAGAAGGCGCTCAGATACAGTAGGGGCTGAGATAACAACCGCCACTCGGTCAAGAGCAATGATATGAGCAATCGTCCAACGCGACCATTGCCGTCAATGAAGGGATGGATAGCCTCGAATTGGTAATGCACCAAAGCGAGACGCACCAATGGTGGGTAGACATCATCGCTGTGCAAATACTTCTCAAAGTCACCCAAAGCCTCGTCCATTTGAGTGACCGGTGGCGGGACAAACGGCGCTTGATCCAGCGTGCAGTCAGGTGGCCCAATCCAGTTTTGACTGCGACGAAACTCGCCAGGTGTGGCATGCTCACCGCGCACGCCTTCCATAAGGCGTTCATGAATCTCGCGGATCAAGCGCAGGCTGACCGGCAAGGTCTCCGATCGTTCCAGGCCGTATTCCAGCGCCCGCACATAGTTGTGTACTTCCCTGACTTCAGCTTCGGGGGGGGGCGGGCGCCATGCCGGGGAGGGAAAGCTGCCCAACTTGATAGGCGTACAGATCGGCGATGTCGGCCTGGGTACCCTCAATGCGCGAGGAAAGAACTGCTTCTCGACGCACGAAAGGACCGATCAGCAAGTGTGGATTGGGCATCGTCCGCCCTACACCGTCCAGCTGGCTGAGGGCTCGATCGGCTTTGGAGATGAACCGTGCCAGCTTCCAATCTGCTGGCACATTGGGGGGTAGCGGGTGCGGTGCAAAAGCCCAGTAGGCTATCTCACCTTGCCCCACCCTGACTAGGCGCCCAGACGGACTGTCTCGAAAGCGATCTGGATTCATTCGAGTTCCACCTCCTCTTGTACCTGCGGGCTATGCATACACCTTGGTGTGATAGCTGCCCCGTCCTTCATTCTCCGCGATACCCATGAAGCGCAGCGAGCTACCCTCGGTGGTGGCGGGCATAAACAGCACGCACGGTACTCGGGTGCGTCCCTTCATCTCGTCCAGCAGCTTGGAGACGCGGTAGATGTTCGGCGCCAATGCCCCGGCGCGGGTGATGAAGACGATGTGGCGTTGGGGGTCGAGGGTGTCCAGCCGCTCGGCCAGGAGCTCCGGCAGGGGGCGCCAGTCGGGATCCGATAGATAGTCCTGCA
Organism: uncultured Anaerolineae bacterium; assembly: GCA_964510205.1. Taxonomy (GTDB): domain Bacteria; phylum Chloroflexota; class Anaerolineae; order VGOG01; family VGOG01; genus CAZEBW01. The sequence goes on from CAZEBW010000018.1 coordinate 50,677, forward strand.
GCTGCATCTGCGCCACCTCGAAGCCCTGCGTACGCTCCAACGCGGCCACCGCGTCTATCCCCTCGCTCTCCTCGACGGACTGCCACAGCAACTCTGCCAGGGAGATGGTGACCACCTCGCAGCGGAGCGCGTTCTCCAGGCGCGTCTCCAGCAGCCGCATCTCGTTGCGCATCTGCCACTCATCGTCCGGATGGTAGCAGAAGATGGCGAAGGGCAGGTCGTTATAGACGTAGTGGCGCATAGGCGTCGCCTTCAGGTCGGCCTCAAGCCGCCTGACGCGCGCCTTCAGATTCGAGGAGGACATAGGCATACTCCTTCAAGGTCTCGACGGGGAACTCGATGCGGATCACGGAGCCGGCGGCGTAGTATTCCAGCAGATGCTGCTGATGCGCCTCGATGAAGAAGCGCTCTATCCCTTCGACGGGCAGAAAGAAGAGACGCCATTCGTCGCTCTGGAGCACGAGGTGTCCTGACCGTTCCCGCTGTTGAAGGCAGAGCGCGATCAGGGCGAAGGACGGGGTCGGCAGGTAGATAGGCGTGAGCCGCTTGTGGACGCGACCCTCCAGGATCCCGAAGTCGCGCAGTGTGGCCATCACACCTTGGGCGACGCGCTTCACCGTCGAGTCGCTCCAGTCGGTCGTCGTCTTCCCCTGGGCCACCCAGTTGCGAATGGCGTGGATCACGACCTCTTTGGGCACCTCTGTGGTGCCGTTTTTGTGCCGTGGGTAGAGCACCTGGATCACGACATCTCTCAGAAGCCGGTCGTTCTGCGCCGAGAAGAAGTAGAGCAGCGGGTCGATCCACTGCGACGGCGCATCCTGCTGCACCAATGTGACCAGGGCCGCCCCCACGTCAGGCTCGTCGAAGTAGCGCTGACGGAAAATGAGCAGGATGTCGTCGATCCGTTTGCGCGACGCCTTGCCGAAGATGTTCTGTCGGCTGGCCCGGTCGAGGTTCTCCTCCACCGACCGGCTCAGATCCCACTCGCGGAGCAGGATCTTCGTATCCGCGATCAGAGCACTGGCTTTGATGATGCGGCTGGTATAGATCGGTTCTGTGTTTGCGTTCAATATCCTCACTCCATCATGTAAGGAAAGACCGGCCCAGCCTGAGCTCCCGCCAAGTAGGCCCAGGCCAGGGTCTTGGCCCGGTGCAGCATCGGAGGGATGTCAGGGGGCGCCGGTGGTACATCAATCAGCAAGCCTGCTGAGGCGGTCTCACGCAGCACCGTGTAACGCTGAGGGCTCTCAACAAGCTCAAGCAGACAGTCGCGCAGTTCCTCTGTGGTCGCGATAGGATCGTTGGGCACCGCAACCGGCTGAAGCTGCGCGAAACGAAGCGCCAGCTTGTCGCGGTTCTCGCCGTCCAGCCGGTAGAGATGCAGCGCGTCCTCTGGGCAGGCGGCGCGGTGACGGGCCACAGCCGCCCGCAGTGCCAGCGACTTCCCCGCGCGGCCTGGGGCCATGGGGAAGAGCCGCTTCAGGACGTAGTCGGCTGCCAGTGTAAGCGACTCGTCGTCCCACCAGGCCAGGCTGTCCTTGTTAGCTGCTCGAGCTACCAGCAGCCGGAGACGAAGGACCATGCGTGCATCTTCGGGGGTGAGGTTGTAACTAGGCATTTGCTCAACCGTATGTGGGGACCTGTTCGCCCCACTGTCTGTTGGTTATCGGCCACATTACGCACGAGGATTGTCCGCCGACCGTTTTGCGCCCGCTGGATGCAGAGTACGCTGGACGGAGGCTTTCTTGGCAATACAATGACGAATTTGAAGACACCTTGCCAAGCGTTCTTGAGGAGATGCTCATGGATGGCTTCCTGCGAGTCGCGAGTAGATGAGATGATCGCTTCAAGGATTCCAGAAGGAGCTGAAAGGCGATGAAAAGGTCAGAGACTCCGAAGCTCTACCCGCCGCATCTGACGGTGTGTCTCTATGTCTGGTTACCCACCCCTATTATATCCTATACCCCATATAATTGTCAACTCTCTCTTGCTATCTCTTCTGAAAACAATCTGAAGACATCGCGAAAACCACCTTCGGTAAGACGGACACCCCATTCGCCCACGCTTTTGTCTCGATTGCTTTAGACTGTTTTCTCTTTGC
>CAZEBW010000019.1:0-50753 GCA_964510205.1 uncultured Anaerolineae bacterium
AATGCGATTTATCGCATTTTATGTCTCAGCCGGGCAATTCATTGCTCGGCAAGGCGAGCAACACTCTACGGGGGGACTACCGGGAGACAAAAGTGGTCTAATTGGAGCAAATGTGCTATAATATGGGCAGTCACTGGAAATCACTTGCCGGAGGTCAGAAAGATCATGATAGATGCCAAAACAGTTTCGAGGATGAGTACCCTGTTGTGTCTTTGCGTCGTCGGAGGGCTGATTCTGCTGCCCGTCGTCAGTGGCTGCAGTTCCGCCCCAACCCCCACTCCCACACCTACCAAGACGCCCGAGCCGCCAGCCACGTCTACACCCCTCCCCACCCCCACCCCTACCACGCCGCCCACAGCCACGCCCACCGTGCCGCCGCCGACTGATACTCCCCAACCGACCGCCACCTTCACTCCGATAAGCGTTCAGCTCGCTACCGCCACAAATACGCCAGGGCCCCAAGTGACGCCGATGCCTACCGCGACGACGCCCCAGCCGACGCCGACTCAGGAGCCGGAGCCGACGGCGCTGCCGGTCGATGTTTGCCCCCTCACGGGTGAAGGGGTGAGCGATGTGGCGGTCTTGGAGCGACGGCCCCTGGCGGTGAAGATCTCCAATTTCCCGCCGATAGTGCGTCCCCAGGCGGGCCTGAGCTTCGCCGACGTGGTCTTCGAGCATTTGTCCGAGGCCGGGCTGACGCGCCTGACCGCCGTCTTCCTGAGCCAGGGCGTGGAAAAGGTGGGCTCTATTCGCAGCGCGCGCCTCATTGATCTGGAAATACCGGCCATGTTCAAGTCCATGTTCGCCTACTCCGGGGCCAGCGGCGGGGTGAAGCAGAAGATCATGGAATCGGACTTTTTCGACAGGGTGATCTCACCTGACTTCGGCGATCCTGGCTTTGCCCGCATCCCTAGCGAGGGCAAGGCCTACGAGCACACACTGTTCAGCGACACCGAGAGCCTGTGGGAGGTCGCCGCGGAGAGGGGCTTGAACCAGCGGCAGGACCTTTCGGGGTGGACGTTCTCCGAGCAGCCGCCGCAGGGCGGCAGACCGGCCACCAGCCTAGAGTTCCTGTACACACCCAAGTACGCCTCGGCTGAGTACCAATATGATTCAGGCCGCCAGGCTTACCTGCGTTCCATCTTCGGCGAGCCCCACCGAGACGAGCTGACCGGCGAGCAAATCGGGGCCAAGAACGTGGTGGCGATCTACGCCAATCACTTGGATACGGACATCGTCGAGGACAGCACTGGGCCTCGTATCTACTATTCCATTGAGATTCAGATTTGGGGGGAGGGCCGGGCCGTCTTCTTCCGCGATGGCCAGGCTTTCGAGGGCGGATGGGTCAGGCAGCAGCGTCACGATCTGATTCGCTTCGTTGACGATGTGGGGAACCCGATCCCGCTGAAGCCGGGCAACACCTGGATTCAGGTGGTGCCCCTGGACTTCGAGATCGGGGTAGAGTGAGGAGTCAAAGCTCGGCAAGGTCGTGGAGGAGGACGCCGCTTCGCTTACTTACCGCGACCGCAGCCGTCTTTGGGCTCGGTCGGAGACCTTTGCCCAACAGAGAAGATGAATTACTGGACATTGGCGTTTTTGGCTCGTAGTGACGACTTCAGTCGTTGGTGGCAGTGCAAAAGCCACTGAAGTGGCAACTACGAACCTACATCTTGGGGGCAATCGAGCGGACTTCCCAGGATGTGGGAGGGTCAAAAATTCGCCAGACTCCAGTGAATTAGTGAAATTCGTGTAATTTGTGGCAAAAGTGAGGAGCGATATGGTTATCACCAGGAAAATAGGACTGAAGACCGAGGGAAACTGCCACATCATTGATATAACGAGACAGGTGGCCCAGGAGGTCGCTGATTCGAGCCTGAAGGATGGAACAGTGACGGTGTTCGTGACTGGCTCGACCGGCGGGGTCACCACGGTAGAGTACGAGTCGGGTTTGGTTTCCGATCTCCGAGACCTCTTCGACCGCCTTGCCCCCGTGGACATCCACTACCAGCACAACCTACGCTGGGGCGACGGCAACGGACACGCCCACGTGCGGGCCTCGCTGCTGGGCCCCTCCCTGACCGTGCCCTTCGTGGATCAGAAGCTGACCCTCGGCACCTGGCAGCAGATCGTGTTCATTGATTTCGACAATCGCCCCCGTTCGCGGGAGCTGGTTTTGCAGTTGATGGGGGAGTGAGCTATGGTTCGTTGATCGGATTGAGCAGTATTTTCGCGAGGCTGGTGCGTTATGAATGAGTATGTCACCCTGGCTCATTTAACTGACCAGGAACGGCAGGCACTGGCGGCGTTTGTGGATAGGATACAGCAACGGTTTAATGGCTTGATCCTATCAGCCATTCTCTTTGGCTCTCGCGCCAGGGGCGAGGCCAGTGCAGCCTCTGATGCGGATGTGCTGGTAGTGGTAGACAAAGAAGACTACCAGGTGCGCAAAGAGGTTCGTTACCTGGCGGCCGAGGTTTGGTTGGAATACGGACTTTTCCTCTCCACTCGTGTCTGGAGCCAATCCCACTGGCGCAAGCTTGAGGAGATGCGAACCCTCCTTTTCCGCAACATTCGCAGAGATGGCATTGAACTGTTGGCGAATAGCGAGGTGTCAGGTAGCCAGCCAATCGCAGGGTAGGGCGAAGGCGCGGATCAGCGACAAGCGCTCTTGAGACTATAACGGGAATGTAGACGTGGGTTTGCTTGTGGGGCGGACTCGCGTCTGCATTCCAGCGTATCGCTACGAGACGCGGACGGGCGCAACCCTGTTGAGTTGCGCCCGTTCCGTTTCCATGTGGAGGTGTAGGTTGCACAGTGGCTACGCCAGTCGTCCGCTATCTGACACAGCGGAAGCCGACGTCGTCGTTGGCCGCAGTTATGGAACTAGCACTCCGCTCGGTGGTACGCACCAGTGACAATCCTGCCAAATCCTTGCCGCTGAACCACCCGCCCCCTCGGATCACACGGAACCTCTCACCAAAGTATTGGGCCTCACCATCGCCGCCAGGATACCCTGGATACGGTTGGAACCAGTCGCTCGTCCACTCGGCTACGTTCCCCGCCATGTCCATCACGCCATAAGGGCTGGCGCCGGCGGGGTAACTGCCTACGGCGGTGGTCCCGCGATTGCCCGACTCCTTGGTATTCGCCTTAGCCGCATCCCACTGATTGCCCCAGGGATAGATGCGCGCGTCGGTGCCGCGAGCCGCCTTCTCCCACTCTGCCTCCGTGGGCAGTCTCTTGCCCAACCATTCGCAGTAAGCCTTAGCATCGTTCCAGGTTACCTTCACCACGGGGTGCTGAGGCTTGCCCTGAGCGTAATACCGCCAGGATGTGTCCCCGGCCTGCTTTGCCTCGGTGACGTAGCCCGTCTCCCAAACGAACCTCTCAAACGCCTGGTTGGTCACTTCGAATTTGTCAATCTCAAAGGCGTCCACGAAGACGGTGTGCGGCGGCCGCTCAATGTTATGGTCGCTGCCCATGGTGAACTCGCCAGCGGGGATGGCGATCATCTGTGCCTTCACCTTGGCGGGCGGCGCGCCCTGGGTGGGCGTGGCCGTGGGCAAGGGCGTGGAGGTTGGGGGAAGCGGAGTCAGCGTAGCCGTTGGCGTGGGCGGTACGGGTGTCGGAGTGGCCGTGGGCTTGGGAGTGGGCGTGGCGGTAGGGACGGGCGTAGGCGTCGGTGGCGGTGGGGTCGGAGTAGCCGTGGGCGCTGGGGTGGGAGTGGGCGGAACTGGGGTGTGCGTCCGCGTCGGCGTAGGCGGTTTCGGCGTGGAAGTGGGCGTAGGCGTGGGCGGCGCCTCGGTGGGGGTAGAGGTCGAGGTGGGTGGCATAGGGGTAGATGTCGGGGTCGGAGGGACCTCAGTGGCAGATTCGCAGCTAACGCCCAAGACCAGAAGTGCCAAAAGACAAACCAATAGCGCTCTTTTCATTTTGATGCCTCCTCAATGTGTTCTAGAGCCGTCGGCTAACACTTGGCGACGCCGCTTTTCATGACTATCCTGAAAGAAGGCGAGCTGCTGGCCAGACCCTAAAGGTTTTCGATAGAAAGCTTGATTTCTTTGCCTGGAACAGGCGGGTAGTCTTTTCATATTTTACTACAGAATCCCACAAACTGCAACAGCATTAACCCTCCAGGCGGGCAATGGAAGCCACAATGTCGCCTTCTCTTAGCTTCATGATGATGGAGCCCTGGGTGTTTCGCCCGATCCGCGGGATATTCTCCACCTCTGTCCGCAGCGCCATTCCTTCGGCAGAAAAGAAGGTTACCTCGTCCCCTTCTTGGACCACCCGCGCTGCGACAATGGGCCCCGTCTGATTCAAGTACCGCTGGCTAAGGGTGATGACGCCTTGACCGTAACGCGCTTGAGTGGGGTATTCACCCAAGGGCGTTCGCTTGCCGTAGCCACTAGCTGTGGCTAACAAGAGGTCGGACTGGGGTCTGACGATGTCCATGCTGGCGACTCGATCCCCCCTGGCCAGCCTAATGGACATCACGCCGGCGGCGGTTCGGCCCATGGGACGGACCTCCTCCTCGCTAAAGCGGATGGCCTGCCCCTGTTCGGTGACGATGATGACCTCTTGATCGCCGCGCGTGAGCTTGACCCAGCCCAACTCGTCGCCCTCGTCTAGCTTGATGGCGATCAGCCCGCTGGGGCGGATGCTGTTTCCACTTCGGATGGAACCAAATTCCGCCAAAGCGGTGCGCTTGATCCTGCCCTGCAGGGTGACCATGGTCAGATACGACTTGTCTGCCTCCGCCGAGGCCGGCTCGACTGAGCTGGCCGATGCCTCGGTCTGTTCGAGCGTGGGAACGGTCAGGACTGCTGTCACCAGCTCCCCGGGCTGCAAGGCCAGGAGGTTCACCAGGGGCATGCCCTTGCTGCGGCGACCGGCGTCGGGTATCTGAAAGACTCTTTCCTGGTAGACCTGCCCTTGGTTGGTGAAGAAAAGGACACTGTCCAGGGTGCTGGCGGCGAAGAGGTAGAGCACAGCGTCTTCCTCTTGGGTGGTCATGCCCGTGACGCCGCGGCCTCCCCTTTCCTGCCGCCGATAAACCCGCGTCGGCGTGCGCTTGATGTAGCTCCGCCGGGTGATAGAGATGAGGACATCTACATCGGGAACCAAGTCCTCCGCCTCGAAATCCTCGGTTGCTTCCGGCAAGATGTGGGTGCGGCGGCCGTCGCCATAGCGCTCCTTTAGCTCTATGAGGTCCTGTTTGATCAGATAGAGGATCTTGCGGGGATTGGCCAGCAGGTCCTCCAGGTAGGCGATGGTTTTTATGACCTCGGCGTATTCATCTTCGATCTTCTGCCGCTCTAGCGCTGCCAGGCGACGGAGCTGCATGTCCAGTATGGCTCGGGCCTGGATCTCAGTCAGCTTGAATCTTTCGACGAGGTTATTGAGGGCCTGCTCCGCCGACTCGGACTGGCGGATGGTGGCGATGACGGCGTCGAGATTGGCCAGGGCGATGCGCAGCCCTTCCAGTATGTGAGCTCGGTGATTGGCTTTGTTCAACTCATGGCGGGTGCGGCGGATGATGATCTCTCGTCGGTGCTCAACGTAGATCAGCAGCGCCCGCTTCAGTGAGAGGCGACGGGGCTCCCCGTCCACCAGGGCCAGCAGATTAACGCCAAAAGTGCTCTGCAAGGGCGTATGTTTCAGGAGCTGATTCAGCACCGTGCGAGGCTGAGCAGTGCGCTTCAGCTCGATGACAATGTTCATACCCTGGCGGCCCGACTCGTCCCGCAGATCCGAAATGCCGCTGATGCGATCGTCTCGCACCAGCTCAGCGATGCGCTCGATCAGCTTCGACTTGTTTACCTGATAGGGGAGTTCGGTGACCACGATGCGGTGGCGGCCGAAGCTCATCTCCTCGATGCGGGTCACGGCTCGCATCACAACCCGCCCCTTCCCCGTGGCGTAGGCGTTCTTGATGCCATCCACACCCAAGATCAACGCCCCTGTGGGGAAGTCGGGGCCTTTGACGTACTCCATCAAGTCCTCGACGGCTACGTCGTCCAGCTCGTCGTAGTGATCTATGAGAACGCAGAGCGCGTCGCAAAGCTCGCCCAGGTTGTGGGGTGGGATGTTGGTGGCCATGGCCACGGCGATGCCCGAGGTGCCGTTGAGCAGCAGATTGGGCAGCTTGGCGGGCAGGGCCACCGGCTCTTGGAGCGTGCCGTCGAAGTTCTCAGCGAAGTCTACGGTTTCCTTTTCGATGTCGGTAAGCATCTCCTCGGCGATAGCTGCTATGCGGGCCTCGGTGTAGCGCATCGCCGCTGGCGGATCGCCGTCCACGCTGCCGAAGTTGCCCTGGCCATCCACCAGCATGTAGCGCAGGGAGAAGTCCTGAGCCATGCGGGCCATGGCGTCGTAGACCGCCGCGTCCCCGTGGGGGTGGTACTTGCCCAGCACCTCGCCCACGATGCGCGCGCTCTTTTTGTAGGATCTATCGTGACGAAGGCCCATGTCGTGCATGGCGTAGAGAATGCGCCGATGCACCGGCTTCAGGCCGTCGCGAGCATCGGGCAAGGCTCGTGACACGATCACGCTCATGGCGTAATCGAGGTAAGATCCCTTCATCTCTTTTTCGATGTCAATTGGCTTCACAGTCCCTATTTCCATTGGTCCTCCTGATCTGATGTACGTCTATTATGCGGGTGTGTTTCATCCCGGTTGTAGGACGGATTGGTAATCCGTCAATTGGTCGGAATACCATTCCGACCAACAACACCAGCCAACTCGTTTGAAACACACCCATATTATACCTCAAGATGGCATAAATCGCCAGAACCATCGCCTGGCTTCACATCTCGTAGGGCAGGTTGGCGGCGGGGACGGTAGGATGACGTTGCTGAACCGGCCCCCTCTCTTGGCAGAACCGCTCCGATTGACGGATCTTCCCGCCGCCAACCTGCCGCCACAACCTTAAAATTTTCAAGTTATATATTGATTTTTCTAAACTGACCCTTGACAAAATTAATATTCTTTGGTATAATTCAAGCAGTGAGTTAAGAATATGAATCAGTAACCCAATTTTCTTAATATCGAGAATAGGGTCTCTAATAACGAAATGGAGGAGGTAAGCCATGTATCCAGTATCGGGTCGGTGTCCAGTTTGTGGGGAGGAGATGACGGTGACGCGCGTGCATTGTCGTCACTGCGATACGGCGGTGGAGGGGCGTTTCGCTCTGGGCAAGTTTCACCATCTCACATCCGAGCAGTTACAGTTCGCCGATCTCTTCATCCGCTGCGAGGGCAAGATCACACGCGTGGAGGAAGAAATGGGACTTTCTTATCCCACCGTGCGAGGGCGATTGCACGACCTCATCCGCGCCCTGGGCTATGAGGTCGCCCCAGAGCCGGCCGGCATCCCGCCCGAGGAGCGGCAGAGCATCCTGGCGGAGCTGGCTGAGGGCAAAATCTCCACCGAAGAAGCGCTGGAGCTTTTGCGAGGTCAGTGAGCTTAAACACTTGAGGAGGTGTAGACATGACGGCATCGGTGAAACAAGAACGAGAGCAGATTCTCAAAATGGTCAGCGAGGGGAAGATCTCCGCTGAGGAAGGGGCCCGACTTCTGAACGCCATTGCCTCCCACGACCGCCCGGAACGGACAGCGAGGGTAGACGAAGCGTTGCGCGGACGCTGGCTGCGCGTGCGGGTGCTGGACATGACAGCCAACAAGCCCAGGATCAATTTCAGCTTGCCCCTGGGGCTGGTCAGCGTCGGTCTCAAGCTCGGCGCTCAGTTCGTGCCCGAACTAGCGGACATTGACCTGGACGAGTTCATGGCTGCCATAGATGAAGGCACGCAGGGCAAGATGCTGGAAGTCGAAGACCTTGAGGACGATGAACGGGTGGAGATTTTCATCGAGTAACCGCATAGCATTTTGCAGGAGGTAACGATGTATCAACAAAGAGTTTCGACCTCGAAATCCCCCCGCGTGGAGGTGACTTCCTGCCAGGGAGACCTGGCCGTGACGGCGTGGGACAAGGCGGAAGTGTTGATCGAAGTACAGAGCAAGGACGTGCTGACCGTTGAAGAACGAGAGGGTACAGTGGCGCTGGCCGCTAACGGCGATTGCAGCCTGACCGTGCCAGTTGGCGCTTCCCTCGTTGTTGTCCAAGCTAAGGGCAACCTCTCCGTGCGGGGAGTTCGGGGAAGCGTGGAGGCAACTACCGTGCGGGGCGACGCCGAAGTGCGGCAAGCGGGCGCATCCGTGGAGTTCGGCGCGGTGGGCGGCGATCTGGCGGTGGAAGGGGTCAGCGGGGGGCTGTCGGCGCGGTCAGTGGCCGGCGATGCTTACTTGCGCCAGTTGGAGGGCATGCTCTACCTGAGCAACGTCGGCGCGGACCTGATCGGCCGAGCCTGGACAGCAGGCGCGGACGTGGCGCAGGTGGGCGGCGACGTCTCGCTCAAGACAGTCTTTGCCGGGCCATTCACCTACGATCTCCAGGCGCGGGGCAATATCGTCGTCAACGCGCTGCCCGGCAGCAGCGCGGCCTTTACCGTGCGGGCGGCCAAAGGGCAGATGCGGGGCAAAGGCCTCGCTGGCGAGATGACGGAGGAAGGCCAGTGGCAGGCCGTGCTCGCCGACGGAGAGGCTCAGGTCACGCTGGCCTCCACGCACGGCAACGTGCTGCTCAAGGCCGTGGGCGAGGGAGACGAAGATCGAGAACGCGATGCCTTTGCCTTTGCAGCCGATTTTGGCAAAATCGGGGCCGAGGTTGGCATGGTTGCCCAGGAACTGGCCGGCAGCATCCAGCAGCGCGTGGCCGACAAGCTGGCCCAGATTGATTTTGAGTCCATCGCCCACCGTGAGGCAGAAAAAGCTCGCCGACACGCGGAGCGGGAGGTGGCCAGGGCGCAGCGCATGGCAGAGAAGGCGCGGAGGAAAGCAGAGCGCGCTCGACGGAAAGCGCAGAAGAAGAGGCTGTGGCGCTTCGAGTGGGATACGGGTCGCGGCAGGCGGCGCACAGAAGGCCAGGGCCGGGCCGCCAGCGACGAGGAACGCCTGGCCGTGCTCAACATGCTGGCCGAGGGCGCCATCTCCATTCAGGAGGCCGAAATCCTCTTGCAGGCCCTTGAGGGATGAGAGTTGAAAACGAAAAAGGAGGCAGCATCCTGGAAACTGCCCTTTTTCACCATCTGGACGGGGCAGGCGCTTTCGCTCGTCGGCAGCAGGGCGGTTCAGTTCGCGCTGGTGTGGTGGCTCACCCAGTTGACCGGCTCGGCCACCGTGCTGGCCACGGCGTCCATGATGGCCCTGCTGCCGGAGATCCTCCTGGCCCCCCTCGCCGGCGCGTATGTGGACCGCTGGAACCGGCGCCTGGTGATGATAGTGGCCGATGGCTTGATAGCGTTGTCCTTGCTGTGGCTGGCCTATCTGTTTTGGATTGACGCCACGCAGGTCTGGCACGTGTACGTGGTTATGCTGGTGCGCGCGGTGGGCGGGAGCTTCCACTGGCCGGCCATGCACGCTTCAACCTCGCTGATGGTGCCCCAAAAGCACCTGACGCGCGTGGCGGGCTTCAACCAGACGCTGAACGGCGCGCTCAACATCGTTGGTCCGCCGCTGGGGGCGCTGTTGATGGAAGTGCTGCCGCTCCACGGCGTGGTGCTGGTGGACGTGGGCACGGCCGCGCTGGCGATTGCGCCGCTGTTCTTTGTGCACGTGCCGCAGCCCAAGCGAGACGACGTGGGCGCGGAGAAACCGACCATTTGGGCCGACCTGCGCGAGGGCTTCCGCTACATCTGGGCTTGGCCGGGGCTGATGGTTCTGATCGGGGTGGCGATGGTGATCAAGATTGCACTGACGCCGGCCTTCTCGCTGATGCCACTCTTGGTGAGCCAGCACTTTCGCGGCGGCGCGGCGCAGTTGAGCCTGCTGGAAGCGGTGGCTGGGGCGGGTATCGTGGCCGGTGGACTCATCCTGAGCGTGTGGGGCGGCTTTCGGCGTAAGATCTACACCACCATGCTGGGCATCGTCATATTGGGCCTCAGCTTCTTGGTGCTGGGCTTCACGCCGGGGGGATTGTTCTGGCTGGCGCTGGCCAGCGTCTTAGTGCTGGGCTTGACCATCCCGCTGATAGACGGGCCGATCATGGCCATTCTTCAGACCGCAGTCGCGCCGGAGATACAGGGGCGCGTGTTCACCCTGATGAGCAGTTTGGTCTCGATCACCTCGCCCTTCAGCCTGGCCGTCGCCGGCCCGGTGAGCGATTGGCTTGGGCTTCGGGTGTGGTACGTGGCGGCAGGCGTGCTGTGCGGACTGACCGGTTTAGCCATGTTCTTCATGCCATCCCTCGTGAACATCGAGGAAAACAACGGGGTCAGCGCGGAGGAAAAGCCGCCCGCCTCAGCCGAGGCCTGACGGCAGCAACAGTGAAGAAGCCCTGGCAAAACGCCAGGGCTTTTGCTTTGCGACGAGGCGTGGTATAATACCCGCTAATCTCCCACGTGATAGACCTGCGAGGTAAGGACCTTGAACTTGTGGCAACTGACTTTCGGCGTGGCCCTCAGCGCCATCATCGGCTGGGCGGGCTATCGGCGGCAATCGCTCTCCCGCAGCGGCGTGGTGGGCGCCATCGTCGTGGGCGCTCTCACCTTCGGCCTGGGCGGATGGACCTGGGGACTGCTGCTGATCGCTTTCTTCGTCTCCTCCAGCGCACTCTCCCACTACCGCGAGGCCGACAAGCGAGGGTTGGCCGAGAAATTCGCCAAGACCGGCCAGCGCGACCTGGGCCAGGCCCTGGCCAACGGAGGCTGGGGGGCGATTTTGGCCATCGCCTATTTCCGCCAGCCCGACCCCACGCTCTTCGCCGCCTTCGTGGGGGCCATGGCCGCCGTCAACGCCGATACCTGGGCCACGGAGTTGGGCGTGCTGAGTCCCGCGCCGCCCCGCCTGATCACTACCGGCCAGAGGGTGCCCGTCGGCGCCTCGGGAGGGGTGACCGCTCTGGGGACAATGGCGGCTTTGAGCGGCGGTCTTCTCATTGGCATAGCGGCTCTGGTTCTGGGACAGGTGGAAGCGACCTGTGGAAGCGGGGCATTGGATGGAGGCTCCCTCTGGCTGGTACCCATCGGGGTTCTTGGCGGCCTGGCCGGCGCCACTTTCGACAGCCTGTTGGGGGCTACGGTGCAGGGGATCTACTACTGTCCCCGCTGTCAGAAGGAGACCGAAAGCAAGGTGCATGGCTGTGGCCAGCAACCACCCGCAGCACCGCGCGGGCCGAAGAGGGTCTCGAAGTCAGTCCATCTCTCCGGCGTGAGCGTGTGGAATTGCCAGGAAGCCTCTTGCGGTTGGTCTGGACTCATTGTCTCCGCTTCTTCTCTGAAAGGATGTGCCATAGTGGCAGGGCTGCCGCTAGAAAACAAACTCACATGCAATCGCGGTGACTGTTCCACAATTGGTGAGGATGGTGGTAGAATAAGGCATCTCTAGAGAGAGGTGCCCCATGCGTCTTAGAACGACACTTGACAAGGAGAACACTATATGCTATAATTTAGCTAATTTGTTTAGTTCAACCATTTTAGCCACTGACTTGGAGGGCCTATGACAACCAAGACGATCGGTTCGACTCAAGCCCAAAACAACTTTGGTCAAGTACTAGATGACGTCAATCACAACCATACCCGTTACATTATCGAGCGTCGAGGTATCCCCCAAGCTATCATTATCAATCTTGACGACCTCGCTAGTTTGCTAGCTGACCAGAATGAACGCCAACAGATGAGCAGGATTGTCTCGGAGGTTCGTCCCCAGTACCGCTTGGGACGAGTTCTCAAATCAGCAAAGGATTCACACTAATCATCGCCGCTACACGAGGAGCACAAAAATGATCAATGGGGAGTTCCAGCGCGAGAGGGCAAAGCAACTACAGCTATTCGAGCTACCAGATAACGGCAGTTCGAGTTTCAATGATCCTGCTTTCAGCAACAACAAAGAGCTACCTATTCATCGATGGGTACCTTGGATTGCTGGTTTTTCCGCCGACTTCGTTCACGATGCCCTTAGCAGATATCTACCGAGCAAGGGCACAATCTTGGATCCTTTCTGTGGGGTAGGCACCACTCTTATAGAAGCAGCATTACTCGGCCACAAGGCAGTAGGCTTCGAAATCAATCCATACGCAGACTTTGTTTGTCGCACAAAAACACACTCTCATCAGCAAGACGTCGAAGGGTTGCATGATGAAATTTCAAGATTCCAGAGATTCTATGAAAAGAGAATGGCATCTGGCTATGTGCCAAGAAGCAGACCACCCCAGGGATTTAGAACAAGATCTAGGTTCTACAGCCGAAAAATCCTGCGCAAGGTCCTGATCTTCTACGACTACGTTGGTACCATCCGAGATGACGACCTACGTGACCTATTCAGATTGGCATTCGCTTCGACAATGATCAGTTATTCAAACTATTCCTATGAACCAAGCCTAGGCAGACGAGTAAGTGCGGGGAAAAAAGAAATCCATGATTTTCCAGTGGATCAGGCAATCCTAAGTAAACTCAGAGAAATCGCAGAGGACATAACCTGGTTCAAGAAGCACCTCCCGAATGGAAAAACTGGAGTCGAAGTTATTAATGATTCCTTCCTACGCTATGAAGCCTATCTACAAGCTGAATCTGTCGACTTGATCATTACATCACCACCTTACTTGAACAACTATCACTACAACCGAAACACACGGCCGCAACTATATTGGTTGGGCTATGCAGAATGCCCTAAGGACCTGAAACCCCTCGAACTTTCAAACTTCGGTAAGTACTGGCAGACAGTCCGTACCCACGAAGGCATAGATCTGGATTTTGCCTTGCCAGATACAGACATAGCTGAGAGATTACAAACACTCAGACAGGCCAACTCCGGCAAAGGTGTCTACGGGGGCAAAGGATGGGCCAACTATGCTGCCTCATACTTCAATGACTGTTACGCTTTTGCAAAAGGCATAAGCCATACACTTAAACCTGGAGGCGTGGCCTTAGTTGTAATTGGGAATAGCATACTACAAGGCATCCTCATACCAACAGATCACTACTTTGGAAAAATCGCCGAGTCTATAGGACTTGAGCTAGTCGGGATTGATATACCACGAGCCACTCGTGTCGGTAACAGCATCATCCAGTCGGACGTGCGGGTAGCTAAAGCCCAGGATGCTGATCAATTGTACGAAGCTGTAGTCGAGTTAAGAAAGGGTTGATGCCGCAAAGTATCGCTGAATCTTCGCGAGTATGTTCTTACGGCTTGGTGGTTCCCCAGTCAATCGCCCTACCCATAACCTACCAGGATGTAGGACATCCCATTCAGATGGTGCCTGGTCATATCGACCGGAACCAGGATCATGATTACCGAAACCATCCACAATGGAGTTCCAAAGCGGCTTATGCTTCCTAATCAGCTCCGACTCTACAGGCACGATTAGATCACTCAGAGCCCCCTGCAAAATCATCAACCTGCAACGAAAATCATCAGTCTGCAGGCTAGCTCCTCGCTCTATGCTCCTCATGTGTTCCCGAAGTCTGCTGAAAAGCTTTGTTTTTTCGGAGCTCGTGGTTCGGCCTGTTCTACGTCCCGGCGGTACTGCCTTACCCACATAGATCGGTCGAACACAGACTTGCTCATTAAGCTCTGCCAATGGCCTGTAGAGCTCAAAATCACCACGATAGTATAGTGCATAAACCCCACACCCAACAAATACAGGGGTTGGCAGGGCAAGTACAGGTGTATCCTCGAAAAAAGCAACAGCTTCATCTACTACGCTCTTGAGCTTGGGTAGCTCAAAGACGTGTAGTTCGTACCTGAATCTATCCGTCATTTGATGCTCCGACTGCCAAGACTATGGCTGACTGAGTGATTTTGGTACACCGCCCAATGCGAACCTTTGCCTATCTGCCGCCAGTAACGGTGAACTTCCCCCCATCGCTGCGGCCGAAGACCTCGGGGAAGTACATCTCGTAGGCGTTGGCGGGCATGACCAGGAACTCGCCAGGCACGCTGGCCCGCATCAGATAAGTGTACTCGTAGGTGCCCTTGGGCAGATAGGTGGCGAAGAGGACGACTTTCTCGTCGCGCATCTGGGTGTTGCTGAACCACCACCAGCCCCACCCCTCGTCCACCCGCGCCAGCTCAGGAGGCTGGCCCACCACGCTGGTGGTCTTGAGGCTGATGTCCACGCCCTCACAGCCGGCTGGCAAGGGGTCCTCCACCACCAGGTAGTGCAGGCTGCTGGGGGCGATGAGGGTCAGTTTGACCTGGATCACGTCGCCCACCTCCGCTCCGTCCACGAAGCGCTGCGGATCCTCAACGGGCGAGTACTGGCGGGCCACGATGATGCCCCGATTCAAAGCCTCTACCTCCTCCACGGGCAGGAAGTAGCGCAGGTAGATGCCGTAGTAGAGCCAACCTTTGCCCGCCGGTTCCGCGCGCTCGATGAGCAGCCGATTGGCCTCGTCCTTCAGCAGATCAGCTACCTCTACCTGAAGTCTACGTGTCTCGTCCACGTCCGCCGTGGTCACCCGACCCTCGCTCAGCAGTTCCTGATTGAGGCTGACGCGATAGGCGTAGTCTGCCTCCAGCTCCCCGCTGGCCACCATCCAGTCGGTCAGGGCGATGAGCGACCAGGCCGTCTCCTGGGTGGAGAGCCAGTGACCCTCCTTACGAGCCACCATCAGCCAGCGCACCACGTTGGGGGCGAGGCCGCTGTCGGGAGCCAGCCGCGCCAGGGCGGCCAGCACGATGGCCGTGGAACGGGTGTCGGTGTTCATGGTCCAGTAGTCCACCGACTCTTCCTCCCAGTGGGCGCCGGTGGCGCTGAGGACGGCGGCGCTGGTCAGATCGCTGAGGAGGGCGTCTACCCTCTCCCGCTGCTCAGGGGCCAGGGCGCCCAAAGCCATGGCCAGGAAAGCTTTGCCGTAGTTGCCCAACATCCCGCGCCGCTCGTAAAGGGCCACGCTGCGGCCCAGGTCGCCCTGCCCGTACTCGGCCAGAACGTAGAGGACGAAGGCCTGGGTATTGGCCTCGTGGGGCTCTTTCAACTCGGCGGGACGCTTCAGGCTGCCGCGCAGGAACTCGGCGGCGCGGTCCATCACCTCCCGATCCACCACGAAATCCGCCCGCTGGGCCTCGGTCAGGCCCAGGAGGACGTAGGCGGTGAGGAAGGCGTTGCTCTCGTCGTTCAGCCACCAGCCCCAGCCGCCGTCGTAGTGCTGCTCGGTGTAGATGCGCTGCAGGGCGATGCTCACTTGCTGGGGCAGGCGCGCCGCCAGCTCTGCATCTTCGATGCCCAAGTTCCTGAGGGCGCGGTAGGTCATCACGTTGGGCAGGAAGCGACTCACCGTCTGCTCGATGCACTCGTAGGGATAGTGCTCCAGGTACTCCAAACCATCGCGCATTCCTGCCGCCAGCGAGGGATCCAACTGCACCGTCAGCTCGCCCTGGGTGGGATCGTGGCGCCGGGGCAGGTAGACGACCTCCAGCCGCGCCCCCGCCTCGTCCAACGTCCCGGCGGTGGCCACCACCTCGGGCGCGGAGTAGTGATAGACGGGCAGGGTGATCTCTACCGCGTCGGACAGACCGCCGCCCTGAGCCGTGAAGAGCAGCGTGGTCTCCTCTGCGACCGCTGCCCCCCCTCTTTCCCCCCCAACTTTGGGGGGGAGGACCGTCACCGGCCAACTCACCTTCTGCTTGCCGTGGGCGGGCACCTCCACTTGCTGGGCGCCGCCCTCGACCTCCAGACCCTCGGCTGATAGCGACACCCCCACTTCGAGGACCTGGTCGGTGTTGTTGTGGACCACGGCCGACAGCGTGGCCTGGTCGCCGATGACGAAGAAGCGAGGGGCCACGGGCCGGATCAGCAGGTCCAGAGTGCTGATGACGTCGTTGGTGACCTCTCCCACCTCAGTGGCCGCCGTGACGCCCTTGACGCCCAATCGCCAAGTGGTCAGGTTGTCGGGCAGTTGCACCGAAACCTGGGCATGGCCATTCTCGTCGGTGCGCACCGCTGGGTTCCAGTAGGCGGTTTCGGGGAACTCAGTCCGTACCAATCCCGCCGCGGCCGCCTTCTCAAGTCCATCCCCTCCCTTGGCCCTCTGGGCGATGAGCACATTTTTCTGATCCACCGACAGGGCCAGGCTGGTCGCCGTCTGCACGCCCACGCCGCGCTGGCCGTAGAAATGATCCACCAGGGTGGGCGCGCCCGCGTCAGAAAGAGCCAGCACCGAGAGGTCCACCAGGGCCAGCGCCAGTTCGGCGGTCACGCCCTCGCCTCGATAGTCGGTGGCGCGGATGTCGTAAGTCACCGTCTCCCGTGGGCCGTAGCGACCCTTGTCGGGCGTGATGGTGATCTGCAGCTCCTTTTCCACGGTGGACACCGGCAGGCTGGCGTAGCCCATCTTGAAGGAAGCCAGCGGGTTGGTCTCGTCTTGGCCCTTGACGATGACGATCGAAACGTAGACATTGGGCGCGTGCTCGGAGAGGATGGGGATCTCGAGCAGCTCGCTGTTGGTGCGCAAGGTGAGCAACTGATGGCTCATGATGCGCCCGCGCTCGATGGTGAGGAGGGCCTTCACTTCTCCCTGGTAGGGCGAGGGGATGAGGATTTGGGCCACATCTCCCGGCGCGTAGGACTCCTTGTCGGCGATCAGCTCGATGCGGTTGTGGCTTTCCTGCCGCCAGCTAACGAACTCGCGGCTGCTGATCCAGAGGTAGGTGGCGCTGCGGATCTCGTTCTCCTTCTCATCATACCCCACGGCCACCACCTTGTAGCTCCCGCCCTTCTCGGGGACGAAGGCGGCTGCGGCCTTTCCCTCGGCGTCGGTGGTCACGGTGGTGGTCAGCACCGGCGTGTCCTCGACCTTGCTGGTCCAGTAGAAGCTGCCGTCCTCGGCCTTCTCCTGGACGCTGTACCACTTGTGCTCGAAGAAGGTCACTGTCAGCGGCACGTTGGGCACGGGCTGGCTCTCCCAGTCCACGGTGATGACGTCCACCTGCTGCTCCTGGCCCACTGCGCCCACCCACGACCTGGGCTTCAGGCCGATGTAGAACAGGCCCTGGTGAACCACGGCCTCTGTGCGGGAACTGACCTGCTGGTCGTTGATGTCGGTCACCGAGGCCTCGATGGTGAACACCTGGCTCAGCTTTTTCAGGGCGATGTCGGCGGGCACCTTGAAGGTGAAGCGGCCCTCGGCGTCGGTCTCGCCTGTGCCCTCGGCGATGAGCTCGCCGAAAGAGCCGTAGATGTCCCCTCGCTCCTCCCACTGGTAGTCAACAAAGTCGTAACGGCCCTTGCCACTCCAGGGGAAGAAGTAATCGCGGCTCAGGACGCTCCAGCGCACCTGGGCGTTGGCCACCGGCCCGCCGAAGTAGTAGGTGGCAGTCGCGTTCACGGCGATTTCATCGCCCTGGACGTAGGCGTCTAGGTCTGTTTCCACCTCTACCTGGAACTCCGGGCGGCGGTACTCGGCCACCTGGAAGCCAACGCCAAAGCTCTGATCAGCAAATTGCGCATTGATGAAATAGTAGCCCAGGATGGCTTCCTCGTCCAGGGTAAACTCGCCGTGGAGGGCGCCCATGTCGTTGAGGGGCAATTCCTGGCGATAAACCTCCTTGCCCTGGTCGTCGCTGACGGTCACCATCAGGCTATCCACGCCCTGGGGCAGGCCGTAGCGGGCGTCGTCGTCGGTGCGCAGGATGCCCTTGAAGTAGACCGTCTGGCCTGGACGGTAGATGGGGCGGTCGGTGTAGAAGTAGCCAGAGTAGGGCTGGCTGTAGAACTGGGCCGGGAGATCGAACTGCCAGGGCGTGATGCCCTGATTCCAGCGATTGAGGGCCACGGCGAAATCGTCGCCCTCGCCGGCGAAGACGAAGAAGGGCTCCCACATGTCCTGGGGCGGGAATTCCGCTCGGAAGACGCCATCTCCGTCCGTCCGTCCCTCAGCCAGCGTCGCTGGACTTACGGTGGCTTCACCCTGCTCAGCGACAGCCCTCAGCGGCAGGTTAGGAACAGGCTGTCCGCTGTCCAGGTCGGTGGCCCACACCAGAGCCTCCGTCTCGCTCTGCTTGAGGGTCAGATTCAGCTTGGAGACCACCATGATCTGACTGGAGGGTCGTCCATAAGGGAGGTCCTGCACCTCGGGGGCGGTGAGCTCAAGGAAGTAGAGCCCTGGGGCCATCGTCCCCCCTTCCTCGCTGGCTACTTTGGTAGCTAGGGTGCCAGTCTGGTTGAGAGGGGTGTCTTTAAGCGAAGCGACGTTCTCTGACCACTGACGCACCAGAGCCTCCGGGCTGGGGCTGAACTCATCCCAAACCTTCCACGATTCCTGTCCGTTGAGGCGGATGAAGTCGTCTCTATCCAATCGGTAGAGCCTGAAATCCAAGCTGGAGACATTGCGGTAATTGGCGTAGACGATGGTCTCCGTGTAGGCGTTGTAGGTGCCTAACCGATCAGGACTAGTGAAGTAGGCTCTGGGATCCAGGTCACGGGTGGTGAAGCGCACCACCTTCTCCTCGCCCAGCGTGTTGCCGTAGGGATCGGCTATCTCCGCCCCGAAGGTGACCGCGTAGCTCGTGGACGGCTGGATGTCGAAGGAAATGAAGAAGCTGTTGTTGTAGTCGCTCCAGTAAGTGTAGACTTCGGTCGGCTCGGGGATGATGGTGGTGTTGGGCATGATGGTGGTCAAGTCCATGGGGCTGGCGAAGGAGATCTCCATGCCGCCGTAGGACTCGGCCTGCAAATCGCCGTCAGCCGGACGGGTCTCAACGATGCGGGGGTAGGGCACGGTGAGAAAACGCCAGGAGGTGGTTTCAGTGCCGCGCCCCTCCCCTTTCGCCGCCCTGGCGCCTGCCTCCAAAGTGGCCAGATGGGCAGTTTCCAGCGCCAGAGGCGCGGAGGGCACGAAAGCCACCGCTTTCTCAGCCCAACGGAAGTCGCCTTGAACAACCTCGCCCGTCTCTGCTACTAACGAGAACCGCTCCTCGACCGAAGCGTGATCCATGGCCTGGTTGAAAGTGATACTGATGGCCTGGGTCGCTGCCACCATCAGCTCGCCGTCGGCCGGTGTTGTCCGGACCACGGACGGCATGGCCGTGGTGAAGCGCCAAACGTAGTCCTCGGCCAGGATACCGCCGGTGGTGTCCTCCAGCCCGGCCTCCACTCGGGCCTGGTAAGTTGTGGCCGGGGCGAAGCCTTCTTCGGGGCGGAAGGTGTAGATGGAGGTGTTCAGCCACTCGCCCTGGCCCGTCACTGGCGGATCAAAAGCCAGGGGTTGAGGCAAGCCCGCTTGCTCGGAAATGGCGGTGAGGGGCACCACGGGGCGGTTGAACACCACCGTGACCCGGGCGTCGGCATCCACCTCCGTCGTGTTGGGGGCGGGCTGCACCTCGGTCACCTCCAGATGGCCCACCGTGCTAAAGCGGAAGCTGAAGGGCTGCTCTAGGGTTAATCCTTCTGCACTCTTGGCCTCCTGGGCCACGGTCACCTGGTAGCTCTCCCCCCGTCCCAAAGGCGCCATCGGGTTGAAAGCCAAGATGGTGTCGTTGGGCCAGTTGAAGCTCCCCGCCACAGCCGGCTGAACCTGGAAAGCCCGCTCGGTCGAGGGCCGATCCATCGGCTGGTCGAAGACGATGAGCACCGGCTCAGCCAGGCCCTGCTCTTCGCCCGGAGCCGGCTCCCGCTCCAGTACCTGCGGCGGCACGGGGGGCAAGGGGGTGGGCGAAGGGCCGGGGGTGAGGGTAGGCGAAACTGGAGTGGTCGTAGGTGAAGGCGGCAGCGTGGGCGCAGAAGTTCGTGTAGGCGCAGTCGTAGCCGTCGGCGTAGGCGTTTCCCTAGCGCACGCGCTCAGGAATCCGCCAAGCACCATGGTGCAGATAGTCAAAGTAACGATAGGGGTGTAATACTTTTTCATCTCGGGACCTCCTCAATTGGTCGAGTCCTCCCGGAAAGTCTTGAAAACGCTCTCAGCCCCCGTCCCCGGGGGCGTCGCCAGCGAAGTCGTCCTGCGAAAGCGCTGTCCTGAGCCTGTCGAAGGGCCGCCCCGGGGACGGGGCTCTGAGCACTTTCCGGGAAAGCTCGGTCTGGTGGTCTGATGGTCAAAAGATAAGACGTCGTAACGCCTCATTTAGTTCCAGAGGCATTAGCAAGCAAGGTTTATTATACTTCACTTCACCTTGTCTGGCAACTATCCAACTTCGCGCAGCGTAGCCTCACCCGTGTCGGTGTCGTACAAAACGTAGGTGGAGCGGCCGAAGCGACCCATGACCTCGCCGGGGTTAAGGAGCAGGGTATCCCCCACCCTTTTCTCGGCGGCGCGGTGGCTGTGGCCGCAGCAGACCAGGTCGTAGCGGTCACTGGCGGCCAGGCCGGCGGCGATGGCGGGATAGTGAGTGACGGCGATTTTTCTGCCGCCCAGCTCCAGCTCGGCGAACTCCCCGTGCAGGGTCACGTTGCCAGCTTGCGCCGCCACGCGGGACAGCAACAGCTTGTCCCCGTCGTTGTTGCCGAACACGACATGAACGGGGCCGCGGAAACCGTCGGCGATTTGCTTCAGAGTGAAGGGGGCGCAGAAGTCGCCGCAGAAGATCAACTCCTCGGCTTCTCCCAGCTCTTTCAGAACCTCCTCCAATTTCCAGATGTTGTCGTGGGTATCCGATAGTATGGCGATGAGCATTTGTCAACCTCCTTCGCTAGTTCTTGGTGATCACCTTGCGGAACGGAAGCGTAGTGCGTATTGCGTAGTGCGTAAACGGAATACGAAATACGCAATACGTTCTCACGTGCAGTGGCAAACGACAATTGCTTTCCACCTTGCCAAGCAATCGAACTTTGGTTTGACAAGCCTCTTTTGCCAGACTGCCCAAAATCTGCTATACTAGACCCATCACCGAAAGGGGGAGGGGAAAAATGCGATTGCAGCGATTGATAAGTATCCTCATGATAACCATACTTTTGCTCACTGTCACAGGTACGCTCATCGGCGCGGCCACGTCGAATCAAGCCGCGAGCTCCTACAACCTGCTGGCGAACCCTGGTTTCGAAGATGGGTACAGCTACAGGCTAGACCCCTACGAACCCTGGAAGGGTCTCCAGGGTGAATTGGAGGTGGCCAACGGTTGGGAGCTGTGGTATGACAATGAGCCAGGCACAGGCTGCTACAACTACCGGCCCGAATACAAGTACGAGGATGGCCACATTCACACCGATCCCTTGCGCGTCCGATCGGGCCGCTACGCCCAGAAGATGTTCACTTTGTTCTCCACTCACACGGCGGGCCTCTATCAGCGAGCGGCGGCGCCTGAGGGGAGTCAAGTGAAATTTTCCATCTGGGTGATGGTGTGGTCTAGCTCGGAGTCTGATCCCTACCACTCAACCCTGCCTGGAAAATACTGGGTCTCGGTGGGCATAGATCCCTATGGCGGCACAGATGCTTTCTCGGAGCGGATCGTGTGGAGCGATCGGATCGAGCAGTACGACGAGCACGTACAGCTTTCGGTGACGGCGATGGCTCAGGCCGACCACGTGACCGTGTTCACCAAAGCGGCCCCGGAATGGTGCGTTAAGCACAACGATTCCTACTGGGACGATGCCCGTCTCGCCATTGACCTCCCATTCAAGGTTTTCCTGCCCCTGGCGCTGAAGAACTACGGCACGCCGATTCCAACCTGGACTCCAACTGCCACCAGCACCAGCACGCCAACGCCAACGCCGACCAACACATCCACACCCACCTATACCCCCACCAACACCCCCACGACCTGGACAGCTACGCCGACGGCCACGGCGACAGCGACAACAACACCGACCTATACAACATCGCCAACACCCACTCCAACAGTCACACCGACGTCCACCGCTACCGATACGCCTACAGCTACGCCAACGGCAACGCCTACTACCCCCCTACCCGACCTGAGCGCGTCGAGCAAGACGGCCGATCGCGATACAGTGGACTACTTCGAGACCGTCTTCTACATGATTGTTCTTCGAAACAGCGGGCCAGGCGTGGCCGCGAACGTCCACATCACGGACACCATTCCTTCGCTGTTGACCTACCTCGACGACAGCATCAGCGGTGGCGCTGTTTACGATTCGGAAACCGACGCCATCACCTGGGCCGGCTCGCTGGCTGCCGGAGCATCGCACACCATCAGCTTCGGCTGCGATGGCCCATCTCCCATCATCCCACATGACAGTCCCATCACCAACGAGGTCGTGATTGATGATGGGGTGCGTGAACCCTTCGTCCGCTTTGTCACGGTCATCGGCAATCCCTGGCCAACGCCCACTCCGACGGCTTCCCCTACGGCGATCCCCACCGGCACGCCAACAGCTACACCTACCGTCACGCCAACGCCGACGGCGACGGTAGAGCAAACGACCACGCCGACAATCACACCTGGGTGAAGGTCCTGTTAGAGGTGGTTCACCTCTTTCGACTTCGCAGTCTCTTGGCGAACTTGGCCCAGTTGGAGGCAAAGTGGATCAGGGGAGTGGTCAAGCGGCCCACGATTTGTCCCTGGGCCAGGCTGCGCAGGAACTCGTCTTTGTCGTTGAAGGCCGGCATCTCCACGTAGGCGTGGCCGATCTCCCAGGCGATGTGGGCGTCGCTGCCAGCGGTCGCCAGCAGCCCCCACTCGCGGGCCAGATCCAGCGTCCGCTGGTTGTCGGACGGGAACGTGGTGCGGGCGTTGAAAGCTTCCAGCGCGTCCACCTGCTCGATGATGCTGAGCAGATGGGTCAGGCCCATGGCCTCGCGGCGCAGACGGTCTAAGGGATGAGAGACGCTGATCACGCCACCCTGCTCGCGCACGTGGGCGATGGCTTCCTGAACGGGGATCCCCTGGGGCACTTCCTCTTTCAAGAAGTAGGCGATAATCTCTCCCACGTCGGTCTTGATCTCCTCGCCCACGATAACCAAATCGGGGGCCAGCGCTTGCAACGCGACGGCCCCCGCGATGGTATTGTGATCGGTAATGGCCACTTTATCCAGCCCTCGCTTCCGACAGGCCTCGATCACCGCCTCCAAGGAAGTGAGCGAATCTCCAGAATAACAAGTGTGGACGTGGAAGTCAACTTTCCAATATCTAATCTCCAATATCCAATCTCCCTCTCATCAGCCGCCACAACCCCCACAGAAGCCCACCAGCCAGGAGAGCCGCGCCGCCCAGGGCGACGGCCGCCGTCTGGGGCTCGATGCCCGGCATCACTACTTCCCCATCGCCATAGCTCTTGAAGAGCTGCCCCCACTTGGTCTCCAGCGCGCTCTCCACCCGCTTGCGGCCCACGAAGGGATACCAATAGACGTTGTGATAGAGGTTGGAGGCCAGGTAGGACCAGGGCACCAGCGGTGTGCGCAGGAGCAGGTGCTCGAAGGGCTTGAGGGGACCGTGATAGATGGCCTTCTGCCCGCGGCTGGCGAAGGTGTCCTCCTGAACAAAGCCCCAATCCTCCGCCGAGATGTCGCGCCAACTAGGTTGGCCCCCCACTACTTCGATGTCTTTGGGATCGCCCACCCCCAGCCCCAGCTCGTGAGCCAGTCGGATGAACTTGAGGGACATGGGGTCGAAGCCCTGGAGTTTAGCGGAGATGGCGTCAATGGCCACCTGGTCCGCCGAGGCCAGGATGATGTCCTTCTCGTGCCAGCGCATGGCGCGGGGCCCCGGCCCATCGCCGGCGAACGTGCCGTCCATCACAGCGAAGAGGCCGGGATGGATCTCGTGCTGGATAGTCAGGAGGTCCACAATGGCCTCGTCTATGACCGCGTGCGTCCAGTGACGCTTCTCGGAGAGCAGCCCCCCGAAGGCGTTCTTTATGGCCCCGGTGATCACGGTGAAGACATGCGTTTTGATTAAGGGCAACTGGATGATGTTCTTGCCGATGAACATCTTGGGGATCTTGATCCCCTCGGGATAGATGCGGTCCAGCACCAGCATGGGGGCTTGGGGTTCGTAGACCACCCACTCCACCTGCGGCTCGTAGAGGTGGACGTTTTCCACCCCGTATTGATCCACGATGATCTTCTGCTTGTTGTTGCGCTCACCCACGTAGGCATCCACGACGACGGTGTTGTTCTGGCCAGCGATGAGATTTTGGTAGCCATCGTCCTGCAAGGTCTTGATCACACCCTCCAACTGCCAGGGCGTGGTGGAGCAGGCCGGGTACCAGGTCTGCCAGGAGATGTTGATTTTGAGGATGGTCTCCACGTCCTTGGGCAGCGCCTCTTGGTAGCCCGCCAGATGCATCAAGCGGCCATAGTCTTCTAGCACCGTATCCGGCGTGGTCCTGAGCACAGCCACCTTGCCCCTGCCGGGGAAGTCTTTGATAGCCATTAAAGTCTCCTTTCACCTCATAGACTCGTAATCTCGTAGATTCGTGATTCGTTAACTCGTCACTTCGCACCTCGTTGCCTCGTTGCCTCATTGCCTTATTGACCCTCACGCCCGCAGCTCGGCTCCCAGTTCCTCGGCCAGGCGGCGCACGATGCGCTCCTGCACCTCGGCCACTTCGTCATCGGTGAGGGTTCGATCCTCGACCTGGTAGGCCAAAGAATAGGCCAGGCTTTTCTTGCCAGGCGGGATCTGCTCGCCTCGGTAGAGGTCGAACAACTCTACCCGGCGCAGGAGATTCCCGCCAGCCTCGACGATGGCCTCTTGCACCACTTGGGCTGGCAAGTCCTCGTCCACGACCAGGGCCAGGTCCTGCTCTACGGCCGGGAAGCGGGGGATGGGCTGCATGGCGCGCGCCGCTCCCACAGCCATCGCTTGGGCCAACAGGGCGTCCAGGTCGAATTCCAGCGCACAGACGGGCTGCTCTGGCAGGTCAAAAGCGTCGCGTACCAGAGGATGCAGCTCTCCGACCACGCCGATCGCGTCACCCCCAACGCTGATTTGAGCGCAGCGGCCCGGATGGAAAGCCGGGTGCTGATCCTGTTCGAACACGCCCTCCAATCCCAGTCTGTCCAGCAAGGTTTCCACTACGCCTTTGAGATCGTAGAAGCCCAGCGGCGCGGTGTCCTGCCCCGCCAGCCACGAAGGAGCCTCTCGCGGGCCAGTCATGACCATGCCCAGCCGATGCGGCTCGTCGGGCAGGATTTGGTCCTCCACCGGCAGGTAGACCGCGCCGATCTCGAAGATGGCCACGCGGTCGAGGAAGCGCAAGTTCTGACCGGCGGTGTGGAGCAGAGAAGGAAGCAGCGTCTGCCGCAGATAGGCCCGCTCGGCGGAGAGGGGGTTGAGCACGCGCAGCGCCCTCTCATCCCCCCCCCACAATTGGGGGGGGCTAGGGGGGGGCACCAGCGAGTAGGTGATGACCTCGTCCAGCCCGCAGCCGGTCAGGAGATCGCGCACGCGCTCGGCGCCTTCCAGGCGGAAATTGGCCCGCTGCGGCGGCAGCTCGTCGCGCATGAGCGTCGTCGGGAAGCGGTCGTAGCCCCAGATGCGCCCCACTTCCTCCACCAGGTCTATGGGCCGAGTGACGTCGCGGCGGTGGGAGGGAACGGTGACTTGGTAGATTGGTAAACTCGCAGATTCGTACACTCGTAAATCCGTAGGTTGGACCTGGAACTCGAGGGAGGTGAGGATGCGGACGATCTCGTCGGTGGGGATTTCGATGCCCAGGACGCGGGCGGCGTAGGCCGGATCGAACTCGAGCGCCTGCTGCGGCTGGCGGCCGGGGTACAGGTCGCCGATGACGCCGACCACGGTCGGTTGGGCGACGGCGCCGCCGGCCAGTTCCGCCATCAGGTGAGCCGCTCGCGCGGCGGCCTTCACCGTCAGCTCTGGGTCCACTTGCCGCCCAAACCGCTGGCTGGCATCGCTGTTCAGTCCCAGCAAGCGGGAGGTGCGGCGGACATTGAGGAAGTGGAAATTGGCTGATTCCAGGAGGACGTCGGTCGTTTGCTCGCCGACCTCGCTCTCCAGTCCGCCCATCACGCCGGCCACGGCCACGGGGCCGCCTCCGTCGGTGATGAGCAGCATCTCCTGGTCGAAGGTGCGCAGCTCCCCGTCGAGGGTCTCCATCTGTTCGCCGGGCCGGGCGCGGCGCACGATGATGGCTGGCCGGTCCTCGCCCGGCCGGGGGCGCAGGACGTGGTAGTCGAAGACGTGCAGCGGCTGCCCTGTCTCCAACATCACGTAGTTGGTGATGTCCACGATGTTGTTGATGGGACGCATCCCGGCGCGGCGCAGCCGCGTCTGCATCCAGAAGGGCGAGGGTCCCACTTGCACCCCACGGATGAGGGCCGCAGAGTAGCGCGGGCACAGGTCGGGATCGGCGATCTCCAGCTCAATGAAGTCAGGTTCGGCAGATAGTTCCGCCGGATGTTTCTCCAGCACCTCAAGTACATCCCGCCGCAGCGGCAGATCCAGCAGGGCCGCCGCTTCGCGGGCGATGCCCAGGATAGAGTATAGGTGGGCGAATGGCCCTTTGATGTCTAGCTCCAGCACGGCGTCGCCCATGTAGTCAACCAGCGGCGCGCCGACGGGAGCGTCGTGGGGCAGGTAGATGATGTCCTCGTGCTCGTCGGAGAGGCCCAGCTCTTTCTCCGAGCAGACCATGGCCCGCGAGGCGACGCCTCGGATGTTGACCTTCTTCAGCGTCATGATGCGCCGCCCTTCGGCGTGGCCGTCGTAGAGGCGGACGCCTTGCATGGCGAAAGCCACCTTGAGGTGCAGATCACTCTGTCCACGCATCTCCAGCAGGCTGGGCGGGCCGGCGACAACCGTCTCCCGCTGCGGGCCGCCGTACTCCACCTCGGCCAGCACCAGCCGGTCGGCGTTGGGATGGTGATGAACGGTGCGGATCTCGCCCACCACGATTTTCTCCGCATCCCAGGGCAGCTCGGCCTCCGGCAACCCGATGTACTCCATGGTTTCCACCTCCAGCCCGGCCAGCGTCAGCCGCTCGGCCAGCTCGCTGGGGGAGAGGGGGATGTCAACGTAGTCTTTGAGCCAGGATGTGGGTACTCGCATGATACACTCCTTCTTTAGTTAGGCACGAAGGCACCAAGGCAATGAGGCAATGAGGTGTCATTCCTCCGATGGTTGGTCGTCGTGGGCGGAAGCGATACGAGGGTGAGTGGCAGCAAGTTGACTGCCAGGCTCCGTTTCGCCCTGTTTGCATTTCTTGAGGTAGGCGATGTAGCCGTTGAGCATGCGACGGGTCTCGTCGGCGATGGCTCGTACTTCACGGTAAAGCTCCTTGGAGATGTATTCCAGTTCGAACGCCGTCACCAGGTGGTTGATTGTTTCATCCAGCGAACCACGGGCGATATAGCAGAAAAAGACGCCCTGTTGGTAGTAGTAGCGCCCGTGGCCCTCAGCAATGTTGGCGGCCACACTCTTGGAAGAACGCCGTATCTGCTTCGCCAGGTCCCACTTTTCCTCGGGCGGCAACCGCGGCACTACCCCCTTGTGCACAGCCACCACCAACTCCCGCGCCCTATGCCACACCTTCAGACTACCCAACCCCTTCTCGCCCGCCTTGCCAATTCTACCCATTCCCCTTTTCCCTCATTGCCTTATCGCCTCGGTGCCTCGTTGCCTTATTCCTCGGTGCCTCGTTATTAGAACTGCCTCAGGAAGCGCAAATCATTCCCGTAGAACAGGCGAATGTCGTCAATGCCGTACTTGACCATCGCTGGCCGCTCGACGCCGAAACCGAAGGCAAAGCCGCTCCACTCGTCGGGGTCGTAGCCGCCGTTTTGAAGCACCACCGGGTGCACCATCCCCGCCCCACACACCTCCAGCCAGCCGCTGTACTGACACACCCGGCAGCCCTCGCCATCGCAGAGGATGCAGTCCATGTCGGCCTCGATGCTGGGCTCGGTGAAGGGGAAGTAGGAGCCCCGGATGCGGATGCGGCGCCGCGGGCCGTAGAAGCGGCGGGCGAACTCGGTCAGCGTGCCGATCAAGTCGGTCATGGTGATGGCGTGCCCCACGGCCAGCCCCTCCACCTGATAGAACTGGTGCTCAGAGCGGGCCGTGATCTGCTCGTAGCGGTAGCACTTTCCGGGCAGGATGACGCGGATAGGCTCAGGGCAGCGCTCGCGCATCACTCGGATCTGGCCCGGCGAGGTGTGGGTGCGCAGCAGCACTTCATCGTCAATCCAAAAGGTGTCCCACATATCGCGGGCGGGGTGATGGGGCGGCATGTTCAGCAGGCCGAAATTCAACTCGTCGGTCTCCACGTCGGGCGACTCGTAGACCTGGAAGCCCATGGCGCCGAAGACGTCGTAAATCTGTCTCAAGGTCTGAGTGGTGAGGTGCAGCCGCCCCAGGCTGATGGGGCGGCCGGGCAGCGTCACGTCGCTCCTCTCTTCCCTCAGCGCCCTCTCCAACTCCCGGCGTCTGAGGGCTTCGGCCTTGTCGTCGTGGGCAGCTTCCAGCGCCAGCTTGACCTGGTTGGCCAGTCGCCCCACGGCCGGCCGCTCCTCAGGGAGCAGTTGCCCCACGTTGCGCAGGATGCTGTTCAACTCGCTTTTCCTGCCCAAGTATTCGATGCGCCAGTCGGTCAGTTCGTCGGAATCGGAGACCGTTTCCAGGGCTTGGAGGGCCTCGTCTTTCAGTTGGTGTAGCTTTTGCAGCATGTTTCGCTCCTTCACAATGGGATGATACAAATCTACCTGTAAGCGCGTTGCCTTCAACCAAAAACGGTTGCCCACTTCGTCAGGGACGAAGCTGCAACCGTGATGCTCCGCGGTACCACCCTGTTTGGCCCACGACCGTAGGCCCCCTCCACACCGGCGGCCACCTTTGCAGGTGACTTGCCAGTCGCCCCGCTAACGGTGGGGCTCCGGAACAGGCTAGTGGGGGACTGGTAGATCGGTAAACTGGGAAACTGGCAGATTGGTGGGCCGCTGCCCCAGTCTACCAAATCACCGACCCCGTTCACCCGTCGGCTCAGGAGCGAACTTCAGCGGGCTTCCTCCGAGCGGGGTTCTCAGTCCACGATCCCGCTTCCCTGGCGGTCTCCCCCCGCCTACTCCTCTCCATCACAGCCTTTGGCAGCAAGTGGCGTTCAGTTACTTGGTACAGATTATAGCATCAAACTCTGATTCTGACAAATATCCACCCGCTGCCAACGAGGCGAGAGGGCCTATTCCGCCGGGATGCCCTCGTATACCCAGGCAACGTCCCCAGGGCCAGGACCTTTGTTCACCACCACCACAGAAGGCATGGTTGGGGATTGATCCACGTCCCCATCGCCGTCGCTGTCGCACAACTGCCGCACGTCGGTGACCTCCACTATCCCCGCGCCAGCGAAGCCAGACGCAACGCTGTCCATGCTGGCCAGGTCTATGAGCTTGAGATGCCCAGCGCGCAGCCAGAGGTCGCTCACCAGGCTAACCACGGCGCCGGTCTCGTCCCTTGCTTCCAGCTTGAGCTCGATGTCGTTGCAGTTGGAGCTGTTGCGGACGGCGACCAGAGAGGTCAGTCCCTGGTGATCTCTGGCCAAGAAGGGTAGCAAGAGGACGGTGGCCCCTTGCTTCTCGCTCTCCGCCTGAGCGTTGTAGCTCCCCCCTTGGGCGTCCAGCCCGGCCCTCTTGAGGTCAACTACGGCGAAGATGGGCTGGCCGTCGGTCTCTGCACCGCCGGGATAGCCCACCTGGCTGTGCGACTGGATCACCGCCGCCCCGGCGTATTCAATCCCCAGGCCAGCGATGGACGGCAGATAGAAAGTGCTCCCTCCAGCGGGACACACCCAGTCGCCCAGGAAAAGGATGGAGCCGCCGCTGTGGTCGAAGAATTCGACGGTCACGAAGGTGGGTAGAGACTCCTGGGTCAGGTTCTGCACCTGGATGCTGGCCTCCCAGCCGCCCAATTCACGGAAGACCAGGTCGGCATAGAAGAGCGTGTCCGTGGTGAGCTGGTAGGGCCGGGCTTCGTAGGTCAGCAGCACGCCCCGATCCACCGACGGCGGGAAGCTGGCCTGATCCACGATGATGCTCAGAGGCTCGTTGGCGGTGACGTAAACCGAACCCAGCCACCCCACACCCAGCACCTCGGGCGCCCTTGTCCGCACCGATTCCCCCGCCGCCAACTGCTCGACGTGCTCCGCATGGCTGAAGCTGCAATTCCCGTCCTGCTTTTGGTAGTGGAGCCATACGGAGGCGCATCTCTGGCCGGCGTTCTGGACGATGATCTCGGTGTCCAAGTTGTAATACTGCCTCATGGCATAGGGAGCGAAGTACTGATAAGGAGGCCCGTTTCCTTCCATGACTTCGGAGATAGCGGCATAAGCACTCGAAACCAGCGCGCCGTAGTCGTTAGGCCCGTGGCGGTGGACGATCACCGCCACGGGCTGGCCAGAGCCCTCATAATCATCCTCCCATTTCTCCCACTTGGTGCTATCGCCCACCGCGCGAGCAGCTTTCTCGCAGGCCTCGCCGAAAAGGGCCTCGTCCACCGAGTAGACTATGGCTGACTTCGCCGCGTCGGGGATCTGAGCCTGCAGGGTCCAGACAGCGTGCGCGGGGACGCTCATGCAGGCAACGCCTATCGGGGCCGCATCGTCGTCCAGGCACTGGCCCGAGCCCTCCCCCCAGAAAAACGCAATCGCGCCGCTGTCCTCGTCGCCCGCGTTCTGCACCTGGATCATCGTCTCCCAGCCATGCTCACTGTCAATCGCAGGCAGCGACAGGCGGGCGCCGGTCTGGGTGGGTATAAAGGTGAGTTGGACGCTGGTCCGGCCGGAAGCCCTGAGGGACGCGGCGGTGACCGTGGCTTTCCCCGGCACGGCGCCGGCTCTCAGAGTCACGGTGGCCACTCCATCAACGGTTTCAGCGGTGGTGGAGCTCAGAGCGCCCAGGTCGGTGGCAAAAACAACCGTCGTCCCGTCGGCCACGGAATTGCCGTTAACGTCATTGACCGTCGCTCTGATGGTGGAAGTGGAGGCACCGTCTGCGGGGATGCTGGCGGGCTCCGCGGTCACGGCCACAGCGTGGGGCCAGCCCGGGTTGACCCGGCCCTGGGTGGGCAGCGCCAGATACCAGTCGCTCTCGCTATCGGCATCTCTCGACCAAGCATCTCTGCCCAGGGACTTGCCCTTAGCTCCATCGCTCCAATCGGCGCACTGCGGCTCGTTGACCGCCGCTCCGCCATCCACAGTGCCCTGCCAGTGGCCTGCTTCGACGACGTTGTCGAAGGCCGTCTGCTGCGCGCCCGCCCACGTCCCATTGTTGTCAGCGAAAGCCAGGGCGTCAACCATGGTGCTGGCCCCGTCCTCCAGGATGAGCACGTTGTCCGTGCCGGTGAGTCCGCCGTCGGCGGTGTAGAAATCGCGATGGCCATTGCCGTTGGCATCGCCTGCGACCTCGTCATCGGCCGCATCGCCTTCGAAGTGCAAGACGAAGTACTCCCCAGGGCCAACCGTGTAAGCGGGAAAAGTCTTCACCTCGGTGCTTCGTTCCCGCACCAGCCAGTACTGGATATCGAGGTCCGCGCCTGACACGTTGCGAAACTCGATCCAATCCTCGCCTTCACTGGGCGCCGCCTCGTTGATCAGGATATCGCCGGGCCTGCCCAGGACAGGATTGGCTTCTCCGGGAGTGTGGCTGGTGAAAACGTGCCAGTCCGCTTTGGCATTGGTATCGGTGGAAGCTGCATCCCGGCCTAGAGATTTGCCCTTGCCTCCCTGGCTCCAATCCGCACACTGTTCTTCGTTCTTTCTCTTGTTTTCCTCTGTATCGTTGGGATAAACTGTACCCACCCATTCATTGGCAGCAACTATGTTGGTAAAAGCGGTATGTTGAGGACCCGCCCAGGTCCCGTCGTTGTTGGCGAAGGCCAGGGCGTCAATCATGGTGCTGGCCCCGTCCTCTAGGATGAGCACGTTGTCCGTGCCGGTGAGGCCGCCGTCGGCGGTGTAGAAATCGCGATAGCCGTTGCTGTTGGTATCCCCGGTGGTCTCGTCATCGGTCGAATCGTCAAAGTGCAGGACGATATACTCGCCGGGAGCTATCGTATAGGCTGGAAAAGTCTTCACCTCGGTGCTTCGTTCTCGCACCAGCCAGTACTGGATATCGAGGTCCGCGCCTGACACGTTGCGGAACTCGATCCAATCCCAGTCCTCGTTGGGGGCCGCCTCGTTGATCAGCACATCGCCAGGGATGCCCATAGTCGGGTTAGCCGCGCCTGGAGTTTGAGTGGTGAACAGATGCCAATCGGCCTTGGCGTTGGTGTCGGTGGAAGCTGAATCCCGGCCTATTGACTTGCCTGCCTTGACGTCGCTGCTGTCCGTCCAGGCATCGCTGTCGCGAGTATCTGAGAAGACTGCCCCCGCGTCCCAATGACCCTCGGAAACCGCGTCATTGGCCTCCGTTTGGTGGCCCGTAAATTTGCCGCTGTTATTGGACCAGATGACCACATCCACACGATCATCCGACGGGTTCTTGATCTGAACTACATTATCGGTCCCTGTCAATCCTGCATCGGCAGTGTAGATGTCCCAGTAGCCGTTTGTCCCCCTGCCGGTGGCGTCGCTCTCATCGCTCGTCAAATCGTTGAAGTGTAAAACGATGTAATCGCCGGCCGAAGCCGTGATCGTGGGGAACTCTTTTACCAACTTGGTTCCTTCGTAGACTCTGAGGCCCTCGTAGTTTGCAGTTTGCAGCACGTAGAACTCGATCCAATCGCTCGATTCTTTGAAGGCCACTTCGTTGATCAACACATCCCCCGGCCCGACTGCAGATGAGGGAGCTGAAACGATCGCTAACGCCGCTGTTATCACTGCCAGTGGGATGAGAAATTGCACGAGCCTCACACTCGCACCTCCTGAAGATACTGGGCTCTCTGTCACAAATCGCACGAGGGGCTGCAGCAAAAATCACGCTGAACTCCAATTATATCAGCCCCATCCCCATTTTGCAAATCCAAGCATCCATTCCTGCCAAATGCTAGCGGAGGGAAAAATGTCCACTGAGGACAAGACGAACATTGAGGAACGACGGATGTGCCTGCGCAGGACGGAGAAACGCCCTGCCCAGGCTGGCCGCGTGACAGTGTCAACCTCCTGTGGTGCTGTAGATTTAGGTCATCTCTGGCTGATTGGCGGCTCCGCTCGGTGCCCCATAAGCAAGGGCTGTATGCTCATGGACATACAAAAAGCCTCTTCCGAAACACAAGGATGTTGTATCTCGGAAGAGGCTACCAAACCACAGAGCGGGTGATGGGATTCGAACCCACGACAGTCTGCTTGGGAAGCAGATACGCTACCACTGCGTCACACCCGCGCTCAAGCTGCTTATATTATACTGATCAGACCACAAAAAGTCAAATGAGTGTGGCTAGAATCTGTGGAAGGTAGTAGCGACTTCAGTCGCTTGGAACGACTAAAGTCGTCACTACCACAAGTTTTAGCCACACCCAAGTCAAATCCCCGTCACTGGCGGAAGGTCATACCTCGGCCTCCCGTCGTTTAACGCAGAATTGGTCATGCACGAAGAATGTGGTATAATTATCGCGCCACGTCCCCAGGGCAAAGAGGTTAATCGAGAGATGTCTATCGTAACTGCCAGCAAGTTGAGCAAATCCTATGGCGCTCAGGATGTCTTCTGGGACGTCTCCCTGCGGATCGCCAAGGGCGACAAGATCGCGCTGGTAGGCCGCAACGGTACGGGCAAGACAACGCTGCTGCGCATCATAGCCGGCCTGGAGAGACCAACGACAGGCCAGGTTTACAGAGCTCGGAAGCTGCGCATGGCCTACCTACCCCAAGAAGCCGAGCTGCCCAGCCAACGCACACTCTACGATGAAATGCTAACCGTCTTAACCGACCTGCAGGAGCAACAGGCTGAACTGCGCCGTTTGGAACAGCAGATGGCCGACCCCACCCAGCGCGAGGACGCCATACAACGCTACGGGGAGGCACTGCAAGCCTTTGAGCTGGCCGGTGGATACCGATACGAGAGCGAGATCAAGATGGTTCTGGCCGGCTTGGGCTTCCCAGAAGAGGAACAGCACCAACCTCTCAGCATCCTGAGCGGCGGCCAGAAGACGAGGGCCCTGCTGGCCAAGCTGCTCCTCTCCAAGCCAGACCTCCTCCTCCTGGATGAGCCTACCAATCACCTCGACCTGGCGGCCACCCAGTGGCTGGAAGAATACCTGGGCAACTGGGGAGGCAGTCTGGTGGTGGTAGCCCACGATCGCTACTTCCTGGACAAGGTCGCAGACAGGGTCTGGGAATTGGCCTTTGGCCGCCTGGAGGATTACGCCGGGAACTACAGCCGCTATTTAGCCCTGCGAGCCGAGCGCATGGAGCGCCGCCTGGCCGAGTACGAGGCCCAACAAAAGCATATCAAGAAGACCGAGGAATTCATCCGCCGTTACATGGCCGGCCAACGGACCAAGGAAGCCCAGGGACGCCAAAAAAGGCTGGACCGCTTGCCGCGCCTGGAGCGTCCCCGTAAGGCCAAGAAGATCAGCCTCTCTATCGAGACCGACCTGCGCGGCGGCGACCTGGTCCTCACCACGGAGAACCTGGCCATCGGCTATCCGCCGCACGCACCCCTTTTCACCTGTCCAAACTTATACCTGCGTCGAGGCGAACGGGCGGCCCTGCTCGGCCCCAACGGTTCGGGCAAGACCACTTTTCTGAAGACCGTCATCGGCCAGGTATCCCCCCCGAACGGGGTGGTGCAGGTCGGCCACAACGTCGAATTCGGCTACCTGGCCCAAGCCCACGAGGGCCTGGACAACGCAAAGACCATCCTGGACGAGATCCTCGACGTCCGCAACTTGCCGCTGGAGAAAGCCCGTGGCTTCCTGGGACGATTCCTGTTTTCGGGCGATGACGTCTTCAAGCGGATAGGCGACCTTTCGGGCGGCGAGCGAAGCCGAGTGGCCTTGGCCAAGCTGACCCTGGAAGGCGCCAATTTCCTGCTCCTGGACGAGCCCACCAATTACCTGGACATCGCCTCTCAGGAGATTCTGGAGGAGGTTCTGGCCGAATTCAATGGCACCATTCTCTTTGTCTCCCACGACCGCTATTTGATCAACGCTCTGGCCACGCAGGTATGGAGCATCGAAGATGGAGAGCTGCGGGTCTACAAGGGCAACTATTCCGACTTCCAGGAGCAAAAGAGGAGGGCGGAAGAGGCAGAAGAGGAAGAGGAGACAGAGGAGACAGAGGAGAAAAGAAGGCGAAGGAAAGGGAAGAAGAAAGCGGGAGAGACCATTGTCGGCCGAATGGCGAAGCTGGAGGAAGACATTGCCCATTTGGAGGCTCAATTGTCGGCTCTCAACGAGGAACTGGTGGCGGCCAGTATAGCCCAGGATGCCGAAAGCTTGCGAGAGCTGGGGGCGGAGTACCAGCAGGTGGAAGAAGAGCTGCAACGGCTCCTGGCCCAGTGGGCAGAGGCAGGTGCGGCGTGAAGTACGTCATCGGCCTGACCGGCAACATCGCCACCGGCAAGAGCGCCGTAGCAAAGATGCTGGAACGCCTGGGGGCACAAGTTATTGACGCCGATGCCCTGGCTCACCAAGTGATGGAGAAGGACTCGCCCGTCTGGCAAGCCGTGGTGCGGGAATTCGGGGAGGGCATCTTGTCTCAAGACGGGAGCATCAACCGCCAGAAGCTGGGCAGCATCGTCTTTGCCGACCAAGTCGCGCTGCGCCGCCTGGAGGCCCTCGTGCACCCGGCCGTCATCGCTCGCACCAGAGAACTGATTGCGAGCAGCCAACAGCCCGTGGTCGTGGTGGAGGCCATCAAGCTCATCGAGGCCGGCATGGACAGAACCTGCGACGCCCTCTGGGTGGTCACCTGCAGCCAGGAGCAGCAGCTAACCCGTCTGGTGGAGCAGCGAGGTCTGACCAAAGAGGAAGCTCGTCAGCGCATCGAGGCCCAGCCGCCTCAGGAAGCTAAGCTGGCCCTGGCCGACGTGGTGATTGACAACAGCGGCAGCCTGGACGAGACCTGGCGACAAGTTAAAAGGGAGTGGGACAAGATTTCTGATTTGCGATTTTCGATTGCCGAGTTCCACACCGAAAATCAAGGGAAGGGAGTTGTGATGTCTGTACGAAAAATCACTAATCGGCACCCGCGTTTGGTGGCCTGGTTTATCCTGGCAGTGTTTATGGTGCCCATGCTTCTCCGGGCAGCCGAGGACGTGGGGCTGCTGGCGGGACAGCTAGCGGCTTTGGTGGTCAGCACTATCCTACTGGCCGGCCTCTGCGCATGGATCATCGGGTGGGAGTAGATGTTGGCTCAAGCCGCTCGGCAGAGAAAGACGTTCAGCGGCCTGCGGCCCGTGGATCCCAGCCGCGACATGGCGCAGATAGCAGATCTGATGGAGGAAGCGTTCGGCGAAGACCTGACCCCACAGAGCAGAGAGGCCCTGCGTGAGATGAGGTTCATGAGCTACTTTGGTCCTTTCCTCTGGCTCTTGGATCGCATCAGCCCCGGGTTCCACGAAAGCTTCCAGGGCTTTGCCTGGATAGAAGAAGGCCGCGCCGTCGGCAACGTCAGCGTGGGCAGAGTCGCCCCCCACTCCCTCCGCTGGCTTATCAGCAACGTCGCCGTTCGACCCGACTACCAGGGCCAGGGCATCGCCCACCATCTGGTGCAGGCGGGCATTGAACTGGCCAGGGAGTATCATGGGACGTGGATCATCCTCCAGGTGCACACCGACAACCTCCCCGCCCGCAAGCTTTACCAGGACCTGGGCTTCGAGCAGTTCGCCGCTGAGACGAAGCTGCGCCTGGAAACAGTGAAACCGCTGCCCAGCGAAGACCCCTCCACAGCCCTTCGGCGGGGCCCTTCGACTGCCCCAGGACAGGGCTATGGGTTGCGCAAAAGGAGCTACAGCGAGTGGCGGAAAGAGTACGCGCTCGCCTTAGACGCCACCTCAAAGGAGGCCCAGTGGCTCATGCCAGTGCGCGCCGGCCATTTTATGGTGGGCCTAGACCAGCGGCTGTCCAGGCGGCTCAGCAATCTGATGGCGGGGCGCAAGGAATATCGGTTGGCGGTAGAGGAGGGCGACCGCTTCATCGCCACGCTCACCGTGCTGGCTTCCCGCTGGCGAGGCGAGCACAAGCTGAAGTTGATGGTACATCCCGACCATCGCGGCCAACTGGAGGAAATGCTGATCGCAGAAGCTCTGGGGATATTGGGGAGCTATCCAGAACGAGGTGTGGTCGTCAATCATCCCGCCGAACATCGTGAAGCGATCGAGGCTCTCCAGCGGCGCGGCTTCACCGAGGAGAGAACGCTGGCCCAGATGCGGCTGGCACTAACGAACACCCAACGGACGAACGCGAACTCAACGGACTGAAACGAGCTCTCCCGGAAAGTGCTCTGAGCCCCGTCCCCGGGGCGATTTCCGCGAGGTGATTTCGCTGGCGACGCCGCCGCTTCGCTAACAGGGGACGGGGGCTGGGAGCATTCCCAAGGACTTTCCGGGAGATCTCAAACTACGAGGAGGTACGTTATGCGACAAAAACTGGTCATACGCTGGTTAATCAACGCTGTGGCTCTGTACGCGGCCGCCGAGCTGGTGCCAGGCATCCATGCCGATGGGGGCTGGCAGGTGCTGGCGGTCATGGCCCTCATCTTCGGCCTGGTGAACGCCCTGATCAGCCCCGTCCTCAAGTTCCTCACCTGCCCTTTGATTATGCTCACCCTGGGGCTTTTCACCCTGGTGATCAACGCCCTGATGCTCCAACTGGCATCTTGGCTGGGGAGGCAGCTTGGGCTGGGTTTCTACGTGGCAGGCTTCTGGCCAGCCTTCTGGGGCGCACTGGTGATCAGCATCGTCAGCTTCGTCCTGACCATGCTCATCGGCGGGAACGGAGACGAGGACAAGAAATACCGTCGCTATCGCTAACAGGGGCGGCTTCCCTGCCTATTCCAAGTCTCAGTGGATCCAAAATTGCTCCAAGGGGATTGTCAAATCCCCGCTTTGGGCCTGGATCTGACGATCCAGGCCGAGCAAGATTAGATCTACTGAGTCTGTCAAAGGGCCACCATTCCGCGGCTAAGGGCGCGCCCGACGAAAGACGCGCTCCCAGGCCAAACACAACACAGTGTAGAGGGCTTTGAAGACCTCGCGCTGGGATATCTTGGAAGCTCCACAGCGTCTGTCCTCGAAGATGATGGGCACTTCGCCGATCTGCCATCCCCTTCGCTGGCACTTATAGAGCATTTCGATCAAGAAGGAGTAGCCATCGGAGAAGATGTCATCCAGTTCGATGGACTCCAACACTTCGCGGCGATAGCAGCGGAAGCCAGCGGTGCAATCATGCGCCTTGAGGCCCAACATCAGGCGAGCCACCGCATTCGCTCCTCGGCTAAAGAGCCGTCGCCGCAGACCCCAATTCAGTGTACCTCCCCCATCAACGTAGCGGGAACCAATAACCAAGTGTGCCTCCTGGCTCTTGGCCACTAGGTCAGGGATGTAGCTGGGACGGTGGGAGAAGTCGGCGTCCATCGTCACAATGCAGTCAGCGCCTGAGTCGAGCGCCGCTTTGAAGCCAGTGATATAGGCGGTACCCAAACCCAGCTTGCCAGAGCGATGGATGACTTGCATGCTGCCTCGATACACCTTCGCTAGTTCATCAGCGATTTCCCCCGTACCATCAGGCGAGTTGTCATCAACGACGATGATCTCGGCGACCTCCTCAAGAGCCAAGATCTCTTTCGCCAGGGCCTCGATGTTGTCGCTTTCGTTGTAGGTAGGAATAATGACAGCAGTTCTCATATGCCGTCCTTTCCGGAGGGGAGAAGTCACCTTGATCACAACACCATCTCACCCACTCCAAGAAAAAGCCACCGGTGAATCTCCCCGATGGCTCTCTTTGGTCGCCGGTGATGAGACCCGCTTGAGCGGCCCCATCACCGGCTATGGCAATACAAGCACTTCGACCAACTCAGCACAGGTATCTGGCAACGTAGAGAATCAGTAAGCCTTGAAGAGCGTAGGCAGATAGACCTTGAACTCGGGCACGTAGAAGGACACATAGATCGTATCTGGTATACTCTCACAGGTGGCTGTCACAGCGGCCAGGCCAACGGTCTCGCTGGAGGTCAGAGTCGTCTCAGCCACACCATTGAATGTGGTGTCGAAGGGGGGCCATACTTCCCCCAGGCTGGTGTGGAAGTAACAAGTGACTCCATCAGCCACCATATTTCCGTACTGATCGGTCACCGTAGCCCGAACTGCCGACGTAGATACCCCATTAGCGGGAATAGCCATCGGGTCTGCCGTCACCGCCACGGCGTGGGGCGGATCCGGACTGAAGACAACTTCGGTGGTTTGGTGAAGCGAATCCACCGTAGCAGTGACCACCGCTGTACCCGCAGCGGTTTCTGAGGTCAGAACGGCCTCAGCCACACCGTCGGTGGTGGTCTTGACGACCGTGTCGCTGCCCAACAGTCCCAAACTCGTGGAGAAGGTCACCTCTGTCCCATCGGCCACGTTGTTGCCCCCGATGTCCTTTACCGTAGCCCGTATATTGGAAGTGTGCCCATTGAGAGGGATAATCAATGGATCTGCAACCACGTTAACGTAGAATGGGGGACCGATAGTGAAGACCACCTCAACCGACCCCTCTTCTGGGCCAGCAATGGCAGTGACAGTGGCCGGCCCCTTGATTATCCCAGAGGTCAATGTGGTTCCAGCCTTCCCTTCCTCTGTAGCATCGGAGGAAGGCGATACGCTTCCCAGGTCAGTGACGAAATCTACGTTGGTTCCATTGGTTACATTGTTGCCATAACGGTCTTTCACTGTAGCCGTGATGA
Organism: uncultured Anaerolineae bacterium; assembly: GCA_964510205.1. Taxonomy (GTDB): domain Bacteria; phylum Chloroflexota; class Anaerolineae; order VGOG01; family VGOG01; genus CAZEBW01. The sequence continues at coordinate 39,726 of CAZEBW010000019.1, forward strand.
GCGACGTGGCTCCGCCAATGGGAATGTAGGTCGGATCAGCGGTAACGTCTATGCTAAAGGGCGGCCCGGCCGCGACTTTGACCATCGTGCTGTCGGACTTGGAGTCAGCGGTGGCCGTGATGTGGGCGATGCCAGGCGTCGTTCCCGAAGTCAGGGTGGCGATGGCCACGCCGTCGGTCGTGTACTTGGTGACCGTGTCGCTGCCCAGGCTGGCGAAGTCAGTAGAGAAGACCACAGGCGTGTCGTCGGCCACGGGGTAGCCGCCGACGTCCCTCACGGTGGCCGTGATGGTGGCCGTGCTGCCACCTACTTCAATAGTGGGCGGCCACGATTCCACGGTGACTGTGTACGGCGGGCCAACGGTGAAGGTCACCTGAGTTTGCGCCTCTGCCGCACCCGAAGTGGCGGTTATGTTCGCCGTGCCAATGATCAAGCCGGAGGTCAAGGTGGCATTGGCCACCCCGTTGGCGGTGGTTTTGACTACACTGGTGGAACCGATGCTGCCCAGGTCTGTAGTAAAGGTCACCTCCGTCCCATCCGCTACCATATTGTCATACTGGTCTCTGACCGTGGCCGTGATCTCCGATGTAGCCCCACCGATGGGAATATCAGTCGGGTAGGCCTCTAGCGTCATGGTGTAGGGCAGATCTGGGTTGAAGGTCACGCTCGCCGTGCCGTACTGGGAGTCGGAAGTAGCGGTCACTACTGCGGTGCCCGCCACCTCGGAGGTCAACGTGGCCGTGGCCACGCCACCAACCGTGGTCTTGGTGACTGGCTCACTTCCCAGCTCGCCCAGGCTAGTGGTGAACGTGACCACCGTCCCATCGGCCACATGGTTGTTGAACTGATCCTTCACCGTGGCTGTCAAGGCCGAGGTCGCCCCAACGGTCAGACTGATCGGATGGGCCACCAGGGTCACGGTGTAGGGCGGGCCGACTTCGAACGTGACGTCCACCGTGTCGGACACCGAATCGGCCGTGGCGGTAATGGTTGCGGCGCCGGGAACCTGGGAGGTCAGGTCGGCGGTAGCCACCCCACTCGTGGTCGTTTTGGTGACCGCGTCACTCCCCACCTCGCCCAGACTGGTAGTGAAGGTCACCACCGTTCCATCGGCCACATGGTTATCGTACTGATCCTTCACCGTGGCCGAAAGCGTCGAGGTTTCCACCACGGTCAACTCAGTCGGGTAGGCTGCCAGGGTCAGGGTGTAGGGTGACAGAGGCGTGAATTCTACCGTCGTCGTGGCAACCTTGGAATCCGTCGTAGCCGTGACCAGCGCCGTGCCCGCCGTGGTCTCCGAAGTCAACACGGCCGTAGCCACTCCACCAGAGGTGGCAGCCACGTTGCTCCCCAGAATGCCCAAGCTGGTGGTGAAGGTCACTACTGTCCCGTCGGACACGTTGTTGTTATATTGGTCTACCACCGTAGCCGTAAGAGCCGACGTATGGCCAGCAACGGGGATGCTCGTCGGATAAGCTTCCAGGGTTATCGTATAAGGGACGTCCGCCTGGAAGACCACGGCCGCGTTGTCGGACGCTGAACCGGCTGTGGCCGTGATGGCCGCGGTTCCAGGCAGCGAAGAGGTCACAGTCGCCGTGGCTATCCCGCTGCTGGTCGTCCTGGTGAACGACTCACTCGCCGCTTCGCCCAAACTGATGGTAAAGGTCACGACCGTCCCATCGGCCACGGTGTTGCTGTACTGATCCGTTACCAGGGCGGTGAGCGTCGAACTGTATCCCACAGTCAGGGTCAGCGGGTTGGCCGTCAGGGTCACTGTGTAGGGCAGATCGGACTGGAAGGTAACCGTCGTTGTGGCGACCCTCGAATCCGAGGTGGCCGTGACCACTGCGACCCCTGAGAGGGTGGAGGTCAGCGTCGCCGTAGCCACGCCGTTGGTGGTGGTCTTGGCCACCGAGTCGCTTCCCAGCTCGCCCAGGCTGGTAGTGAAGGTCACAACAGTTCCATCGGCCACATGGTTGTTGTACTGATCCACGACGGTGGCCGTAAGCGCGGAACTACTACCCACCGCGAGGGTCATCGGATAAGCTTCCAACGTCACGGTGTAAGGTAGGTCGGCTTCGAAGGTCACCGTAACCGTGTCGGTGACCGCATCAATTCCGGCGCCGGCGGTAGCCGTGATGGCGGCCGTACCTGAGGTGTTCGGCGAGGTCAAGACAGCCGTGGCCACTCCGCCGCTGGTCGGTTTAGCGACCGTATCGCTCCCCACGCTGCCCGCGCTGGTCGTGAAAGTCACCACCGTGCCATCAAGCACGGCGTTTCCAAACTGATCGTTCACTGTAGCCGTGAGGTCGGACGTGTCTCCGCCTACCTGGATACTGGCAGGGTTGGCGGCGAGTTGCACATCCCAGGCCACGCCTACCATGTTGACGTAGGTTGTCTCCACCACCGAGTCCACCGTCACCGTGATATTCACTTGGCGAGCTGTGCATTCCGATCTCATGGTCGCTGTGGCTACACCGCTGGAGTTTGTGGGCGCCGTGATGCTGAGCGTCGTGGTGGGGGGAGGCCCGAAGCTGCCCAAATCCGTGGTAAAGGTCACTACGCTGCCAGCTACGGGGTTCCCACAAGCATCCTTCACCGTCGCCGTGATGAGGGTCGTGTCCAATCCGTCAGCTAGGATGGACGTGGGTGAGCGGCTGAGCGTCAATGTGGCAGGAGTGCTGGCCGCTACCGTGATGTTTGAGGTAGCGTGGACATCGGAATGATATTGCACATAACCCTTGATCGTTCCAGAGCCCGATGCCCAGCCATGAAATTCCGCGCTGCCAACGCCATCGGTGACCACAACACAGCCACCAGGCGCCCAGGTGTCCACCAGATCTCCAGGGATGGAATAGAAACACACAGTCGTTGGCCGATGATCCACCGCCCCCACCAGATTGCCGTACTCATCCGTCACCGTGAACTGCAACGTGCGAGTCACACAGCAATCAGTAGAGATATCTGCGGGCGTGATGGTCAAAGTGTGCGGATCGCCGGCGGTGATGGTGATGAACGTCGTACCTGTCACCGTATCCCCTGCCACGGCCGTTATCGTCACCAGTCCCGTCTGTATCGCAGAAGTGGCCGTAGTGATGGCCTCGCCGCTTTCTGTTTCCACGTATCCAGGCAAGACCCAGGCCCTGGACGGGGAGGTGGTGGTGAAAACCACCCTGACGCCATCGGGCGTGGGCGCGCCAAATCCGTCATCCACATCAGCGGTGAGGGTGGAAAGATTCCCACCCACCCTCATCTCGTTGGGAACAGCGGTGACGGTCATGGTGTAGACGTGCCGCACGAAGTCCACGCTGGTCGTGGCCGAAACAGGGCAATCCGCTCCTGTGACGGTGATGTACGCCGTCTGCGTCGGCACGCCTACCCCCAACGGCTCCGATGTAAGCGTCGTCGTGGCCACGCCGTTGACGGTGGTAATGGGACTAGCAGGGCTAAAGTCGCCCAGGCTGGTGTTGAAAGTCACCGCCGTGCCATCCGCCACAGGATTATCGCAGCTATCCTCCAGATCAGCGGTTATGGTCGTGGTGTAGGGGAAATTGGTCAGAAGAGAGGTGTGTGTATCAGTGATGTAGATCCACGTCCGATCGGCGCTGATGTCCAGCGTGTCGCAATCCCCTTCCGCCACGGTCAGGGCCACTGTCCCTACAGCGCCGTCCACCGTGCCCGTGATGGTCCCGCTGCCCGCCTCGTAGCCGTGGAATATCACGCTGCCAACCCCGTCGGTCACCACCACAGAGTCGGAAGGCAAGAAATCACCCTGGGGCGTGCTCTCAAAGTCCACGTTCAGCGTCCTGGGCACCACCGCCCCCACGATGTTGCCATACTCATCCGTCACCGTGAACTGGAGGGTATTGGTCACACAGCAGGTGATGGAAACGGAAGCAGGCCTGATGGTCAGGGTCTGCGGATCGCCGGCGGTGATGGTGATGAGGCCCGTGTTGGTGATCGTGCTCCCCGTGGCCGTCACCAAAATCGTCGCAACCCCCGCCTGCGTCTCAGAGGTGGCGGTGGCCGCGGCCGTGCCGCCTACTGTTTCCACATCCGCAGGCGAGACCGCGGCTAAGGCCGGGGCGATGGTGAAGGTCACGACGACGCCATTGGGCGTGGGCGCGCCAAATCCGTCATCCACATCGGCGGTGAGGGTGGAAAGATTTCCGCCGACGCTCATCTCATCGGGATCAGCCGTGACGGTCAGGGTGTAGACGTGACGCACGAAGTCCACGCTGGTCGTGTCCGAGACGGGACAGCCGGCGCCGGTGACGGTGATGTATGCCGTCTGCGTTGGCACGCCCGCCCCCAACTGCTCCGATGTAAGCGTCGTCGTGGCCACGCCGTTGACGGTGGTGGGATTGGCAGGACTCAAGTTGCCCAGGCTGGTGTTGAAGGTCACCGCTGTCCCATCCGCCACAGGATTCTCGCAACCGTCCTTCAGATCAGCCGTGATGGTCGTGGTGTACACAAAGTCGTCCAAGAGATAGGTGTGGGTGTCCGTCACATAGATCCACTCCCGATCGGCGCTGATGTCCAGCGTGTCGCAATCCCCTTCCGCCACGGACAGGGCCACTGTCCCTACAGCGCCGTCCACCGTGCCCGTGATGGTCCCGCTGCCCGCCTCGTAGCCGTGGAATATCACGCTGCCAACCCCGTCGGTCACCACCACAGAGTCGGAAGGCAAGAAATCACCCTGGGGCGTGCTCTCAAAGTCCACGTTCAGCGTCCTGGGCACCACCGCCCCCACGATGTTGCCATACTCATCCGTCACCGTGAACTGGAGGGTGCTGGTCACACAGCAGGTGATGGAGACAGCAGCAGGCGTGATGGTCAGGGTGTGCGGATCGCCGGCCTTGAGGGTGATGGGCACGGTATCCATAACCACGCTATCCATCTCACAGCACTGCCTCCCCACCGCCGTGGCCTCGGCCCACACCACCCCGGCCTGCGTCCCAGCGGTCGCAATGGCCGTGGCTGTGCCCCCCGAGGTGCTCTCGCCGGAGCGGAAGGCATCCACGTAGACGCGCGTGCCCGTGCCGCCCGTTGCAGTGTATCCACCTACCGTCACCTCTATGTCGTGCTGCCCAGAGCTCATGCAGTGACTGATCACATGCTCAACTTGATATTGACCTGACGGAGCATACATATCAATCGTGATGGGCGAGCCGCTGTCAACGGTGACCGTGGCCACACCCGCGTCAGACAGCTTGGGATAGATCAGCGAAACCGCTGTCCCCGTGAAGGTCCAACTGGCGGTGTCTCCCTGGGTATCGGAATATATCGCCTCCCCGCCATGGTGACCGTTGGTATCTGTACTCCACCCACCCGCTGTGACCTCAGTGGGGTCTTCCCCCTCCACCAGCTCGTATGGGAGGGTGATCCAGGCGCTGTTCTCATCGGTGGCCACGAAGCCCACCATGGTACAGTCGGGAACGTATTCGCCGAACTGATCTTGCACCGTAGCCTCCAGATTGGAGATCGAAGTCCCATCCGCTGCCATCTGATCGGGGGTGGCCGTAAAGGTCACGCCGTCAGGCACGCTGGCTGTGAATTCAACTAACTCCGTATTGGTTATCATGTACGAAATTGATGGACCACCGGTCATGGCCGTCACTGTGGCGTCTTCCGATCCACACGACAAGTCTATCGAGGTCAGCGTAGCTGCGGCCTCGCCGCTGGCATCGGTCGTCGTTCCACAGCGGAAGGCATCAACTCGAATGCAGGTTCCCCCTCCCACTGGGGATTGGTCTAAGTACTTGACGGTTATAACATGCGAGCCAGAGCCCAAGCCAGCAGCTATCACCCTTTCTGCTGCCGTTGTGGTGGCAGCGTACATGTCCACAGTGATGACCGGACTACCATCTATCTGGATCTCGGCGACGCCGCCATTATGATCCTTAACGTACAACATGGCAATGGCACTTGCCGTGAAGGCCCAGTCCAACCTGGCACTAGGGTGCACCGTGCCACACGTTCTAACATGTTGACCTCCGCTAGCCCCAGAGAAGCTCTCAGTGTACCAGCCGGAGGATTTTATCACCGAATCGTCTTCCGCTTCGACGTAGCAATATTGGTCAATCGTGCCCAAGGTAGTCGTGAAGGCAACAAAGGCCCCTTGCACCGGCGTCCCGCCTTCATATACCCTGGCGGTAATGTTTGACGCGGAGCTGCCATCAGCCCGGATTTCCCCCGGAGAAGCATCCACCAGCAGATCACTGGGAGCGACAGCAAGCAGAGCGTCGCCGCTTCGGCCTGCATCATCCCGGGCAGCCACAGGCCCTGCGCTGCCCAGGAACACCATCACCATCACCAAGCCAAGCACACCAACGATTGTGCTCAGCACGATTCTCGCCAGTTTTGCTTTCATCGGACTGTTCCCTCCTTCGTGGGTTCCTCTACCGTGGCGTTCTTGCCAGAGAGAGATGATCTCGGATGGGTTATTCCTGTACAAGTTTCTACCAACTCATCGTGCACAAAACAAGACGCCAACGCCAGGCGACCATAAGCAGCGCCTGGCGTTGGCGTGCACTGATAAACTACAGAATCCGCTTCCAGCTCTTTTGCACTTAGGCAGCTATCGGTACCGCACGTTGGATGACCTGTTTGCATACTAGCCCCCTCGCAAAACGTCAACGCCCGCCCCAATCGCTCAGAATCCACACCTTCCCAAAAAGCTAATCGGAGCTATGGTGCTTGAAGACCAAAGGCAAGTAGTTTCTCCAGCACTCTGTGTAGACAGCGGTGGCAATGATCGTTTTCGGGTTGTTCACGTAACTGGACATGATGCTGGTGGCGGTGATAGTCGCAGTATAAGAACCGTAATCTAGCAACCCATCCCTGTCTATGGAAACCGTCACCGAAGATGGCGTGTTGCCCTCGCACGAACTGATAGAAAGCCAGGAACCTATCGCTGTGATACTCCACGTGGAGCAGCTCGTGTTCGGATTGGTGATCTTCCGCCACGGGGGAGCACAGCCATCACAGATGAGGAAGTAAAAGGGGTCATCATATTCTAGTTCAAGGTAATGAGTCGTCGTCATCACGGCGGCGCCGGCATCAATGCGTCCGTAGCCGAAGTAGTCATCCCTGCCGGGCTCACCCAGGTCAACGGCCGTGGACTTGATGATGCCCTCCACTTCTTCGGGCGTCAAAGTGGGGTTAACCGACCAGATCAACGCTGCTAATCCCGACACATGGGGGGCGGCGGCATGAGTGCTGGTCAGCCTGGCATAGCCACTTCCCAGGTAGACACCCAAAACATCGCTTCCAGGTGCAGCGACGTCCACCTTGTCATTGTAAGTAGAGAATTCAGGGTGATCATCTTTACGGTCAGTGGCAGCAACGGAAACGACGTGATCAAGAGAGGCCGGATATTTATGGGTGGTAGTGAAAGTATCCCCAGCAGCGGCAATAACAAGAGCGCCCTTCGAATGAGCGTAATTTATGGCAGTCTGCAGTGGCTGGGGGTCAACGCCACTGAGAAGGGTCCAGCTTAGGTTGACGACCTTTGCCCCATTATCAACAGCGTATTCGATCCCGCCCGCTGTGTGCCAATGATAGGAGACACCGTACTCATCGTACACTTTGATGGGCATGACCTCAGCCCCCCACGACACGCCTGCCATCCCCTGGCTGTTGTTCGTCTCCGCCACAGCGATACTGGCGACGAAGGCGCCGTGTCCGTAATCGTCTTGAGGTTCGCCATGCCAATTGACGAAGTCCCAACCATGCACATCGTCTATCTTGCCATTCTTGTCATCATCGAGGCCGTTGCCCGCTATTTCGCCCGTGTTCGTCCATATCTTACCCGCAAACTCGGGGTGATCAAGATCAACGCCCGAATCAACAAAGGCAACCACTACTTCATTGCTGCCAGCGGTGACGTCCCAAGCGACCGGGGCCTCAATCTGGGGCAAGTTCCACTGCGAGGAATAGTAGGGATCATCGGGCTCGACATCCAGAGCACGAAGGCCGTCGTGGGGCTCGATGGCGAAAGTATCTGCAATCCGGACAGCGTAATTGGGCCCGGCGTACTCCACCAGAGGGCTGCGCTTTAGTTCCTCTGCCTTCTCTAGCTCGCGGCCTTGGGGCACAGAGAGCAGCATGAGACCCAGGTTATCCATTTCCTCCGAGACGCTCATGTCCTCAGCAAGGAGCAAAGACTGGACACCAAGTCGTGGAACGCCCTCTTTGAACTTGACGATGATCTCGCCCGCCTTGAACGCCGCCGCACCGTAGGCCGGGGCGGTCGTGGTAGGTATCGGCTCTTCGGCGAGAGCGCGGCAGGGGAGAAGGAGCACAAGAACAGCCAAGAGAATATGCAAATTGCTCCTAGTCATTGGCGCACCCTTCATGAGCTCTTTCCCTCCACATCAGCCATCTACTGAAAATCTCCCTACCAGTTCTGCCTTTGCCCACGTCCAGTAAAATGATACCACAAGATACCATTTGTGTCAACAATTCACGGTTTGCGCGCCACTGCCCCCGTGCTCATGCCAAAGGGCTGTAGGATAACTCATAACTCACCTCTGTAAGTTGTTGATGCGACCACGTTAAACGAGACGGGGGAGTAGGTTCTCTACTCCCCCCACCAAGCTCTATTCATCTAAGCTGCACTGTTCCCTGCCGGCTAAATACCTAAGGCTGGTTCTTCAAGGTCAAAGGCAAATAGACTCCGTACAGAACCTTCCAATTTGTAATCCCCTCAACGTACCCATCTTTCATAACGTGAACCCTATACTGATCTGGAGGGAAACCGGCCGCCAGGTAGTGGGTTACACTGATGGCCTTCGTCCCTGATCCGGTAAGAGACACCCTTGGGCTCTCATCGAAACGGTAATCGCCCTGATAGGTATCTATCCCTACCTCATTCCCCTCCATATCGGCATAGTCGAAAACCGCCCAGACGGTCTTAGTGCCCTCTACGAATTCCTCTTTGGGTGAGCCATCTGGCGAGAGGCTCATGTGCAAGTTTGTGATTTCGCCTCCCTCCCCTTGACGCACGTGCCACAGGAGGGTCTTGATGGGCAGAAGTCCACCAGCGTATATCTGCGTCTGATACGTGTCAGGAGGAATGGAACCAGAGGTGTGAGTTATCTCTATGCACTCTGTGCCTGATTCTGTGTAAGACTTGGTTTCATCGTATAGAGTAACCCCATCGGCGACCTTGATTCGCCTCTCCTCCCCGTGCATGTCAGAGTAGTCAAAGACGACGTGGACAGTCTCTACACCATCAGGAAAGAGGAGTATATCGGTCCCTTCACACGAGTCGCTCATGCGAAGGTTTGTGATGCCGGTCTCGGCCGCAACAGAACTCTCGACCTTCGCGCCCACCGCTCCTATCAGCACCACAGTCAATACCAATGCCACCACAGCCGCTACCACGGCTTCTCTTTTCATCTTCATTTTTCAGACTCCTTTCGGTAAAGATTATTTGTTGTCAGCAAGCTATACGCGCCCACAACAAGCGGTCATCGGTTGAACTTCACTTCTCGACGGGGTATCCCGCCCTTTCCCAACGGAAGAACTCCACTTTCAAGGTCTTCACATCCGCAAACTTCTGATCAAGCAGAAACTGTGCCGCACGGGCACCGTTGTCGGGAGGCGGTCAACAGCGAGCGCAATAGGTGATGATCTCCTTATCACGAGGAAGCTCACGGTAACGATCATCTATCTCCTCCCAGGGAATGGAGACGGCCCCCGGTATGTGCCCCGCAGCGAATTCCTCTTTGCTGCGCACATCAACGATGACCACGTCGGCCCCAGCGTCCAGCTTCTCCTTCAACTGCTCCAGGCTAACGCGAGGCACGGCAGGGGCATCATCTGGAACAGTCGGTATGGAGGAAGATCCCCCCCATAGCTGTTGTATCTGGAGAACGACGGCAGATCTAAACTGCTGAAGGGTGACCGCCCCTGGGCCACCGGCTGCGGAGTACAGTCTGCCCAACCATATTCCCAACACAAAGACAATCACGATTGCCAACACACTCAGTATTCTATAAATGGCTTTCCTGGCCATAAATCTCATCCTCCAAGAACCCAGTTTCTGAATCCCATCATGGGAAGGATAGCTAACGGGCAGCCAGCGCCCGATAGATGGCCCAGACAACAAGCACGATCAGCAGCACAGCAGCGGCTGGGACAGCAAGGTCCTTCACCTGGTCAACTAGGGTAGTGGCCGTAGACACCGTCGTCGGTGTGGGAGCGGGCTGCGCGACCGGTTCGCCAACTTCCCATATCACAGTCCTAGCCAGATATTCACCCTGATAGAAATTGGTGACATACCGACCATCGGGGAAGTACCCCTCACTGGTTGTCGTCTCCACAGAATCTGCCCCAGATCCAGTGTATTCCTGACTTTTCTCCACCAGGATGCTGCCGTAATTGTCATAGACCCTCACCGTTATTGACTCTCCCGTCATGTCGGCGTACTCGAAGATGGCATAGACGACGGGTGTACCTGAGGGAAACTGGGTCATGGCCGGCCCATCGGGTGTGTCGCTCAAATGGCCGCTAGCCACTCCCCCTTGAGCTGCAACGACGCTGGCTAACAAGATGGTCAAACATAGAGCTACAGCGATAGGAACAAAACGTTTCATTGGTTGACACTCCTTCTGTAAGATATTTTGGGGACAATCAAGAAGACCGCCTCTGCCAAAGGAATAGGGCCACCGCGAGCAATATCACCGCTACACCTACATAGCCTATAACGCCCAGGAGACTCTTGGCACCTTCGGTGGTCTTCGACATGGCTGTGGGGACAGGACTGACCTTCGGACTCAGCATGATCGTCGGGGTTGGCGATGCCGTTGTTGGGGTAGGAGATAGTTCCCCTGCCTCAGGCGTAAATGGCGTTGGTTGGAAAGTTAGCTCTGCCTGAGGCGTCGGCGTGTCCGTCGGTTGTGGCGTCAACGCGGATGGTGTTTCCGTGACAGTAGCCGGCGGCGACGGACTAGGCGTCAGCGTCGGCTGTCCCGGCGCCGGTGTGGGGGTGGGGGACCCAGGGGTGGGATAGGGCTGCTC
>CAZEBW010000020.1:0-49381 GCA_964510205.1 uncultured Anaerolineae bacterium
TCCCCTTTCCCTCCTCCATTCTCCCTCTTCCGTCATCCCCTTTCCATTTTCCCCTTTCTATTCTCCGTCTTCCCACGTCGCCGGGCTCCAGGAAGTTGAGCAGTTGCTCGACGAAGATGTTCTCGTAGGCGGTGTCGTTGCCCTAGGCGGTCATGAGAGGGACGTTGTCGGTGAAGGCGATGGCTTCGAAGCGGGGTTGAGTACAAGCTCCCGCAGCCGTGTCAGCAATTCCCCATTGCGCTGCGCCTCGGCCAAAGCGATCAGCTCATCCAACACCTCACGTTTCACGTTACACGTTTCACGTTGACTGCTGTGCACGCGAAAGATGTGGGGATGGGGTGTGGTTTCGCGTTCTTCCCCGTCGCCCAGCAACTCCTCGTGCATCTTCTCGCCTGGGAGGGGGCCGATGTACACAATGGGGATGTCCACGTCGGGGCGCAGGCCCCGCAGGCGGATGAGCCGCCGGGCCAGCTCGTCTATGCAGATCTGTTGGCCCATGTCCAGTAGAAAAATGTCGCCCCCTTCGGTGAGGGTTGCAGCCTGAATAACGAGGCTGATGGCTTCGGAGACGCTCATGAAATAGCGGGTCATGTCGAGGTGGGTGACGGTGACCGGGCCACCCATCTCGATCTGGCGCTCGAACGTTGGCACCACGCTTCCTCGACTACCTAGCACATTCCCAAAACGAACAGCCGTGAACAACGTGGCTGATGGCCGATGGCTGATGGCTGATGGCTCACCATCTGCTATCTGCAATCTGCTATCTGCTATTAGCATTTCGCACAGCCGCTTGGTAGCCCCCATAACGCTACACGGATTGACGGCTTTGTCGGTGGAGATGAGGACGAAGCGCTCGGCGCCGTATTGGGCGGCCAGGTCGGCAGCGATGCGGGTGCCCAAGATGTTGACGCGCACGGCCTCGTCGGGGTGAGCTTCCATGAGGTGGACGTGCTTGTAGGCGGCGGCGTGGAAGACGATGTCGGGCTGGTGGGTCCTGAAGGCGATCTCCATCTTCACTGAGTTGGTTACGTCACCAACGATGCACTGGATGGGAGGCTGCTCAGCACTGGCCTTGATCTCGATGGTGAGGTTGTGCAGGCCGGATTCGTTGTTATCCAGCATGAGGAGTTGGCGAGGGCGGAAGGCGATGATCTGGCGGCAGAGCTCGGAGCCGATGGAGCCAGCGGCACCGGTGACCAGCACGGTTTTGCCAGCCAGCAGGTGGCGGCAAGCGTTGTGATCAATCTCTACTGGCTTGCGCCCCAAGAGGTCCTCGGCAGTGACATTGCGTAAAGGAGCAACCTCCTTACGCTTCCCAAGAAATTCGAAGATGTTGGGGAGCACCTTGATGATGGCCCCGGTCGGCTCGCATAGGTCCAGGATGGCCTGGAAGTCGTCCCCCGAGATGTTGTACATGGCCAGGACGATGAGGTCTACTCCGTGGCGGGCCACGAGCTGCGGGATGACGTGGCGGTCGCCCAGCACCTGGACGCCGTGGACGCGCAGGCCCTGCTTGGCTGGGTCGTCGTCCACGAAGCCGACCAGCTCATAGCCCTCGCCCTCTTTCTGGTTGAGAAAGCGCCAGGCCAGGAGTTGGCCGGCCTCGCCGGCGCCAACGATGAGCACCTGGGTGCGGGCCGGGGGGAACTGGCCTCGCAGGACCCGCCAGCGCCAGCGGAAACCGGTCCACACCCGGCGGCGATAGCGCACGCTGACGAAGCCCACGAAGGCGAAGAGGCCCATCATCCAGACGACGCTGAGGGGGACAGGGCGCTGACCGGGCCAGAAGATGTCGGCCAGGGTCAACAGTGCGGTGCTGATGACAACGGCGGCGGCGATGACCACGATTTCCCCGGCCGAGGCGTAGCGCCACATGCGGTGGTAGAGGCGGAAGAGGTGGTTGACGCTGCAGAAGACGCCGATGGCTATCAGGGCGAAGAGGAGTGCGGGGCGGACGTCGAGGGCGGTGGTGATGGCACGGGCCGACCAGGCCAGAAGCAGGCTGGCGGCGACGACCAGGGTGTCAATCACACCCCAGGGGACGTAGCGGCGGATAAATTGGAGGATGGAAGATGGAGAGCGGAAAATGGAGGACGGAAGGCCAAGGACGGATGATGGAAGATGGAAAAAAGGGAAACGACGTTTGCTCATGGTTGCTGTCCTATCAATGCCTTGCTGTGAGTGAAGGTCGTTCCCCCCGAAGTTGGGGGGTACGGGGGCGATGCAGTCAGCCCCCCCGTCCCCTTAATCCTGGGGGGAAGCGCAAGTCCCCCCAAAGTTGGGGGGGTTTAGGGGGGCGAACTTTGTGCTACTTCCAGAATCTGCTCCAACACGGAGGGTAGGTCGCCCAGCACTTCTTCGTCACGGAAGCGGATGACGCGATAGCCGTAGTCCTCTAGCTGCTTCGTCCGGGCTTCATCGTAATCCGCCTGCTCATCGTGCACGCCGCCGTCCATCTCGACGACCAGCTTGCGGGCTGGGCAGTAGAAGTCAAGGATAAACGGACCCACGGGATGCCGCACGCGGAATTTGAGACCGCCCAACTTCTTGCCTTTTAGGGCCTCCCACAGTTTCTATTCCGCCGGCGCCATATTACGACGCAAGCGCCGAGCCGCAGCTTCGATTTCTGGCGTCGTGCCGCGAATGCGGGGTGTGGGTTTGTTTCTTGGATTCATGGTGAGTTCACCTATCAGCCTCCCCAGCCCCCCAATCCTGGGGGGAGCGAGTTCAGTTCCCCCCAAAGCTTGCCCTGAGCCAGGTCGAAGGGTTGGGGGGGCAGGGGGGCTGGTTAGGGGGGCAACACCGCCACCAAATTCTCACAAACATACTCCACTTGCTCTTCAGTCATCACACTAGAGAAGGGGAGGGCCAGTACGGAGCGGGCGACGGCTTCGGTGACGGGGAAGTCCCCCTCGCGGTAGCCGAAGCGCTCTCGATAGAAGGGCTGGAGGTGGATGGGAGTGAAGTAGGGACGCGAGGGGATGCCTCGCTCCTGCAGCGCAGCCATGACTGCGTTGCGGTCTATCTCTGGGGCCAGGCGGATTACGTAGACGAACCAGGACATGCGGGTGGTGGTGGGGGCAATGTAGGGGATGTGCACGCCCTCCACGTCCTTGAGGCGCTCGTTGTACCATTGCGCCACTCGCTCCCGTTTGGCCAGGAGTTCCTCGATGCGGCCCAGTTGGGCCAGGCCGAGCGCGGCGCTCATCTCGTCCAACCGATAGCTGTAGCCCAGGCGGGTCTGATCGGGCCGGGCGTTGAACGCATCCCATCCCTGGTCACGCAGCGAGCGGAAGAGGGCATCCCAGTCCTCCCGATCGGTGACGATCATGCCCCCTTCGCCGGTGACCATCTGTCTGATGGGATAGAAAGTGAAGACGGCCATATCGCCCAGCGTGCCCGCCTTGCGGCCTTTGTACTCAGCACCGAGGGCCTCGCAGGCATCTTCGATGATGGCCAGGTTATAGCGGTGGGCGATTTCGAGGATGGGGTCCATGTCGGCTGGCTGCCCAAAGGCGTGGACGGGCAAAATCGCCTTCAATCGTCCCCTTGTCTCCTTATCCCCTTGTCTCCTTGTCAGCTTGTGGGCAGCTTTAGCGACCAGGGCCGGGTCTATGTTCAGCGTCTTCGGGTCAATGTCCACGAAGATAGGAATTGCGCGTTCGTAGAGGATGCAGTTGGCCGAGGCGATGAAGGAAAAAGGGGTGGTCACCACCAAGTCGCCTTCGCTGACACCTGCGGCAACGATACAAAGGTGAAGCCCGGCAGTGCCGCTGGATACACCGATGGCGTGGCGTGTTCCAACCCTTCGACCAGGCTCAGGGCAAGCGTAAGCGGCGAAGCGATCCTCAAACTCAGCAAGGCGGGGGCCGGCGCTAAGACACCGGCTCTGAAGCACCTGGTTCACGGCTTCGATCTCAGCAACAGTGATGTCGGGTGAGGACATGGGAAGATGGAAAATGGAAGAGGGAGAATGGATGCTGGAAGGTGGAGAATGGATCATTTGAAAGCCTCCAATCTGGTTATCAGAGTCCACAGCATGGCACCAGTGCGGAAGATGGAAAATGGAAGATGGATGATGGAAAATGGACGATGGAAGAAAGGGAAACGATGTTTGCTCATGGTTGCTGTCCTATCAATGCTTCGTTGCGCTCGAAAAGGGAAAGGGCTGCCTGGGCTAGGATAGCCAGGTCCCCGAGGAATGATTGCTGCTCAATGTACTCCAGGTCCATGCGGAGCTTGTCAGGCAGGATCTGGGTCAAGTAGACGTGTTCTAGGCCATCACCTGCAGCAGCCTGCCCTGTGGAATAATCCGTTGACAAATGATCTATATCGCCAGTTCTATTCCACAGGGCCAGAAGTTCTTCTTCATGCCGATATTTAATGAAGGCAGGGCTAGCCATGCCCGGCCGCACGCTGAGCACGCGGCGCTGCTCCGGTGTGTAGTGGGCCACGTAGCGCGGGTCCTCGGGCCGCGGGCCGACGATGCTCATCTCGCCCTGGAGGACATTGATGATTTGGGGCATCTCGTCAATCTTCAGTTTGCGCAGAAGGCGCCCCACGCTGGTGATGCGGGGGTCGGCCTGCTGGGTAATGCCCGGCCCCCGCCGAGGCGCGTCGGCCACCATGGTGCGGAACTTGTACAGGGTGAACGGGTCGCCCCCCTTACCAATCCGAGTGCCTCGATAGAAGACGGCGCCTGGGGAGTCGAGTTTGATGGCGATGCCAACGACTACCCACAGGGGCAAGGCAATCAAGATGACCAGGGAAGAAACCACTACGTCAAACGCACGCTTAAACATAGGGGAATGTCATCTCCGGTATTGCTTCACCACATCCACCACCGCCTCAATCACATCCTCCACATCCTGATCGCTCATCCGCGGATATAGTGGCAGCGAAACCATGCGCTGGTATTCGCGATAGGCCACGGGGAAATCATCGGGCTGGTAGCCGTATTTGTCCCGGTAGTAAGGGTGCAGGTGGATGGGGATGAAGTGGACGGAGGTGCCGATGTGGCGGGTCTTCAATTCCTCAATGAATTGGTTACGGGAAATCCGAAGACGTGAAACGTGAAGACGTAAAACGTAAAGATGCCAGGCGTGTTCCACTTCGGGGCGCTCGATGGGGATCTGGAGTTCCTCGAATTGGGAGAACGCTTCGTTGTAGCGGCGGACGATTTCGCGGCGCCGGGCCTGAAACTGCGGCAGTTTGCGCAATTGGTGCAATCCGATGGCAGCCTGGATATCAGTCATGTTGCACTTGAAGCCGGGCAAGATCACTTCATAATACCATGATCCTTCAGCGCTGTAGCGCTTATAAGCATCGCGACTCATTCCATGCAGACTCCACACGCGAGCCTGTTCAATGAAATCAGGGTCGCCGGTGAGCATCCCCCCTTCGGCGGTAGTGAGGTTCTTGGTAGCATAGAAGCTGAACGCGGTCAGCGTGCCTAATGTGCCAATCATCCGGCCCTTGTACTTAGCCGGCAGGGCGTGGGCGGCGTCTTCCAAGACGTATAGGTTGTGTCGCGCAGCGATATCCAGCAGCGTGTCCATTTCACACGGATGGCCGTGAAGGTGCACGGGCATCACGGCACGGGTACGAGGGGTAACAGCGCGGCCCACCCGCTCCGGATCAATGTTGAGAGTATCCGGTTTCACGTCAACCAACACGGGCTGCGCCCCTAGATGCTCGATGACGTGAACTGTCGAACAAAAGGTCAGTGGCGTAGTGATTACTTGATCTGCGGGACCAATTCCCAAGGTAGCCAATCCGACCAACATCGCGTCGGTGGCCGAGCTGACGGCCAAAGCTGCTGGCGCGCCAACGAAGGCGGCGAATTCCTTCTCGAAGCTCCTGACTTTAGGGCCAGTAGTGATCCAGTCCGAGCGCAGGGTGTCTACGACTTCAGCGATTTCGTCTTCGCCGATGAGGGGTGGGGAAAAAGGTAGAAACTGTTTACGCACAACCTCTCCGTATTTGTGTGTACAATGTTGGGTAGTACTCAATGTCGGTCGGATACACCTGACCTTACGGTCTCTATCAATTCACCGGCCCGCACCAACACGTGGCCATGCCTCCTTAAGTCCAGATACGACTTGAACGTGGGATGAGAATAGTAGGTGTATCTCTCTAAATCCTGTTCTATACCCCCCACACCTTCAAGGGTCATTAGAACCGCCTCTTCCAAAGCTTCGCTCCCCAGCTGTGCTAAACGTTTGAATAGATGGAAAGCACTTTCGCCAGGTTCGATGACTACCTGTCTTTGTACTAGAACATTGCCGGCATCAAATCGGAGCGTCATGTAATGGACTGTTGTGCCGGTATTCCGTTCTCCGGCACTCAATACCCAGTAGTAGGGGGCAAGACCCGCGTAGGTAGGCAGCAGGGATGAGTGGATGTTAATACCCCCCAGCTTGGCCATCGAAAGCATTTCGCGACCGATGAGTTGCGGACAACTTACTGATACCAACAGATCGGGCTCAAGGGATGCAACCCAAGAACGTGCTGCTTCAGAGTTCACCGAGACTGATTTACAGATCGGACGCTCTACTTCTTGTGCCTGTCTTTCAACGCTCAAGATAGCGTGAGGAAATAGGCACTGAGCAGATTCAAACACTAGATGCGTGAAGACTTTATAGACTAGGTAGGGCGTTGCAGTTGATTTGGCCAATTCCCAAAGCGTATGAAGCCGCGTGCGGCCTTTGTAGTCACCCGTCACGATTAGGAAGCCACATATGCTATCAGAATAGCGACGAATCACCCGCTCCAAGATCAGGCGAGCGAAATAATTACCGTTTGTGATGATGACAATCTTGGCCTTCATTGTCAACCCAGTATTCAATCTCGCTAATCAAGACCCAACTAACACGCTACCGTATTTCTCAAGCGAATTCCTGCAACTGAAACGACCTTGGGCTAATTCATATGCTCTTTTCCCTTGACCAGCCACTATAGCAGGGTTTCGATAGTAATGCAGAATTGCTCTCTCTAAGGCATCAGAATTATACGGCGGCACTACTAAGCCGATTTGCTCTTCGGCGACCATGCGAGCGATCTCGCCGTGCGGATTGCCTTGGTAAATGACCGCTCGACCGGCCGCCAACGCGCTATATGTCTTGGACGGTACTACTAACCCCTCAAAACCAGGTCTTAGTGAGATAAAGTGGACATCGCCCATACTAAGACTTTGAGCAATTCGCTCAACAGGCTGAAACGGAAGCAACAAGATGTTGCTCAAGTTGTGTGTTTCCTTTGCCTGTTTGATTTCTTTGCGTCTAACACCGTCTCCAACGAATACGAAGCGAAGATTTCTAGTCTTGCGCAGACGGCGAGCTACCTCCAACAGATCATCAAAAAAATGGGAAAAGCCAATATTGCCTGAGTAAAGCACTATGAAATCCTCTTCCAATCCTAGTTCTCGGCGCAGTTGATTATCGTGATGTGGGATTGGATAGACTTTGGCGTTTGCCCAGTTGGGGATAACGTATGTTCGTTGAGGTGGCACCCCTTCCCTGTGTAGGCGCTCTTCCATACAGCGGCCAAGTGCAATTACTATATCTGCTCTCCTCAAAACAAACCTGGACACCATATTGAGCAGACGCGTGGATAAAGCTGTGCTTGGTAGTAGATCACCTTGCACAGCAACGTCTGGATAAAGATCCATCACCAGAATACAGTAACGTTGCTGGCGAAGGACTTTGAGAATATATCCCCAAATTGAAAATAGGGGAGGCTGGGTTATGAAGAAGTTCAGGTCCGCCGTTTGCCCAAACAGCGTACGAACAATGGCACCTGCTATGTAAGCAAGGTATATCCAAGCTCTTTCTACCCCCACTTCAACCTTGCCGACGGGGACATAACTGACTCGAATTCGGGAATGGCTCAATGCCTCATCTAGCGGACTACGACCACCTCGATACTCAGCGTTGCTGATAACAAGCTCGATCTCTACTCCCTGTTTGGCAAGAAAAGGTAACAGATCACGATAGAAAGACCAACCTGGCTCAAAAGCACTGAGAAAACGAATCCGCATGATTTGCACTATCGCTCCGTCAGCATTCTATCCAAGATTCTCCGCACCTGCTCTCGGTCCTTAGTAGCAAAGTACCAGTCAATGGTGCGCTTAAGGCCCTCTTGGAAAGGCACCTGTGGTTCCCAGTCCAGAATCTTCTTCGCCAGCGAGTTATCGGCCACCCGATTCAGCGGGCCGGTGGGCATATCAGGTAGCAACTTAATATCTGCCTTGTGCCCGGTGTACTCCAGCACCATCTTCACTGCATCAATCACTCGCACCCGCTCCATGGTGCCCAGATTAACCGCTGTGCCATCGTCTATCTTCTCTGCAGCCAGAATGGTGCCGCGGACAATGTCGTCAACGTAGGTCCAGTTGCGCACCTGGGTGCCGTCGCCCCACACCTCAAAGGGGTTCTGGCCGATGAAGGCCTTGGCGGTCAGCGCGATGACGGCGTGGTTCTCCACCCCGCGCGGGCCGTAGACAGTGAAATAGCGGCAGGAGGCTGCCTTCAGGCCGTATTCATTGTGATAGGCTTTGAGCGTCAGTTCATTCATCAGCTTGGCCCAGCCGTACATGTTGTCGGCGTCGTAGGGGGGCTTGACCAGATCTTCGGTGAGGTAGACCTCCTTATCGGGGTTACTCTGCAGAAAATTGGGATAGACGCACCCCGAAGAGGCAAAAACGACCTTTTCCACGCCGGCCTTTTGGGCTTCCCAGAAAACGAGGCCTCCCAGAAAGAGATTAGAGGCTGGACCAGCCTGATGCAAGTCCACATAGCCGCGCCCTCCGTGATCGGCGGCCAGGTGGAAGACGACGTCTACATCCTTCATTGCCATCCGAGCGACGCCGGGTTCGCGCAGGTCGGCGTGGATGAACTCCACGGTGCCGTTGCCCAGGTGCTCTTGGATGTTCTCCAATTTGCCGCTGGAGAGGTCGTCCACGACGTAGACTTTCGCCCCACGCTCTACCAGGGCATCGGTCAGATGGGAGCCGATGAATGATGCTCCTCCAGTAACCAAGACCTTGACGCTATGCCAATCCATAAATTTTCCTCCTCGGTGATCTGCAGATTGAGCTATTTTGCGACCAGATAGTTGCCAATCGCCAGTGCATCCATTTTGGTGCGCAAGAAGCAATCAATGGCTTCCTCCGGTTTGCAGACGATAGGCTCGTTCTCGTTGAAAGAGGTGTTGAGTATCACAGGCACGCCGGTCAGGCTTTCGAACTCTTTGATCAGTCGCCAGTATAGGAAATTCGTCTTCTTTTCCACGGTCTGCAGACGACCTGTGCCATCCACGTGAGTGACAGCCGGGATCTTAGCACGCTTATCTGGCAGGACGTTGTAAACCTTGATCATGAAGGGATCTGGGTAGCTCTGGTCGAAGTAGTCGCCGACGCCCTCCAACAAGATGGAGGGCGCAAACGGGCGGAAGGGCTCCCGGTGCTTGATGCGGGCGTTGAGGATGTCCTTCATGTCGTCCTGGCGGGGGTCGGCGATGATGCTGCGATTGCCCAACGCTCGCGGTCCCCATTCCATTCGACCCTGGAACCAGCCAAGGACATCACCTTGCGCCACAACCTCAGCGGCGCGCTTCACTAGTTGGTCGTCGTCCAGTTCTTCGTAGCGTAGCCTGTAGGCATCCAGGGTCTCGACCATGCGGCCATTGGTGAAGCTGGGACCGGTGTAGGCGTGGTTCATGGCAAAGGTGCGCGGGTGGCCCAGGAGTTGATGGTAGATGTAGTAAGCCGCGCCCAAGGCAGTACCGGCGTCGCCGGCGGCTGGAGGGATGTAGATGTCCTCAAAGTCCGTGTTGGGCAACACCTTGCCGTTGAATACGCTGTTGAGGGCCACGCCGCCGGCCATACAGAGCGCCTTCTGGTCAGTGGCCCGCTGAAGCATATGCACCAGGCTGAACTCTGCTTCTTCCAGCATAGCCTGGAGCGAAGCGGCTACGTTCTGGTGGTGCGCGGTGATTTCCGCGCGTGGCTGCCGGGGCGGGCCAAAGAGGTCCACGAGCTTCTGAGAATAGAGGATGCCCAGGGTAGGCGCACCATCGTCCCAAGTCATGGTCGCTCCTTCGGCACCAAGACGGAAATAGTCCCTGTCCAGTTCAAATGTGCCATCCCGCTGCAGCCGCACGATGCTCCGAAACTGATCCATATAATTCGGCTTGCCGTAAGCGGTCAGCCCCATCACCTTGCCCTCGTCGCCGTACTTGGGAAAGCCAAGCCACTGAGAGACTGCCGTATACAGCCAGCCGAGGGAGTGGGGGAAATTAATTGCCCCTAATACCTCAATGCGGTTCCTGCGACCTATTCCCCACATGGTGCTCACAAAGTCTCCCATGCCATCCACAGAGAGAATGGCCGCCTCCTGGAAGGGGGAGACGAAGAAGGCACTCGCCAGATGAGCCCGGTGGTGCTCAATGTTGTGGAACTCTGCTTTGAGGGCCGATGCATCGAGGTTCAAAGCTTCCGCCAATATGCTCTTGGGATCTCTCACCCTGGCTGCGTTGGCAAGACGGCCACGGATCAGGCTGAAGCTGGGTCGCTTTGAGAGCGCGAACAGGATCTTCTTATGAAGGTTGGCACTGGGATTGCGAGAGATACCGACCTGATCCAGATCGTAGACAGTGATACCCGCCTCGGCCAAGCAGTAGCGGATGGCCTCGGCTGGGAAGCCGGCCCAATATTTAATCCGCTGGAAGCGTTCCTCTTCGGCGGCGGCAATGAGCTGCCCATCCTTAATCAAACAAGCCGATGCACCCCCGTGATAGGCGTTAATTCCCAGAATATACATGCGAACATGCCTCCCTAATTGTGAATTGTGCTTGCCGTCTCATTGTTAGAGCCAGGGTGTTTCTTACCGCAGAGGTCACGATAGACACTCAACGTCTTGTCTGCTACCGCGCGCAAATCGAACTCCCGTTGAACCAGTGCGCGAGCGTGTCTACCCATTATGCGCAAACGTTGGGCGTCATTTAGCATATCCCCCAGAACGCTCGCCAAAGACAATGCATTGATTTCCGCAACCCGCCCTGCATTCGCTGCGATCACTTGATCACTGAGCGGCACGTGGGGCGAGAGGAGAACCGGCAGACCTGCGGCCATCGCCTCGACAGCAGCCATTCCAAAGCTCTCTGTCTCAGAGGGCATCAGGAAGAGATCAGCATCTGACAGGGCTGACAGCATCTCATCCGGGGCAAGATGCCCTACCAGATGCACGCGATCAGCACATCCAGCGGCAAGGGCAGTGTCCCGGAGTGTGGCCGCCATCCTGTGCTCGTCATGGCCGGCCATAACCAAGTGTACTCTCGGGAACTGGGCCGATATGCGTGTGAAAGCCTCAACCGCAAGGTCAGGGCGCTTCACCTGGTGCAGCCGCCCGGCAAACAAGACGATATGGGCATCTGCCTTGACGCCCGCTCGCTGACGGAACTGCCCCCTGGGGGGCAAGTGAGAATACTTCTGAGTATCAATGCCGTTGGGAACCACCAGTCGAGGCGCTCCAAGCTGAAACGCATCTAGATCTTTCGCCTCAGCTTCGTGGGTACACACGATCGCACTGGCACGGCTCAAACGCCGCTGCTCAAACAGTCGCATATAGATAGCCTTCTTCCACCGATGGCGAGCATAACATCGGCGCATCAGCATACCTCGGGGGGATACAACATACGGAATGCCTGTCCTCCAAGCAGCATCAGCGCCAACGGCAGTGGGATAGACAAATATCGCATGTAAGTGCACGACATCAAACTGTGCAACTGTTGCCTTACACATGCGCCCCAGGCCAGGAGACCAGAAGAAGTTGTTGTTCACTAGCCGCCGAAAGTAGTGAACTTGGACACCATGGCTTTGCAGCGGCTGCCCCAATGGAACATCAAGGCGTTCTTTGCCATTGGCATCTGTAGTGAGAACTGTTACCTCAGCTCCCGCCCGGACGAGTGATTGACACAGCAAGGGTACGCTGTGCGCTGGGCCGCCGTACACATGAGCCCGCTCGTAATACGGAGTGACATGCAGCACTCTAATCGGTCGCTTACTCACGGCTAATCCTCAATACCATACGCATGCAATCCAGAAGTTCCCATAGGTGCTTGCCGACGATCTTCTCCCAGATGTTGATTAGCAACTTGGCTTAAGTATGTACCATACTGAGCCACAAGCTGGGAGAGAAACCGGTAGGCCCGTTTCCCCTGTGTACTCCACGTCTTATGTGTGAGCACGTACTGTCGCCCTCGGGCACCAAAATTATCCAATTCCGCTGGATCCCGATCAAGGACAGAGGCTATTAGATTCGCCAGGGCCTCAGGTGTCTCCTCACGAAGCAGAAACAAGTGTTCGCCGTAGTCTTTATCTACTTGGCCAGCACACGTACTGATCACGGGCCGGCCACTGGCCAGGTACTCGAGTAGTTTAGACGGGAAACTGTACTGGTGCGACAGGATATAACTTGGCCTTGGGTTAACCAGTACTGTCGCCTGCCGGAGAACTCGCCGGTATTCACTTCGATCTAGAAACCCTAGATACCGGATCCGTGAATCGCGACGGGCGGCTGCTTCCACCTCGGGAGCCAGAACGCCGTGGCCGGTGATCCATAGTTCAATATCTTGCCCAGGCAGAAAGTCGAATGCCTGCAGAAGTTCCCGTATTCCACTGTAGACGGTAAGGCCTCCACTGAAGGCAATCACGCGCCGGGTATTTTGGGTTGGGCTTTCTGCCGCATTGTCTTCCCACTCTCTTGTCAGCCCCCCTTCTAGTCGTAAAGTCGGCTTGGACTGACTAAACTCCTGGATCCCCGCCAGGGGCAGGGAGATCACCGCATCGCAATTTTCTAAGACCTTCTTTTGCCAGGAGGAGATTACCTTCCACCACATGCTCCGCCCGAACGATAACGACAGCGTCTCTATATCGCGGTGAACTGGTAATTCCGCCAAGATGATAACCAAAGGCAATTGCCATTTTCGCTTCGCAAGTACGGCAGGGATGGAGACAGGCATATCCATGTTGTAAATTAGCAACAACTGGGGGGGTATTTGCATCCCTCGAATGAACGTAGCCAGTGCCCTCCACATGCCCAGTGCTTGGTAAAGGGGCTTAACCGGCAGAACGTTTAGAAACCCAGGCACATGACTGTATGGGCCATCCCAGTCGTGGAAACGCCTGCCTCGAAACCAGAGAGGCCCTTGGGGAAACGAAGCTACAGTGAATAGGCTGATCGCTCCCATTTCCTCTACCCCACAACGTTCCAGTTCACGCAACAGGTTAACTTGGAAATGAGTCGCTGCTTCTGAGCGACCAGGATAAGAGTGGGCGAACTCAGGTGGAAAACACCCACCGATGAAAGCCAGGGATCGGAGGTTGGCTTCTCCAGTGCTCATTTGCCTGCTGCCCCTTGCCTCTTCAGGTCCTCCCCAAGCAATTGCTGTCTCAGATAACGGCGTTGCCTTGAGCAGACCGGATCAATGACACCCGAGTACATGCAGCGGTATTCGGCCGGCAGATACCTGGCTTCGACGTGTGTTCTCCATAACAACTGCGGGACGTCAATCCTCAAATGAACAAATCCAGGACAAGCCCCAAAGCACAAAATGTGGTGCTTGGCAGCCAAACCCCAGGCTTGGGGCGTGATAGCGTCCCAGGCAAAAGGCCAGGCGAAGGATGAGACGGGTTGAGCGATCCATTCTTCCAATATATGTTTACTTTCTACGATCTGCCGGCGCAATTCATCTGGTGATTGGAGCCTGCCCAGATGCACGTGAGACAACGTATGGTTGCCAATCGCATGGCCCCTGCGCGCCAGGTCGGCGATCTGATCCGGCGTCATTGGCTCATAGTCCTCAACCGCGAGTTCCGAGGGCTTACTAACCGGATCTATGTTTGCACAGAAATAGGTCTTGGTATCAGACTCGGTTGCAGAAAGCGCAAACTCGGGCACGATGAAGAAAAGCCCGCGCAGCCCCAATGACTCCAGCAACGGAGCCGCTACGTGATAGTTGCTAGCCAGGCCATCATCAAAAGTGAGCAGGGCAAACGGCTGGGTCGTTTCTGGTATCTTGGATTGGCCCTCAAAGAGAGCGATCAACTCCGCCTCATTGAGAACACAGAAGTTATGCACAACCCACTCCAACTGGCGGCGGAGCGCATCAGAATCTTTTGCCGGAATACCATGGAGATTTACAATCCGGCAAAGCAAGCTGTGTTGGTTCTCACGCTTTCGCCGTGCAAGCGAGAGCGCGGCGCGGTCCATCCCCAAACGATAAGCGGTCTCCAACAGGAAGCGGCGCGCCATCGTGCGTACACGACCATACGATGCATTCACAAAAAACTCTCCGAAGCTGCTCCAGTATGTTGTGCGAATCTACGCCGTTGCCCGGCTATACCGCGGCATCGCCATCTGCGCTGCACAGGTGCCAGTTTTCAGCCTGCTCTAGGATCGCTCTGTCAATCTCGCTCATATTCTTGCAAAGAAACGGATTCGAAGGAAAGACCCTTTGAAGAAAACCCAATTTGGGGAGATGCCGACGCCAGTTTGGATTAAGCCCTTTCACCTCAAGCGCATCAGCATTGGTTTCCTTCGCCACATGGACTGCACAGGCAAGAACACCACGCTGAAACTCTGGTTCCCCTAGAGGACCAAATACATCCAACAACTCACACACACGCACTTGTTGCTCGATCCCACGCTGCTTAATCCGTAATGAGAACCAGGCTTGAAGATCCCGTACCGAATCTGTAACCAGCCACAATGAAGGAACCGGTTCTGGAGCTCGTGAATATCGCCATATGCGATAGGTTTCATCTCGAACGACGGTAATCAAATACTCACCCTTATAGCGCTGCCAAATCTCGTCTAGATGACCATCGTCCGGTTCCACCGGTTCGACCTTGAAGGAAGCGCCTATTGTTGGTGTGCTTCGAAGAAGAGTGTCACGCAAAGTTCCGGTGACAAACGCCACGATCGATTTCGCAGGAAACCTGGGCCACCTTCGAAGCAGGACTTCATGCACGAGCCGAGTAGAGCAATATGGGAACAGAAACCCCTTGTTCAGGTTACCTATCGAGATAGCATTCTCCTTCAGCCAAATGTACTCACTGATCGGATTGGCAGTAGTAGCGACAGCAAGACTGCCTTCTTGAGCCTCAAAGTAAGCTTTGAATAGCTGGCGTCCGTAGCCATGGCCGCGGTAGTCAGAGTGACAGAACGTGTCCCCAGAGATTCCTACATATTGTTCATTGTCCAATACCTTGAAACGATGTGGCATAGCCATCTGATGTCCTGCAAGACGTCCTCCTCCGACATCGAGCACCCAACCTAGTGGTCGGTCAGGCTCACGGGCAGGATTCTTCGTGAATTGCCATTCAAATCTCCTTCGCCACACCCTTTCGACGTCCCCCTGCTCGGCTTTCAACCTGGTGACTTCTTCGACATCGTTCAACGCAAGTGGCCTTATGTACGGGAGTTGCTCTTTCATGGCGCTCTCCTCCTAAGCACATGTGCTTTCCCAATTTCAATCACGATAGCGTCACCTCGCTGTCTGCCAATCGCCCGCATCGCTGTGCCAACACTCGTTCGTATATCTCTGCTGTCTGGCGGACGTTGGTCTCTGCGTCAAACAGACGGCGTGCCTGCTGGTAGCCTCCTTCGCTCAGACAGGCAGCCAGCACTGGATTGGTGAGTACTTGCACAAGTGTCCTGGCTAGCGCATTCACATTCCTCGGCGGCACCAATAGCCCGGTCTCTCCATGCTGTACGACCTCTTCCACCCCACCGATGCGCGAAGCGACGACTGGCTTCGCCATGGCCCCCGCTTCTATCACAGGACGGGCAAAGTGGGGCGCTGTAGACGGGAAGGCAATCACGTCGGCTGCTGCAATCAGGCGTTCAACGTCTTTGCGAAAGGGAAGGAAGCGCACTACGTTGTCAAGTCCGTTGCGTTCCACTGCTCTTTGCACCCGCTCGCTGTAGCGCACATAGCCAAAGAGAGAGGCCAATCGAGCCAGCCGAGGGGCAGGGCCACTACCAGGAGCCCCGCTGCCGGCAACCACAGCCACAGCCTGCGGTATCCGTCGCCTCACCTCGACCATGGCCTCAATCAGCTCAAGAGTTCCCTTAATGCGGCTCACGCCACCCAGCAGCAGGATCACCTTTGCGCCAGCCGGGATGCCCAGTTCCGACCGAACTGGCAGACCTGACAGGGAGCGATCAAAGCGTTCAAAATCCACGAAGTTGTAGATGATTACGCCCTTACCCTGGATACCCAGCCGGCGTCGGTTGTCCTCGCAGATGAAAATCGTCTCGTCGGCTAGTCTCCCTACCAGCCAGCGCAACAGCCAGCGGCGCAGTCCCAGGTGCCCATCTACCGCCGCTTCCCGCACATGCCATACCACCGGCACGCCAGCCAGCCAAGCGCCTAACGCGACCGGCGACAGTGTGAGCGAGTTCAAATGCACCAGGTCGGCATTGTGTTTGTGCAACAGGGCTTTAGTTCGCCATACCGATGGTAGAAATCGCACCAAAGCCTGGCCAAGGCCCCGCCAACCTAGCGGGCTGTAGAGGGGATACCAGCCGGCCGTGCTATGCTGAAAGTCGCTCAGGCCTGGGCAAACGTGGGTCTCAATTCCCTGCTGGCGGAAGTAAGGCACAACGTCGCTGTTATGTAGGCAGACCACTGCAGGGTAGTAGCGAGTGCGGTCTAAGTGCTGAATCAGATAGAGCATGCTGAGCGGGGCGCCGCCCAAGCCCTGACCGTGATAGACATACAGGATCGTGACTCGCCTGGCATTCAACGGCTACTCTTCTCCAGCACAAAGCTGCCCATGACCAGCGCATCAATCCCGGAATCGTACAGGCAACGGATGGCCTCGCGCGGTGTGTTGATGATCGGCTCGCCCCTAATGTTGAAGGATGTGTTCAGTACCAAGTATTCACCGGTTAGGTCGCCGAAACGTTTGATCAATTCCCAGTAGCCTGGATTGACCCCGCGTCGCACAGTCTGCGGCCGAGCTGTGCCGTCCACATGTACTACAGCGGGCACCTTATCCCGTTTTTCTGGCCTCACATCGAATGAGGTGATCATGAACTCCTCTGGACGAGAGCGACACAGATAATCCTCCCGATACTCTTCTAACAGCGAGGGGCAGAACGGCCGGAAGGCTTCGCGGAACTTCACCCGGGCGTTGATGATGTCCTTGTTCTTGGGATCGCTCGCGCTCATCAGGATAGAGCGACTACCCAGGGCCCTCGGCCCGCTCTCCATGCGCCCCTGGAACCAGGCCACGATCTTGTCTTGGGCCAGCAAGCGCGCCGCCTCTTGGCTGGGGCTGTCAGTGCGGCGATAGGTCAGGTTGCAAGCGTCCAGGACACCTTGGATTTCCTCGTCGCCGTACTCCGGCCCCAGGTAGACATGCTCCAGTTTGTGGATTGGTGCGTCGGGATGGGCCTGGTAATAGGCATAGAGCGGAGCCCCCGCTGCCAAGCCACCATCACCCGCGTTGGGAAAGATGTGCTGCAAAGTCAGCCGGCCCGTTTCCCAGATACGCTGGTTCAGTTTCACGTTGAGGAAGACCCCTCCAGCGCAGGACAGTTGATCTACGCCCTCTCGCTCCAACCACGGTAGGGTAAGCTGTTTGACTTGCTCCTCCAGCACGCGCTGGGCCTCGGCAGCGATGTTTTCACGACCATATTCCTCGATCAGGGCGCGGATTTCGTACGCTTCGTCGTAGTGCCACTGCAGCGCGCCCCCTTCGTTCCAGTAATATTGCTGACCGAAGTCATGGGGTTCAACAAGGTCTCCGTCGCTGAACTTGGGATACAAGTGATCCAGCACTCCCTGGCACCGGGTCTCATCACCGTAGGGAGCTAGTCCCATCGTCTTCCCTTCACCATCACCGTGGTACCAGCCCAATGCCTCGGTCACGTTGCTGTAAAACCAACCGATGGACGCGTCGGTGCCCAGCTTCAGCAGGGGTTCGATCTTGCCGTTCTCTCCCCGCCAGATACAAGCGGAGCAGCCGTCGCCGGCGCCGTCTACGGTCGCGATCAACTGCTTGTCGCGGGTGCCACTGGTGTAATACGCGCTTGCAGCGTGGGCCAGGTGGTGCTCGACGCGCACGATGGGCGTTCGCTTTGGGAGTGGAAACTGTTTGATGTAGAGGGGCGGTTTGGGCAATGACGTTCCCATGATCCGGCGCGCCCGTTCCAGGAGTTGTCCGGGGATGGTGCGGGTGAATGCGCGTGAGCCGTCGAGAGCGAAAAGATGGTTCGCATCTGGATAAGGGCCCATCGAGGGAACAGCTACGGTGTCTACATCTTCAATAGAAATTCCGCTAGCTTTGAGGCAATAGGCAATCGACTTGATTGGCAAACCGGCGTAATGCTTGGTGCGAGTAAAGCGCTCCTCTGCAACGTCGGCAACGATCCTTCCATCCACGACCAGCGCCGCCGAACTATCGTGGCCAATGTGAACACCGAGAACTCTCATGTCATGACTCCTTTTCAGCGCTCAGATTTATAGCCCACAGCGATGACGCTGCATCCAGGCCGCCAGTACCAAAGGCACCCAGACACGGGCGTAGAGCCCTTGTCCGCTCTGGGCCTGCTGCAGCATACGTTCTATAGCCCTCGGCCTGAAAAGCTGTTGCGCTTCTGCCGAGGTAAGTACCGCCATCACCCGCTCCTGCAGAGGGCCGGCCAGCCAGTCACCCAGGGGAAACTCGAAGCCCATCTTGCGACGAGTGACTGTCGCTTCGGGGAGCAGATCACGGAGACTGCGCACCAATATGGCCTTGGTCTGCCGGCCGTCGAGCTTCAAATTGGGTGGGATGGCGAAGGCGAACTCGGCAAACTTGTGGTCGAGCAGCGGTACACGTACCTCCAGAGCGTAGGCCATGCTCATGGCGTCGGTGTCCCGCAGCAGGGTAGGGGTCATGTAAGTGCTTGTTTCCACATAGCTGGTGCGTGCCACCACATCCAAGTCTGAATGCAGGTATCCCCTGTAGAAGTCAGCCAGTGATGGCATACGCTGGTCACTAAATAAGGGTGGTGCCAGCAGCGCCTGTTTTTCCCGCTCATCGTACAGGCACCGGGTGGTAGCGTGGCGTGCCCCCAGGTCGCCGGCAGCCACGAAGTGGGCCAGCTTGCGCCAGCGTCGGGGGCCCACGCTCTGCATAATTCTAGCAGCGGGAGCCACTAATCGTAATGTTGTTTCTGGCAGACGCTCTATCTGTTGGAACCAGCGGAAATAGGGATAGCCGGCGAATAATTCATCGCCTCCCAGGCCGGAGAGGGCCACCGTCACTCCAGTGCGGGCATGCTTCGACACAAAATAGGTATTGACCCCGTCGCCGCTGGGCTGATCAATGGCCTCGATCAGCCGGCCAAATTCCCGGGCCACGTCCTCGCCGTTGACGATGATCTCGTGGTGATCAGTACCAAACCGCTCGGAAGCGACTTTGGCCCAGGGCAGCTCGCTCAGCCGTCGCCCCCGGCCCTCAAAACCGATGGAGTAGGTCTTGAGGGGCTGGCTAACATATTGGCTCATCAGCCCCACAACTGCTGTCGAATCAATACCGCCGCTGAGGAAGGCGCCCACTGGCACGTCGGCGATCATACGCAGGCGTGTGGACTCATCCAGCAGACGGCGCAGCTCGCGCTCAATCTCTTGTGGTGCCATGCGGGCCACCAGGCTCTCATCATCAGGCGGCCGTTCCAGGTCCCAATACTGCTGGATCTCGACGTGGTTATCTCTTACGCGCATCCAATGTCCAGGCAGCAGAGCTTTCACTTGAGCTAACATCGTGTGCGGCGGCGGCACCGAGCTGAGGGATAGATAAAGCCAGATCGCCTCCGCATCGAGCCGTCGCTCAACCAGCCCACTGGCCAGCATCCCTTTCAGCTCCGAGGCGAACAGGAAAACCCCATTCACCTGGGCATAGTAGAGCGGCTTGATACCGAAGCGGTCCCGAGCTAGGAACAGATTCTGTTGTTGACTATCCCAAATGGCGAAAGCGAACATGCCTCGGAATCGCTGGAGGCATTGTTCTCCCCATTGGGCGTAGGCGGCCAGGATTACCTCTGTGTCGGTATTTGAGTGGAAGCTATGGCCTAGTTTTTCCAGCTCAGCCCTGATGTCGGCGAAGTTATATACCTCGCCATTGTGGATGATCCAATAGCGCCCATTGGCGTAGGACATGGGTTGGTGGCCTGCTGAGGAGGGATCAATGATGGCTAAACGTCGGTGGCCCAGCGCCACTTGGTTGGTCTCGTCCAAATAAATGCCCTCGTCATCTGGCCCGCGATGTGCCTGCGCGGCCACCATACGGGCAATTAAAGAACGATCTGCCAACCCCAATACCCCAGCGATTCCGCACATGTTTCTCCTGTCTCCCCTTTAATGCAATCAGTGGAAGATTGGGTCAATGTCGCTGTCCAGCGCTGTGATATACCAATCGCTCGAATGAGCCAAGCGCCCCATCTTGATGCCGCTCCGACCAGGATGCACGACAAAACTCTTGCCGCTGCGGGCTGAAAAGCCACACCCATTTAGTACTCGTTTCAGCGTGTCCCACTTTGCGTAACACTCTACCCCCTCAATTCCAAGTATCGCAGTGTCTCGAAGCACACTCTGAATAAGTGCTTCCATGACCTCCGGAGCTAGATTCGCGCTATATAGATCGCAGATTAGAGCGCGTCCTGTTGGCAGCATCTGCCATACCAAATAACCGATCAGAGTATTTGCATCAGCAACGGCAAGAACACGGTACATGGTGCCTGGAGCCTGTGCGTAGCGCCAGGTAAGGAGATCTGCCGTACGACATGCTAGTAACACATGATGTGGTCGAGCGCGGTGCCATAGATCGTCAAAGCGGTCATCGAATTGCCCTAGTTTGACGATATCGAAATTGTCTGATTCTGCACCACGCAGCATAAATCGACGCGCAGCCAATACCCTGTTCGCTAGAGGAGTCAACAGGTTGGCAACCCAGCGCCATCGCATTTGGCGCTGCATGAATTGCCCAGCCTGATGCAGATAAGTAAAGCGTATGACATCTGGTAGACGGCTGCAGCCAAGCTTCTCATATATGCGCAGAGCACCGATACTCGAGTCAAGGGCGATAAAGATAGGCTTTTCCTCCAGTAATCTGCGCATCAGGAGTGTACCGATGCCTTGACCACGGTACTCAGGGCGGATCATAAAGTCAGGAGCCCATACAGCCGGGATTGCCCCTCCATCGATCCATAACTGAAACGGCATGAGTGGACGCTGTCCCACGATCTGATCACCATCCCAGCAAGTCCAGATTGAATACTCATCAGAGGAAGCAAGAGGATTTTGCCTGTATTGCCAATCCCATGAAGATCTGGATCGCTTAGCCGGCTGCGACGCATAGACACAATCGAGGAAATCGAACAAGGCCCCCTCTTCACCTATTCTCAGTTTTCGAACCTGTAAGGCTTGTCGTTGCATAATCACCTCAGCCTTATCATCTGACTGAGCCATATGCCTTCAATCCGGGCAGCAAACTGCGGTAGAGGCTCTTCCTCCACTTTGATCCGGTCAAGGAAATATGGAGATGTACCAAGGTCGTTAAGGTTTCCTAGGCCTGTGAGAGCACAGGAGTGTCCCAACTCACGCACAATACGCCTGGTCGCGCTTGTAAAGTGTTGTGGCAGACCAAACGGGTATGCGAATGGAAGCCCACGCTTCCCGAGCTTTTCAACTATGGTCTCTTGGGCCTCGGCGATCTCGCGCTCCTGGCCCACTCTGGAGAGCAAAGCTAGGTTGGGATGTGAACAGGTATGATTCCCGAACTCGATACCGGCTGCAGTCATTTCGCGCACTTGATCCCAGGAGAGGTATAACCCTACGTCCTGGGGCAAAGGCTCAGTCACCCCGAGAGATCGTGACGCTGCCTGTAAGAAGTCATCTCGCTCTGCGGGCAAGACTTTATTTACGAGGAAGTCCATCATAACCCAGAATCGATTGGTAGGCTCAGACTGTAGACCCTCAAGCACCGGCCAATACTGGCAGGCTATTGCCCAGAGGTCTTGCTCCCCTGCCCGATTCGCGAGATAGGTCAACCTATGAACCCACAGCACTCGACGATTGTCTACGCCGTCTGTGCACAGGAAGATCGTTGCAGGCACATCGTACTTGCGCAGAATCGGCCACGCAATTTCGTAGTTATCTCTGAAACCATCATCGAAAGTGATGACAATGGCTCGTTCACTAACACTTCTATCTCGCAAGCCAGTAATCAACTCTTGCATCGAAACGATTCGATAGTGGCGTTTGAGATAGCGAAGCTGCTGGTCAAAAGTCCTTGGCGATACGGTAGCGTCAATACCTCGAACAAAGGGGCTTTGGTGAGGAGCTATGCTGTGATAAATCAGTATCCTGATTTGTCGCTGCCATTTGCGCCTGACGAAGGCTACGTAGCCTGTGCCCAATAAGAGCCTATAAGCGGCGTTGCGCATTGTCGAACGCCATGGAGCGCTAAGTCCGACCATGGAGTCTGCCCATAACATCAGGATAAACATCCATAAACGCTTTGTGAAACTGAGCAGCTACTACCTTCCTGGAAAACATTTTCTCTGCGTGTTCTCGGGCGGCTTGGCTCATCTGCTTGCGCAGCTCGCAGTCGTTAAGCAAGCGCAAGATTGCCCGTGCCATAGCCTCTGCATCGTCTTTACCAACCAAGAACCCCGTCTTATCGTCCACAATGTGGTCCTCCGGACCGCCGCAACGAGTGCTGACAACAGGGACGCCATATGCCATGGCCTCTAGCACCACAATACCCAATCCTTCCTGGCGCGATGGCAATGCAAACACTGCGGCTTCCCGATAATAGGCAGATAGCTCCGCATCAGACACCTTTCCAAGGTCTAGAACGCAATCTTGAATCCCCAGTTCAGCAAGACGCAGTGGTGTCACCCGCTCCTCAGTTCCACCAATCAGCAGTAATCGAGCGCCAGGATGCTCTTCACTAACCATAGAAAAGGCTTCAAGTAGATGATCTATATTCTTGCGCGGATCAGACAATCTTCCCACACAGATAACATCTGTAGTGTGGGTTGTGGCCTGGTTAGTATCTAACTGAGGAATTTCAACCGGACAAGGAACAACACGTATGCGCCCTGACACTTCAGGACATGTACTCGCTATACAATCGGCTGTGTATTGACTTTGAGCCAGTATCAAGGAAGCTCGCTGTAGAGTCAACTTTTCCTGCCACAATATAAAGGGCAAGGCAGATGAGGCCAACACTTCCCGAGCGTAGTCATCGCCTACCTCAGCTCTCGCCTTATACTCATCTATGAACAGAGTTCCCACCCAAATTAGATAAGGCTTCTGTGCTAGCGCAAACGTTAAGCCTCTCAGAGGTCCACCTACCACCATGTGCATGTCAAACTCGTGGATGTATTGCAGGACCGCCGGATAGAGCCAAAAATAGACGAGAGACCGAAAATGCGCAGGAACATGCCCAAGGGCCAGGCCAGGAAAGCCCAGGTTTGTCTTGTAGTGCACATCCCACCAGCGAAATCGGCGCAAAAGCTGACAGGGGGCTAGGACGCTATCAGAGGCAGATAGATATAGCAGCTCCGGCTTCACACCCCACCCAGTGAGTATTGGAAACAATTCACGCAACAAAGTCAGGATACCGCCACCGTATGCTGGATCAAGCATTGCAATGCAAATGCGCGTTTTTCGTTGGCCCATGTCACGCAACTCTCCCATGCCACCTTGGTTGAGAGAAATCGTATGGACTATTGTTCATGGTCCTGTTTCTCTGAACGTACACAGATCACCGCTGCAACAGAAGCTGATAGAACTCGTACCCCTGGTGCGACAAGGCCGTCGTCGAGTACTTCTCCAATGCGTGTGCCCGGCCACGATCACTTAGTGTTTGGCGCAGGCCTGGGTCTTCTCGCAAACGTTGGATCTGTGCAGCCAACGCCCTGATGTCTCCCTCAGGGAAAATAAGGGCGGCATTGCCCACGACACTGGGGATAGAACCCGAATCCGAGCCGATGACTGGCACGCCACACAGCATGGCTTCCGTCATGACATTCCCGAATTGCTCAGCCCATGTGGCTGTGGTCCGGGAAGGCAGTACCAAAACATCCATGGCCCGATAGTACGGCGGCGTCTCACTGCGAGGGACATAACCAGCAAAGCGCACCCGTTCCTGGAGTCCACGGGCAGCCAGGCGCCGTTCAATCTCTGGGCGCATCGGGCCGTCGCCAATAATGAGTAATGTCCAGGTGCCGTCAGGGCGACGCTCCACTTTGCTGGGCATGACAAACACATCGCAATCCTGATAGGCTCGGACCAGATCACCGCCTGGAACCCGGCCAAGAAACCGCACGGCCTCTTGAAGGCCCAGCTCTACAGCATGATTCTTCAGGCGCTGCAAATCGTCTCCATCGCCCACGATATAGTATTCGACCGGTCGGCCCAGACGCTGAGTCAGCAGTGGCAATGCCTGCATAACGACTTCATGGCCCTTATAGCGCTCCTGGCTGGACAGCCGACCGACGGTCAAAAGACGCGGATTCGAATGCGGTGCATCCTGTTCTGCGGGCCTAAATCGCTCAACGTCAACTGGATTATGCAGTATTGAGATAGAAGCACCTGGGAGATGTTCCAGGATCTTGTGGGCTGTAAAATGGCTAATGGATACAACGCGCTGGGCAGCCAATGTCTCTTCCTTCATGTCCTCCGACCAATCACCCCAGACCTCGATTCCATAAGTCCATACCCAGTATGGCCAGTGGCACGACTGGCTGGCTTGATGGAGCACGGGCACGACCGTCACGTGGCCTGCAATGACAAGGTCATAATCCTCAGCGGTCGCTTGCAAGCGGCGGAGCAGCAGCCTCTGCCACAAGTAGCGAAAGTAGAGACTCAGTGCCGGACGGAACCGAGGCGCCAATGGATGAACACGCACACCATCGAGATGTTCGATATGGATTCTGCCATCCTGGACACTCCAGACATCAATAACGCAGCCCGCTTCGACAAGCCCTCGTACAAGCTCGAGATTATAGATTTCCAGGCCGCCTATACGCCCCCACTTCAGCGCTAAGAACAACACTCTGGGGCCTGCTGTTGCCGTGGGGTTCCGGTGCTTCACGCTATCCTTCATCTGCCCCTGACAAGCTTAGCAGAATGCTATCCTTTATCTGCTTCAACCAAAGCATCGCATCAGATGCCCGATTTGGACCAATAAGTAGGCAACAGGCCAGGAAGCCGAGTTTGCTGTCTAGGTCACGACGGTCAGCAAGGATGCCCTGCAGCATTTGCCATAGCCCTTGTCTCAGATATCCTCCTTCAGCAAGGGCTTTCCCGTAGCGGAAGCGCCAAAAGCCGATAGCGCGATCTAGCTTCAAACGCTGCCGTTCAACCGAACTGCGAATAGCCTGTTGCAACTTCTGCAAGACCATGATACCGCTAAGGGCGTGTTGTATGTGTCGACTCGACCGGCTGCGGTTATGGACCCGATATAGCGCCATGACCTCTCCGGGCAGGTAGTAGAAGAGGGCCCCGGCGCTAGCCATGCGTAGCCAGAAATCCCAATCCTCATTGCTCGGTAGGCTCTCATCGAAAGGAGCAATTCGCTCAACCCAAGAGCGACGTATCAAGGCTGCATGCGGAAGAATGTAGCCATCGTCCACCATACTGGCCAGGATGCGGCCTGATTGATAACGTTCTTTGGCCTCACGCTTGCATATCTGAGGCGGGTCTTCGGCGTTGAATTTGAGCGTCTGGCAGTAGACCACCGCGTATTCTGGATGTTGCTCCAGAAAATGGACCTGCATCGCGATCTTCTCGGGGCGGAGCAGGTCATCAGCGTCAAGAAACTGGATGTAATCGCCATGAGCCAGACTCAATCCATGGTTCCGTGCCCGAGCCACTCCGCGATGGGGCTGCCAGCGATAGAGGACCCGATCGCCATAACGCTCTTGAATCCAATTACCTGTACCGTCAGTGGAACCATCGTCCACCACAATGATCTCGCAATGGGGATAGGTTTGCGCCAGGGCGCTGTCAATGGCTTCGCCAATCCATTGGCGCATGTTGTAAGTAGGGATGATGATGCTGACCAGCGGCGGTTGCGCAGACATGGTCCTCCTTGGCAACCAGCTCTTCAGAAGCTATTCCAGGCCAGGGAGATGGTAAGTGTGGAAAAAACGTTCAATCCTTGGCCAGCGAGCACCTATATCGCCTATCAGAGCATCGAAAAAGTCTCGCATCCGGTACAGCTTTCGCTGGCGTTGACCAAGTTCCCGCTTGTAGTAGACCAGCAAATACGGTGTAGGAATCCGGTCAAATCCAATCTGGCGAATCCGGTCCAGCACGCCGGTTCGCCAGTGCAGGACGTGCTCCGGGTTACTCGGATCACGGCCAAATGCGATATTCAGCACCATGACACCGCCTGGCTTGAGGCATCTCCAGAGTTTTCTGATCTCTGGTAAGGGTCTGGGAATGTGCTCAATCACGTCGAAACTGACCACCGCATCGTAAGCGTTGGGTTCAGGCACTTCTTTGGTCAAATCCAGGAACCTGGCAACCAATCCGCGCTTTTGAAAGCGGTAATGTGCGAAACGACGGTAACTCTCCGATATGTCTCCCAGAGTCACGTCAAAGCCATGGCGAGCGTACAGAATGCCGGTCGAGCCAACGCCATGTCCAAATTCGAACACACGGTCTCCTTCCGCAAAGCGCTGGACGTGATGCAGACCTCCTATGTTATGAAGTGCCCAACGATCAGGCCGCAGCGAATGCCAGTACATCGAGCTATAGATCCCCTGCTCTTGATTTGAGTAGTAAGACTGCAAGTCACCTGGTGACTCTGTTCCGGGGAAGCTGCTGGCCATCACTTCCTGCCGTTTCTCCCAGCAGTCAACGAGCCGGCGTTGCGCTTCAACCTCGGATATATCAAAATAGGGCTGCGATTTCGGCGGCGAGGCTCTCAAACAGATCGTCATAGCCTGGCAGGCAGAGTGCCTGGCGCCAGATTTCGGCGTACATCGGGCCATACAATTTAGCCATGGGAATACGCTTTCATGGGCTGGTGTACCCTAAATGGCTTCTCCAGCATCAAGGAAGATCCACACCCAAGTCGAGAGCGATTGTTTCGACGACACGCCTGCAAACCACGGGCCAAGAACGCTCTTTACGCACCCACTGGCGGCCGGCCTCGCCCATATCGCGGAGCAAGTCAGGCTGACTCAGAAGCGCCACCACCCGCTCGGCGATATCCTGAGCGTTACTGGTGACAGGCATCAGACAGCCGGTCACACCGTCTATCAGCAACTCCGGGGTGCCGCCGGTGTCACAAACGAGCACTGGCGTCTTTAGATAGGCAGCCTCAACTACCACAACCGGTGTACAGTCCGCTTGAGTAGGAAGCAAAAAGAGATCGGCAGAACGGTACAAAGAAAGTAAGCGCTGGAGATCATCTGGCTTGCTCTTGTCCAGCCAACCATGCCAGGTGACAAAGGGCTGCTGCAATACTTCAGGCGGTGGCTGTCGCCCTACTACATCCAGGCGTACACGGGGTAGATGCCGGTGAACAAGTGCCATGGCCCGGCAAGCCAGACTTAATCGCTTGCGCTTATGGGCGGCTGCCACGAACAACACCCGGCCAGAGCCAAATTGCTTGGGGAAGTCCTCGACCTCAGGGAGATTATAGCCAACGCCCACGGCCGAGACGCGTTCGGGCGAGATGCCAAAATCATCTATGGCCGACCTGGCGGCCCATTCCGACGAGTAAAAGAGGTGCCGACAGCGATGGAGTGTGCGTCTCTCGTAGTTACGGATGCGAGCCATCTCCCAGGGCAATAACTCAGAGGTCGGGTAATAGTAGTCGAACAGGTTCTCAATAGTCGCATCGCCATACATATAGAGGGGCAAGGTCGTCTGCACATGGCCTATGGGGTACGGTGTCACGCTCAAAACCGCATCGGCTTCCCCATTCAATTGCTCCCCGATCCGCTGGCCCATGAGGCGCAATCTCTTGCTGTCCAGTCCCTGAAGTCTCAGGCCCTTTCCAACCAGGCGCCGACCCAGGCGATGCACGATACGCCGTGCCAACGAGGGGCGTTCTTTATCCTCGCCGCCCCCAACTGGAAACACTTGGGCACAGAGATCGTCCAATGCCCTCATCATCCAGTAGGGAGTACCAGACCAATCCCGGATTAGCGTGGGGTGATAGTGACTGACTAAGTTCAAGCGCAGTGCCATAGCGATGCCTCTCGTATCGAGCATTTCTCGGTGACAGCGGTATCAATGCAAGCTGCCAGCAGGCAAGCAGCCGAGCTTACTCCTTGTATCCTGATAATCATTTCGCGAACCTGATGATTCTCCGCAACTGTATGGCGCGCGGCTTTCCAAGAATCCGTAATAGCACCTTCTGCTGGAACCACAGTTGGAAAAGCAAAGATGGGTTTGCCAATAGTCCTGAAATGACCCACCAGACTTGCTGCAGAAATCCATGCTGCTCGGAATTGGACGAAAGTGCAGTTTGCAACATTGCCAGCCGATGGCGCCGCGCGAAGAACAACCAGTGTTTTAGAGCAGCCGAGCGCTCCTCTCCCTGCCAATAGCGGTCATAAATCCTGAACCCCTCTCGCGTGAAGTTGAGCCAGCCCTGACTTGTCTTGCTGCTCTCATGTCGGCGGGCCCGACTCAGCCTTTGCGGCAAGTGCTGGAACACCGCGATCTTCGACGCCCGCAGCCAGTAATCGTAGTCGAGGGCGTAGTGCAGTTCCTCGTCAAATGGACCGATTCGCTCATAGAGCCGCCTACGCCAGAATACCGATGGCTGCAGCAACCCACCGCGACCGTAGGCCAGGGCTAGGGAGGACTCGTATTCGATTTGTACCTCGCGTATATCCTGACCGTCTGCTCCAATCAGGCTGCCATTGCCGTAGACCAGGTCGGCCTCGGGGTGCTCGTCGAAGCAGCGCGCCACAGCAGCCAACGCGCCAGGTTCATACACGTCGTCGGCGTTTAGATAGGCCAACACATCGCCGGTGGAGACTGCCAGCCCTTTGTTAATGGCGTGACTCTGTCCCCGGTCAGGTTCGCTGACCCAATACGCCAGCCACGGCTCGTACTTGCGGATGATGTCCACGCTGGCATCCGTGCTACCCCCGTCTATGATAATGTACTCCAAGTCGGGGTAGCCCTGCAGCAGCACCGAGCGGATGGTCTCCTCGATGAACTGTCCTTGATTGTACGACGGCGTGACAACGCTGATGCGGGGCCAAGGAGAGCCATCCGGCAATTGCGGACTGTCCTCCGCCCAGGCCTTGTCCTGAACCCTGTCGAAGGGCCAGCCGGTTTTGCCTGGCGGAGGCGGCGGAAGTGTTGATAGATTCGGCATCTGATGCCCCTGACTCTCAGTCGCTATGGATTTCAACGGTCCGGATTCCCCATCCCACAAGAAAGAGCAGAGAGGGCCACACCTGAGCCAGCAGCCGAGGGAGGCTCGTTTCAAGGTGCCAGGTCAGATCCGATGGCGTCGTTAAATACACTACGAAGTATCCAGCATACATTACAGTCAGGATGATTGCAACCGCTTGCCATCCAGGATTCTTAAGCGTCGGGCGATGCAATCCAATCAGCAGGATTGTGATCAGGAGCAGAAGTGGAAGGAAGAACCACCATCGCCAGTTGAAGAGCAGCATCCCAATGAAGGCTGTTAACACGGTCCAGTATCGAGACGGATCGCTCAGACGGGCCAAGGTGACATGCAGCCCTTGGCCAGCTATGAAAGTGTTGGATGTGGGCACGAACTGTGTTTTGAAAAATGCCACCGCTGCCAGCGGGAGCAGAATCCCCGAGAATAGGCCCATAACCGGCCTCGCACTCCGCATACGCCAGCAGATCCAGGCACAGCCGATCAGCGCAGCGAGCATAAACAGCAAACCTTCGTTCTTTGTCCAGGACGCGAGACCGGTCAGCAAGCCCGCGAGTACAAAACCACGCAACGGCGGACGCGAATCTGCGCCAG
Source organism: uncultured Anaerolineae bacterium (assembly GCA_964510205.1). GTDB lineage: Bacteria > Chloroflexota > Anaerolineae > VGOG01 > VGOG01 > CAZEBW01. The sequence continues at coordinate 30,047 of CAZEBW010000020.1, forward strand.
CGCCAGCAGCAAAAGCCAGGCACACGCAAGTCGCCAGGATGAAGAGGCCAAGGGGCACATCTGCGTACTGTTGAGCAGCCAGACGACTAAACACCGGCGTGCCACTTAACACAATCCCTGCCATCAACCCCACAGAGCGGTTGGCGCGCAGCGTGACTGAGGCCGTCAACAATACGATGCTTGCCAAGAAGAAGACAAAGGCAACAATGATGGGAGCAAGCTGGCTGGTGGAACCGGTGATGATCCAATCACGCGCCACAGTCAACGGAAGGAACAGAGGATAGTCGGGATGTGCCGTAGCACCTCGCGCCAGATCCGCCCAATTTGGGCCACCGAGCGCCAGGAAACGGGCCTTCTTGTTCCAAATCGCCATGGTGTCCCATTCGCCATGCGGATACACGAAGGATGCTCCCGCAAAGGCGCCACATGCCAGCAGCGTCGTCAGGACGGCCCAGGGCACCAGGCCAGAAAACCGATGCCTGACTCTGACAATCAGATCGCCCACATCACGGCAGAGGATTCCTGCTCGGTGCCGGCCCAACCAGGCTAGAAACAGGAGTAGCGCGAACTCGGGAACGAGAATCCCCGGCGTCAGAGTCCCCCTGAGCAGCAGCCACCCAAAGGCGACTAAAGAGCTGATCCCAAGTCCCAGTGGCATGCCAACCGAGAGGCATACCGATGTCTGCATACGTTGGTCCGCGTCTGACCGCCACGGCCAGAGCATGGCTGTCAACAAGCAGCCGGAAATCAACGGAAGTGCATAGGAGAGAACGGGCAACATTGACCTCAGTCCGAAGAATGTGTCAACAAGGCAGGGCCATCTTCCACAACGATCGAAGGCACAAGCCCGTATCGTCTACAGAGCACCTCTATGTCCTCAGGGACGTCAACGTCGGCCACCACCAGCGCAGGCTCAGCGCCTTTGGTCAGGCGCAAGGGAGCCAACAAGTAACCGATTTTCATGAAGCGTCGCTGGAGAGAATGATCGTCCAGACTAAGTCGCGCCAGATAGCCGACCTCCCCATAGGCAGGCAACTGGGCCCGCAGAGGTGCGAAACGCTGCTCTAACATCTCCGTCTCTGAAACTCGTCCTCGCACTTTTACCACTACGTAGGCGGCGCGGCGGAGTTCGGGATAGGCCTGGCTGGCCGCACCGGCCAGCGAGAACAAAATCAGGAATAGCAAGCAAAGACGCACTTTCCACGACGCCTTGAAGTCTTGCCCCGGCATACTTATCCCAAAGCTGCCATTCAATGGCACTTTAGACTGCATCATGCTCTCGTTGATGGCTGGATGTTGCGACTTCCACCCGCGTCGGGTGAGCCAACTGCAGGGAAACTGGCTGGCGCTGGCGTTTGAAGACATTGTACTTGACGATGCACCACAGTGCTCTGGCCCCGTCCTTCCAGCCAATCTTCTTGCCTTCGGCGTAGGTTCGGCCATGATATGAAATGGGGACCTCGTAGATGCGACACCCTAGCCGGGCAACCTTGGCGGTGATTTCCGGCTCAAAGCCAAAGCGATCCTCTTGGATTTCGATCTTCTGAATCACCTCACGGCGGAACATTTTGTAGCAGGTCTCCATGTCCGTCAGGTTGAGATCGGTCAGCATGTTGGAGAACAGAGTCAAGAAGGCATTGCCCACCCGATGCCAGAAGTAGAGCACGCGATGGGGGCCGCCGCCCAGAAAGCGGGAGCCATAGACCACGTCCGCCTTGCCAGCCCGGATGGGTTCCAGCAGCGCAAAGTAGTCCTGCGGATCGTACTCCAGGTCGGCGTCCTGCACCACCACAACATTGCCGCGAGCGAGCTCAAAACCGCGCCGCAAGGCCGCACCTTTGCCACGGTTCTGCGGTTGGAATACAATGGAGATATTTTCAATTGGTAACTGTTGTGCACACCTGGGTAGCCGCAGATGATTTTCTCCCTGCTCAATGGCGTCTTGCAATGCCTTCAGGAAGTCCCGAGTGCCGTCTGTTGATCCATCGTCTACCACGATGATTTCCTTGTCCCAATCCACAGCCTGGACGTGGCAGAGGATCTCCTCAATGGTCGGTCGTTCGTTGTATACAGGAATGACGACGGACAAGAGACAATCTGTGGCCTTCATTTGGGTCTCCACGACGATGTCAAGCTGAAGCAAGGACAAACAGTCCCAGAGCATAGATGGCCTGGTTGCCATGAAAGCTCAATGCCTGGGCCTTCGTAGCCGGTGTCCATACCTCCAGACCTGGCTTCCACCAGAACTCTTCCTCCACAATCGTGTACCCATCCAGCAGACGCGGCAGCCTTTCTGGGCCGTAGATCCTGTGCCAGGGAGATGTCACGGTGTCAACGCCCACTGGTATAGTCAGAAGCACTGTGCCATCGGACTCCAGCAGTGTTGTTGCTCGCGTCATGGCTTCCAGGTCCGCATCGGCCGCGGCCTTGGCGTCGAAGCGGCCTTCCAGACCAAAGTGCTCTACCGAGGAGCAAAAGATGATCACGCCAAAGCGCTCTCCACCCCAATCCATGTGGTTGAAGTCACCTTGTCGAAACACAAAGCCTGGCACGCCGTAGCTCATGGGATTGATATCCACTCCGACTACCTGGTGCCCCAGCCTGGCACAGATGGCTGGAAGGGGGGAACCTGCGCAGCCGACATCCAGAATACGACAGGGGTCGGCCGGCAGGTGAGCGATGATCCACGACTCCTCGAGAGCTCGGTCGCCGCCGAGGTAGGCACCGGGGGCCGGGGTCGTTACGTTTTCAATAGGCGTGGAATCCCCCAGCAGCAAGCGCCTGATTCGTGGAGAACGTCGAGCATGCCGTCCTATACTGTGAAAGGTTTTTTGAATCAGGTTTGGCATTGATTATTCAGCACCTCTGAAACTTTGTCTTGCTCATCGCAACATGGTAGATCCCAGGCTATACAAAAGCCGTCGTTCTTTAACACGACGAATCCATTCCCGGACGCTATAGCTGGTGAAGCCTCCCCGGAAGTCTGGCATGACGCGCAAGACCTCACGCATACTTTGTCGTAGCTCAGTGATATAAGGCTCGTACAAAAGGGAGAAATGTGTCCTTCTTAGCCCGAACTGACTCCCATCTGGCTCGAAAACCCAACTGTTCAGTATATAGAAACGGTGAAAGTGATAGAAGACGAGTGGCACTTCGTCGACCCACAGTTGACCATCCGAACATCTGAGCTCATAATTTGCTATGTTCCAAGGACCTACGCCACCCCCTTTGTATTGCAACACGATGACTTCCTCGAAACGCTGCGGCCAATCGTCGAGATACTTCTGATCACCCATCTTTCCATCTTCTAGCCGGTTGTAACACCATTCCAGACACCGTTCACGCCACCAGCGCAAGCATTGCAGACCGATGTCGTTGTGCCTGAATAGTAGAAACCCGACGTTGTAAATGCCGTACTTTACAAGGTGCTCAATCTCTGGTCGGTAGCGATGTCCGATAATGAGGATCGACTGGTTGCCTAACTCATCGTAGATGGGGATTGGATCAGCGTAGAAGAAGATATCAGCGTCTAGATAGCCGATGACATCGATCTCCGGGTTGTTCTGCAAAATGTACAACGGTAGCGACGGCGTGCAGGTCCAATAGTACTCTACAAGCGTTCGGTCTGTCTGAGCCGCCAAAAGCGCGTCATCCCCTTTTTCGAACTCCGTACGAGCAATGAGTCGGAGTCCCGGGAGATCCATCTCTCTCAGGACGTCGTGGGTCACCTGGTCAAAGCACAGAACCCACAAAGTAAACACATCGCAGTGGCGTGCGAGGGAGCGATAAAGAGCCAAACCCTTGTAGAGATAGTTCCGATCGAAGTAGGTACAGAAATGATATGGGACTGCGGATTGCGGATTTAGAATTTCGGATTGCATGTTATACGTTGCAGGTTATGGATTGGGTGCTGTAGGGCGCTTGAGCCAATCGCAAGTAGCTTCAGCAATCAGGGTAACCTGCCTGTCAGTAAGTTCAGGGTACATGGGCAGGCTGAGCACCTGAGCGGCGGCGCGCTCGCTGTGAGATAGGTCACCGTTGGTGACCAGCCGGCCGGCATAAGCCGGCTGCTGATGCACCGCCTGAGGGTAGTGAACCAGCGTCCCAACACCTCGGTCACGCAGGTGGGTTCGCAGAGCGCTGCGGTGGGATGTGCACACGACATACTGATGGTAAACGTGTTCAACTTCAGGCCAGCAGGTGGGTAGTGTCAGATCGGTCTCAGCCAACATGCGCGTGTAGGTCTGTGCTATCTCGCGGCGTCTGTCATTCTCTTCGTCCAAATACCGCAATTTGACCCGCAAGACCGCGGCCTGAAGTTCATCTAGCCGGGAGTTAACACCTGGAATGGAACTCACGTATCGTTCCTGCCAGCCGTATTCCCGGAGCATCCCAGCCCTTTCAGCTAGATCTGGATCATCCGTCACCACCATCCCTCCATCACCAAGAGCACTCAGGTTCTTAGTCGGATAGAAGCTGAATGCCGCCATATGACCCCAGGCTCCGATTCTACGGTCCTGAAGCACGGCCCCGTGGGCCTGAGCGCAGTCTTCGATGACGTATAGATCGTAACGCCGGGCGATGTCCAGGATAGCCGGCATGTCAGCCGGGTGGCCGTAGAGGTGAACGGGGATGATGGACGATGGACGACGGACGACGGACGATCTTGCGTGCAGGACAGACTTGATTGCGTCTTCCAAGTGATTCGGGTCCATGGTGTAGGAGGTGGGATCGATGTCTACCAGGACGGGTGTGGCCCCCGCGCGCTCGATGGCAGCAACGGTGGCAACGGCCGTGTGGGAAACGGTGAATACCGCACCGCCGGCGCCCACACCACAGGCGCGCAGGGCTATCTCCAACGCATCAGTACCACTGGCCACACCAATGGCATGATGCACGCCGAGGTAAGCCGCGAACTCTTCCTCGAATGCCGCCACCTCCTCGCCCAGGATGTACCATCCGCTGTCCAGCACCCGCGCGGCGGCAGCGTCAATCTCGGCTTTGTGGGCCAGGTAGTTTGCCCTTGGATTTGCTTGAGGAATAGTAGGCCCGTGGTCTCTGCTCACAAGTAGTGCTCCAGGTGCTCTCGATAGAACCTCAGCGTCCGGTCCAACCCTTCCCGCAGCGAAACTTTTGGCTCCCACCCCAGCACCGAACGGAAAAGCCCATCGTCGGCGTAGTAGTCACCGATGTCGATCCGCTTGCGGTCCGGTGGGAAGGAACGCACAATGTATTCCCCGCCGCCGTTGACCTCGATCAACAGGTCAGCCAGATCCTTCAGGCTGATGGCACGATCACCTCCCAAATTGAAGACCCCTCCATTGGCCTCCTCACTGGCGGCTGCCAACAGGAAGGCGTCCACCGCATCGTCCACGTAGGTGAAGTCTCGCAACTGCTCCCCATCCCAGACCTCGAAGGGCTTACCCTCCAGGAGAAGCCGAATCCAGATACCCAGGAAGGTCTGGCGAGCGTCTTTGACCCGCATGCGCGGACCGATGGTGTTGGTCAGGCGCAGCGCACAGGCCCGGATGCCGTAGACATTGTTGTAAAGTACGTGGTACCATTCTCCGGCCATTTTGTTGATGCCGTTGACGTCCGTAGGCCGGAGCAGGTGCTTTTCATCCACCGGCAGGTAGTCCGGCTTGCCGTAGATCTGGCGGGTGCTGGCAAAGACGATTTGGATATCGGGATTGTATTTTCGGCAGGCCTCCAGGATCGAAAGTTGAGCGCGGCAGTTGATCTCAAGATCGGTGTACGGGTCTTGCATGGAGTCAATATGGCTGGTTTGTCCGGCCAGATTGAAGAGGTAATCCCGTCCCTGAACCAAGTACCGCATGCTGTGTTCATCTCGCACGTCGGAGATATTGACCTGAACTTCGTCTTCGATATCGTTGATGTTGAAAAGATTGCCACCGTACTCTGGGATGAGGCTGTCCACCAGAAGCACTTCGGCACCAAGATCTACCATTCGTCGGGCCAGATTGGAGCCGATGAAGCCCAGGCCGCCGGTAATTAAGACCTGTCGTCCCGAAAATACTTCTCCGTTCATCCGTTACTCAAATCTCCGTAGTCGGGATGGATCAAAAGCGCAGCGAAAGTAAATATTGTGGCGCTCTGGATACTCTGTTTCAATAGTACCAACCGAGGGAAAGAACTCACCCAGGATCTGCTTCAGCTCTGCTGCGGAACTAAACTCGTGTTGATGCTCGGGATGGCTCTTCGTTGAACCGCGCGCGATGATTGTATAGCCGGACAACACCCCCCCCCCCGCGTTTTCAGTGCTCGAACGCATTTTTGGAGAACAATCCGAATCTGTTCAGTTGAAAAATGCTCAATGGCTCCATCCCAGGCAATCACATCGTAATTGATCCCAGGAAAATCATCAGCAACTACATCCATCTGGATGTAGTTCACCTTAGGATGAGTGTGCCACTTGCGCGCGTGCGATAAGGCTGTAGAATCTCGATCAACGGCATCCACGTGTGAGGCAATTTCAGCGTAGAAATGATATGGGTAGAATCCATCACCACAACAGAGATCGAGTACTTTGCACCCTTCGAACATTACCTCTCGCGAGAAGACGCCACGCTCAACCCACAGAGGGTTCCGGTGCTCGGACCACCGAAAGAGATCAGCCCGGTGATCAAACCATTCGGGCGGTGGATGTGGGCCGCTCCATAGACGTTGCATATCCCAAGTGTAATAGCGACGCAGGTATGCCTCTGCCAAATGCATTAGGGATTCACGAAAGAGCAAAACAGGAATCCGATTGATCACACGCCGTCCCGTTTTCTTGATAGGCACAGGAATTCGTCGCTTGACGTATTGGAACATAGGAGCCTCTTCCCGATCAATCATTTGAAGCCAGTGTGGGCTTCGTAGCCACCATCACGTGATCCAACGTATCGCCTCGTTTACCAAACAGTCTATCCAGCCCATAACCTATCATCAGCGCAGGAGCTAGCAAAAGGGACAGGAGTTCAGTTACCCACCATGCGCGCTCGACAGCGTACGTATAGATGACGGTATCTGCCAGCCTCTGAGCTAGGGTGGCCCAGAGACCACAGGTCGGTGCGATCTCAACTACATCTAGCTCGCTCTTCTCCGCAAGATGACGCAGTCCATATTTGGTATAGCGGTAGAAATCGTGCGGTTCAAGATGCAGGCCCCACGTCTGGGGGGTGGTCAGGAGTAGGACCCCACCGGGCCTGAGCACTCGCGCTGCTTCAACCATGAGCAGAGCCGGCTCCGGGACATGTTCCAACACTTCGTTGCACAACACTGTGTCGAAGGCCCCCTCTCGAAAAGGCAACGCCATCCCGTCACCGTGGATATCCGCCCTTCCATTAGGCGGCAGGTCCAGCCCAACGTAACATTCCACGTGGTTGAACAATTCCCGATACGGTTGTCCCCCACACCCCAAATCCAGCATACATCCTCGCGCGTAGTAGGCCCGCTCCTGAACCGCCTGTCGCAGCGACCGGCGAGCTATGTGAAGTGGATCCGTCCACTCTAACAACCAGGATCCGCCCGATAGTCGACCTACCACGCCACGAGTTCGACGATAGGCCCATCCGAGAACTCTGCGTACCCACCTCAGCACTTCGCAACCTCGCACACGAAAGTCTTTGTAGTTGTGGGCTCCCCAAGTACACTTTCCACGTTATAGGGGATGCTGTCCAGAACAGATCGAACCACCAGCCCGCTCTGCTGCAATAAACGACGTAGCTCTGCCTCGTTGAAAATGAGCTCAACAGTCCACTCACCATACGCTTGTTTGCGCAGCACCGTTGTGTCGCCGTGTTGGCGAACAGGAACAGTGTGAAAAATGCACCAACCGCTTGCAAGCCGTCGGTGTTCGGCGATGGCTGCTTCGTAGTCCAGAATGTGCATGAGCGACACACCGTTCAAGAGGATGTCAAATGCTCCGTCGGGGAAGGGTAACGCTGTGGCATCACCCACCACAAACGGCCGGTCAGGATAACGGTCACCGGCCAGGCGAATCATAGCCGGCGAGTAATCCACTCCCACATAGCGAACAGGTCGCTGGAGAAGATAGGAGAGAATTTCGCTATAGTAACCACTGCCGCATCCCACTTCCAGGATCAAAGGGTCTGGCAACCCAGTGCAACGGACGCTTTCGGCGGCAGCTAATAGATCCTCTCGCGACTGGCCAGCATACATTTTTTGGATCAAGGCCTGAAATGCTACATCTTGACGCTCAGCTACAGTACGAGCTTGCCAGCCGTCGACCCGCTGACGTACTGCGTCCTCACGCTCTATCAGGACGTAATCCGTAGACACCGGCCCTACATTTCTTTGCCGTTGCTTTTTCTGCGTCAAGTCACTGCCGCCCTGTTTTACTCTTCGGAGCCAATTCTCCACCCTGCTGAATTGTGGCATGCTCAAGTAAATACTTTGCGCGTTGTGGTGCGTGGATGGCGCAAGTGACGTTCCACGATCTCGACTAACTCTTGCATGCGATGATACCAGGTGTGCTCGCGCAATGTCCGTTCCTGGCCGGCCTTGGCAATGGCCTTGCGCTCCTCTTCGTGTTCCAAATAATAGTTGATGAGTTCGACACATTCCTCGGCCGAGCGGTAGGCCACTACCTCCTTGCCAGGTTCAAACAACGTGTGCAGGTTGTCCTTGTGATCGGTGATCAGCAGAGTGCCCACGCCTGTGGTCTCGTAAAGGCGCATGTTATTCGCATAGTTTACTGACTCGTTGATGTGATGGTTCAGTGCAATATCGGCATTGTAGAGGATGTTGTACATGTCCAGTGCCCAGGCCTCGCCGTGGTGCTGGGCACGCAGCGGTGACTCCTGATCGAGAGAATCCACGCCATGGCCCCAGACATCCAGGAGGTAAGATTCGGAGACGCTCTCGAGAAACTGAATGCGCTCTGAATGGGAGGCAGACAGGCTGCCCACAAACACTACCGGATAGCGTCTCTCCTTGGTCTTTAACCGTGCCAGTACTCCTGGCTCAAATCCTAAGTTGAAGTACTCACTGGTCAGCCCATTGCGCCGGAATTGCTCAACGAAATGGGGAAAAGAAGACAATACCAGGTCATATTCGCTGAAATCTGCATGCGGCGCTATCGGACAGGCAATCTGCCCTGTGATCAACCTGACGTAGGGTCTGATCTCACGCAAGAAAGTGATGCTCGTACCATTCATGTTTTGAATGTGCAGCACGTCGGGCCGATATTCCTTTACCTGGGCTGCCAAGACCTTATAAAACCAGTCCTTGGATTGAATACGCTGGGGCCAAGGTATGAGTCCTTTGCGAATACCAACAGTCCACTTAGTTTTACGCCCGACTTCAATGCCGTGTTCACGGGCCCATTGACGTTGTAGCTGCTCACAATTGGCGACAATTTCCTCAGCTTCGTACCCTAGTTTCTTTAAGTTCGAAGAATAGAAGTCCGCCGTGCCAAAGCACTCGTTCATCAACGCACGAATCTGCTCCTCATAGGGCTTTGATGCTAACTCTGGACGCCTACCATAAAAAGCGTCCAGAAACGTTTGATAGTACGTATCGACAATCAGAAACTTCATGCTCTTCCAGTCTAGCGCTGAGTTTAGCCTGTTAACCGCCATATCGCGTACCCAGGTCGGCTACGGCAATTGGAGTTGAATTTCAGCCAATACTCCCTGTGGCAACAACTCGTAGGTGCTCCCACAGAGATTGCAGCAGTGAGTTGTACCACTCTCGATCTCATCAATAAGAGTTCCACAGTGACATACCCAACCATGCCCTTGGGCCGGCACCCCATACACCAACGCAAAGTCAGGAACGTCTCGGGTAACGACAGACCCCGCCCCCACCATCGCATACCGGCCGATGGTCACACCACAGACAATCGTAGCATTGGCGCCGATGGTCGCTCCTCGCTTGACCAGCGTCTTGAGAAATTCATCTTTGCGAGGCCAGTGGCTGCGAGGGTTCAGCACGTTGGTGAACACGGCGCTGGGTCCCACAAAAACGTCATCTTCTAACTCTACGCACTCGTAGACGCTGACATTGTTCTTGATCTTAACGTTGTTCCCGATTCTCGTGCGTCCCTCGACGTACACGTTCTGCGAGAGAAGACAACGTTCTCCGATTTCGGCGCCGGCCAACACTGTGCAGTGCTGCCAGATTTTGGTCCCGTTTCCAACACGCGCCTCCGACGACACCTCGCTGGTGGGATGGATATAGACCTCGCTGCCCATTCCTTACCCTACAATCCTTGTCAGTGTTTCTACGACTTGTTCGACCTGAGCGCGTGTCATCTCCGGAAAGATGGGGAGCGACAGAACACGCTGGGCAACCTCGTGTGTTACCGGTAGCGCCTCAGGGGCGAGCCCAAGGTGGCGATACGCCGGCTGCTCGTGCAGCGGGATGGGGTAGTGCACGCCGGCCCCGATACCCCGCTCGCGCAGTCGCCGCAATACGTCATCGCGGTTGTCCACCTGTATCACATATAGGTGGAACACGTGCTCCGCGTCGGGATGGATTGTCGGTTTCTGGATGTGGTCGACATCTGCGAGTAACTCGTCGTACCAGCCCGCAATACGTCTGCGAGCCTGATTCCACTCACGCAGATGACGCAGCTTCACCCGTAGAATGGCAGCCTGCAGTCCATCCAGCCGCGAGTTAACGCCTTCAAACTCGTGCTCGTACTTCGCACTCCGGCCGTGGTTAGCTCGCATTTGAATATGATCGGCTACGTCTTTGCTTCGAGTGAAGACCGCGCCCCCATCACCCCAGGCCCCCAGGTTCTTGCCTGGATAGAAGCTAAAACACGCTGCGTCGCCCCACTGGCCTGGACCTCGGCCCTGCCACGTGGCACCGTGCGCTTGAGCCGCGTCCTCGATGATGGGCAGGTTATGGCGATGAGCGATCGCCGCTAGCGCATCCATCGGCACCATCTGGCCATAGAGATGAACCGGCATCAGGGCACGCGTGTTGGGCGTGATGGCTTCCTCGATTGGGGAGACGTCCATTAGGCAAGTGTCGGCAACCACGTCAACGAAGACAGGGCGATAGCCGGCGCTGGTGATCGCTTCCGTGGTAGCGATGAAGGTGTGTGACACCGTGATCACTTCGCCCGTGCCATCGCCCCTGCCGAGTAGTTCCACAAGGGCCAGATGAAGAGCATCGGTGCCATTGCCACACAGCGCGACGTGTCCCCCACCGCAGAATTCGGCAAACTCTTCGGCAAATGCCGCGTGATCGGGACCACCAACGAAACTGCTGCTTTCAATGCAACGATGCAGTGCCGCATCGAACTCCTGTCGATGCGCGCGATATTGAGCGTGCAGGTCAACCAGCGGGATTCTGGTGCTCAACAGTTATCCTTTCAGGAAGTGCGCCGCCCGCGACCAGGACGTCGCAGCCAGTTCGGGATACTCAACAGGTACTGGATGCCCTCCGTTTTGCATGGAGTCCGTCAAGGCTTCTAAAATCGCTGTGATTTCCACGCCATGCCGGCCATCCGTGAGCGGGTCGAGCCCATGCCGGATACATTTGACGAAGTGATCGATTTCGACAGACAGGGGCTCCACCAGGCGTACGTTGGGGATCACCACATCTCCGGCGCGCAATCTGGTCGTGAACTCGGCAAAGTCATCCGTCGGGCCACGGTGTTCCCACTCGACACCTTTGTCGAATATCTGGATGTGGCGATTCGGATTCACGTCGTCATAGATCAACATTTTCCTGTCACCGACGACCACCATTTGGCGCGTCTTCTGTGGGTCCAGCCAGGACATGTGGAGGTGGGCACTACAGCCATCAGGATAGTCGAGGATAGAGAAACAGACGTCGGCAACACCACGGCGCTTGTGGACGTGGGAGAGCCCACGGGCACTGACTTGGCTGGGACGCGATTCCAACCAGTAGTTGACGATAGTGACGTCGTGGGGTGCCAGCGTCCACAGCACATCCGAATCCCGCCGGAAGCGCCCGAGGTTGAGGCGCTGACTGTAGATGTACTGGACCTCGCCAAGCTCACCGGCGACAGTGCGGCGCTTCACATCGTGGACAATATTGTTGTAGAGAAACGTGTGGCCCACCATCAGCGTGCAGTTTGCTTTCACAGCCGCTTGGGCCAGCTCGATGGCCTGGCCAACAGAATCCGTCATGGGCTTTTCGATGAAGACATGTTTGCCGGCCTGGAGGGCTGCCAGGGTGTGTTCATAGTGTAATCCCGATGGCGTAGCGATGATGACGGCGTCGATGTTGGGTTCGGCCAGCATGTCGTCCAGCGACGTGAATTGGGCCACAGTGGGATACTGATTGGCTACCCTTTGCAACGCCTTGGCGTCCGTATCGCAGACGGCAACCAGCTCTGCATCCGGATTTGTTGCGACGTTGCGAATGAGGTTGGGGCCCCAGTAGCCGGCGCCGGCGACGACAATTCTCACTTTGTTAGACATCTTGCAATCCCTTTCTCGACCTTCTTGTGGGTTTGAGCATACAACTATTGCAGACTAGTCGCCAGCAGGCTCGCCCAGAATCGTTTTGATTGCTTCTTCAGCCTTTTGCCTGCTCGTCTCAATATATGGTACCTGCTCTCTGAGCTGCTCACTTGAATAGTCTTGCCCGATTGCTGCTAACAATGCATCACCACTCTGTGCGTAGGCAAAAATGCCCTGTTTAATGTAGCTTTCATAAATCTGCAAGCCTCTAGGATGTACAATAGTGGTCGGGACATTAAACGCTAATGCCTCGTAGCAAACAGAGGAATAGCAGGTGACATGGTGGTCGGACAATCTTAGGGAGGCATATAAAGGGAGATAAGTTGCATTTTTGATTTCAAAATTACTTACACCACTTTGTTTAAGAGCATCCCCTATTTTCTCTTGTTGCGCTCTCTGGTTTGGATGAAGCCGAATCAACCAGAGCCAATTATCTGGTGAGAGTCGCATCGCGTCGAGAATATGTGTTGGTAATGGGTCATCAAGCGGCTGTAAGGATACCAGAATGACTTTGTCCATGTGTTGCAAATGCTCATAAAACGCTTCCGCCTCGCCATCAATGCCAAACCCATCACCTTCAATCCATTTAGGTAACCAGCGATTGCCACCTACAACAGGCCGATGATGATGACATCTCGGTGGCTGCCATTTCTCAATGCTATTCTTCGACCCTTGGCCCCAGGTCCAAAAGAAGTCCGGTAGCAGTTCATATCCCTCCTGGGGGATCCGTGTCCATCTTGCGTAGAGCCCGTGATATTCTCCCACCCTACCATGCTGAATGTCAACTGTGACTAATCCTAGTTTTTTGCAAGCCCAGATTAGTGCCATAGCAATCGAGTAATAGTAGCACACAAGGAAAACAGCCCTTGGATATATCTCTGATAACACATCTTCAAAGAATGCCGTGTATTGTTCTAGTTGCTGAGCCTGTGCGACAAAGTACCTTTCGTCCAGTTGGACATGGCCGGTTATCTCTAATACGATCTGTTCTAAGTCACCAAAGCCTTCGATAGCGTCAATGTTATGCAGACGTCGAAACCTTCGTGGCAAGCGATCTTTGGTTAGATAGTCCGCCGGACTGACGAATACTGTCGGTTCAAAACGTGGCAGCGTCGCTTGGCCCTTGGCGGAGCGAAGCTCTATCTTCAAAACACTGTGTTGCTCTCTCACAAGATCGATCATTGGATCCACATAGGGATTGTAAAACCTGCCGCCAATCTGGTCAGTATGCTCCTCAGGTCGAGAAAAGAACAGAGTGTCTACGGTACCAATCCGGTGTAGTGAAGCCAGTTGCCTTTGATATGACCGCCGCTTGGTGAGGCATCTCGAACCAGCTTTGAGAATTCGGAGTGGGGCTTTAGCAATGCGGGTCAGTCTTGTCGACAGAGAAACCTCGACATTGCGATGTGAGGACAGGCTCGTAAAATTCATTTCGGGATGTCGTAATTGCTGCCAGAGTCTCAATCTGATAAATGGCCATAGCTTGAGGCCCTTGTATCGGATGGAGTTGACATCAAAGACTCGCTCTATTCTCTCAATGATCTCAATCGCCTCTTCATGGTTCATACAGTTTGTGTCCAGTATCGTAGTAGGTGCACTCATTGGGCCATACTTGGCCTGAGTAGGCAGAAATACGTCACGTTTGTCTGAATCCACGGAACCCAACGTCTTGGTGTCGGTATAGATCTACCGCTTCTTGGATCACAGATTCCATCTGCTTTTGGTAATAGTCTCGCACGAGTCGAGTATTCGCCTCAAGCAGAGCTTCGTGGAATTCATCGTCACTTAAATCCGTGAAGTTTACGCTTAGTAGGTCCGAGTTAACATGCTTGTTTTCATAGAAATCCTCGCAGTCGTGAAGCAATCCTTTTTCGATAGCATAATAATACAGCGGCGACCCGGGATAAGGCGTCACCGGACGGATAGTCCGCATCTCAGAATCATCATTGTACTTTAGCAAGAACTCCACCCCTTTATTAAGGGTCTCACGGTTCTCGCCAATGTTGCCAAAGATGATATTGAGACCAGGGCTGATGCCCACATTCAACGTCGCTTCAATGCCACGGATAATAATATCGGTCGTCAACGCCTTCCGCATGTTCTTCAATACCTGATTGTCCATAGCCTCGATCCCATAGTTGATGCGTACACAACCGGCCTGTTTCATTAACCGCAGCACTTCTGGTTTTGCGAAATTCAGCCGCCCGTTGCAATTCCATTTTATGTTCAATTCGCTCTTCAAGAACGCCTCGCAAAGGCTGACTGTCCGCTTCACAGATGACATCAAGAGTTCATCGCTAAATGTGATGTAGGTAATGCCGTACCGCTGCTTCAAAAACTGAATCTCCTCGATAATGCTCTCGTTGCTTCGTATCCGTAAGCCCTTGTCCATACGATAGCAGAAATTGCATTGGAAAGTACATCCACGTCCAGACAGGACAGGCATCACGAAGTCACTATTTGTCGCATGGGGCTTGCGCATTAGCCTATAGTATTCGATTGGGAACAGTTCATAAGCGGGCCAGGGAATCGAATCGATATCCTTGATCAGAGGTCTTCTTTCATTCACTACAACTACATCACCGTCTCGATAGGCAATACCTTTAACTCTCGCCGGTGCCTCAGGATCGCCAATTGCTTCGATCAGATCAAGAACAGTTACTTCGCCTTCGCCTATGACTACCGCATCTGCGTTGGTCTTCTGAAGAAAGTACTCGGGCTCAGGTGACGGACCATGGCCCCCAATGACGTAGAAAGGTCGGTTCTGGGACCGATTGATTGCCCCAGACAGTTTCAACAGCTTCCTGTACTGATAATATCCGGCAATTACCGAGACACCCACCATATCGAAGTGATTATGATCCAAATAGTGCGTCAGATGTTCCTCAGGATAATGATCTCTATCCTGTGTATAGATATGTACATCGTGTCCTTCGTTCTTGAGCACCGCTGCAATATACGCTAATCCTTGTGGAAACCAATGAATATAGGAGTCATTGTCATAAACCACTAACAGGATTTTCATTTGATTGCACCTCCTGACATCAAACTAGTATACGCCATCAAGGTAGTTTTGATACGCTGAATCGGGCCTCTATGGGAACGCAAAATCACTTATCAAAATCAACTTGATGAGGTACTAGCGAAATTGAAGTAATTTGTATCGAGAATCATCTGGGTCTCCGATCCCAGGTGGCAGGATCAAGGGGATCACGTGGAAAAGCTTCAACGCCTTGCCCTGTGGCCAGCCACTGATTATAGAATGAGTTTAATTGTTGATCCCCCTTCAAAGTTTCGAGGATATTGCTGATGTCGGTAGTCTTGTTTTTTAACGTGTAACCAAATTCTTCCATAACATTTCCACAAATATGTTCTCCAAGGGATATTTCATCATCCGTTAGTATATTTTTCCAGGCGTTTATGGATCGTCTTATATCAAAGGAAAATGGTTTTACTTCTCCTTGTATTGAAGAGTTTGAACGCCAGGGCTGGTTGTAAGCATCGACCCAGGTAGAAGTATCATAAATATTTATACCTTCGATTTCTGGAAGTCCGATAAATTGCCATATCTTTCTTGCTATATGCTCTGGCTTATAGGCAGCTTCTTCATACTTGATGAGGAGGACTTTATTATCAGGATATTCATCTAAATATTTCTTTCCATGCTGCATTGCATCCAGGCAATTAAATATTGCCCCTAGATATGCAGGTGGAGAAGCATTCGTAAATAATTTGAAAGAGGCTAATATACTTCTTGGATCCCGAATCATCAAGATAGCCTTGCCATTTGGCATCATTGATATGAATTCCGGAATCTCCCTCCAAAGAAGCTGGTTCTTTTCTGCCCAATGAAAAACAGGGGGTCTTAAATAAAGGGAACTCATGATGACATCATAAAGTATACCGTAATTTACATTATCACGTTGGTTTAAAACGTCCTTGATTTTTTCTACATCCAAACTTATTTTATATCTCTTCTGAACGCGCGCCTTTATTGCGTCAAGGGCTTTCGAGTAATTCTCCTCAGACTCGATCGGATCAAACCTGCCGGCGACGAAACGCAGGACATTTACTCGATACATCGTGGCGCTCAGGTGGGGGTGGCAATTTGCCAACTGCGTGATGTACTCTGTACCACTTCGATAAACCCCTGTAATCAGGGTCTGGCTTAATGAGCTTGGGATAGACATTTTCTCTTGACCTCAGAGAACAGCCGAATTGGGCAAATCGCATGCCACGGTGTAAACTGCATGGCACACCTGAAACTGGCGGTGCACTTGGATTTCACGTAAGCCAGGCCTCAGTATTTAACAAAACTGTTTCCCATTGCTCAGGAGCGTCTGTACTGCACACGGCTACCACTGTGTCTCCGACTGTATTGTTACAAGCAAATCCAATGTGCGACAGTGCTTTGAATGGGATCGAGTTTTCATCAAAGACGTAAGTCCATTGACTGTTGCCATCAATGATGAAATTATCATGGTAATAATTGCCTTCATGAGTATACAACGCCAGGAATGGTTGTACACCCCAAATTTCTCGAGTCGTCTGCAACCTAAGCCTGCGTTCATCCAGGGTAATATCGAATTGAGGAGGCGGTTTTTTGGGCAATGCCAACACAGCACGAAACGCCTCCATTACGTTTGCCCATCGGAAGCGTACATTCGGATAATCTGCTGCCACTTCCAGAACCATCTTGACAAAACTTTCCGTTTCTGCCTGCATGTCACGAAAGTCGTGATTCGTAACTGATACAAGCACATCCCTCCCCGTTGACGCTTCAACAAAAGCGGATCTTAGCTCTTCATGATTAATTGTGGAGTAGCGGGCATTTATGTTCAGGCAGCGTGCAATCCAGCGCTTCAAGTTACCTTCCTTTCGACAATCATAGAGAGACGGATGATAAACCCGCCAATCAGTCGGTGCCCCGCGCCAATCACCGAAACCGCCAGGAAGACCACCAAAAGCTTCTCTTAGTTTTTTCAAACCTTCATCTTCAGCCATGTTCTGATTGGCCAGATCAAAGGGCAACCAAGCTTCCAACCAGACATTGATATCATAAGTTTCGATATGTCCACCTGGCCGATTAGCAACAGGGAACCATCTGTGATCAATGATGCGCCGTGCCAGGATTTCATTGTGGATATTTGAAAAACTATAGTTGCGACCTATTCGGTGCGCTGCCAGGGAAAAGCTGACGGGATGAAAATGCCAGTAAATTCGGTCACGAGGCACGTCATACTTGCGTAGAAGTTGAAGATAATGTTCAAAGACTGCATGGAAACCCATCGCACGGCGGCGTGGATTGTTGGTGAACCCAACATGATCCATGCAATGCCAGGAAATCACATAGGGTTCACCGTCACTGTCAGCAAGTTTTCCGCGCCAATTCTTGGACAAGACCGTTTCATGCATTCTATCAATCTGATCCCACGTGCCGTGATAGCGACCAATTTGGTCTTCCCTGACAAAATCACAGACGACATCTTCTGCGCCGCCCAAATCAATTTCTTTCGCTCGTAATTTGCGAAGGTTTTTCTTTGTGGGACTCAAACGTATTTTGAAGCTCTCATATATGCGCTCGAATGTAGCATCTAAACTCTCATAAAGTGGCCCTTCTGTATCTACAGCATGGACAATATAAACCGTTCCAATCATTTCATTTCCTTTAGCTCTTGCATCATATACTCGGCGATGCGGAATTGGTGAGGATAGTCTATGTCAAGAGAGCGCTCCGGGGGCATCACATAGCCTAATAGAGGCTGAGCGAAAAACGTCCTTTCGCGCAGGAATCTCTCAACTGTAGCCAGATAAATGGCCCCATTAGGGTGGTAGGCTTTGGCAAAGAATTGAGTGCCTCGATGGTGCATGTAAGCTTCTGGTTCTCGTAAGGAGAGAGTTAGTCCATCTCCAGTAAAGTTGAGGGCCAGATCAGGCGGAAAGTCGTATAGAGTTACCGCTATCACGAAGGAATCCACGGGCTGTTTGCGAAAAAGCTCAAAAGCATTCCGCATATCATCTACTGTCCGCAACGGACAAGTAGGCAGCATTTTGGCAATATATTGGTATCTCTGGCTCATTCCCTGACGCAGCAAATACTCCTCTACTACCTGTATGGTGTGGACTGTATCCCCACTAAGCGCCTTTGGGCGACGGTCGGGCACAGCCCCAAGAGAAGTAGACAGCTCCAGTATCTCGTCATCCTCAGACGAGACAACTACATCGTCAAAGATTTGCGCCTGTAGCGCCACTTCAACTGTATAAGCCAGCAAAGGCTTGCCAGCCAGACAAAGGAGGTTCTTGCGCGGAATACGCTTGGACCCGCCGCGAGCAGGGATAAAACAAAGCGTCTTTGTCATATAGAGATAACCTCCTCTACTTCACGCTATGTGGTAGCCATATAAGACTGGATGAGTCGAACATCGCTCACAGTCTGTTTGATCACATCGCAAACCCTGTCCACATCCTCAAGTCGAATATCGTTGGCGGTTGGCAAGCTAAGTCCACGGGTTGCTAGCCAGCTCGTGACAGGGTACTCATTGGACTCGCCCGATTGATAGGGAGGCTGCACGTGCAAGGGGTAGAAAAAGGGGCGCGTTTCGATACCATAATCAGCCAGCCCCGCGGCCAAATGATCACGATTGGCGCTCGCTCGTTGCTCGTCTATTACAATCGAGTAGAGCCAGTAGATAGTCTTAGCCCATTCAGCTTCGGGAGGCAGGATGATGCCATTCACCTCACATAGGTGTTGGTTATACCGATCCACGACCTGCCGGCGATATTCCAGAAACTCCGCAATGCGCTCTATCTGGGCGAGACCGATCGCGGCCTGCAGGTTCGTCATGCGATAGTTAAAGCCAGGATA
>CAZEBW010000021.1:0-48771 GCA_964510205.1 uncultured Anaerolineae bacterium
GACTTCAGTCGCTTTTGCGGTGGGAACGACGACTGAAGTCGTCACTACGTGTCCCCAATGCGATACGCTCACGTCCGACGTATGCCAGGAAGCCACCTTGCTTCAGAGAAGTCAGCTAACCGCTGCGCAGGGTCACATCCGCGGCCAGTATCCGCTCTCGCCGTCCGCTGGGAAGACGCAGGATGAGAGCCCCGTCGGCGTCCACCCCCTCGGCCCAGCCGGCCAGCACCTCACCCGGCGTGGTCACCTGCACCTGACGGCCCAGGTTGATGAGGCGAGCCGCCCACTCCTCGTGGGGCGACTGCCCTCTCCTCAGGGACACGTACCTGGTCTCGATCCCCTCCAGGATTCCCCACAATAGCTCCAGCCGCGAGACGTCCCGTCCCAGCTCCTGAGAGAGGCTGGTGGCCATGCCCCTCAACTCTGGCAGGGCAGAGAGGGTCAGATTGACGTTCAGCCCCATGCCCACCACGACGTAATCGAGGCGCCCGCCGGTCGTGGCCGATTCGGTCAGGATGCCGCCCGCCTTCTTGCCGCCGACGAAGACGTCATTGGGCCACTTCAGGCCCACGGGCAGGCTCGTGAGTCCCTCCACGGCCTCGGCGATGGCCAGCGAGCAGATCATGGTCAATCGCGGAGCCTGGTTGGGGGTGATGTTGGGGCGGAAGAGCAGCGACAGGAGAAGGCTGGCGCCCGATGGCGCCACCCACCTCCTGCCCAATCGCCCCTTCCCCGCCGTCTGCTCGTCGGCGATGACCAGCGTGCCTTCTGGCGCGCCCCGGGCGGCCAACTCCTTGAGCGCCTCGTTGGTCGAGCCGAGGGAAGGATAGTATGCGATGCTCTGGCCGATGAGGTCTGTCCTCAACCCCTGTTTGATGCTTTCAACCGATAGCTCGCTCAAATCCAGTTTCACCTCGTCCTATGCCAAAGTGGTCCCCCTCTTGGGTGTTGCTACCGTGTCATTGCGAGCGACCGTAAGGAGCGAAGCAATCTCCTACGAGCGAGTTGGAGATTGCTTCGGCGCAAACAGCGCGCCTCGCAATGACACAAACAACCCGTTTGGGCGTAGCAACACTCCACAGGGAGACTACCTATGCCAAAGTTACCACAAAAGGGGAACAAAGTCAAGCCAAGATTGACCAAAATGGACTTATGAGGTAATCACCAGTAGGAGGTGTCTCTGACACCGATGGAGAAATCGGTCTCAGGAGAGACCTCCTACTCTTATGGGGTAATGAGCCAATGACCGCTGGGAAGCCGTTTGACATTAAGGAGAGGACTTTCGAGTTCGGGGTGCGAATTGTACGGTTAGTGAACACCTTGCTTGGTCATTGTGATTTGAGGGGTCGTTTGCTGGGGATGCCGGGGCGGCGGGGGTATTTCTCGGGCGTGGGAGCTATCTTCTCGATGACCACTAGCGAACGAGCCTCGCCCAGGTGGGGCAACTCCAGGTGCACGATGCGGCGCAAGGCGCCTCCCAACGTGGCGATGGCCCCTTCGGCGGCCTCGGCCTCTGCATCGCCCTCAGGCCCCTTCTGAGCCACGAACAGGCCGCCCAGCCGACAGAAGGGCAAGGCGTATTCCACCAGGACGGGCAGTTCGGCCACCGCTCTGGCCAGGGCCAGGTCGTAGCGCTCGCGGTGGACCGCGTCCCGCCCCACCTCCTCCGCCCGCCCCTTAATGACCTCCACCTCCGTCAGCCCCAGCCGGCCAACGATGTGCTCCAAAAAGCCGACCTTCTTCCCTGTAGCCTCCAACAGCGTCAACTGCAGGTCAGGACAGGCAATCTTCAGCGGAAGACCTGGAAACCCTGCCCCCGCCCCAATATCAATGCAAGGGACCAGGGACAAGGGACAAGGTACTGCTAACAGACAGGTGAGGGAATCGAGGAAGTGCTTGATCTGAACCTCATCGTAGTCGGTGATGGCGGTCAGGTTGAACTTCTCGTTCCAGGCCGCCAGTTCTCGATAATAGATTTCGAAGGCTTGAAGGTGCTCCTCGTTCAGTTCTAAGCCCAACTGACGGGCTCCCTCGGATAGCAAATTCATTCGATCCAGCCTGTGACATTGATCTTCCCGAACTCCTCAATCTAATTCTTGGATATTATAACGCGGCTAACCAGACTTGTCAATCTGGAATAAGCGTTCATCAATTTGACAATCCTCATCTCTCGACTATAATCTTAAAGGCTTGACTTCAAGCACTATAATCGCTTCTGATTGATTGAGTGAGCTTCCCAAGTTACAATTCTGAAAGTATATGAGCGAGCAAGCAGAGAGACAAATTGAAGACCCCCAAGAACCGCCCGGTAATCTCACACTTCATGGGGTAGTCAGCAGAACGACCTGAGCGCCTGGCCTCCCAGGTTCTCCTCCGCCAGGGCCGCAGTTCGTTCTGCGGCCCTGTTGCGTGTCTGGTGGGTGGGGGATATCTTCATCTATCATAGAGAACCTGAGGAGGTGCATCATGCTGTACGCCAGCCAACTACGAGGTCTGCAGGTCTGGGATGCCTGGAGCCAACCTGTCGGGCGGTGCGCCGACATTTTGGTCGGCGACCTCAAGCAACCTTTCCCCTCTGTGCGCGCATTGGCCCTGCGCAACGGCGATGTCAAAGTCAACTTCATCGCTGCCGAGCAGCTCAGCAGCCTGTTCCCCAGTATCACGCTAAAAGTCCCCAAAACCGAGATCACCCCCTACCAGCCACGCGGGGATGAACTCTGGCTCCTCGACCGGGTGCTAGACCGCCAGATCGTGGACACCGAGGGCCGCCGCGTGGTGCGAGTGAACGACTTGCAATTAGCGCGGGTAGGCGACCAGTTCTGCCTCACCGGGGTGGATGTCGGCGGGCGCGGCCTGTTGCGTCGTCTGGGGCTGGAAAAACCGGTGCGGACTATGGCCCGAGCCCTGGGGCGCTCCTTACCGTCCGGCGTGATCCCCTGGGAAGAAGTAGCCCCCCTCCAGCACGAGGATCCGATTCGCCTCCGCGTCTCCCGCGACAAGATCACCCGCCTGCCCCCGGCAGACATCGCGGCCATTCTCAACGACCTGGATCGGCGAACCAGCGAGACACTGGCCACCACGCTGAGCGACGAGACCCTGGCCGATGCGCTGGAAGAAAGCCCCATGGAAATCCAGGTGGCCGTCCTGTCGCGCTTACTCCCAGAACGAGCCGCTGACATCCTGGAGGAAATGGGGCCGGACGAGGCCGCCGACCTGCTGGCCGACCTCCCGGCTCAAACCAGCACTCAGCTTCTGGAGCTGATGGAACACGAGGACGCCGCCGACGTGCGCAGCCTGCTGCGCTACCCGGAAGACTCGGCCGGCGGCATCATGACCACCGAGTTCGCCTGCGTGCCCGTTGGGGTGCGAGCTGGTGAGGCTCTGGATCACCTGCGCCGCTCGTCGGACGCTCAAGACGACGAGGCGATGTACTACGTCTATCTGACCGACAAGGCGGGGAAGCTGCAGGGCGTCGTCAGCCTGCGCGACCTGGTGATGGCCCCATCCAACGCCTCGCTGGATGCCTGGACCGACGAGGATCCGGTCACGGTCGGCCCTTACACGCCGCAGGAAGAGGTCGCTTACCTGGTGGCCAAGTACGACCTGTTGAGCGTCCCCGTGGTGGACAAGGAGACTGGTGAGCTGCTGGGCATCGTCACCGTGGACGACGCCATTGACGCCGTCTTGCCCACGGCCTGGAAGAAGCGCCTGCCGCGTTTCTTCTAACCACACGAGGGAATGCAATGAAGATTCGACTCAGACTCAAGGACTGGTGGCAGCGGGTGTGGCTTTACCTGGCGATCTTCGGGCCGGGGTTGATCACCGCCAGCGCGGACAACGACGCCCCCGGCATCGCCACCTATTCGATGGCCGGCTCGACCTATGGATATCGTTTTCTGTGGTTGATCGTCCTGGTCACCGTGGGCGAGGTGGTCATCCAGGAGATCGCCGCCCGCATGGGCGCGGTCACCAGCAAGGGCACTGCCGACTTGATCCGCGAGCGATTTGGAGTGCGGATCACGGCCTTCGCCATGCTCTGTCTGCTGCTGGCCAACCTGGGCACCACCGTGGCCCAGTTCGCCGGCATCGCGGTGGGGATGGAGCTCTTGGGCATCAGCCGCTACGTCGCCGTGCCCCTGCTTGCGCTGGGCGTGGCCTACGTGGTACTCTGGGGGTCATACGCTCGCGTGGAGAAGATTCTATTGGCCCTCAGCCTCGCAGCGATCAGCTACATCATCACAGCCTTCAGGATTGGGCCGGAGTGGGGAAATGTGCTGCGCAACGCCGTTGTGCCCACCTTCAGGAGCGACCCCAACTACATCCTGGCGGTGCTGGCGACCATCGGCACCACCATCACCCCCTGGGCCTTCGTCTACATGCAGGCCTCCGTGGCTGACAAGGGGGTAACGATGGAGCGCTACCGTTACACGAAGATAGACGTGATGGGCGGCGCGGCCTGGGGCAACGTGGTCTCGGCCTTCATTGTCATTTGCACGGCGGCCACGCTCTACGTTTACGGCGTGCGGGTGCAAACTGCGGATCAGGCGGCTCTGGCCCTGGAGCCGCTGGTGGGCAGCGGGGCGCGGTATCTCTTCTCCGTGGGGCTGCTGGGGGCTTCCTTGTTGGCCGCCTCGGTGCTGCCCCTTTCCACCACCTACGCCATCTGCGAGGCCTTCGGCTGGGAACGGGGGCTGGATCACCCCGCCCGTGAAGCCCCCATCTTCTACGGGCTGTACGCTGGCATCATCGGCCTCAGCGTGCTGGTGGTGCTGATCCCCGGCATCCCGCTCTTCCCCATGATGTGGCTCTCGCAGTCGGTGAACGCCATCCTGCTGCCGGTGCTGTTGGTGCTGGTGTTGAAATTGGCCAACAGCCGGCGGGTGATGGGGGATTGGACCAACTCGCGGCTTCAGAACGCCCTGGCCTGGGGGCTGACCGGGCTGGTGGGGATGGCTACACTGGCTTTGTTGGCGTCATCTTTGCTATAAACCCGTGCCTGGCACTTTCATAGGCTTCTCGAGGGCTACAGTGCCTCCAAGCCAGGTGAGATCGCTCAATCGCTTGGCTATTCGCAAGTGCCTGGCACGTTCTGAAGGGTTTTCTCAAAGCAGAAGGGAGTGTCTCTATGAGTGACAAGACGCACAATTCGATCCATCGTATTCCCGAAGAAGTAACGCTCAGCCGCGATCTGGGCTTGTTTACCATAACGATGATCGGTGTGGGGGGGATGATCGGGGCCGGCATCTTCGTGCTGACCGGCATCGCCGCCGGCGTGGCCGGCCCGGCCCTGGTGCTGGCCTTTTTTCTAAATGGCATGGTCACCCTGTTGACGGCCATGGTCTATGCCGAACTCGGCTCGGCCTTCCCCGAGGCCGGCGGCGGCTACCTGTGGGTCAAGGAGGGGCTGGGAGGGGCCCAGGGGTTCCTGGCCGGCTGGATGAGCTGGTTCGCCCATGCGGTGGCTGGCAGCCTCTACGGTCTGGCCTTTGGGCGCTTCGCCAGCGAGCTGTGGATTATGGCCGGCCTGCCCACCTTTGGCCTCTCTGTGGCCCACCTGACGTTGGTTTTCATGACCCTGGTCATCCTCGTCTTCACGGCCATCAATTATCGGGGTGCATCGGAGACGGGCACGGTGGGCAATATCGTGACTGTGACCAAGGTGTCCATCCTGGGCCTGTTTGTCTTGTTGGGGATTCTGGCTATGGCTCGTACCGAGGCCTGGCACACTCGCTTTACGACCGGCTTCATGCCCAACGGCCTGGGGGGAGTGCTCACCGCTATGGGCTTGACCTTTATCGCCTTTGAAGGCTACGAGATCATCGCCCAGTCAGGGGAAGAGGTGGTGAATCCCAAGCGCAATATCCCCCGCGCCATCTTCCTGGCCATCCTCATCGCCGTGGTCATCTACATCCTGGTCGGCGTGACAGCCATCGGAGCCACTATTCCGCCTGAGGGGATGAAGACTCACGAGTACTTGGCGCTGAAGAAAGAGGTGGCCATCGTTGAAGTGGCTCGACAGATATTTCCCCTCGGTATCGGCGCGGTGGTGCTGCTTTTCAGCGGGCTGGCGTCCACCATGTCGGCTCTCAACGCCACGACGTACTCCTCGTCCCGGGTTTCGTTTGCCATGGGGCGGGATCACAACTTGCCGGCCGTCTTCGCCCGCATCCACCCGCGGCGGCACACGCCTCATTGGGCGGTCATCTTCTCCGGCGGATTGATGCTGGCCATGGCCTGGGCACTGCCCATCGAGCACGTGGCCGCCTCGGCCGACATCATGTTCCTGCTCCTGTTCTTCCAGGTCAACGTGGCCGTGATGACCCTGCGCCATAAGATGCCCGAACTGGAGAGAGGTTACTTGATCCCCTGGTTTCCTATCGTTCCCCTGCTCGGTTTGATTACCAAGGCATTCTTGGCTGTCTACTTGTTCAACTATAGCCCGCGCGCTTGGTACTTCGCCATCGGCTGGCTTGTGGTTGGCCTGTTGGCCTACTACACCTACTTCTCCAAGATCGAGGCCATGGAGAAGCCCTCGGAAATCCTGCTGGAGGAAGTACTGGTCAGCCGTGACTACTCGGTGTTGGTGCCGGTGGCCGATCAGGAACAGGCCCGCATCCTGGGCCTGATCGGCGCCGTCCTGGCCCAAGATAACCAGGGCGAGGTGCAGGCCCTGCACGTGGCGCGGGTGCCGCCCCAGCTCACTCTGGGCGAAGGCCGCCTGTTCCTCAAGGAAGGGCGTTCCTATTTGGAGACGGTGATCCAACAGGCCAAAGCGCGAGAGGTGCCCGTCCACACCATCATCCGTCTGGGGCGGAACGTGGCCGAAGCCGTGCGCAAGACGGCGGTGGAGAACGCTTCCGACCTGATCCTGCTGGGATGGCCAGGGTACACCACCACCAGTGGCCGGGCGTATGGATCGGTGATAGACAACATCGTAGACAACCCGCCTACCGACGTGGCCGTCGTCCGTTACCGGGCCCATCGCCCACTGCGCTCGATCCTGGTGCCGGTGGCCGGCGGTCCCAACAGCCGCCGCATTTTCAAGATGGCCGTGAGCATGGCCCGAACCAGCGGACACGACCCTGCCAAGGTCACCCTGCTGCACGTCTTGCCTGAGAGAGCCCACACCGCCGACAGGGTTCGCGCCGAACAAGTCTTTGATCACGCCCTGGAGGGCATACAGTATGCGCGGGTGGAAAAACGAATCGTAGAGGGGGCGGACGTGGTAGAGGCCATACTGGATCAGGCCCAGGGCTGCGACCTGATCATCATCGGAGCTACGGAGGAGGGGCTGTTCAAGAGCCTGCTGGTGGGCAACATTGCCGAGCAGGTCGCCCGGCGGGCCGAGGTGACGGTGATCGTCGTTAAACGGCGCAGCGGCTTGATCCATTCCCTCCTGCGCCAGACCGTGCTGGAGCCGACTGCTAATAGAGTGGGAAACGAGGCGGTCTAATCCATACAGACCTGCACTGACACGTCATCCAGATACATGGCCGTCTTGAGGTCGCTCACCCCGTTGTTGTAGACGTTGAAGTAGAGGATGATGGTCTGTCCCTTGTAGGCCGTCAGGTCGAAGGCGTGGCGCGTCCAGGTCTGGCTGTCGGAGCAGACTTGCGGCATCGCCCAGGCTAGAAACCCCCAAGTTTGGTCGTAGAGAATCGCCGCTTGCCAATCGCTCTCCGCAGCATCCTGGCAGATGGGATAGCTCCAGAACGACAGCGCAGCACTCGCGACATCATCAGGAACGGTCACCTCCTGATAGATGGACGACCAACTTTCGATATCGCTCTGGTGAGTGATCCCCAGCCGCATGGCCCACAAACCGGACCGAACCTCAGCCGTGGAATAGGCCGCTCGGCGCGGCGTATCCCCGATGATCCAGTCCCCTACCGTTTCAAAACCGCCGTTCTGAACCAACTCATGGCAAACAAGCTGCGTCGGCGTGGGGGTAGGTGTAGACAACGGATAGCGCTTGGTGACCACGGGCAAGTAGATTTCGCGCGGGGTAGGGGTCTCCGTCAGTGTGGGCGTCATCGTGGGCGTGGGGGTGCCAGTCGGGGTTGCTGTGGGCGTCGGCGTATCGGTCGGCGTGTTGGTTGGCGTGGGTGTAGCAGTCGCCGTGGGTGTAGATGTGTCGGTCGGTGTATTGGTCGGCGTAGCAGTCGGGGTCGGAGTGTGGGTCGGCGTGTTGGTGTGAGTCGGTGTACTAGACGTAGTCGCGGTGGCCGTTGGCGTCATAGCTGTAGCCGTGGGCGTCCGCGTGGCCGTGGCGGTTGGCGTAGACGTGATGGTAGGCGTGGTGGTAGCGGTAGTCGTCGGCGTCGGTGTGGGAGTGTTGGTAGGTGTATCCGTCGGAGTTGACGTGGTGGCGGTAGCTGTAACCGTCGGCGTCACGGCAGAACGGACAGATACCGTTATGTCTAAAGTTGCGCTGCCTTGATCCACGAACCAGGTGACATCCTCGTGGATGAGGTCCCACTTCAGCGTATACAGGCCCGGTTCCTCAGGCGCGGTCACCAACGCGGGGCTGAAGACCGCTGTGTTGGCGAAAGAGATGTCCGCGTCCAAGGGGATGCGGTGGTCGTACTCCGGCGGCTGCATAACCAACTCCCCGCCCTCATCGTACCAACGCAGACCCAGGTGCACCGGATTCTCCTCGCTCGCCGGCCAGGTCAGGGTACCAGCGTTCTGCACGGAAAGGTTCACTTCATAGGTCACGTCGGAGAGCATTGATGTCGGCGTGTCGTGATCCAGAAACTGGGCTGAGTACTGAGGTGTGTAAGACTCAATCCCCTCCCAAATCTGGTCGCGCAGATAGGGCAGCTCGGCATAGAGGTAGTCGCCGGGGCAGGCCGTCTGGTTGTAATCGCGGTGGCCGGCGATGTTGTGGGTGGTCACGTCTACGAAGTAAGAGCTCTCGCCGGGATTGAACAAGCTGCGGCCAGACTCCCATGTCGCCAGATCAGCGATGGCATCTAACAGGGCCTGAGGAGGGGCGACGCTGGGGGGATTTGTACTGTTGCCATAGGTGCCTAGCGCGCCGATGCCCACGCTGCCGCAGTTGTAAGCGTAGATGCCGCACCAATCTACTACGGGGCCGTGGACGTGCCGCCCTACCGCATCGAGACCTCCATAGCGTCCCTCGTAGATGTTGCCCTGCCAGTCCACCAGGTAGTTATAGCCAATGTCGCCCCAGCCCAGGGTCACGGCGTGGTAGTAGTAGATGGCCCGGATGGTAGCCGCTGGATTGGGGTCATTGTTCTGGGTGACAGTGTGGTGGACGATGATCTTGCGCACGGAATGATGCTCAGGCGGCCAGGTCATGTAGCTCTCGTTGGCTCCCCAGCCGGAGCGGGGGATGATAAGCGGCTGAGGCACGCCCTGCGCTGACACCTCCCTCCGTGCCGTTGCTTTGGCCTCGGCCAGGTCGGGCCCGGCGGTGGAATCTATGTACGCTAGCGTGATCTCGAACACTTTGGGGGATTCACCCCCACCCAACCTCCCCACATCAGGGGAAGAAGCAAGAGTCCCCCTCCCTCCCAGGGAGGGGCTAGGGAAGGGTGAGCTTCCCACCGAAAGTCCTCCCCCTCCCAACTTCCCTCTGCCAACGGGAGCAGTCTGAGTCCCCCTCCCTCCCAGGGAGGGGCTAGGGGAGGGTGGGCCTTCCATAATTAACCGATACTGAAGATAGCGCCCTCCATCAGCCGGGATGAGATTCTCGCTGTAGAATCGCCCATCCCGCCCCCGCCCGACCTCGACGATGTCATACCAGGCCGACCAAGCCACCCCATCCGCGCTGACGCGCACCGCCACGTCCAGTTGCGTGCCGGGGGGCATCTCGGCCGACCAGTGAGCGCCCACGGCGTTGAAGGGAAAGGCGGCCGCGCCAACGGTGGAGGTGAATACGCCCCCTGCCGTCCCCGCCGCCAGGCGCAGTTCGCCATCGCCCTCTCGCGTCACACAGATGCCCTGGCCAGTCCCGGCCTCGAAGTCCGCCGCCGTGGTCTGCACCCAGTCGCCGCCGCGAGTGGTGGCCTCCAATGCTCCCGCTGGATCCCTTCGGCATTGCTCAGGACAAGCGCCAGATCCGGCGGATGGCAGCTCACCCGAGCACCGAAGCGGCGGGATCTGGCAATCCCGCCGGAGCAGGTTAATGCTCGCGCCGGTGGCTTCCACGACGAGAGTCGTGAGCAAAATGGTTACAATGATCAGGCCAGTCATCACGTTTTTCATACTGTCATTCCCTGAGGCGCACGTCCAGCGCCGTGTGGCGGTGGGCGATCTTGTCGTTGCGCACGGCGATGGCGATGGCCTTCTTGGTGCCTACCAACACCACAAGTTCCTCGGCGCGGGTCACCGCCGTGTACAGGAGATTGCGCTGCAACAGCAGATAGTGCTGGGTCAGGACGGGCATGACCACCGCCGGATACTCGGAGCCCTGGCTCTTGTGGACGCTCACCGCATAGGCATGAACCAGCTCGTCTAGCTCGCTGAAGTCGTAGGGCACGGGGCGGTCGTCAATACGCACCGCCATGATCTGGTTCTCCAAGTCCAGGCGCACCACGCGGCCGATGTCGCCGTTGTAGACCTCCTTGTCGTAGTTGTTGCGCGTCTGCATCACCTTGTCGCCCAATCGAAACAGGCGGCCCGCCAGGCGCCGCTCGCTCTTGGCCAGACTGGGGGGATTGAGGGCCTCCTGCAAGCGGGCGTTGAGATTCGACACTCCCACCGCCCCGCGATACATGGGCGACAGCACCTGGATGTCGTCAAAAGGATGATAGCCGAACTTGCGCGGGATGCGCGTCTTCACCAGGTCAACGACCAGATCAGCCGCTTTTTCGGGGTCCTCCTCGACGAACAGGAAGAGGTCCGTGGCCCCCTTGGCGAACAGAGGCATCCGTCCGCGGTTGATGCGGTGGGCGTTGGCCACGATGAGACTGCCCTCGGCCTGGCGGAAGATCTCCTCCAGCCGGACCACCGCCGCCTGTCCCGAGGCAATGATGTCCCGCAGCACGTTGCCCGCTCCCACGCTGGGCAACTGATCCACGTCGCCCACCAGCAGCAGGTGGCTGGCCGGGTCAATGGCCTTGAGCAAGTGGTTGGTGAGCAGGAGGTCGAGCATGGAGGCTTCGTCCACGATGACCATGTCCGCCTCCAGAGGATAGGCCTCGTTGCGCTGGAAACCCTTCTGGGGCGAGAACTCCAGCAGGCGATGGACGGTTTTGGCCTCCCGCCCGGTGGCTTGGCTGAGGCGCTTGGCCGCCCGGCCGGTGGGGGAAGCCAAGACGTAGGATCGGCTCCTGGCCTCCAGCAACTGGATGATGGTTCGCACCGTGGTGGTTTTGCCCGTGCCGGGACCGCCGGTGAGCACCGTCACCTTGTTGGTGAGGGCCGTGCGCACCGCCTCCTGCTGCCCGGCGTTAAGGGGTTGGCTTGACCGCTGGGCCAGGTAGGCGAACACCCGCTCCCAGTTGGCCGACTCGTAAAAAGCCAGCCGGCTGCGCTCGACGTTGATCAGCGTCCGCAGGCGGTTGGCCACCCCCACCTCGCCATAGTAAAAGGGCAGCAGGTA
Organism: uncultured Anaerolineae bacterium; assembly: GCA_964510205.1. Taxonomy (GTDB): domain Bacteria; phylum Chloroflexota; class Anaerolineae; order VGOG01; family VGOG01; genus CAZEBW01. The sequence continues at coordinate 11,573 of CAZEBW010000021.1, forward strand.
GACGGCCTTCTCCTCTTTGATCGCTGCCCCTGGCTGATCCTGGATCGCGTAGGTGATGTCCTCGCGGTGGACCTGCTCCTCCTCTTCCAGCCGGGCGACTCCCTCCTCCACCAAATCCGAAGGCACGTCCAAGATCTCGGTGGCCTCTTTGATCAACCTCCCCTGTGGGGCGTAGACGTTGCCCTCGTCGGCCAACTGACTCAGCACGTGCGCGATGCCGGCCGCCACCCGCTGCGGCGAATCGGTGGGCAGCCCCAGCTTGCGGGCGATTTTGTCGGCGGTGAGGAAGCCGATGCCGTAGATGTCGCGGGCCAGGCGATAGGGGTCCTCGCGCACCACGTTGACGGCCTCATCGCCATATTGCTTGTAGATCTTCACTGCCAGGGAGGTGCTCACGTCGTGGCTCTGCAGGAAGAGCATCACTTCTTTGATCTGCCGCTGCTCCTCCCAGGCCCGCGTGATCATCCGCACCCGTTTCTTGCCCACCCCCAGCACCTCGCGCAGGCGTTGGGGACGCTGTTCGATGATGTCCAGCGTCTCCAGCCCGAAGTGCTTGACGATGCGCTTGGCCGTGACCGGGCCGATGCCCTTGATCAGGCCCGATCCCAGGTATTTGCGGATGCCCTCCACCGTGGCTGGGAGCACCGTCTGGTAGTTGGTCACCTGGAATTGGCGGCCATACTGAGAGTGGGTTTTCCAGAAGCCCTCCAGCCGCAAGCTCTCCCCGGCGTTCACGCTCATCAGGTTGCCCACCACTGTGATCAGGTCGCTCCGCCCCTCTGGCTGAAAGCGGGCCACGGTGTAGCCGTTCTCTTCGCTATAGAAGGTGATGCGCTCGACGGCGCCTTCTAGTTTTTCCAGCACAGCAATGTCTCCCCACCTACTGTCATTGCGAGCGGAAGGCAAACGCAGGTTGCACGCAATCTCCAACTCGCGACTTGGAGATTGCTTCGTCGGCAAAAACCGCCTCCTCGCAATGACGGCTTGCTGCTCTATGATACCAGAAGTGGGGAAAAAAGGGAAGCTGGGGCCAAAAAGGCCACCTGCATCAATCGCAGGTGGCCTTTGGTTATTGCCGGTTTCCCCGCTTGCTTCCTCACAGAAACTTCGTGACACTCACCTGGGTGTAAATCTCCCGCTCCTCTAGCTCCTTGAAGAACGGTTCGGGTTCGATCGCTGCCTCAGGGGGATGAACTCCGGGCGGGATGCGGCCCTCGGCCAGCCAGATGGCGGTGCGGGCCGGGGCTACGCCGGTGGGGAGCGCGCCCTTGCAGGTCAGCGCGCCCAACCGATAGGTCACCGCCTTGCCATCTTTCTCCCCTCGCACCTCGGTGACGATCTCTTTGCTCCAATGCGGGGGTTGATTCTTGGGCGGGGCCAGGAAGTCGGTGATGGGAGGCACGTACTCGGACATCAAGGCCACCAGGAGATCGCGCGGCACGACCTGCTGCCCCTTGACCTCCACCGCCTTCCGCCCAGCGAAGCCGAAGTCGGCCAACACGCGGATCTTCTCCACCGTCTGCTTGGCCATCCCCCAGTAGTTGATCTTGAAGAAGCACTCTTTGAGGCCCTTGTCGCCGAAGGTGACGGGGAGGGTGGCGATCTCGGAGTGGAGGGAGAGATGCATGGGCAGCAGGCCGATGGGCGGGGTGAACCAGTAGTCCTCGAACTCGCTCATCGGCTGGCAGGGCACGAACTCGCCGTCCCGGTAAACCATTGGTGACATCGTCAGTTCGTCCACGATGGTCGGAACGGCGTAGGTGAAGCGGACGTCACCCGGCGGGGGCGGCTTGATGCCGTCGTAGATGCGGATGGTCTCGACGGTGTCCAGCCGCTCGGCGGCGTAGCGAGCCTGGAGGTTGGGCACGCCCGGCGCGGAGCCCATCCCCAACACCGCGCTCAGCCCCGCCTCGGCGAAGCGCTCGCTCAGCTCCAGTTGCTGGCGGGTGGTGTGGAACAGGCCGCCCATGTCGGTGTAGGGCGCCCCCGCTTCCAGGCAGGCTTCCATCACTTGCAGATTGAAGTAGTAGACGGTGGCGTTCAGGCAGGCGTCCGCCCCTTGGAGCACAGCGACCAGCGCGTCGTGGTCGGTGACGTCCACCTGCTGGATGCTGATCTTGGAGCTGTTGATGACCTCCGCCACCGTGCGCGCCTGGGCCCGGTCTCGATCGGCGATGATCACCCCATCCACTCGCCGGTCGCCCGCCAGGTCCTGCACGGCGATGCAGCCCATTTTCCCAGCGCCACCTAATACAACAATTTTCATTATTAGCTCCTTTGTGGTATAATTTGTGTAAGGCTTTTTTCCCCAGGAGGATAAAGATGGACGCGATACTTTGGAACGAATTGAACCAGGTGCAACAGGACCTCCGCATTGTCCAGATGGCTATGGAGGCGCTCCAGGCCAAGGTGAACGAGTTGAGGTCCCGCGTTCAGGAGGAGGCTGAGGCGGAAGGCCGTCCGACCAAGTTCACTGACCTGAAAGGGATCTGGCAAGGAGCGGACTTCAGTTACGAGGATATCAAGGCCGCCGAATACAAGGTGCCGGAAGACTGGCTATGAAAACCTACGTCGTAGACACTCACGCCCTGGCCTGGTACCTGGATGACGATCCCTAGACCCGAAGGGTTTTGAAAACCCTTCGGGTCTTTGGTTTCATTCTTCGTCCGAGCCAAAGAACACCGATCAGCAGGATTCAACGGATTCTTCCGGTTGACGCCTAATCCGTAAATCCTGCCCATCCGCGTTCTAAAGCTCCGCCACCCACCCCAGCGCCAACTCCTCCAGCTTAGCCCGCGTCGGGCGGCCATTCTCGTCCCAGCCGGCCATGCGGTAGTACAGCGCTTTCGCCTCCTCCACCTCCTCGGTGGTGATCGCAAGCCCATCGCTCCTGCCCCCCTGCAGCGGGATCAGCAGCTTGGCCGGCACGGTGTCCGCCTCCGCCCCAGCCCCCTCGCGGGCGTTGAAGGCTCGCAGCAGGTTCAGCCGCCGCTCGCCCACCTTCATCAGCTCCCACAGGCTGACGTTCCAGCCGGTGATAGCCCGCACAGCCTCCACTAACTGGCTGGGACCGTAGAGCTGCCAGGCCGGACCCCAGACGAACTGGCACACGCTCAGGCTGTCTAGAAGACTGTACACGTACTGGGTGTAGAGAGCGTAGCGCACTTTCTCCGCGTTCAGCACTTTCGACGGTTGGGGGTCCAGCAGGTCCAGTTCGGCCATCCGCTCCGGGTACCACTTGTAGGAAGGGTCGTGCTCGTGGGACTGGTGGTCGGCGCCGAAGGGGTTGACGGCGTAGATGAGGGCCAGACTGCGCTTAACCTGGGGCATGTGGGCAGGAAGCTCGTGGTTCTTCACCGCCACCACCAAGTCTTGTCCCACCCCCAGGGCCTCGGCGGCGCGAGCGGAGCCCTCCCCCAACACGCGCCCCAAGCCCTCCCGCTTGCCGATGCCTTCCACCATCTCCACCAGCGCGTCGGCGTTGCCAAAGCGAAGCTCGATGCCGTCGGTGTCCTCCAGGGTGAGCAGCCCCCGCTCGAAGCAGTCCATGGCCCAGGCGATGATCGCGCCACAGGAGATGGTGTCCATGCCGTACATGTTGCACAGTTGATTGGCGCGGGATATCGCTTCTAGATCGGAGACGCCGCAGTAGGAGCCCATAGTGCTGAGGGTCTCGTACTCCGGGCCGCCGTAGCGGGGGTCCACCTGATACGGCCCCTCGGTCACCTCCACCACCCGCTTGCAGCGCACCACACAGCCGAAGCACGTATCCCGCTTTTTGAGGATGGTCTCCGACATCCGCTCGCCGCCGATGGCCTCAGCTTCTTCGAAGGTGCCGCTGGCCCAGTTGCGGGTGGGCAGGCCGCCCGCCTTGTCCTGGGGCATAATGACCTCGGCGGTGCCGAACAGCCCCATCCCGTAGACGTCCGACTCCTCGAAATGCTCCGCGCCCCACTTGGCCAGCGCTTTGACAGCGTCTGGATCGGCCAGTTCGAGGCGATTGCGCCCGCGCACGGCCACGGCCTTGAGGTTCTTGGAGGCCATCACCGTACCCATGCCCGTGCGGCCGTTGGCCCTGTTGGCCATATTGATCAAAGCACCGAAGGCGACGCCTTTCTCCGCCGCGGGGCCGCACTGCACGACTTCAATGCGCTCATCGCCCAACTCCTGGCGGATGGCGTCTTCCACGTCGGCGGTGAACTGGCCCCAGAGATGGGCGGCGTCCCGCAGTTCCGCCTCGCCATCGTGCAGCCAGAGGTAGACGGGTCGCTCGGCCTGGCCGTGGATGACGATGCCGTCGAAGCCTGCCGCTTTGAGCTCCGCCGGCCAGAACCCGCCGGCCTGGGAGTCGCCCACCAGATCAGTCACGGGGGACTTGGCCGTGGCGCAGACGCGGGACTGCCCAGAGATCGGCGCGCCGGTGACCACGCCCACCATCAGGCTGAGCGTATTCTCCGGCCCCAGCGGATCAGCGCCGGGCGGCGTATTCTTGAGCAGGTAGTAGGCCCCCATCGCGCTCCCGCCCATGTATTTGCGGTAGAAAACCTCGTCAGGCTCCTCCACCTCCAATTTCCCTGCTGTCAGATCAACGTGCAGAATCTTTCCGTGGTATCCGTAAGACATAATCGCCTCCTTTTCACGTTTCACGCTTCACGCTTCACGTTTGACGTTTCACGTTTGACGTTTCACACTTTTCGTTTTACCTCTTTCACAGCCTCCTCAAACGCCGCTAACGTCTCCGCGATTTCCCTTTCCCCGTGGCTGTAGCACAGGAACCAGGGCTCGCGGCCGTCGGAGTCGGGCATGATCCCCCGCTCGATGAGGGCCATGGCCAGTCGCTCGTAGAGGGCCGCGTCTCCCTCCAGGTAGGCCCGGAAATCGGTCGGCTCCTCGTCCGTCCCCAGGATGAGGCCGAAGATGGGCGGCAGGCCGATGACGCAGTGGGGGATGTCGGCGCGAGTCAGGATGTCGTCAATGCCGTCCATCAGCTTCTGACCACGCTGGAAGATGGTCTCGATGATGGGCTGTGTCTCCAGGATCTCCAGCGTGGCGTCCGCCGCCGCGGCGCCGACCACGTTGCCGCTGTAGGTGCCGCCGTGGGCCACACTGCCGTAGCCGATGACGCCCATCACCTCTTCCTTCCCGCCGATGGCGGCGATGGGGAAGCCGTTGCCCATGGCCTTGGCGTAGGTGGCCAGGTCGGCCTGCACGCCGAAGTACTCCTGCGCCCCGCCGTTGGCGATGCGGAAGCCGGTCTTCACTTCGTCGAAGATGAGCACAATGCCGTAGCGGTCGCACAGCTCGCGGATCTTCTCCAGCCAGCCGGGCTGGGGCAGGATGCCGGCCGCGTTGCCCAGCAGCGGCTCCACGAAGATGGCCGCCAGCTCGTGCCAGCGGGCCTCCACCGTCTCCTCCAGCCGCTCGAAATCATTGAAGGGCAGGTTGATGACGTAGTGGCGGATGCCCTCCGGGATGCCGGAACTCGACTGGACGTTGATGGGGCTGCGGCGGGAGCCTAAGGCGCTGGCCGGTGTGCCAGCCGTGCTGAAGAGAACGTAATCGTGCATCCCGTGGTACTGGCCCTCGAACTTGATAAACCGTTCGCGGCCGGTGTAGCCTCGGGCGATGCGCAGGGCGTGCATGGTCACCTCGGTGCCGGTGTTGCCGAGGCGTACCTTGTCCACGCCCGTCAGGCGGGCCACCCGTTCCGCCACCTGGATCTCCAGGGGAGCCGTCCAGGCGAAGAGCGTGCCATCTTTGATGGCCTCCGCCACCCGCTCCACCACCGGGGGATAGCCGTGGCCCAGGATGATGGGGCCGAAGGCCAGCCGGTAGTCAATGTACTCATTCTCGTCGGCGTCCCAGATACGTCCCCCCTCCCCCCGCGGCACCACCAGGGTATTCTCGTCTCCCCAGTAGCGAAAATTTGAGTTGACGCCGTAGGGGATAAACTGCTTGGCCCTCTGAAACAAAGCGTGTGTTTGCGTAAGATCGCGTGTCACGTTACCTCCTTTTTTGCAGATGAGCTCTCCCGGAAAGTGCTCTGAGCCCCGTCCCCGGGGCGATTTCCGCGAGGTGATTTCGCTGGCGACGCCGCCGCTTCGCTAACAGGGGACGGGGGCTGGGAGCATTCCCAAGGACTTTCCGGGAGATCTCGCGGATTAAATCAGCAGCCAATAATGAGCTTCCCAAGGAATGCTTCCCTGCACCCAGCGTAAAACGTGATGCGTGAAACGTGACGATTACGCCGCCTGAACCTCACGTTTCACGTTTTACGTTTCAGAGTGGCGGGGCAGCCGAACCGCTGCGGGTTGCCGGGGAAGAAGCTGAAGGTCTTGACGAAGGCCAACTCCTCGCCGGCCAGATAGCCGGAGAAGGGCTTGATGAAGCCGGCCTGGCCCACGTTCATGTAGAACTTGTCGCCAACCACCCGCCCGGCTGCGTCGGCTTGGACGCCCTTCTCGGCCAAGTCCACCGCCTCGGCCACGGTCAGCGTCCGTTGGACGTCCGATTCGGTGAGGTATAGGATAGATTCGGGCACAGGCATGGTGTTCTCCGCTCAGTATGGATACCAATACTCCTTCACGCCACCCTCCATGTCCCAATGCACGTGTTTGGTCTGCCAGAACTCCTCCAGACCCTCCTCGCCCAGTTCCCGCCCCAGGCCGCTCATCTTCATCCCGCCGAAGGGGCCAGCGTAGTTGTCGGTGAGGGGGTCGTTGATCCAGATGGTGCCGGCCCGCACCTCCTCGTAGAAGCGGCGCGCTTTGCGGGCGTCGTGGGTGTAGAGGCAGGCTCCCAGGCCGTACTCGGTGTCGTTGGCCAGGGCAATGGCCTGATCGAAAGTATCGTAGGCCATGATGGGGATGGTGGGACCGAAGGTCTCCTCGCGCATGATCTTCATCGTGTGGTCCACGTCCACCAGCACCGTCGGCTGGTAGAAGAAACCGCGCTCCTTGTCCGATGGCTGCCGCCCGCCCACCAGGATCCTGCCCCCGTGCGCCACTGCGTCGGCCACGTGCTCCTCCACGCGGACCCGGTAGGATTCGCCGATCATGGGCCCCACGTCGGTGGTGGGCTCGATGCCCGGCCCCAGCCGCAGGCGGCTCACCCGCTCCGCCAGGGCCTCGGCGAACCGGGGCAGCATGGAGCGGGGGACGTACACCCGCTCGGTGGAGGTGCAGACCTGCCCGGCGTTGATGAGAGCAGCGTAGGCCAGCGCCTCCACTGCCACCTCCAGCGGCGCGTCGTCGGCGATGACGAAGGGGTCCTTGCCCCCCAGCTCCAGGTGCAGCTTTTTCATCTGGCCGGCGGTGAGGCGGGCGATGTGCTGGCCCACGGCGGTGGAGCCGGTAAAGGCGATGACCGGCACGTCGGGGTGGGCCACCAGCGCGTCCCCCACTTCTCCGCCACGTCCAGTGACCACGTTGACCACCCCCGGCGGGAAGTGGGCGAAGGCCAGCTCCACCATGCGCAGGGTGGTGAGGGGGGTCAGGCTGGCGGGCTTGGCCACCACGGTGTTGCCCGCCGCCAGGGCCGGGGCGAGCTTCCACATCAGCAGCAAGATGGGGTAGTTCCAGGGCACGATGCAGCCCACCACGCCGTAGGGTTCTTTGAGCACCAGGGAGAGTTGGCCCACGTCGGGGGAGGGAATCACCCGGCCTCGGAGGTGGCGGCCCAGTTCGGCGTAGTAGTCCAGGGTGTTCAGCGACCAGTCCAGCTCTTCCTCGTTCTCGGGGAGCGGTTTGCCCTCCTCCAGGGTGAGCAGCCGCGCCAACTCGTCGAAGTGCTCGCGCATCTTGGCCGCCGCCTGGTGCAGCATGTGTGCTCGCTCCACGGCGGTGGTCTGTCGCCAGGCGGGGAAGGCCGCCTGGGCCGCCGCCACCGCCCGCTCCACGTCCTCCACCGTGCCCGCCGGCGCTGTGTCCAGCACCTCCTCGGTGGCGGGGTCGGTGACCTTGATGGCCTGCCCTGAGGTCGAATCCACGAATTCGCCGTTGATCCACATCTTCTTCATTATTGGTACCCCCTCCGAACATTGCGATTAAGGGACTAGGGACTAGGGATTAGGAAGACCTTGTCCCTTGTCCCTTGTCCCTCTGCTCCCTGTTACTGCGCTGCCTTCACCTCGGTCCACATGCGTTCGTAGAGCGGCGTGGCCTCGCCCACGTCCTCGATCCACTCCAACTTGGTCATCACCTCCGGGGGCGGGTAGATGGCCGGCTCCTCCAGGATCTCGGCGTCAATGAACTCCGTGGCGGCGGCGTTGGGGCTGGCGTACCAGGTGTAGTTGGAGATGGCTGCCCCCACCTCCGGGCGCAGCAGGTAGTTGATGAACACCTCGGCCGTGTACTGGCTGGACGCGGTCTTGGGGATGCACAGATTATCGGCCCAGATGACGCCCCCCTCTTCGGGAATCGCGTACCAGATACGCTCGTCTTCCACGGCGGCCATGAAGAAGTCGCCGCTCCAGCCGTGGGCCAGCACTGTCTCGTCCGCGCTCATCAGGTCCTCGTACTGCTCGCTGTCGTAGGCGTAGACCCACTGCTTTTGCTGGATCAACAGGTCTCGCGCCTCCGTCAACTGGCCCTCGTCGGTGGTGTTGAGGGAGTAGCCCAAGTACTTGAGGGCCGCGCCCATGGCTTCCCGCACGTCGTTCAGCATGGTAAGCTTACCGGCGTACTGAGAGGCCACATCGGGATCGAACAGGTAGGCCCAACTGTCGGGCGCCTCCTCGAGGGCCTCGGTGTTGTAGCCGATGCCGGTCGTCCCCCACTGGTAGGGCACGCAGTGGACCATGTCGGGGTCGTAAGGCGGGTCGGCGAATTTGGAGTCAATGTTGGTGATGTTGGGGAGGTTCTCCTGGTTCAGTTCCGCCAGCAGCCCTTGTTCGATCATGATCTCCACCATGTAGTCGGAGGGGACGATGACGTCGTACCCAGTGGCGCCGGCCTGTAGCTTGGCCAGCAGCTCTTCGTTGCTGGCGAAGGTGTCCTCCACCACGTGCACGCCGAACTCCTCCTCGAAGTCGGCGTAGATCCGGGGATCAATGTACTCCGACCAATTGTAGACGTGCAGTTCCTTGGCCAGCTCCGGCTTAGCAGGGCCGCGAGCACACCCCGACAGCAGGGCCAACACGCAGCCCATGATCATGAGTAACACCAGAACCTTTCGCATTTCTCCTTACTCCTTTCACTTTCTACTGCTCAGGTCGTGTCATTGCGAGGAGCGTTTTTCTGCGACGAAGCAATCTCCTCGTTGCGGCTTGGGGATTGCTTCGCTTCACTCGCAATGACACCCTAAGGAATCACCGTTTCACGTTCTGCGTTTCACTTTTCACGCAATCTCTATCCCCCCTCCACCTCCTTTCTGCAACAGCAGTGACACAAACACCAGAGCCATCGAAACCAGTAGCATCATGCTGGAGAGGGCGTTGATCTCCGGGGTGACGCCCAGCTTGACCATCGAGTAGATGTACAGCGGCAAGGTGGTGGAGCCAGGCCCGGCGGTGAAAAAGGTGATGACGAAATCGTCAATGGAGAGAGTGAACGCCAAGAGCGCCCCGCCCAGGATGCCGGGCATGATCAGCGGCAGGGTCACGCGGCGAAAGGTCTGCCACTCGTTGGCGTAGAGGTCCTGGGCGGCTTCCTCCAGGGTGATGTCGAAATAGGCCAATCGGGCCCGCACCACCACCGCCACGAACGAAATGTTGAACGCCACGTGGGAGATGATGATGCTGGTCAGCCCCAGGCTGGTGTGGCTCAGCACGAAAAACAGCAGCAGCATCACGGCCATGGCGATGTCGGGGATGATGATGGGGAGATAAAGCAGAGCGTCGAAGGCCAGCTTGGCCCAGAACTTGTACCGCTCCATGGCCAGGGCCACCATCGTGCCGAAGACGGTGGAGATGATCGTCGAGGCTCCGGCTACGATGAGGGTGTTCCTGAGAGCCGCTCCGATGGCGGGGTTGGCGAAGAGGCTGATGTACCAGTCCAGGGTGAAGCCTCGCCAGGCCGTCGCGTAGCGGGAAGCGTTGAAAGAGAAAATCACCAGGATGATGATGGGAAGATAGAGGAAGATATACCCCGCCACCCCGTGCGCCGTCAGCAGGCGGTTCAGCCACCGCCCTCTTCGCCCTTTTTGTGTCCTGCTCCTTGCTTCTTGCATCTTGCTCCTTTGCTCCCTTGCTCACTCCCTGCCCATACGGAAATAGATCAGCGTGCCCACCAGCATCACCGCCATCAGCACGAAGGAGATGGCCGAACCAAAGGGATAATCGCGGGCCGACATAAACTGGGCATAGATGACGTTGCCGATCATGATGGACTTGGCGCCGCCCAACAGGTCAGGGGTGATGTAGGCCCCCAGGGAGGGGATGAAGACCAAGATGGATCCAGCGACGATGCCGGACATGGTCAGAGGGAGAATCACCCGCAGGAAAGACTTGAGCCGGTTGGCGTAGAGGTCCTGGGCAGCTTCAACCAGAGAAAAGTCGAGCCGCTCAATGGCGGCGTAACAGGGGAGCACCATGTCCGGCAGCCACCCATAGGCCAGGCCGATGACGATCGCCCCGTCGGTGCCGAAGAGGCTTAGCGGAGCCGATGTCGCTTGCAGGAACGGCTCCCATATCCACAGGGGCGCTGCCAGGGCAAGCTGGGCGAACACGGCGTGGAGGGGGCCAGTCCAGAAGGCGTTGATAAACCCCTGGTCCCGCAGCAGCAACAGCCAGGCGTAGGTGCGGATCAGGAAATTAGTCCAGAAAGGGATCAGCAGCAGCAGCAGCAGCCCGTTGCGCCACCGAGGCGGGCGGGTGGCGATGAAGTAGGCCAGCGGATAGCCGATCAGCAAGCAGATCAGCGTCGTCGTCAGGGCGATGACCAGCGTCCGCCCGAAGATGCGCAGGTACAGGCGGTCGAAGAAGCGGGTGTAGTTCTCCAGGGTCAGATGCCAGTGGACGCCCCCGTAGGTCCCCCGCTGCCCAAAACTGATAGCTAAGACCAATATCAGGGGAACCAAGAAGAAGACGAGCAGCCAAAACAAGCTCGGGGAAATCAGAAACAGAAGACGCCGGGTCTCTCGACGCGAACGAGGTTGAATCGCCATAGTTGCCTCCTATGCTTTGAGCAGCCGCGCCGACTCCGGCTGCCAGTAGAGGTACACCTGCGCCCCCACGGAGAAGCGCAAGGCTGCATCAAGGTCAACGTTCTGCTGACGCACGGACACGATGGTCTTTTCGGTGAGTTGTACCAGGTAACGGGTATCCGTGCCTGTGTAGACCACTTCCTGCACCACGCCGGGCACAGCTCGCTGGTCCGGCGGCTGGGCGTGGAGGGAGATTTTCTCCGGCCGAATGGCCACGGTGACACCCTCCCCCCTTCGCACTTCCCTCTGCGTTGGTGCATAGAGCGTCAACACGCCATCCACCACCACCTCTGCCTCGTCCGCCTGTCTCTCCTGCACTCGCCCCTCCAAGAAGTTGGTCTCGCCGATGAAGTCGGCCACGAAGCGGTCGGCGGGCTGCTCGTAGATCCCCGCCGGCTTGCCAACCTGCAACACACGCCCACGGCTCATCACCGCGATGCGGTCGGACATGGTCAGCGCCTCTTCCTGATCGTGAGTCACGTAGATGAAGGTGATGCCCACCCGGTCCTGTAGGGCCTTCAGCTCCAGTTGCATGGCCTTACGCAGCTTGAGGTCGAGGGCGCCGAGGGGCTCGTCCAGCAGCAGCACCTTGGGGCGATTGACCAGCGCCCGGGCCAGGGCCACCCGCTGCTGCTGCCCGCCGGATAGCTGATCTGGCTTGCGGTTCTCCATCCCCGGCAACTGCACCATCTCCAGCGCCTCCAGAACGCGCTGCCGGATCTCATCTTTGGCGACCTTTTTCATCTCCAACCCGAAGGCCACATTTTGGAAGACGGTCATGTGGGGGAAGAGGGCGTAGTTCTGGAAAACGGTGTTCACCGGCCGGCGGTAGGCTGGGGTCTCCCCCTGCAACTGCCCGCCGATGTAGACCTCCCCCTCGGTCGGCAGTTCGAAGCCCGCGATGAGGCGCAGGGTGGTGGTCTTGCCACAGCCCGACGGTCCCAAAAGGGAGAAAAACTCGCCATCGCCGATGGAGAGCGAGATGGTGTCTACGGCCACCACCGGGCCGAAATGTTTGCTGACTCTCTTTAGCTCGACTGCGTATTCTGTCATAGACCTTCTCCTCAACAGCCAGCCATTATAGCCCATCGTGCGGAAAAGTCAAAGTCTGTATCACCCACCAGACCTCGTAGATGGCCTTCAGAGCCACAAACGAAGTGACGTCGTTGTGATCCAGAGGCGGAGCTACCTCCACCACGTCGAGGGCCTTTACCGGCAACTCGTGGAAAACGACCCGCACTAGCTCCAGCAGGTCTCGCGTGGTGAGACCGACTCCCTCTGGATACCCGGTGCCGGGGGCATAGGCCGGGCTCAATCCGTCAATGTCCAGTGTGAAATACACGGACTTCACATCCCCCAGCTTCTCCACCACCTCCTCGGCGATGGCCTCTATGCCCCGCTGGTAGCACTGGCGGGCGGTGTAGTAGGTGATCTCCGGGTGCGCCTGCAGGAAGTCCCACTCCTCGCGGGCGAATGAACACAGTCCGACGAAAACCAGGTGCTGCGGGTCCAGGCCAGGCAGCTCCAGGGCCCGCCGCGCGGTACAGGCGTGGGACCAGCGGTGTCCGTCGTAGACGTCGAACAGGTCGGGGTGGGCGTCGAAGTGCAGCACGCCGATCGGCCCGTCCGCCGCCCGATCGAAGGCCCGCATCAGAGGAATGGTCACCGAATGGTCGCCGCCCAGGAAGAGGGCCAGGGGATGCCGGAGCACCTCCGCCGCTCGCTCCTCCACCGCCTGAAAGTAGCGCGGCCATTCCAGATCGGCGGGCACGTCGCCGTAGTCCCGCACCCGCAGGCTGAGCGGCTGCCCTTCCTCGGCGCAGGGGGAGAGGTGAGTGGACAACTCCCGCAGCCTGGCCGGGGCAAAGGCCGCCCCGCGCCGGAAACTCGCCGCCCCGTCGAAAGGCAGCCCCAGCACTCCCACTTCAGCGGCAGCATCATCGCTGCTCAATCCACTCCACAGGTCCCTGCGGGGCCGAGGGGACGAATCTACGAGTTTCCGAGTTTCCGAATCCCCAAATCTACGAGTTTCCGAATCCACGAATTCACCCATCTCCCACCACGTGAACCTCTTCCACCCGCTCGTGGATCTCGATGCCCCGCTTGCGCAGCTCGGCGAAGAAGATGTCGGGATCAATGGCCGTCTCCGGGGGCACCACGCCCCCCACTTCGACGTCGCCGCGGCCGATCATCTGCGCCCCGATGCTCAGCGGGATGGCGATGTTTTTGTAATACGCGGCTTGGCCGCCCCACTCCTCCTGCGGCGGGTGGCGGTTCCAGAGCTTGATCTTGACCTCGCGCCCGTCCCGCCGGCCGTAGACCTCCACCACCAGACCATAGGCCCACAGCGGGGTCTCTTTGCTCTGCGGCAGTTGCAGAAGCAGCTCGTACATCATCTCGAAGGCGGTGGTCTCGATACCTTTGACGGTGATCTTCTCCTCGCCGTACAGCCCCGATTCCAGCATGGCCTTGGCCAGCCTCATGGCGTGGGGCGGGAAGCAGCCGCGCACCGACACGGACTTGGCGCCCAGGCTCTTGGGCATGGTGCGCACCTCTGGGTGCGGGATGTGGCAAACCTCCTGCTCGCCGATGGGGCCGGGGAAGTGCACTGTCTTGAGACCCTCGAACGGACCAACCCAGTGGAACTCGCCGTCTTCATAGTACAGCCGTTCCTCGGTCTGGGGGTGGAATTCCCACAAAAAGGTGATGAGCAGGCCGGGGGAGGGAGCCGGGCAGCGGAAAGCAGCGAAGTTGATCTGGATCTCGTCTACCTCGGAAGTGGAAACGGCCTCGTCCAGTTGATCCGCACCGCGCCGGGCCATGACGTTGGTGATGCCGGGCGTGGCTCCGACCCCTGGGATGAAAACGATGCTTTTTTCTTTTGCCGCTGCGTCGTAGTCCCACTGGCTCTCCTCGCTGGAGACGTCCAGGCCGCTGACGCCCGCCTCGACGCAGGCCCTGGTCACGGCCAGGTCATACTTCCAGGGCAGGCCGTTGAGGATCACGTCGAAGTCCTTGAAGGTCCTGACCAGCGCGTCGTAATCCTCGGCATCCACTTTGAGCACTTGCAGGCGTGGATCGCCGATCTCGGCGGCCAGTTTCTCCGCCGCAGCGAAATTATAATCGCCAATTACGATCTGGTCAAAAGTAGAAAACTCGGCCAGGTCGCGGGTGGCGTGTTGGCAGACGGCGCCAGCGCCGCCCAGGGATAGCACTTTCATGGTTCGCTCCTTTGAATCTTGATATCAGCTCCAAGACCCATTTCGGGCCGTTCGAGTAACGAGTCAACGAGTTAACGGGTCAATGAGGAGCTTTTGAAATCGGCAATGGCTCTGTAGCCTTGATCGCCGAAGGTCTCTGACCGAGGCGAAAGGTCTCGGTCGGAGACCTTCGCCCATCTTGGTGAGGAGAGTTCAGCAGCTATCCTGAGCTCTCCTGAGCCCGTTTCTGAATGCGGTCCAGTTCGGCCTCGACTTTGGCAGGCAGCGGCGGCTGGTGTGCGCTCAGAATGTCCTGGGCCTGTCGGCGGCAGATTTGCTCGATGGTCTGGCCTTTGGCCTGCCAGGTCTCGTAGGTGTCGCGGTTGAGGATGGCGGGCTGCCAATGCTGACGAAAAGTGCGACGGGTGTGCTTGGCCTTCAGGAAGTTGCCGCGCGGCGTATTGGCCTTGATCAGCGCCATTTCTTCTTCGAGGTCGTGCGCGGTGACGCCCTGCATCATGCGCCGCAGCCCGGCGGTGAGCTCGTTGTCCAGCACCATCTGGGTGTAGGAAATGGACGAGCCGGCGTCCACCGCGCCCACGCCGTAGATGATGCTGGCCCTCTCCAGCAGCAGCGGGAAAGCAGTCACCGCTTTCTCAAAGCCGGCCTGGGCGTCCAGTTCCTTGGCGTCCGACGAGAGCCCGCCGCACATCGTCGGGATGCCGTAGTGCAGAAACCCACCTCGGTCAGGATTTCGACCGATTTCTCGTGGATCAGGTCGGCGGTGGAATCAGGTGTAAGGCTCGTTAACATCGCATCTTCCCATCGCAGGTGTCATTGCGAGGCGCGCTGTTTGCGCCGAAGCAATCTCCAATTTGCTTTGTGAGGATTGCTTCGCCTTCGGCTCGCAATGACACTTGCCCAGCTACTCCCCCAAGTTAACGAGGGGGTTGTGGCCCACTCGCGGCGGTTCCGCCTCGCCCCAGCGGTACGACAGCTTGTACATCTTGAGGATCATGAAGGTCTGGGTGCGCTGTATCCCTGGGATCTGCTGCAGCTTTTGATTAAGAAAGGACACCAGATGCTCCCTGTCTTTGCAGAAGACCTCTACGAACAAGTCGAACTCGCCGGAGGCCATGAAGAGGTAGCTGACTTCGGGGAACTGGGCGATCTGGTGGGCCACGGCGTCCACCTGGCCCGCCTGGACGGTGACGCCGATCATGCCCGCCGCGTTCCATCCCAGGAACTGGGGCTCTACGATGGCTACGATTTGCAGCACCCCGTCGTCCATCAGTTGCTTGACGCGGCGGCGCACCGTCCCTTCCGAGACGTCCAGCTCGGCAGCGATATCGGTGAACGACATCCGCCCGTCGTATTGAAGTTGGGCGATGATAGCTCGGTCGGTCTCGTCCAAACGTCCCATTTCCCCATCCTCCTTGTCCTCTGTCGCCGCCCGGTTATTATATCCGATTTTCGCAAAATTGTCAAGTCTAGTAACGAATTATCACAATAAAATGAGGATAGATTACGAATTTCGTAGAAAAGCGCGGCAAACACCCGTGTGGGATACAGGACAATCCGCCGCGAGCACGAGGTGGGCAGTGACCTTCTTTCAACCGCGCCGCGTTCTTTGAAAGCAGTATCCATAACCTAAAAACAGCATATTAGACCAAAAGCAATCAGTTTTTGCCATAACAAGCATTTTATGCTATAATAACTTCAGAAAAGCGTAGAAGAACCTGAAATGCACTAGATTTGAAAGCTCATTGCAACCATCCCCGTTTGAAAGGCGCAGCCCATGCTGAAGGGGTTCGTTTCAGACGAAAAAGGCCGCATCTTGGCCTGGACGCTCGTTCTCTTGGGCGTTGGCAGCTTACTGATTCCGCCTCTCCTAACCCGTGTCAGCGCCAGTCTCATCGCCTGCCGAGCCATTGAAAAGGACCTAGAGGAACAGTATGCCGCCGACTCTGGTGTGGAATATGCCTTGTGGCAACTGCAAAACGGGATCGCTTCAGGACAAGGCAGCTACACTTTGAACGGAAAAACCGTAGAGGTCACTTGGGGACAATACATCACGGACACCTACAAGATTACCTCCACAGCGACTGGTCCTATGGATGGCAGCAACACCAGGATTGAATCCTATGTCTCTCTAGAGGTTGTTGATCCTCCTGACCTACTCGCGGGTGCTTCTGCCAGCGACGCGGATTCAGCTTCCCCATCCGACAGCGAAGATTCTGGCGCCACTGTCGAAATGCACATCCGCACCTACCACATCTATCCGTAGTCCAAAAAACCCTCCCACCAGACTGAAGCTGAGGCGGAACTGCGGGACTAAAAAGAGCCTCGCCCGTAATCAGGGCAAGGCTCTTTTTTGAATGGGGTGTGGCTAAAACTTGTGGTAGTGACGACGTGCCAAATTGGTTTGGCCTTAGTCGTTCCAAGCGACTGAAGTCGCTACTACCTTCCACAGATTTTAGCCACGCTCTTTTGAATGGCCGGATCCGCGCTCTAGGGGCCGGATCAGTCGAGGATGTCGTCAATAGGATAAGCGAACATAATGCGCGTGGTCTGCCGAAAGCCGACCTTCTTCCAGAAGTCCAGCTCGCCGGGCACGGTTACGCCTAGAGAGGAAGCTCCTCGCTCCTTGAATCTCTCGGCGATCTTTTGCACCAGGGCCCTGCCGATGCCTTGGCGCTGGTAGTCGGGGTGCACCGACGCGATGTGAATGATGGCCCTGGAGCCATCGTAGACCCCCCTGATGAGTCCCACCACTTTGTAATCTTCCTCAGCTACCAGGAATTCGGCGGCCTGACACTGGTGCACTCTCAGCATGGCCTCGGGGCCGTCAATTTCGGGATGGCCATACTGCTGGTTGGCTTTCAGGATCTCCACCAGTCGGTCAGCATCGCTGTGCACGAAGTCTCTGATTCGCATTCCACCGCCTCCTCTTCTTCGGCTAAAGCTCTCGGTAAATCTCGGGCGACAATTATACGGCAACGGCGCTGTACCTGTGGGTAATTATACCAGGTTTCCGCTGCTCTGGCAAAGTGGCGGCCGATTCCTCGCACATCCTCAACGTCCACTATCCTGAAGCTCCCACAGGCGGAGCAGCCAATCCGGCGTGGTGGCTTCCTCGATCAGATCACCGCGCCTCAGATAAGGCTTAACGTCCAGCACGGGCGTCCCATCATAGGCATCCAGCCCCAGCACTTTCAGAACGTTTCCCTCGCACGCCAAGAGCTCCACCACCGTGACCCCGATGGGATTGGGGCGGATGGGACTGCGGGTAGCGAACACCCCCACCAACGGCAGCTCTTCTTTGTTCTCAGGGTGCACTTTGAGCAGGGAGCGACGGTCATCGTCTACCTCGTGCAAATAGAAGATGACCACGATGTGGGAAAAGCCATCTATTCCATCCAGGGCCTCCGCCAACTGGGGGGCGATGATCACTTTGGAGATGATGGTTTCCCACTTGACGTGGCTTGGATACTCGACGCCGTTGACCACCCGCCCAATGGGCGCGAGGCTGATGCTTTCCTGCGGGGTGCTCTCTGCCATTTGACTTGGTTCCCTTCCTAAAAAGTGCTCATCATTATAGCACCGACTCCTGCGAATAGCAAAGTCGCCCCTGGACTAAAAACGGCTAATCTTGTATAATGTTGATAGGCTGCTCCACAGACATCCCAAGGAGAGAACTGGTGGGTACCCTATACATCGTCGGAACGCCAATCGGCAACCTGGAGGACATGTCGCTGCGCGCGCTGCGCATCCTGGGCGAGGTGGACCTCATCGCCGCCGAGGACACCCGCAAAACCCGTAAGCTGCTGACCCATTTCAAAATCGAAACCCCTCTCACCAGCTACCACCAGCACAGCAAGCTGGCCAAGCTGGACGAGCTTCTGGGCACGCTGCGGCACAAGGACGTGGCCCTGGTCTCCGAAGCGGGCATGCCCGGCCTCTCGGACCCAGGCTACGAGCTCATTCAAGCGGCCATTGCGCAGGGCATCCCCGTGGTGCCGGTGCCCGGCCCCTCGGCGTTGATCACCGCTCTGGTAGTCTCGGGGCTGCCCACCGACAGCTTTCTCTACCTGGGCTTCTTGCCCCGCCGCCAGAAGGATCGTCGCCAGCTTTTGGCCTCGGTGGCTCGGCAAAGACGCACTTTGGTAGCTTTCGAAGCGCCCCACCGGCTGCTGGCCAGCCTGGCCGACCTGAAGGACGTGCTGGGCGACCGCCGCATCGCCGTGGCGCGGGAGCTGACCAAGATGTACGAAGAGGTGTGGCGAGGGAGCCTCAGCCAGGCCCTGGCCCATTTCGAGGACGACGCTCCCAGAGGCGAGTTCACTCTGGTCATTGAGGGAACGAAGCAGGAGCCAGCGGCGTGGAGCGAGGAGCAAGTGGTGGAAGCGCTGGCCGAGCTGCTGGCGGAGGATGTGCGGAAGAAAGACGCCATCAAAGCCGTAGCCGATCTGGCGGACTGGCCCAAGCGTGAGGTGTACAAAGTGGCGTTGGGAGAGTTCTGACTTTCACTTTTGGGCTGAATGTGGTACAATTTATGCAGCATTAAACCGGAGGACCCCTAATTTTCTCGGCGGAGGTATATGCCATGGCAGCGATTTTGGAGAAGACTGTTGTACTTGATTCCAAAGGGAGGATATCTATCCCCAAAGAAATACGTGATCGAGTAGGCCTGACGAGTGGAGCACAATTAGGCATATCCAGTTTGGCCGGCTTGGTCATCCTCTATCGAGAGGATGAGGATCTTGATACCTTCGACGTTTTCGCGCGATTCGGCCAATTGTTGCGTGAAAAGGGATACGACACTTCCGAAAAGATTGATCGGCTGGTTAAAAAGATCAAGCACGAGACAACGGAAGATTGGTTGCGTAGATGCAGATCCGCGTCTTAGCTGACACCAACGTCTTCATCGTAGGATTCCTGGGACTCAACCAACAGGAAGAAAGCGTCGAAAGTCAGATATTGCGTCAGTTAGCTGATCAGCGACGATTCACGCTACTTTTTTCCAATGAATTGAGTGACCAGATCCGGCGCGTGGCCCGTCGGGTTGGTGGAAAAGATTGGGCTGGGCTGCTGCTGAACCTCATCTGGCAAACCTTCGACATAGAGATTGTTCCAATTCCGGAGTTGATAGAGGTCTTCGAGAGATACAAGGGCAAGATTCCTGACGAAGACATCCTTATCTTTGTTACAGCTGTGCTGGGCCAGGCCGATTGTCTGATTTCGCGCAATCATGAGTTTGTCAGGCGAGCAGTGGCCGAACAGGATGCCTTCGAGTGTCTGGAGCCTGCGGAGTTTCTCGCAAAATTCTCGACGAGGGAGGATGAAGGTGATTAACCTTGATAATTGGAAACTTTTCCAGAAGATAGACCCCGATGACATGCTGGGCCGCATCGCTGAGCTGCCCCAGCAGTGCCGCGACGCCTGGAGGAATGTACAAGGCTTCGAACTTCCTCCTGAGTATCGCCAGGCCAATAAGATCGTCATCTTGGGCATGGGCGGCTCGGCTATCGGCGGGGACCTGCTGCGCGTCTTGGCCGAGCCGGAGTGCGCTCTGCCCATCGTGACCAACCGCGATTACACCGTGCCGGCTTTCGTCAACGCCCAGACCCTGGTCATCGCCTCCAGCTACTCTGGCAACACGGAAGAGACGCTGTCGGCGTTCGCTCAGGCGCGCGAACGGGGCGCGAAGCTTCTGGCCGTCACCACCGATGGCGAGCTGGCCCGGCGGGCGCGGGAATTGGGCGCGCCTTTGTTGACTTTTTCCTATAAGTCCCAACCTCGCGCAGCGTTGGGGTACTCCCTCGTCTCTTTGATCGGCGTCGTGCAGAAGCTGGGCTTCATCGGGGATAGGGCGGCTGACCTCGAGGAGGCTGTCGCCGTGATGGAAGCGCTGCAAGAAGAGATCGGGGCGGCCATCCCCACAGCCGAGAATCCGGCCAAGCAACTGGCCGAGCGGCTTCGTGGATGCCTGCCCGTGGTCTATGGGGCGGGGTATCTCTCCGAGGTGGCTCACCGCTGGAAGACCCAGTTCAACGAGAACGCCAAGGCCTGGAGCTTCTTCGAGCAAATGCCGGAGCTCAATCACAATGCCGTGGTCGGCTATCAGTTTCCGCAAGAGTTGGCTGACAAGGTGGCGGTGGTCATGTTGACTTCCTCTTTAGACCATCCGCGCCACCGGGTGCGTTTTCGGGTGACTCGGGAGATTTTGGACAGGCGAGGCGTGGCTTGCGAGATGGTGAGCGCGCGCGGCCAAAGCCCCTTAGCCCAGATGCTCTCCGCCATCCACTTCGGCGATTACGTGAGCTACTATCTGGCCCTGCTCTACGAGGTGGATCCCTCACCGGTGGAAATCATCGGCTATCTCAAGGAGCGCCTGGCCCAATCAGCAGGTTAGACCTCCTCCAATTCGCGGGGTGGGGATTGCTTCGCCTTCGGCTCGCAATGACACTCGCCCCCAAAGTGAAATACGCCTCGGCCCGCAAGCGAGTTTGACAAAACGATGCAAACGAGGTATACTATTTCCAGAGTTTGAGCTGCATTGTGGGGGGAATACCATCATGATTGTGTTCGCTTTACAAATCAGCAAGTGCTGCACCCCAAAACACTAAGGCCTTGTTTGGCCTTGGTGTTTTGTTGTTTATTTGCGAAGCTGTCCGCTACCTACCTAAATCAGAGGAGGCAAAAATGGACTCAGGAATGATCGGCAAGATCCAGAAGGCCAAGCGCTACGCCCATGAACGCGAGAGGATCGCCTTTAACGAGTTGCGGGTCACTTTCAGGGGAAACCACAATACGTATACCGTGACCTACGACAAGGGGCAGTGGGGCTGCGAGTGCAACTTTTTCGCCAGTCACGGTGTATGCAGCCACACCATGGCCCTGGAGAGAATTCTGGGAGTGATGCTTGCGCCGCAGGAAAAGGTCGCCGCCTGAGCGGTCCTTCGATAACCTCAGGACGCGACCCCAAGCTGATCATACGGGGTGTCGGCTTGTCCGACACCCCTTTTTGTTTCTTTTCGCATGATGTGGTAAAATTAGTCAGAGGATAGATTATGCTCAAAAGATGGCAACTCTGGCTCGGCCTGATCATCAGCGCCCTATTTCTCTACGTCGTTCTACGAGGCATGGAGTTGAATCAGGTCTGGCTGGCCTTGAAGACGGCCAGGTATTGGTGGATTATCCCCGGCGTGGCCGTCTATTTCTTCGGCGTCTGGGCCCGCACCTGGCGCTGGCATTACCTCCTGCGTCCCATGATGCCCGTGTCCCTCGCTCGCCTCTTCCCCGTGGTCTGCATCGGCTACATGGGCAACAACGTCTACCCCGCCCGCGCTGGCGAGGTTATCCGGGCCTACGTTCTCAAGAAGAAGGAAGGGGTGAGCATCAGCGCGTCCCTGGCCACCATCGTGGTGGAGCGCATTTTCGACGGCGTGGTCATGCTGCTGTTTGTTTTCTTCTCGCTGCCCTTCGTTCCCATGCAGCCGTGGCTCAGACAGGTGGTCGTCCTTGCCAGCTTGCTTTTCTTCGGCGCTCTGGCCGTTTTCTTCGTCATGGCCGCCTCGCCCCAGCGCTCGCAAGCGGTCTACAACTGGCTCATCGAGCGCGTGTTGCCGGAGCGCTTTCGGGAGCCGGCCCGCGAACTGCTGGACCGCTTCATGGAGGGCCTATACTGCCTGCGCAGCGGCAAAGACGTGCTGATGATCTTCGTTACTTCGTTGGTCATCTGGCTGGCGGAGACAGTGAAGTATTGGTTCGTGATGCACGCCTTCGATTTCAGTGTGCCGTTCTACGTGCTGATGCTGATGAACGGGGTGGTGAATCTGGCCACCACCATTCCCTCCAGCCCCGGCTACGTGGGCACCTTCGACGCACCTGGCATCGCCGTCCTGGCGACTTACGGCGTGAACTACGAGGTAGCCACGGCCTACACCCTGCTCCTGCACGCGGCGTTGTGGTTCCCCATCACCGCGCTGGGGGCCTACTACATGTGGCGGGAGAGCGTCTCGTGGGCGGAGTTTGGCATGGCGGCGAAAGTGAAAAGTGAGGGAGATCAATGAAAATCGGCATCCTCGGCGGAGGGGTCGCGGGACTGACGGCGGCCTACGAGTTGGCTAAGAATGGCCACGACGTGGCCGTGTTGGAGAAAGAGGCGGAACTGGGCGGGCAGGCTGCCACTTTCCCCATCGAAGGCACTCGCCTGGAGAAATTCTATCACCATCTCTTCACCAGCGACCGCCACATCCTCGGAGTCATCAACGAGCTGGGCCTCTCGCCCAGGATGCGCTGGATTGACTCCCAGGTGGGTCTCTTCCACAGCGGCAAGGTGTACGACTTCGTCACCCCGCTGGACCTCTTGCGGTTCACTCCTCTGAGCTTGCCCAACCGCCTGTGGGCTGGCCTGGTCTCCCTCTACCTCCAGCGCCAAGCCGACTGGCGGAAGTACGAGGGCGTCACCGCCCAGGAATGGCTCGAGAAACACGCAGGGGAAAGCGTCTACAACGCCATCTGGGAGCCGCTGCTGCGAGGCAAGTTCGGCGACAGCTACGACGAGGTCTCCATGACCTGGTTCTGGGGCAAAATGCGCCTCCGCTTCGGCTCGCGCCCCAAAGGGATGCAGAAAGAACAACTGGGCTACATGGAGGGCAGCTTCCAAGTTCTGATAGACGAACTGGAGAAGCAGATTAAGGGGTTGGGAGGCGAGGTTCACACCAACTCCCCCGTCGAGCGAATCGCTGTGGAAGATGGCAAAGCAATCGGACTCAATTTGCAGCTTCCAGAGAATTCTACAACCTACAACCTACAACCTACAATCTTTAATCGCTTCGATACCATCATCGCCACTGTCCCCTCC
Source organism: uncultured Anaerolineae bacterium (assembly GCA_964510205.1). Taxonomy (GTDB): domain Bacteria; phylum Chloroflexota; class Anaerolineae; order VGOG01; family VGOG01; genus CAZEBW01. Next base: position 34,784 of record CAZEBW010000021.1, read on the forward strand.
TTCGCCCTCACCGAGATGGCGCCAGAACTCCCCTCTGACTACGTTGCCAACCTGAGGCGCGTTAAGTACCAGAGCGCGCTCTGCCTGGTGCTGAAGATGAAGCGGCCGCTCAGCCGCATCTATTGGATGAACATCAGCGATCCCAGCATTCCCTTCGTGGCCGCCATTGAGCACACTAATTACATCCCACCCGAAGTCTACAAAGGCAAGCACGTTTTGTACCTCTCCAACTACTTGCCTTTGGACAGCCCGCTGTTCGCTCTTTCCAAGGACGAGCTCCTGCGAGAATACCTGCCTCACGTGCAGCGCATCAATCCCGAATTTGATCTAGATTGGGTGGAGGAGAGCTGGCTTTTCCGCGACGACGCGGGTCAGCCCATCATCACTTGCCACTACTCCCAACAAGTGCCCGACCATCAAACCCCTATCCAGGGACTTTATCTCGCCAACACCACCCAGATTTACCCCGAGGATCGGGGCATGAATTACAGCGTGCATTTGGGACAGAAGATTGCCGACATTGTTGATGCTTGCTGATTTGTTGATTTGCTGATTTAAGATGCGCTATCTGATCATCTCCGACATTCATTCTAATCTAGCGGCTTTTGAGGCCGTCCTCGCCGACGCCGGCTCTTTTGACCAGGTTTGGTGCCTGGGCGATGTGGTGGGCTACGGTCCCGACCCCAACGAGTGTGTCGAGCGGCTGAGGGATTTGCCTCACATCTGCGTGGTCGGCAATCACGACTGGGCGGCGCTGGGCAATATGGACACCGAGGATTTCAATCCCGATGCCAAGAAGGCCTGCCTGTGGACCAGAGAGCAGTTGTCGCCTTCCAATCTGGAGTATCTGGCGACCCTCCCCAAGCGTCTCGTCGAGGGCGACTTCACCCTGGTGCACGGCAGCCCTCATCAACCCATCTGGGAGTATATCCTGAATCCCTCTATCGCCCAGGCTAACTTCGAGCATTTTGACACCCGGTTCTGCCTGGTTGGACACACCCACGTTCCAGTCGTCTATCGTCACTCCAACCAGGCTTGTGACGGGCCAACCTCATCCCGTGCGCAGGGAGGAGAGGGGGAGACGGCTGTGGGTGAAGAGCGATTGATCATCAACCCCGGCAGCGTGGGGCAGCCCCGCGACGGCGACCCCCGCGCCAGCTATGTCATCCTCGATGCCGACCCTGAGCGGAGCGCTCCCACCCTGGAATATCGCCGCATTTCATATCCCGTGGAAATCACTCAGCAGAGGATGGCGGAGGAGGACCTGCCCATGCGGCTCATTATGCGCCTGTCCTACGGTTGGTGAGGGGGAAGATGCAAGTGTGCAAGTTTGCAAGTGTGCAAGTTGCAAGTCACAGGAACTTTTCAGCCCCCTTCAGCGTCTCAATAGTGAGATCAAGAAAGCAACGAGCTTCCGAAGTCTAACCTCAACCGAAATGAAATGGGTGTGTTTCAAGTGAGTTGGCTGGTATTGTTGGTCGGAATGGTATTCCGACGAATTGACGGATTACCAATCCGTCCTACAACCGAGATGAAACGCACCCAAATGAAATTACCCATCTCATTACTCTTTGACTCATTCACTCTATCGCAAAAGGAGGAAATTGAAATGAGAAAGGTGTTCTGTTTGATCGCCGTCGTGGTTGTGCTGGCCGCTGTCGTGGCCTGTGCCGCACCAGTCCCTCGGCTGGGCTCGGAAGAAGCGTCCGTCGAGAGGAAGGTGGTCGAGAAGGAAGTGGCAGCCGCGCCGGTGGCCGATTTGGGGATGGAGCCCGTCGAAGAGCGCATGATCATCTGGACGGGCGATGTCTCGCTGGTCGTGAAAGACACGGAGAAGAGCCTGGCGGAGGTCGAGTCCATGGCCAAGGAGCTGGGAGGCTACGTGGTCAACTCCAGTTCCTGGTACCAAGAGGAGCAACTGCGGGCCCGCCTGACCATCCGCGTGCCGGCTGGGGACTTCGAGGCGGCCATGGCCAGCCTCAAGGACCTGGCCATCAAGGTCGAGAGCAGAAACGTCTCCACCCAGGACGTGACCGAGGAGTACACCGACCTCGACGCCCGGCTGCGCAACCTGGAGGCTACCGAGACCGAGTTGTTGGAGCTGCTCACCGAGGTGCGCGAGCGGACGAGCGAGGCTGAGGACATTTTGGCCGTACACCGCGAGATCACCGACATCCGAAGCCAGATCGAGCAGCTCAAAGGGCGGATGCAGTACCTGGAGAAGATGACGGCCCTGGCCACCATCAACATCGAATTGATCCCCGACGTGTTGGCCAAGCCCCTGGTCGTGGCCGGCTGGCGACCCACTGGCACAGCGGCCAACGCTGTGCGAACCCTGGTCAAGACCCTCCAGTTCGTCGTGGATGCCGCCATTTGGCTAATCATCTACGTCCTGCCTACTCTGGTAGTCATCGCCATCCCCTTCGTCATCCTCTGGGCAGTCTGGCGCCGCTGGAGGAGAAGGAGAAAACAGGGGAAAGCGGCGTAGCATCGGAGGTTCTCTTCGGTTGCAGGGACATCCCTTGCGGGCGCCCAGGGCGCCTCTCCATTTGGCAATAGCAGAAAGTCCCCTGCGCGGTGTTGACGCAGGGGACTTTTTTCCTCATTTGTAGCCGCCAAATCTCCAGCGCAGATACGATTCCGCCTCTCTGCGCAAAGCATCCCAGCCGCCTCTTCTGAAGATGTACCACGCCCTGCCTGGCAGGTTCCACCACGGGGTTGTCTTGATAGTGCTTTGGCCAAACCAGGTGCGGATACCGGGGACGGCCTTGTCGGGCGCAAGTCGGGGGTTGGCGCAGAATCGAGCCAAAGGCCGCACCGCCTTCTCCCAGGTGAGCTGACCTCGGACCCCCTCGAAGCCAGGGCGATAAACCCCTCGTAGGTTCGGGGTGTCCAGCAACTCCATCAGAGTGTCGGTTACCTGCTCTACATCCCCGTAGTCCACAACCTTCCCTAGTTTGTGCTGCTTCACCAACTCGCTCATGGCGTCGCCTCTGGTGGTGACAATGGGCAAGCCGGCCCAGATGCAATCCAGCAGACGGGTGCGGAAGGAGAAACGGGTCTCCAGGTGATCCAGGTGCAGGCTGACTCCGATGTCTGCTTCCAATAGATAATTCTGCCTCTCTTGGTAGGGAACCCATTCGTTGAAGAAGACGAATTGATCGTAGAGATCCAAATCCTGGCTCAGTTGGATGGCCTGGAGGGTGGCCTGCATCTGGGGGATCAAAGGGTTGGGGTGCTTGATCCCCATGAAAAACAGCTTCACGTCCTGGCGCTGGACCACGATGTTGGCCACGGCCTTGATCAGGGTACAGGGGTCGAACCAATCCCATATCCCTCCTCCCCAGAGGACAACTTTGTCGTCCTGTCCGATGGTCTTGTATACCCCCTTCAGCGCCTGCTGGGTGTGCTCAGGCGGGGTGGAGGGCAGGCCAAAGGGCACCACGTCAATGAGCGTGCGCAGCGTTTCATCGTCGTCGTAGGTGTAAGGGTTTACCCGGTTCAGAGCCGCCAACATCCCCAGCCAGAAATCGCGCTGTTTTTCGCTGGCGCAGAGGAAGAAATCGCCCCTCCAAAGTTGGCTGTTCAGAACCGTTATGTCGGATGCGTGGATCCTCTCCCTCTCCCACATGGTTTCGTGGGAGTGAATCTGCATGTTCTCCAAGACAAAGGGATCGTAAATATCCACCACCAGAGGCACGCCGAGCTCCGCCAGGAAGGGATAGTTATGGAGGATGAAGCCCTGGAAGACGATCACGTCAGCCCGGCCGGCCAGTTCACGCAGCCTTCGCTTATTTCGACCGTACGAGCAAACGGCAAAACCGAGGCCGGCGGGATGGTCCTCGTTAGGCACGGCCAAACTGACCTGGAAATCGCTGCTCAGGGCCTTCGCGAACTCCCAGGAGCGGATTCCAGGTCCGGCCATTTTCTCCCCAATGACGTCGTTGCTGATGAGTAGTACAGCCGTCAAAGGCAAATCCTCCTGACCGTGATGCGTAAAACGTGAAACGTGAAATATGAAACGTGAAGCGTAATTGCGTTTCACGCTCTCCCTTTGAGCACAAAACGCCAGCGCAAATAGGCCCGCGCTTCACCGAGTAAGCCGCGGATTCCCAGGTAACGCAGGCATCGCCAAGCCTTGACTACCAACGGCGCGTGAGACGCCCACGGGCGACGATGCCTGACCGACCTGCGGTCTATCAGGCCCAGTCTGGAGCAGAGCCGATAGGCTCTCGACCTCTGGATCATGGCCAGTTCAGCCCTCACCTGGCGCAAATCCCACTGGAGGCTCTGTATACGATTTATCAAAGGGTGACTTTCCTCCGCCTCATCAGGCTCTTCCTCCACTCCGCTCAGGCAGAAAGTGCGGAACGCCAGGTCTCCTTGGATGGGCTGATGATCGGCGTAGGCGGCGCCGTCGGCGTAGACATCGGATGTGCTCATCCAGACTGAGACAGCGTCGCCGGGGAGGGCTGCGGGCGCTTCCAGGTAGAAGTAGAACTGGCAATCCTGGGAGTCGAGGATGGGAGGGAAGGTGAAGGCCTGCCAATTGCCTTCCATGATGTCACTCACATCCACTGAAGCCGTGGCCAGATCCGCGGACGAGGTAGGATCATCGCGCAGGTGGAGGATGAGCTGACCAGTATTCTCCTGCTGGTAAGCGGCCACGAGCAGGTCAATGCGACACAGGTTTTTCTGCCGCGATAGGAAGCTCTGCCCTGCCCGGTTCTCCCCGTGGATTTTTCCCCACGGGCGGTCATAGGCGTTCTGTAGCACATCCAGGTCTTTGATAATGGGGCATTGTGTGTTGCGGCGTGTTGCGTGCTGCGTGTTGCGCAGCAGGATCTCCTCGAACTGCTGCATGGACTGCTTCCAGGACAGGCCCAGCACTTCTTGGTAGGCATTGGCTGCGATCCGCTGGCGCAGCGCCTCGTCCTCCAACAGGGTCAACATCCCCTGGGCCAGAGAACGCGGCTCCGCAGGGGTCACGATAGCATTGACCCCATCCCGCAGGAACCCTCGCACCGGTTCCGTATCAACGGCTACCACTGGACAGCGACAGGCCATCATCTCGAAGGGCACAAACGAGCAATTGGTGTAGGAAAGTACCAGGCCCATCGTGGCGCCCGAATACAGCTCGGCCAGTTCCTCTTCCGAGGCGATGGCCAGGTTCACGTAGGGAAAGGGGATAGGATACTCTCTGAGACGCTGAGCCCCGAACATCAAAATCTCCACGTCGGGTGCGCTGCGATGAACCAGGTTCAAAGCCTCGACGCCCAAGTTGAAACCTCGCCGTGGGGTGCTGGGCCGGGCATAGAAAACGATGCGCGGCCTCTTGTGCTGGGGCGAGCGAGGATAGTAGATGTCCCTGTCCAATCCAAAATCAATGTAATCGGCGTCCGCACCGTAGCGTTCTCGCAGCAAATCGGTCAGCCAATTGCCCAGAGTGATGTGCGACAGGCCCAGCTTGTACGTGCTCTCGGCTTCCACATATTCCTCGCCCATGGGGTAGAAATAAGGCTCGAAATCTTGGACGTAGTAAAATTTCTTACCGCTGCCCCTGTCGTCGCTGACCACCTTGGCCGTGGGCCAGGCGGTGGCTACGATGGCATCGGAGCGAGCGAATTCGTGACCCTTGACGATGTGCGCCCCGGTCTCGAAAAAGTGCTGGTTGATGAACCCCTCGATTTCCTTCTCGCTTTTGCCCACCAGAAGATTGTCGGGCTGGACGTAGACCCGCACCTCGTGGCCCGATTGGCTCAGGCGCCTGATCATGCGAAACACGCTAGTGTAGCCGCCCGAACCGATGATGGGCTCCAGCAAGGCCCAGTTCACAGTAAGTCGGGGCGAGGACGCCCCTTCGTAGCAAGAAGGCGTGGTAACTCTTGGCGATCCCAGGAGAAAATCTTGCACGATGTCGTCCAGAGTGTGGATCAATTCCTGGCCTCGCACCTGCGGATGGTAGTTCTGGTAAACGTGCTCCCGCGCTCGCTGGCCCATGGCCCGTCGGTACGATTCATCGTTGATCAGCGCCTCCAGGCCAGCGACCCATTCGGCCGTATCCCCGGCCAGGAGGCCGTTGACCCCGTGCTCAACGGCGTGGACGAAAGCGCCCATGTGGCTGGCGATGGTGGGCACGCCGACGATAGCCGCTTCGAAGTACTTCAGTTCGCTCTTGGCGCGACAGAAGGGATTGCCCATCTCCAGGGGGGCCAGGTTGATGTCGAAAGTGCTGAGCACAGAGGGCAGTTCCCGCCAGGGGGTAAACGGAATTCGTCTGATCCGATCTTGAAGGGGCTTGAATTCAGGCGGCAGGTCCAGGTGGCCGACGACACACAACTCGACGTGCGGATACCGCTCCATGACGTGCGTCAAAGCCTCTGCCGCTTCCTGGAAATCCTTGTTGTGAGTGTACGTTCCACTGGCATAGCCGATAGTGAGACCATCCCCTCGCTCTCGCTGGGGACAAGCCTTTTGTCCCGACTGCTGACGACGGGCTTCCTCGGAGATTTTGATCAATTCCAGGCTCAGGCTGTTGCGATTGATGTAGGCTCGCTTCCCAAGCTGGCGCACCAGATGGGCGATGAACTCCGTGGAGGTCAAAACACAGTCGCATAGCTCCAGGGTTCTCCGGTAACGACGGACACCATCGTGGTACAACTCTACCTCGTCGGGCGGCAATACAGACAGCCCGTCAACCCACGAGGTCAAATCCGGTTCGAAAATCAAGTCGTCGGTGTCGAAGATGACTATACCGTCCGCTTCGTGGGCTCGCTTTATCACCGCCTCGATAAAATCGGTATGGGGAACGCGGTGCAGGATCACAACCCGATAGTCCACCACGTCCTCCAGCAACTGGGAGTTGCTGAAATGCTTCACTGTGCATTCCATATCGTTCAGCGTCAACTGCTCCTGCTGGTGGAAGCAGCGGTATCTTCGCGTGTCGCCTTCGCCCCCGCTGACAATCAGAACGGCATAATCGGCCATTGTGCTTTTAACTCCTTATGGAATTCATCCATCGCGCCCACCACCTCCTGCGCCGATGCGCGTCCCGCTTCTGCAGCTCCTGACGCAGCGCCCTCAGCTCCGCCTCCCTCATCTCGTCCGGGCTTGGAGCAGTGTAGTAGGTGCGGAAGGCCAGCGAACCATCGCGGAGCCGCCCATCCTCGCAGCGTCCTCCGAGCTCGGATGTTGAGTGACGATAGGCTGTTAGCGCATTGCCAGGGGCGGCATCGGCTGATTCTAGTGAGAAGTAGTAAGTACGCCCTTTGGAATCCAGTAGAGGCGGAAAGCGAAAGGTGTGCCACTTGTTGTCTTGGACGCAGGCTCCTTTCACCGTAATCGCCGCCACTTTCTCGCCGTTGGGGTACCCGGCTTGCAGGCGAAAAGTCAAGTCACAGGTGTTTGTACGGCGGTAAGTGGCCATGAGCACGTCTACGCGGCAGAGGTTTGGCTGGTGGGAGACGAAGGTTTGGCCGAAGGTTTTCCCCGGCAGGATCTCCCCCACAGTACCATCGGAGAAATCCTGGTTGATGTCCAGGTGCTCCGACTTTTGGCTTTGATCCTCCAAAGCGATCAATTGGAGCAAAAACTGGGCCAGTCCGGCCTTGCCCGCCGTCTCCCAGGGGGAAGATTCCGCTTGACTAAACCGATGGGCCACTTGGGCCAAAACTTCCTCCTCGCCCTGCAAGGAGATAACCAAAACGTGGCGATAGGCGGGGGCTCGCTGATCGCTGGCGGAGAAATGCCGGTTGTAAAGGCGATCAATGTTCGCGTGCAACGTGGTGGAGTCGGGCAAGGAGAGCACGTAATGCTTGACGATCATCATCAGCAGCCAGTTGTAGAGATAGCCGCTGGGGAATTCCACGTAGGACAAGCCCCGGTTGCGCAGGTGTTCGCGGATAGCCCGCAGATCGGGGAGACCGTGGAGCCGGTGTTCAAAGAGTTGGGGCTGCGCCGCGCCCAGCCGCAGGTGAAAGTCGTAGAAAATCTGCTCCGCCAGGCGAGTGTCCTCGCTGTCGAAAGGAGCAGCCAGGATCACGTATTGCCGTGCCACTCGCAATAGCTCATCGAGAAACGCTGGCCGTCTTTCTGGACGCACGTGCTCCAGCGTATCGCAGCTCACCACCACGTCGAACGAGGCGTCCGAGAGCGGAAAAGGCTCATTCTCACCTACTCTAAGGTAGCCGGGCAACTCATGATCCTGCACGTCCAGAACCATGACCTCGTCGTGGGGAAGGAAACGGGCCATCGGAAAAAAGGTCTGGCCATCGCGCGTGTTGGAAACCCCTCCCACATCGAGCACCTTCAGCGTCCCCCCCTCATCCCCCAAAAAGTTGGGGAGGTGCCGGCCTTTGATCAGTCCAACGATTTCCTTCACCACTTTGTATCGCTGGTACTGGTCAAAGGGAAGGTCTAGTACATCTTCAACCATCATTCTACTCCTAACCCCAAGAAGGCATCAAGCTTTCTTGGCCATGATCGTTACCACTGAAAAAAGGCCGCTCCGAGGCCCGTCCCCGGCCCGTCAAACGTCAAACGTAAAACGTGAACTCACGCATCACGTTTCACGGTGTCCGATGCCTCCACTGGCAAGGGATATAGATCATCCCATAGCGCTCCTTGATCGCGCCCCGCTGGACGATGAAGCTGTGCATGCGGTGATGATGGTCGTAGGCGTGGAGGCCATCCTGATCGTAGACCACCGCTGAGAGCTCGTAGACGCCTTCGAGCAAGGGCAGCGCGTCCACAATGTAGTCCACCTCCCCGCCGCCTTCTACGGATTCGACGGTATAGCCGGAGAAGCTGGTGTTCGGGCCGTTAATCTGGACGCCGTCGCTGTTGTAGATGGCCAGACCGAAAACGGGCCGCTTCACTTCGGTGTGGGCATGATATTTCAGCCGGACCACCATCTGCTCCCCTGTCTTGAAAGCGCGGCGCTCGCTTCCCTGACCGTCGAGGAACGTCACCTCGGTGATCTCCACCTCCCCGCTCCCCCAGCGGTTCTCAGTGTCTTCTATCCACTGTTCCCTGCTTAACCGCGCCTCGGTCGTGGCCGTTACATTGTTCAGATAGCTGTCAATAACTCTATCCGTGGTCCCGCTTTCCTGGATCACGCCGTTCTCCAGCCAAATGGCCGAAGTGCACAGATTCCTCACCGACTCCAGGTCGTGGGAGACGAAGAGGATGGTCACGCCCTGGCTCTTGAGTTCGCCGATCTTGGCCAGGCATTTGTTTTGAAAAGCCTGGTCGCCCACAGCCAATATCTCGTCAATGAGCAAGAGGTCGGGATCAACGTGGATAGCCACACTGAAGCCCAAACGCATGTGCATGCCGGAGGAGTAGTGCTTGATGGGCACGTCAATGAACTTCTCCAGCTCGGAGAAGGCGACGATGCGGTCGAACTTGGACTTCATCTCGTCTCTGCTGAAGCCCAAGAGGGAGCCGTTGAGATAGACGTTCTCGCGGCCCGTGAGGTCGGGATGAAAGCCAGCTCCCAACTCGATCAGAGCCGATACCCGACCCTGCACGTCTATTCGCCCCGAAGTTGGCTCCAGAATACGAGTGATGAGTTTGAGGACAGTGCTCTTCCCTGAGCCGTTGGGCCCGATGATGCCCACCGTCTTGCCGCGCTCGACAGCGAAGGTGGCGTCTTTCAAGGCCCACAATGTCTCTCGCGAGCTATTCCCGCGCTGGAGAAAAGCCAACGCCGCCTCTTGAAAAGAACGCGACCTCTTGTGGCGAAGCGTGAATTTCTTGGAAACGTTGTCGAATCGGACGGCTACGGTCACTGGAGTCTCCTCAAACGTGAAACGTGAAGCGTGAAACGTAGTGCGTATTGCGTAGTGCGTGGAACTCAACGGAATACGCACTACGCAATACGTTATCAAGTTACCCGTCAATTTGCCCCAGAGCTTGGTGCAAATCGGCAATGATGTCCTCCACGTCCTCGATGCCTACCGACAGCCGCACCAGCCCCTCGCCGATGCCGATGGCGGCGCGCTCCTCTGGGGAAAGCGCGCGGTGGGAGGAGTGGGCCGGGTAGAGAACCAAGCTGTAGACGTCGCCCAGGGTGGTGGCCGGCAAGACCAACTTCAGGGCCTCCATGAAGCGGAAGACCCGGGCTCGGTCGGCGCCCGCTATCTCGAAAGAGACCATGCCGCCGTAGCAGCCGTCTCGAAAGAGGCGGGCCGCCACAGCGTGTTGGGCATGATCAGGCAGGCCGGGATAGTTCACCTGGGCCACCGTGGGATGACCGTCCAGCCACTGTGCCACCGCCGCTGCGTTGCGGCAGTGCTGGGCCATGCGCAGGGGCAGGGTCTTGAGGCCGCGCATGGTCAACCACGCCTGGTCGGGGCCCAGATTGCCGCCGGTGATCTTGATGAGCTCCCACAGGCGCTGTCGCCTCTCGGCGGAGGTGACTACGATCCCGCCCAGCACGTCACCGTGACCGCCCAGGTACTTGGTCGAGCTGTGTACCACGTAGTCGGCGCCGAGGGTCAGCGGCTGGACGAGATAGGGCGTGGCGAAGGTGCTATCCACAATCAGCTCGGCGCCACGGGCGTGAGCGAGTTCCGCGATGGCCGGCACGTCGGCTACCTTGAGCAAGGGATTGGAGATGATCTCGCAGAACACGGCCCTGGGTTTCTCCTCGGCGACGGCCCGCTCCACCGACGGCAGGTCGGTGATATTGACGAACCGCACCCGCACGCCCAACGAGGTGAAGAGATTGGCCAGCAAAGCATAAGTGGCCCCGTAGACGTCGTGAGCGGCCACCACACATTGTCCCGCCTCCAGGCCCGTGGCCAACAGAGCGGCGTGGATGGCCGCCATACCTGAGGCGAAGGATAGAGCGCCGTCGCCGTCCTCCAGCGCCGCCACCGCCCGCTCCAGGGCCGCATTGGTGGGCGTGCCGTAGCGGGGATAGACGTAGCCCTCGCGTTCGGCGGCGAAGACGGCATCCAGTTGATCCATGCTGTCGTACAGGTAGCCGACCGAGTGATAGATGGGCGTCACCACTGGGGTGAAATCGGGCCGTGGGCCACGCTCCCCAGCGTGCACGGCTTGGGTGAAGATGCTTGGCTTGTCCATAGTTTTTCCTCTCCCTCCAGACCTTGAGATCGATCAACTCAAGCTACCCGACGGCGTCCCCGCCGTCGGGCGGGGCGAGGGCTCTCCGCTTGAGCAGTTTTCGGTAGGCATTTTAGCAGGCGCACACTTTGAGCGAAACCAGTTCCTCCGAGTTCCGCCGAACCCCTCTTGAGGCCAGGTGTTGCTGAATTGCGTGGGTCCAATATGACAACGAATCGCGGGGATTCACCGAATCGGCGGGGCTGAATTCGATAAATCCTCAAGATTCGTTGTCATATTGGATACGAGCGCCTCCACCTCCCCACACATCCCCCCATCAGTCAAACCCAACAATTTCGTCGGAGTAATGGTGTTGGCCAAATCACGCTCGCTTCTGGCAGTCACCCGAATGTAGTTGTCCGTCAGTCCTGACCATGCTTGCACCTCGTTTCCACACCGCGTCTCCCAGAGCACGTCCAAGCTGCGGCCCAAGAACCTGCGGTGGAATCGTTGGCTGCTCTCCCGCGCCAACGCCAGCATGGCCTCGCTGCGCCTTTTCTTCTCCGCATAGGGTACTTGGTGAGACATCTCGGCGGCCGCGGTGCCGTGTCGGGCAGAGTACTTGAAGACGTGCGTGCGGGCGAACGCCATCTTCTCCACAAAGCTCAAGCTGGCGGCGAACTCCTCGGCGGTCTCGCCAGGCAAGCCAACGATGACGTCGGTGGTGAGGGCTAGATCGGGAATGGGCCGGCGCGCCGTGGCTACCAAATCAGCGTACTGGGATGCAGTGTAGCGGCGTCCCATCCGCTGCAGCGTGGCATCGCAGCCGCTCTGCAGCGGCAGGTGTAGGTGGCGGCAGAGGCGCGGATTCTCCCACAGGCGCAGCAGAGAGGGCTCCAGGTCCCAGGGCTCGATGGATGAGAGACGCAGGCGGGGCACCGTCGTCTCGGTTAGAATGTCCTCGACCAACTGGCCCAAGTCGGTGCTCAGGTCCCGCCCGTAGCCGCCGATATGCACGCCAGTCAAGACCACTTCTTTGTAGCCGACGGCCTCCAGTGCCTTGATCTCCGCCAGGATGTCTTGACGAGCGCGGCTCCGTTCCCTGCCTCGCGCCAGAGAGACGATGCAGTAGGCGCAGCGGTTGTTGCAGCCGTCTTGGATCTTGACGAAGGCGCGGGTGTGGCCCAGGCTGGTAGATTGGTAGCGAGTTTCCGAATCTACCGATTTACTTGCCAGTTCCACCAATTGATCCTTATCCTCGTTGCCAACCACCCAATCTACTCCCTCGATCGCCCGCAGGTCTTGGGGGGACGTCTCGGCGTAGCAGCCTGTCACCACGAGGCGGGCTGTCGGGTTGCCTCGGCGGAGACGGCGGATCAACTGGCGGGACTTGCGATCCGCTACGTGGGTCACGGTGCAGGTGTTGACCACGCACAGGTCGGCATCCTCGCTGGCCTGAACCAGCCGGTGGCCGGCTTGGACGAAACCACGCGCCAAGGCTTCTACTTCGCTTTGGTTCAACTTGCAGCCCAAACTGTCCAAATACACTTTCACTGGAAACCCTCCCAATCCATCTTAAGTATACACCAAAGAAGCCCAAAATCCAAAAGAGGGGGAGGGCAGCGAGTAATGAGTGACGAGTGATGAGTAGCCCCCTCGTTACTCATTCGGGTGTGTTTCAAACAAGTTGGCTGGTATTGTTGGTCGGAATGGCATTCCGACGAATTGACGGATTACCAATCCGTCCTACAACCGAGATGAAACACACCCTACTCATTCCTCGTTGACTCGTTGCCCTCATCGGCCTTGCATGTAAAAGCGATTTGCGGTACAATCACAGGGTGCAAAATTCTAGATCAAGGAGGATCTCATGGCCAAGCCGTTTTCACTTCCAAGAGTAGCTGTAGTCGCCATCGGCGGCAACTCTCTCATCAAGGACAAGGATCACCGAACTGTGCCCGACCAGTTCGAGAGCACGCATGAGACCTGTGTCCACATCGCTGGCATGATCGAGCAAGGATGGGACGTGGTCATCACCCACGGCAATGGCCCCCAGGTGGGCTTCATCCTGCTGCGCTCGGAGCTGGCCAGCCACGTGCTGCACACCGTCCCTCTGGACTCCTGCGGAGCGGACACCCAGGGGGCCATCGGGTACATGATTCAGCAGTCCCTCTACAACGAGTTTGAAAAGAGGGGGATGAAAAAACAGGCCACCACGGTGGTCACCCAGGTGGTGGTGGGCAAGGATGATCCGGCTTTCCAGAATCCCTCCAAACCCATCGGGTCGTTCTACGAGGAGGAAGAAGCCAAGAAGCTGGGCGCTGAGCGGGGCTGGGTGGTGAAAGATGACGCCGGCCGCGGCTGGAGGAGGGTGGTTCCCTCGCCCATCCCCCTGGAGATCGTGGAGAGGGACGCCATCAAGACCCTGTTGGAGGCCGGCTTTGTGGTCATCGGCGTGGGGGGCGGGGGCATCCCTGTGGTTAGAGACGAGAACGGCAGCCTGACGGGCGTGGAGGCGGTCATTGACAAGGACTACGCCTCCGGCCTGTTGGCGGCCAGCATCCAGGCCGATCTGCTCCTCATCTCCACCGCTGTGGACCAGGTGGCCTTGAACTTCGGCCAGCCTGGGCAGAGGTGGTTGGACGAGATGACGTTGGCCGAGGCGGAGCGCTACCTGGCCGAAGGCCACTTCGCGCCCGGCAGCATGGAGCCCAAAATCAGGGCCAGCATCAAGTTCCTGAAAGAGGGCGGGCGGGAGGCCCTCATCACCTCGCCGCAGAACATCGAGCGCGCCCTGGCCGGGGAGACGGGGACGCGGATCGTACCGTAAAACGTAAAACGTGAAAACGTGAAACGTGATGCATAAGTTCACGTTTCACGCATCACGTTTCACAGATCGGAAGAGCGTCGTGTAGGGA
>CAZEBW010000022.1:0-48655 GCA_964510205.1 uncultured Anaerolineae bacterium
TGCCTCGCAATGACAGAGCGGGCAGGCCCTCGGTCCCGCCCCAGAACTGAAATGCGCACCTGTGTCGCAGACGGTGTCATGAGCCGTCGAAGGGCTCAGGACGCAGTTTGTTGCAGGGTTGACAGCAGACGCGAGACGCGATATACTTACACATCATTTTTCTAGAGACGGGAGGGAACGATGGCGGGAGAATACATCATCGCTCACGATGTGGGCACGCAAGGCAGCAAAGCGGTGCTGACAGACCCGCAGGGGCGCATCTTCGGCAGCGCCTTTGAGGGCTACAAAGTGAACTATCCCCAAACCCATTGGGCCGAACAGGAACCAGAGGATTGGTGGCGCGCCGTCGCCAAGAGCACGCAGCGTCTTTTGGCTGAGAGCCAGGTGGCGCCTGAAGACGTTCTGTGCATGGTCTTTTCCACCCAAATGCTGGGGATCGTGCCGACGGACGCCGAGGGCGCCTCTTTGCATTCAGCAATTATCTGGCTGGACGGGCGGGCCGAGCGCCAGGCCCAGCAACTGATGCGCAAGCTGGTCCACCCCAGGATATTCGCCGCCATCGTGGGAGCCGAGGCCACGGGGAAGGACGTGTTGCCCAAGCTGATGTGGCTCCAGCAGAACGCCCCCGACTTGGTGGCCCGGACGCATAAGTTTCTTGACGTCAACGGCTACCTCGTTCATCGCTGCACCGGGCGGATGGTGGCTGACTGGGCAGCGGCCTCGGCCACGGGGCTGTTTAATCTCAAGAGCAAGAAGTGGGATGACTTCCTGATACGCTTCCTGCGCGCGCCGGGGGACAAGCTCCCCGATCTCCTGCCCTCGAACGAACGAGTAGGCGGGCTGACCGCCGGCGCGGCTCGCGACCTGGGCCTGCTGGAAGGGATGCCCATCATCTGCGGGACGGGCGATGTCTTGGCAGCGGCTGTGGGGTCAGGCGCTGTGGGCGAGGGTGAAGGGCACATCTACTTGGGCACCTCCGGCTGGGTAGGCGTGGTCACGGAGAAGTCGCCCACCGGCCGACATGGCATCGCCACCATCCAGTCCGCCGACCCGACCAAGTGTTTCCTGCTCGCCGAGACGGAGACCGCTGGGATGTGCTTGCAGTGGATCGCTGATCAGTTCTACCATCAGGAGCAGAGCGATCCAGCGGTGGAGAACGTCTTCGCCCTCATGGATGCTGCGGTGGAAGAGGTGCAGGCCGGGTCGGGGCGCATCATCTTCACCCCCTGGATGTACGGTGAGCGAAGCCCGGTGTCGGACGTCTACGTTCGTTCCACGTTCCTGAATCTGAGCTGCGATCACCAACGCGAGCACATGTTGCGCGCCGTGTACGAGGGCGTGG
This sequence comes from uncultured Anaerolineae bacterium, assembly GCA_964510205.1. Taxonomy (GTDB): domain Bacteria; phylum Chloroflexota; class Anaerolineae; order VGOG01; family VGOG01; genus CAZEBW01. The sequence continues at coordinate 1,343 of CAZEBW010000022.1, forward strand.
CTTATAATCTGGGCTGGATTCTGGAGATCATGAGCGAGAAATTTGGCTGGCGGCAGGATGCTGTGCGCATCATCGGTGGGGGGGCGAGAGGAGACCCGTGGTTGCAGATCATCGCCGATGTGACGGGCAAGCGCGTGGAGAAGGTAGCCAATCCCCAAGAGGCCGGCGCCGTTGGCGCGGCCTTCATCGCCGCCATCGGCCTGGGCATCTACCCAGATTTCCAGACTTTGAAGAAGGTGGTTCGGGTGACCCGCACCTTTGAGCCTAAAGCTGAGAACGCAGAGATCTACAGCGAGCTTTTTGACGCCTACAAGAAGGTCTATGGCGCGTTGAGGGGGATTCATCGGCAGCTTAACCAGGAGCGCCTAAGTCGGTAAATTGGGGAACTGGGAACCTCGCAAGTCCGTAAATTCGGAAACTCGTAGATTCGTAAGTTGGCCTGCGAATCCACGAATCTACGAGTTTACGAATCTACCAATCCACCAACAAGGAGAAGGTCATGACCAAAATTGCCGTAGAGGTGCAACCGGTTGCCACCCGAGAGGACCTCAACCGCTTTTTGCGCTTTCCCTGGCGTATCTATGCCGATGATCCGTATTGGGCGCCCCCCATCCTCAGTGAGATAGAGAAGAGGCTGGACACCCAGCGCAATCCCTTCTGGGAGTACGCCGAGAGAGAGATGTTTCTGGCGCGCCGCAATGGGGAGGTGGTCGGCACCGTGGCCGCCATTGTCAATCACCAGCACAATCGTCAGTTCAATGACCAGACGGGTTTCTTTGGCTTCTTTGAGGCCATCAATGACGAGCGGGTAGCTGAGGCATTGATCGCCGCCGCCGCCGAGTGGCTGCGAGAGCGAGGGAAGAACCTCATGCGGGGTCCGGTCAACGGAGCGCCCACCGACGAAGTGGGTGTGCAGATCGTTGGCCATGATAGACGGCCATCTATCTGGGAGGGGCATACTCCTCCCTACTATCGCCAGTTGATTGAGCCTCTAGGCTTTCGGAAATATGACGATTATCTTGCCTATGAGTTGTGGTTTGAAGATCTCGATTGGGACTTGCGCAATCTGCCGTCACCGTTTTGGCGTGTGGCCGAGAGGGTGCGTAACAAGACAGGCGCAAGTGTTCGCAAGGTAAACGTGAACCGCTGGGATTCCGAAGTAGCCAAGATTCACCATCTGTACAACGAGGCGTTTCGTACCATACCGGGCCACGTTGACATGAGCCTGGAGAAGTTTTCTACGATGGCTAATTCCTTGCGCCCTTTCCTCGACCCTGGCTTAGTGGTCATCGCCGAGGTGGATGGCCAGCCGGTGGGCTTCGCTGTGGCTCTGATGGATCTCAACGAAGCGCTGTGCCACTTCAGGAGTGGCAAGCTCTACCCCTGGGACCTGATCCGGTTGAAGTGGTACATGAGACGCATTCGTACCGCTTGCATCAAGATGCTCGGCGTCTTGCCTGAGTACCGGGCGCGGGGGCTGGAGATCTTGCTCGCCGTGGAATTTGGCCAGCATATTCTGAAGAAGGGCTATGAACGGGTGGAGATGTCGCTGCTGCAAGAGAAGAACACCATGATCAACCGCCTTGTACAGCGTGTGGGCGGGCAGGTCTATCTGTGCTACCGCGTCTACGAGAAACCTCTTTAGTCGAGAGACTCACCCCCTTCGCCCGTCGCGGGTCAAAATGTTCAGGTGATGAGGTCTCTCGGCAGGAAATCCACGCGGTTCAGATAGAGCAGCCAGGCATCCTCATCGCGAAATACGATGCGGCTGATCGCCGCGTTGTTCATGATGAACCGATAGCCCTCTCTGCCCGGCATGTCGAGGATGGCCGCCAGTAGATAGTTGTAGAAGCCGCCGTGACTGACCACGGCGATCCGATCATCGGTGCCGCCGTGTCTCTCCAGCAAATCGCGCAGAACACGTTGGGCGCGGGGGAGCCTAAGCTCAGGTTCCTCAAAAGGGCGGTTCCACCAGCCGTCCTCCCCTAAGGCGTCTGGCAAGACGAGGTCGGGAAAATGCCGCTCGAAGTAGGCCCGATTCTGGCCGGGCAGTCCGATGGGCTCATCAGTTAGTTCGTCCCTCAGATAGATGCCGCCGGCCTCGTGCAGGTCCTCCCAGACTACCAGGGGCAGATCGAGGGCCTGGGCGATGATGTCGCCCGTGGTCACCGCCCTGACCATCAGGCTGGTGTAAAGGTGGGTGATGCCGAAGCCAGCCACGTTCTGAATGTCGGTATCACTGGTTGCCACGCTGGGGTCGGTCCGGCTCAAGAACTGGGTCAAGATCTCGGCCTGTCGCCGACCGATTTCGGTCAATCCGGGGTCCTCGGTGCGATTCTCGTGGGAGCCGGTGCTCAGCCAGCGCGCGTTGTTCTCCGATTGGCCGTGCCGGATAAAGTAGAGCTGCATGCTTCTCGTCGTCTCCTTGAGTTAGAAGTTGGAAGTTGGACGTTGGACGTTGGATGTTGGATGTTGGAGCAGAATCCAATCTCCAATCTCCAATCTCCAATCTCCGACCGATTATACCAAGAACCCGCTTTTTGCGCAACAAGCAGAAGCTCACGGCAGCCACTGCTCGTCCCCTGATGGGCGTTTTTCGCGCGGTGTTGTCTCTGGGGACGGAGGCGCGGCGAGCAGGCGCAGGAGTGCTGTCCGACGGGCATCGGGCCAGCGTATGCCGCTGCTCCGCAGGCGTTTGCGGTCGGGCTTGAAGGCGGTGCAGAAGTCGGGGGGCAGGAAGCTGTCCGTGATACGTCGAGGGGCGCGAATGTGCTCGTAGCCGCGGCGCTTCAATTGGCGAGCCATGTCGGGTGCGCAGGCTTGTTCCACCGGCTGCGATGCCTGGTAGTGACTGCAGCGACCGAACGTCACATCGTTGCGGCTGTTCCAGCTTAGGCTTTCCCAGGCTTGAGGTGGGCCGGGGAGGAAGCGGGCACAGTGGCGGCAGGCATCGAGTCGGAAGTCGCATTGTGGGCATTCGATTGGGCCTGACCCAACGGTGGGGCGATCATCGGGGGTCAGCGCCCAGGCGTGGGGCACCTCAGCACCGCAGAGCGGGCAGCGCAAGCTGTCGGCGCGACTCAGCCCTAGCGCGGCGGTTTCACGGGCAAGCAGGTCGGCCTGCTCGTCGGGGGACAGCGCCTCCATCCGCGCCCCCCACCAGTAACGGGAGGGCGCTATCGTTCCCAGGAGCGCCCAACCTAACCGACGCGCCAGTCCGAAACCCCGCCGGCCTGCGTCCGCCCAGATGCGCCCGGCGCGCCAGGTCAGGAAGCCCAGAATCGCCAATCCCACTGCTAGAAGGAAATAGGTGTTCATCAGGGATTAGTGTACCCTTACGGTGGCGGATTGTCAAGTGGATGCATCAGTGATTTGCCGTACAATGGATTGACGGGTATAATATAGTTGAACGTTGGCTTCATTTCGCGCAGTGGTTGCCAGCAAGGGCTTCAGAGGAATGCAGAATGGAAATCCAGATTGATCCACACACTTTGGAACGCGCTGAGGAGCGCGGCACCAACGAACAGGAAATCAAAGACGTAATTCATAGCGGGCTTTCCATTCCAGCAAAGCATGGTCGCTTGGGTAAGGCCAAAATCTATGATTTCAAGCAGCAACGGCATGGAAAGTATTACGAGCAAAAGAGGGTAGAAGTGATTTACACTTTAGAGGAAGAGACCATCGTCACAGTGACGGTCTATGTGTTCTATGGAAAATGGGAGGAACAAAGTGCACATTCTGTATAATGTTAAAACAGACCTGCTCTACATCCGTCTGGATGACCAGAAGCAGCCAGTCATGAACAGGCGTGTCTCCGAGGATATTGTCTTGGACATCGGCGAAGGAGACAAGATTGTAGGCATTGAGATTCTTGACGCTTCCCAGCATCTCAGCCTTGAGCGGTTGCTGCCAGTGAAATATCAAGTCATGCCTGAAGTTGCAGTGGCATAAGAACGTACGAAGATGCCGCGGCTGCAAACACCTGTAGCGGTCTACAGTAATAGGAAAGGTTCGGTAGGCCGTGTGCTGTGCTGCTCTCCGCTCGCTTCGTCCACCAATTTGTCTCTCCTTTGACATGAGCCATAACGATCACCCATGCCACTCTCCGCGCTCTTGAACACCTGGCAAACCGATCCCCGTATCGCCTCCAACGTTGCCGCCTGGCGGACCCTCCCCAGGCGGTCGGCGCAGTTTGCGCCGTTTCCCGATGACGTCCATCCTGCTCTGGTGGACGCCCTGTGCGCTCGCGGCATCCGCGCGCTGTACACCCATCAGGCCGCGGCCTGGCAGCGGGCGCAAGCCGGCCAGCATCTGGTGGTCGTCACCGGCACGGCCAGCGGCAAAACGCTCTGCTATAACCTGCCGGTTCTCGACCGCCTGCTGCGCCATCCGCAGGCCCGCGCCCTCTATCTCTTTCCTACCAAAGCCCTGGCCCAGGATCAGTTGTCAGGGATCAGGAATCAGGGATTAAGGACTAGGGATCAGGGGTTGGTTGTTCGGGTTGCGACTTACGATGGCGACACGCCCGCCCAGGCGCGCCCCGCTATTCGCACGTCGGCGCGCCTGATCATCAGCAATCCCGATATGCTGCACGTCGGGGTGCTGCCGCATCACACCAAATGGGCCGATTTCTTTGGGCATCTCCAGTTTGTGGTGATTGATGAGATGCACGCCTATCGCGGGGTGTTCGGATCGCACGTGGCCAACGTCCTGCGCCGGCTGAAACGCATCGCCCGCTTCTACGGCGCGTCGCCCCAGTTTATTTTGACCTCGGCCACCATCGCCAATCCGCTGGAGCTGGCCGAGCGGCTGATCGAGGAGCCGGTGGCGCTGGTGGACGACGACGGGGCGGCCCGAGGCGCCAGGCATTTCCTGATCTACAATCCTCCTGTGATCAATCGCGACCTCGGTTTGCGGCGCAGCGTGCTGCTGGAAAGCGTCCGCTTGGCGGGCGACCTGCTGCAGCACGGCGTGCAGACCATCGTCTTCGCCCGCGCTCGGCAGACCGTCGAACTGATCCTCAGTTATCTTCGGCGCACCACCCCTCTCCCGCTTCCCCCCCAGAGTTGGGGGGGACAGAGGGGGGGCGGAGAGGGGCCGGGGGTGAGGGCCTATCGCAGCGGCTACCTGCCGCGCCAGCGCCGTCAGATTGAGCGCGGGCTGCGGGAGGGACAGGTTCGCGCCGTGGTGGCCACCAACGCCCTGGAGCTGGGGATAGACATCGGCAGCATGGGCGCGGCGGTGCTGGCCGGCTATCCGGGCACCATCGCCGGCGCGTGGCAGCAGGCTGGCCGCGCTGGTCGCAAAACCGAAGCGTCGCTGGCCGTTCTGGTCGCCTCGGCCAGCCCGTTGGATCAGTTCCTGGCCCGTCACCCCGACTACTTCTTCGGTCGCTCGCCAGAGCAGGCTCTCATCAACCCCGACAACTTGCTCATCCTGCTGGGGCATCTGCGCTGTGCGGCCTTTGAGCTTCCCTTCCGGACGGGAGAGGGTTTTGGCCGTGTCGAAGGGAAGCAAGTGGCTGAGTTCCTCCAGTTTCTGCAGGAGGCCGGGGTGCTGCACCAGTCCGGGGACAAGTACTTCTGGATGGCGGATCACTATCCGGCCCAGGACATCTCGCTGCGCAGCGCGTCGCCCGAGGCGGTGGCGCTGCAGGCGCGGGATGGCGACGAGTGGGCGACCATCGGCCAGGTGGACCAGGCCAGCGCGCATTGGATGGTGCATCCGGGCGCGGTCTATCTGCACGAGGGGCAGGCGTATCTGGTGGAGGAGCTGGACTTGGCGCAGCACATCGCGCGGCTGCGGGCGACGGAGGTGGATTACTACACCCAGCCGCGCCGCGAGACGACGGTGCAACTTCTGGACAAACTGGACGAGGCCGAAGCGTGCGGCGCGACCACGGCCCACGGCGAAATCGCTGTGACCAGCCAAGTGATCGGCTTTCGCAAAATCAGGTGGTTCACCCACGAGCAGCTTGGCCTGGGGGAGGTCTCCCTGCCGCCGACCGAGCTGCACACGACTGGCTATTGGCTGGCGCTGGCGGAGGACACGGTGGCCCGTTTGCGCGACCAGGGTGTGTGGACCAGTGATCCCAACGACTACGGCCCGAACTGGTCGGCGCAGCGCGATCGGGCGCGAGCCCGCGACGGTTATCGCTGTCAGGCTTGTGGCGTACTGGAGGATGAACGCTCCCACCACGTTCATCACAAGCTCCCTTTTCGCACCTTCGCCTCGTACCGCCAGGCTAACCGACTTTCCAACCTGGCGACCCTCTGTCCGCGCTGCCACCATCGGGTGGAGGTGGCGGTGCGCATGAGGAGCGGGCTGGCCGGCTTATCCTTTGCCCTGGGCCACCTGGCGCCGCTGTTCTTGATGTGCGATGCGGGCGACGTGGGCGTGCACTCCGATCCCAAGTCGCCGCTGGCTGAGGGCCAGCCAGCGGTGGTGATCTACGACCAGGTGCCGGCTGGCATCGGCTTTAGCCAGCGTCTGTTTGAACTGCACGACGAGTTGATGGCCCACGCCTACGAGTTGGTCGCCGCCTGCGAGTGCGCCGACGGCTGTCCGTCGTGCGTCGGTCCCGCCGGTGAAAGCGGCGTTGGCGGCAAGCGCGAGACGCTGGCGATTTTGGAGGCGTTGTCAGCAAGGCCAGGGGTGAGACCCTAAAGGTTTTAAGAGCTCGCGGCCGTGGGTTGAATTTCTCAGGAGATGGAAGTTCCTTGAGATGATTGAAGTACGCGTCAAACCTTTAGGGTCTGGGAGGAACATCAAGTGATCACAGTTGTTACAATCGGCCTCATCGTGTTGGGCCACATCATCCTGTTCGGCTTTGGTCTTTTTGGATTGATTTCGGTTCGGGAGGGCGAGCGCCGCGCGGCGTGGGTGGCGTTTGGAGCGGCGGTGTTGACTTCGCTGCCCTTTTTCCTGGCCTCGCTGCTGCCGGTGGCGGTCAGGTTGGTCGTGCTGGGCGTGGCAGCGGCAGCCGTCGGTGGGGGCGTTGTCTTGTTTCTTCTGCCTCTGGGCCGTGTCGAGCGCGGCAGCGACGTGCCCCAGCAGCGCTTCGATGAGCGCGACATCATGTTCGCCCGCGCCCGTCTGGTCCCGGGCAGCGCGGAATACGCGTCCTACTACGCCATGCGTCCGCAGAATCGGGCCGTGGACGACGAGATCCGCGCCCTGCCGGGGCTGCTCTCGCTCACCGCCAGCAAGGCCCATCCGCTGGCCTTTGCCTCGGCCGAGGCCAGTTTCTGCCTGACCGGCGCGCTGCGGGAGGAGGTGGACGGGCCGGTGGCCCCGCTGCGCTCAGGGCTCACGGCCGCCCAGATGACGCGCTTCATCAGGGCTCTGGCCCGCTATTATGGCGCGTACACGGTGGGCGTGGCCGAATTGCAGCCTTACCACGTCTATTCCCACGTCGGTCGGGGCAGCGGCGAGTACGGCGCGCCCATCACCCTCGACCATCGCTACGCCATCGCCTTCACCGTGGAGATGGACCACGCCATCACGGGGACGGCGCCCAACGCGCCAACGGTGATGGAATCGGCGCGGCAGTACGTCGAGGCAGCCAAGGTTGCGTTGCAGTTGGGCTACTTCATCCGCTGGCTGGGCTATCCGGCCCGGGCCCACATTGACGGCAACTACCGCGTCATCGCGCCGCTGGTGGCCCGCGACGCCGGCCTGGGCGACATCGGCCGCATGGGGCTGCTGATGACGCCCGAGCTGGGGCCGAGGGTGCGCCTGGGGGTGGTGACCACCGATCTGCCGTTGATCCCCGATCAGCGGGACGATGACACGTCGGTGCTTGACTTCTGCCGCATCTGCCAGAAGTGTGTCGAAACCTGCCCCAGCCAGTCCATTCCCGCCGGTGATCGGGAGGAGATTGGCGGCGCGTTGCGGTGGCGCATCCAGGCCGAGAGTTGCTTCCGCTACTGGAACCGCGTCGGCGCGGACTGTGCGCGCTGCATGGCCGTTTGCCCCTACTCGCACCCCAACAACGCAGCCCACAACCTGGTGCGCTGGGCTGTGCGGCGTTCGGGCGCGGCGCGCCGAGTCGCGCTGCGGATGGACGACCTTTTCTACGGGCGCAAGCCTGCTCCCCGTCCGTGGCCTGGGTGGATACCGTTAACGTAGGTGTCATTGCGAGTCGCCCATGGCGGGCCCGCCATTCCTTCGGCTTCGCTCAGGACAAGTCTAAAGGGCAGAAACTACCGTTCATGCTGTCATTGCGAGGGCGCGGGGTTTGCGCCCGAAGCAATCTCCAATTGCGGGGTGGAGATTGCGTGCAACCTGCGGTTGCCTTCCGCTCGCAATGACAGACAAGTTTCTGAGTAGGCGCGCTGTTTGCGCCGAACTTGGAAGTGAGAACGGCGCAATCCCCAAGTTGCTGATAGGAGATTGCTTCGCCTTCGGCTCGCAATGACACATGTGATCTCTTTAGTTATGGCGACAGCTTCACTTTCCGATAAACTCAAATCCCTGGGCGTGAGAATCGGCGCGCGCGATCTGCCGCCGCCCCGGCCGCGCGATCCCTATCCCATCGAGCGGGTCGTGCCGGGCTGCTTTCAAGAGACGCCCTACGGCGAGGTTTACGTCGTCGAGCAGCTCCGCCCGCTGGATCATGTGCATGGATGCGCCACGCTGCGAGTCGCGTCCCCTCTGCACATCATCGCCGAGTGGGCGGGCGAGCCGCGCCTGGCCCAGGTCGAGCTGGACACCTTTGCCTTTCTGGACACTGAGACCACGGGGCTGGCCGGCGGCACGGGCACGTTTGCCTTCTTAGTCGGCGTGGGCCGCTACGATGGTGGAGAATTTCATCTGGCCCAGTTCTTCATGCGCGATCCGATGGAGGAGCCCGCGCTGCTGTCTGCCCTGACCGAGTTTCTGCAGCCCTGCCAGGCGCTGGTGACCTTCAACGGCAAGGGCTTCGACGTGCCGCTCTTGAACGCCCGCTTCGTTGCCAATGGCGAAGCATCTCCCCTGACGTCGCTGGCCCACCTGGACTTGCTGCCCCTGGCGCGGCGGCTTTGGCGCCCACGCCTTCCCAGCCGCGCCCTGGGCTATCTGGAGGAGCATATTCTGGGCCTCACCCGCGCCGGGCAGGACGTCCCCGGCTGGGTGATCCCCAGCTTGTACTTCGGCTACTTGCGCAGCGGCGACGCCCGATCCATGAAGAGCGTCTTCTATCACAACGCGGTGGATGTGTTCTCGTTGGCCGCGCTCCTGAGCCACGTGGCGGAGCTGCTCGACGATCCGCCTGGCGAGGCGGTGGCCCACGGCTTGGACCTGGTGGCCATGGGAAGGATGTATGAGAACCTGGGACGTCTGGAGAAAGCTGCGCCGTTGTACGAACGCGGTCTGGCGTACCAACTGCCAGAGGAAATGTATTGGAAGGCGGTGCGCTGGTTGTCCTTCGTGCAGAAGCGGCGCGACAACCTATCGGCGGCGGTCGAGCTGTGGCGCAAGGCGGCGTACAATGGGCAGATTTACGCCCACGTCGAGCTGGCCAAGTTCTACGAGCACCAACAGCGCGACTACAGCGAGGCCGCCCAGTGGACGAACGCGGCTCTTGCCCTGGTCAACGCCCCCGATTTCCCACGACACGAATGCAAACGCTGGCGGGCCGATTTGGAACACCGTCTGGCGCGGCTGCATAGAAAGTTGGACAGGTGCAACAGTTGACTCCGGGTATGCGGCAACGACGAGGGCGGATCGTTGGTATCGCATTGGTGAATGTGGCCACCCTCACCTGGGCCAGCAACATGGCGCTGGGTCGCTGGCTGCGGAACGACATCGGACCGCTCACCTTGGCGGCGGCCCGGTTTCTCATCGCCGCTGTGTTCTTCGTGGCTCTGCTGCAACGACGGCCGCCGCAGGACCGCCGTCTGGGGCGGGACCGATGGCTGCTGCTGGCGATGGCCTTGAGCGGCGTGGCTGTCTTCACCCCTGTCCTTTATCTGGGCCTGCGCTTCACCACCACAGTCAACGCCACGCTCATCAACGGCTTAGGCCCTCTGATCACTGGCCTCCTGGCTGCTCTGCTCTTCCGGGAGTCCATGTCCAGGCGCCAACTCACGGGGGCCATTGTTGGGCTGGCCGGTGTGGTCGTCCTGCTTTCCAATGGGTCTCTGGCCTTCTGGCAGGCGATGCGGGCTAACAGCGGCGACTTGATCATGCTGGGCGCGGTCACGCTGTGGGCGCTATACAGCGTCCTGGGGCGCCAGGTCATGCGTCATCGCTCGCCTCTCTCCGCCACGGCTTGGTCGGTCTGGTTGGCCCTTCCGCTGCTGCTGCTGGCTGCTGCCTGGGAGCTCCGAACCTTTCCGATGAGCGCCCGGCCCCAGGTTATCCTGGCCGTTCTGTACATTGGCATCGCGCCGGCGGTGATTGGCTTGATTTCGTGGAACCTGGGCGTTCGTCGCCTGGGATCCAGCGGCGCGATGGTGTTCTACAACACGCTGCCCCTCTACGGTGCGTTGCTGGGGTACCTGTTCCTGGGCGAGTCCATTGGGCCGGCCCATCTGCTGGGTGGGGGGCTGATCATCGCTGGTGGATTGTGGGCTGCACGGGGACACGGTTGATGGGGCTGAGCTAACGGTGAAGAGACGCTACCTCGACAATGTTAAGTTAATGTCATTGCGAGCGTAGCGAAGCAATCTCCCGCCTCCAATTGCAAGCACCGGTGGGGATTGCTTCGTCGCTCCGCTCCTCGCAATGACACTTGGCCCGTAATCTAACATTGCCGAGCTACTAACGAAGATGAATGAAATCTATGACCAAAAGAGAATTCCGACTCGAAAACGAATACCACTACAACCGCTCCGGGCCGGTGCGCTGGATCATGTCCCACGTCCTGCGCTACCCACTCTTCCCGCTGGCCACCGTCCTGGCAGCCATCCTGAACAACGGGTTCTACAGCTACATCCAGGTCTTCGTCGGGCGGGCGTTTGATTTGATCACCACCCCCGGCTGGCAGACGGCCTCGCTGCTGGGACTGGCGGCCAGTGTGATGGGATCGGCCATCGGGCAGGGGTTGACCGGCCTGGCGCGTAATTTCAGCATCGAGTTCGCGGCCCAGCGGGTGGAGCGGGATGCCCGCGATGAGCTGTACGTCAGCCTGTTGGGCAAGAGCCAGACCTTCCACGGCCGGCAGCGCATCGGCGACATCATGGCCCGCGCCACCAACGACGTCCGCCAGCTCAATCTGATGTTCAGCCCCGGCCTGATGCTGATCATTGATTCGCTGATGGCCCTCGTCATCCCCATCCTCATGATCGGACGGCTGCAATTCAAGCTGCTGCTCGTTCCCGCCATCTTCGTCGTTCTGCTGGCCATCACGGTGTTCGATTACAACCGGCGGCTCAAGCCGGTCAGCACAGCCCGGCGCGAGCAGTTCGGGACCATGAACGCGGGATTGGCGGAGGCCATCGCCGGCATCGAGGTGGTCAAAGCCAACGTCCAGGAGCGCTACGAATGGAACAAGTTCACCCAGGACGCCCGCCTGTTCCGTGACTATTTCGTGAAACAGGGGGAAATCCAGGCCCGCTACTGGCCGATGCTGATGTTCAGCCTGGCCTGGGCGGGCAGCTTTCTGCACGCCTTGCTGCTCTGGCGGGGGGGCGACATAACCTTGGGCCAGGTGATCGCCTTTATGGGTCTGTTTGGCACGCTGCGTTTTCCCACCTTTATCTCTCTGTTCTCGTTTGACTTGGTCCAACTGGGCATCGCCAGCGCCAGGCGGATTCTGGATTTGATCAACACGGAGACGGAGCTGGACGAGAACCCGGCCGGCGTCGCCCGCCCGATTCGGGGAGAAGTGGCCTTTGAGGGCGTCAACTTCAGTTATAATGAGAAGCCGGTGCTGAAAAACATCAGCTTCACCGCCCGGCCCGGCGAGACCATCGCCATCGTGGGCCAGACCGGCTCCGGCAAGACCACTTTCACCCAGCTCATCAACCGCATCTTCGACGTGGACAGCGGGCGGGTGCTGGTTGACGGCGTGGACGTGCGCGATTGGAGCTTGGAGTCGCTGCGTTCGCAGATCTCGACCATCGAGCAGGATGTGTTCCTGTTCTCCCGCACGTTGGCCGAGAACGTCGCCTTTGGCTGCGCCGACGCCAGCCAGGAAGCCATCGAGCAGGCCGCCCGCGAGGCTCAGGCCCACCAGTTTATCACCAGCTTCGGCGAGGGTTACGACACCGAGGTGGGCGAGCGGGGCGTGACCCTCTCTGGCGGGCAGCGGCAGCGCATCGCCATCGCCCGCGCCTTTCTCACCGACCCGCGCATCCTGATCCTCGACGACAGCACCAGCGCCATTGACAGCGCGACCGAGGACCAGATTCAGCGGGCCATGCGCCGCATCAGCCGCCAGCGGACCACCTTTCTCATCACCCACCGCCTCAGCCAGATCCGCTGGGCCGACCGCATCCTGGTGCTGCGTCGCGGCGAGCTAGTGGATCAGGGGATGCACGAGGAGTTGATGGGGCGGTGTGAGGCGTATCGGCGGATTTTTGCCCGCTACGATTAGATATTAGAGATTGGGTATTGGGTATTGGATATTGATCCCCAATATCCAATACCCAATACCCAATACCCAACCTAGAGGAAACCATGGGCTTCGTCCTAGACGGCCTCGACACCGAGGCCTACGACCGCGAATACAGCGACCGCGAGCTGCTGCGCCGCATCGTCGGCTACTTTCGGCCGCACGCCCGGCGGATGGTGCTGGTGGCGGTGATGATCGCCCTGAACTCGGCGGCGGGGACGGGCGGGCCGATTCTCATCTCCAGAGCCATTGACACAGTGGCCGAAGACCCAGCCATCGAGAACATGCTGCTGCTGGCGGGAGGCGTGCTGCTTCTCGGCGTCTCGGCCTGGGTCTTCAACTATGTCCGCCAACTGTTCTCCGCGCGGGTGGTGGGGGACGTGGTTCTCAAGCTGCGGGAGGACGTCTTCGACGCCACCGTCGGGCACGACCTGTCCTTTTTCGACCAGCACCCCTCCGGCAAAATCGTCAGCCGCGTCACCTCCGACACGCAGGATTTCTCCGCCACCGCCACCCTGGTCATGGACCTGCTCAGCCAGGTGTTGCTGGTGCTCATCCTCTCCGTGTGGCTATTCAACATCAACCTCTGGTTGACGCTGCTGCTGCTGGCCATGGCGCCCGTCGCCGCCGCCATCGCCCTCAGCTTCCGCCGCGTGGCCCGCACGGTCACCCAGCGCGCCCGCCGCGTCACGGCCAAGATCAACGCCCAGATTCAGGAATCGGTCAGCGGCATCATGGTGGCCAAGAGCTTTCGGCAGGAACAGGCCATCTACGATACCTTCGACGCCAACAACCAGCAGGCATATCAAGTCGGGCTGCGGCGCGGCCTGACGCTGAACACCGTCTTCCCGGTCATGGGCCTCGCTTCTGGCCTGGGAGTGGCCACGCTGATCTACGCCGGCGGACTGACGACCCGCAGCGGCGCAGTGACTCCTGGCAACTGGTACCTGTTCATGCAGGCGGTGGGCTTTTTCTGGTGGCCGTTGATGAGCATCGCCTCATTCTGGAGTCAGTTCCAGGACGGTCTGGCAGCCTCGGAGCGAGTGTTTGCCCTGATTGACGCCGAGCCGAAAGTGGTCCAGGCGGCGTCCGAGCCAGTGGAGGATCTGGAAGGCCGGATCGCGTTCCGAGACCTCGCCTTCGCCTACACCGCCCAGGAGACTGTGCTGCCCGACTTTACGCTGGAAATCCATCCCCGAGAGACGCTGGCCCTGGTGGGCCACACCGGCGCTGGCAAGAGCAGCCTGGCGCGGCTGATCGCGCGCTTCTACGAGTTCCAGGGGGGAGAGCTTCTGGTGGACGGTCGGGACATCCGCCGCCTGGACCTGGGCCAGTATCGCCGGCACATCGGGCTGGTGCCGCAGGAGCCGTTTCTCTTCTCCGGCAGCGTGCGGGACAACATTCGCTACAGCCGGCCAGAGGCGGGCGACGCGGAAGTGGTCGAAGCAGCCATGCACATCAGCAGCGGGGATTGGCTGGCCGACCTGCCCGACGGGCTGGATACCGACGTGGGCGAGCGCGGGGCCAACCTCTCCATGGGACAGCGGCAACTGGTGGCCCTGGCGCGGGTGTTGCTCAAAGACCCGGCCATCTTCATCCTGGACGAAGCCACCGCCAGTGTGGACCCCTTTACCGAGACCCAGATTCAAGAGGGGCTGGAGACCATCATGCGCGACCGCACGGCCATCGTCATCGCCCACCGCTTGTCCACCGTCAAGCACGCCGACCGCATCATCGTCATGGATCACGCCGCTTCATCAACATATGTACGAAGCGGCTGCGTCATCGAAGAGGGCGCCCACGACGACTTGATGGTCCAGGGCGGCCACTACGCCGAGTTGTACAACACCTATTTCCGGCACCAGGAGTTAGATTACAGACCTCCCTACATTCGCACGAATGGAATCACTGAGTCCGCTGATTAGCACTGACCACACTGAAGACGCCCTGTAGGCGTTCAGGCGGTGGCTCAGAAACCAGGTTTTTTGGCACTTGCCATTTAGCTACCGTACACTTTCTATTGAGGCCGCCGCTTCGACCGCTTCGGTCGCCTTGGCCGCTTCGCGTCGCTTCGCTTAGAACAGTTTCTCTTATTTGCTACTGAGGGGCGTCCCCGCCCCGTGTTTTGCGCCGCATTCGGCGTGGCGAGACGCCACTCTGTAGCGAGCGAAAAAGAGGCTGCTGGCAAACTGTAGGGTAGCTAGACTTGCCATACTGAGTGCGCTTGGTTTCAGGCGATTTCTGTGAAACGGGAGTGATGGAGAGGCAGGACATGAGGAGGCTGACATCATGAAGAAACATCCCACTCTGGGCGACGTCCGCCCCTACAACTTCACAAGCCCCGAAGGGCGCGAGGTGACAGCCTGGATGAGCGTGGAACGGGACCACCGCCTGGGCGCCCTGCTCATCGAGGCCGTGAACGGGGAGGCCACTGGCCAATTTGTCTTCGGTATGCCCAAGATCCACTATCCCTACCGGCGGGACAGGGAGGTTGATCTAGAGAACGTCTCCCCCGATGACATCATCCTACCCACCGGCTACGAGAGGGTGCTGCTGCGCCAGAAAGTGGACGGCACGAACGTCACCTGGTTTGGTCTGCTGGACGGCAGGGGCGAGATGGTGGAGATCATCCCCAAGACACGCCAGGCCGTCCTCAATAAGCCGTCGGAGATGCACTCCGTGTACGACCTCCTGCCTGACCTCTACGAGATGTACCCAGGCATCCTAGAAGCGGCTCGTGACACCGGCCTCAGCCTGTCCTTTGAGTGCTACGGCTATCGAAACCCGCACACCCTGGTCTACGACTTCCCCCTGCAGCTCTCCCTCATCGTGGCCATAGATAGCCAGGGGCGACTGCGGCCCTGGAGAGAACTGGCGGCGCTCGCCGAGAGATACAAGCTGCACATGCCGCAGGTCGTCTTCGAGACGGAGGAGGGCGATGTACGGGCCGAGTGGCTTCGATTTCGGCTGGAGTTGGACGAGAGGAATCGGCCCGATCAGTTGGTAGACGAGGGGGTGGTGTTCACCTTCTGCTATCCCGACACCATCAAGCTGGTCAAGTGCAAGACTCGCACTCTGGAGGAGGCCCACATGTCGGTCATGGCCGCCGAGCAGGCCGACATCACCAGGGAGATCCTGTACAAGGCCATCTGCCGCGTCTACGACGACGGCTTCGCGGGGCAGGGGTGGGACGTGGTTTGGGGTCAACTGAAGGCAGAGTTGATGGAGGACTACGTGGAGGTGGCCGTGGACCGCCACCTGCACAAGGCGGAGAGATTGTGGCATTGGAAGCTGAGGCTGGAGACGGTGCGGCCCTACATCGAGCGGGCCATGAAAGCGACCGGCAGCCGCGAGCTGAACGTGGTCATGCCCGTGGTGCGAGAATGGCTCAGCGAGGAGGATACCAACCTGGCGGCGCAGATTCTGATTGGGAACATATAGCCTTTGACTTCCGCTGTGACTGGCCGACTGACCTTTCGACTCAGGACGTGATAGACTCGATTCGGTACGTGGCAAAAATCTCCTGCTGCAGGTCGAACCAGGTCATTTGACACTGAGAGGGAGATGTGTTATACTCCAGTTGGACTGTTGGAAAGTTGGACTCTCTGAAACATTGCTGGAAGGAGTGAAGCCATGGAAATGCTCCAGATTCGCAAGAAGTTCCAGATCACCATCCCACTATCCATCCGCGAACAGCTTGGCCTGGAAGAAGGCGATTACATAGCTGTTGAGGCACGTGACGGAGAGATCGTCCTACGACCGAAGAAGCTGATTGACAAGAGCCAGGCCTGGTTCTGGTCTGAGGCATGGCAGGCGGCCGAACGTGAGGCCGAGGCTGATATCCAGGCCGGGCGCATGCATGAGTTCCCCAATGCAGAAGAGGCCATTGCCTTCCTCCATCGCCGCACTGCTGGCGAGGTTGAAGAGGACTAGACCTCATGCCCATCGTCATCACCGAACGGTTTGCCGATGCCTACGCCGAATTGCCGCACCATATCCAGAAGAAAGTGGACAAGGCCCTGCGATTGCTTGATGCAGACTTCCGGCACCCCGGCCTGCGGGCGCGTCCTATTGAGGGGACGAAAGGCATCTACGAAGCTCGCGTTGACCTGAAGCATCGGATGACCTATGAGCGAGAGGGCGATCGCCTGATCATGCGCACTGTCGGTGAGCATGACAAAGCCCTGGCTCGGCCATGATGTGGTCATGATACGACGCTTCCCACGGAGAGCTAGAGATTCTGATGGCAGGCGACCTTGCATAATATCGAATTACGGTATATAATGTATGCGTGTCCTTCGAACAGACGTCCTGGATAAATGTAGAAAAAAGCACGCAGAGGCCCGGGACCAATTAGAAGCCTGGCTTGAGGACGCTCAACGTGCAAATTGGCAGAACCCACTGCATGTGAAAGAAAGCTATGCCAATGCAAGGACCATACCTGACAATCGGATAGTATTCAACATCAAAGGCAACAGGTATCGTTTGGTGGTTAAGGTCAATTACCAAGCAGGTGTCGCTCAAATCCGATGGGCTGGTACGCACGCAGAATACGACAGGATAGATCCCAAAACAATCTGATGGGAGGTCTTACCTATGGAGATAAAGGCCATTAGGACTGAAGAGGACTACAGAGTGGCGCTGAAGGAGATAGAAGAGCTTTTTGATGCCGAGCCGAATACGCCTGGTGGCGACAGATTGGAAGCCCTGGTCACACTCGTCGAGGCGTACGAAGCACAGCATTACGCAATCCCATTGCCTGACCCGATCGCTGCCATGGAATACTACTTGGAGAGTCGTGGTATGTCACCTCAGGATCTCGAACCCTACATTGGGAGCTACGCTCTTGTTTCGGAAGTCTTGAACCGCAAGCGTTCCCTTACGCAAGAAATGATACAGAATCTTGAAGCAAATCTAGGGATTCCGGCCCAGGTTTTGTCGCAGAAGTACAAGCTGAGTGCCGATGTCAATGTTCTGCTCTATGAAGGATGGGGACGTGAGGAATTGACAAGTATGGACAAGCCTGCCAGGTTGTTGATGGCGAGTCTGGGTGCTGGCGATGCAGGAGGAAGTGATATGCCAGAAGATCAACTCTTTGAATATCCAGACCCTGTAGTAATTAGAGTCAATGAGCAGGATGCTGATTATGAGGTGGTGCCGGTTCCGGCTTTTCCTACATTATTGCCGGTGGTTTATGCTCGTGCGGCTGCTTCGGGCGACCAACCCAGAACAGATCCATGTTTGGAGAGGATTTCACTATGATAGATCACGTCTGGACCGTAGTCTGCTCACGTGCTGTCATTGACAAGAACTCTAACAACGTGAGCATTCAGAATGTAATAGAGCAAATCACTGTCCCGGGCGAACCCCAGCCTGAGCAGGTGGTTGGTATCGCGTTTGAAGTCGTGAGTTTGTGGTCACGCTCCGATTTTGATGTGCCCAGCCACGGGCAGGCACGCCTGACCTACTTGTCGCCTAGCGGAAGGAGAACCGGGCCAGTTGAATTCGACCTCGACCTATCTGAGTACGAGCGCCTCCGGACTCGTCGGGCTTTTCAAGGCCTTCCTGTAGCAGAACCGGGTCGACACAATTGGCTTGTAGAACTCCGGAACGAGGGGGAAGATGAATGGCAAGAAGTCGCCTCTATTCCGATAAAGGTGATGTTCGTTCCCGTGGAGAGTGAGGAACAAGCCGCAGAGGAAGCCGAATAGTTAAGGTAAAGCCTCCTCGGCTATTGAAGAGCTGATGGCCTGACCAGAGGGGAAAAGCCGCCTGTGTGAACTGCACAGGTGGCTTTTTGCTTTGCCAAAACACCGGAAATCTGGTAAACTACTCTCAGCAGGCAGATGCCCCGGCTGATCAAAGGGTTCTGTAGTCAAAGGAGGGACGGAGGAATGAAAATCACTCAGTTGAAACGCCCGTCGCGCGGCAGCACGGAGCTTGGGAAGTCCCACAGAAAACGGGCAGGCCTGAAGCCCTTGCCCATGCTGGCCATGCTCTTGATCCTCGCAGTCATGTGCATGTTGTCCGGTTGCGCTTCAGAGCCAGGGGAGCAGCCCGACCAGACGACGGTGATCGAAGAGCAGGAGCCCGGTAGTCCAGAGCCAGAGCTGCCCCCTGTGGCGGAGTCGTTGGCAGAAGGCTTGCACGAGCTGTGGGCAGCGGAGGATTGGGAAAAGGTCGTCGAGCTGATCGAGCGAATTCTGGCCACGAATCCCGACTACGCTGGGATGACCGAGAAGCTGTACGCGGCCCACGTCAACTACGGGCTGCAGCTCATCGAGGAGGGCAAGCCTGACCAGGCGGCAGCGCAGTTCAACCGTGCATTGGAGATCAAGCCCGACGGGGTGGAAGCCCAGGCAGGACTGGAACGGGCGCGAGCAGTGCCTGTGGAGCAGTTAGAACAGAGCTTGCACGAGTCGTGGGCGGCGGAGGATTGGGAGAAAGTGATCGGACTGATCGAGCAGATTCTGGCTGCCAACCCGGACAACGCCGACATGATGGAGAAGTTGTACGCGGCCCACGTCAACTACGGACTGCAGCTCGTCCAGGAGGGCCGTCTTGAGCAAGCGAAGATGGAGTTCACCCGCGCCCTCGGCGTCAAGCCGGGCGGGGGAGAGGCCATCGCACAGTTGGAAGCATTGGCCGCTCCAACGCCTGGCGTGCTGGCCGTGGAAGCGACGCCAGAGCCTGTTCAAGCAACCCCCATCCCGTCTATGTCAGCCTCCCAGGCAGAGGCAGGCATGGTCGCTATCCCCGCCGGGGAGTTCACCATGGGCAGCCAGAACGGGGTGGAGCGCCCGCCCCACGCGGTGTTCGTGGATACCTTTGAGATGGACCGCTTTGAGGTCGCCAACCAGGACTTCGAGCGGTTTGTGGCGGGAACAGGCTATGTCACCGATGCGGAGAAAGCGGGCGACACGTCTTGGCGGGCCTACGCTGAGGGCAAACCCGACCACCCCGTGGTGAAGGTAAGCTGGAACGATGCCCAGGCTTTCTGCCAGTGGGCGGGGAAGCGGCTGCCCACCGAGGCCGAGTGGGAGAAAGCCGCTCGCGGCGCCGACGAGCGCGTCTATCCCTGGGGGAACGGCTGGGACGCCAATAAAGCAAATGCCAAGGAATCGGGCCGCCGCGGGACCACCGCTGTGGGCAGTTTCCCGGCCGGGGCCAGTCCCTATGGGGTGATGGACATGGCGGGCAACGTGTCCGAATGGACGAGCGACTGGTTTCAGCCCTACCCAGGGTATCCGGGCGGCGACAACGAGGCCCAGTACTTCGGCCAGAAGTACCGCGTGATCCGAGGCGGGGGCTGGTTCAGCGACCAGGAACAAGTACGCACCACCGAGCGGAGCGCCAGCTCCATGACCCTGGCCAACGACGATGTCGGTTTCCGCTGTGCGCGATAGCTTGTGGCCAAGGATGCCTCGGTCAGCATGGGAAATGGGCTGTTCTTCGTCCTTCTGTTGACGCTGCTGGTCACGCTCTTCGATCACTATCGCCAGGTGTATCTGATGCGCTTCGGCTCGACACTCCTGCCGGCTGGTCTTCCGACGCAGGATGTGATAGACTCCATTCGGCGCTGAGGGGGGCGAAATCTGGTAACCTTTGCCTGGCGATCAGTTGAAGGAGAGATCATGAAAAAGAACGTGTTCACCAACGAAGGAAAGGCCCTGGTCAGTAAGCTGCGGAGCGACGGTGACTTGAAGCGCAACGTCAGCCAGGCCGTGGCTGCCATCGGCGGCTTGGAGAGACTGGTGGCGCCAGGGGATACGATTTTGGTCAAGCCCAACTTCAACACCGCCGATCCGCCGCCGGCTTCCAGCGACCCTCAGTTTGTCAAGGCCGTCATCGAGCTCCTCTACCAGCACGGGGCGGGCCAGGTCGTCGTGGGCGAGTCCTCGATGTTCAGCCTCTCCACCAGGGAAGTCTTGCAGCAGACGGGTATGCTCCAGGCGGCGGAGGAGGCGGGGGCGGAGGTGGCGGTCTTCGATGAGGGTCAATGGGTGACGGTGCGGACCGGGGGGCGCTACCTCGAGAGGGTCGCACTGGCCAAAACGGGGCTGGAGGCCAAGAAGATCGTTTACGTCTGCTGCCTCAAGACCCATCGCTTTGCGGATTTTACCATGAGCCTCAAGCTGGCTATGGGTTTCGTGCGGCACCGTGACCGGGTGCCGATGCACCTCTGGCGGCTGAGCGAGAAGCTGGCCGACCTCAATCTGGCCATCGCGCCTGATCTGATCATCCTAGATGGCCGCCGCTGCTTCATCTCCGGCGGCCCGTCCAGTGGAGAGTTGCGCGAGCCGAACCTGATTCTGGCTTCGGGCGACCGCGTCGCCCTGGATGTGGAGGGCCTAAAGATCATCCAGAGCTATGCGGGCCACAGCTTGAAGAAAAGCCCGTGGGAGCTGACCATGATCCGCCGGGCGGTGGAGCTGGGGCTGGGGGCGACGAGCGAAGCTGAATACGAGGTCATATAGAATCAAAAGGCAGGGCGGTGACCAAGTGACAATGGGGGTTTCCCTTGCCCTGCCGCAGGGGGTAGTGGACGCTTGAACCTGTTATTGTTGTTGCTCTTGGGCACAATCTGGGGAGCCTCCTACCTGTTTATCAAGGTTATTGTGGCTGAGGTGCCGGTGCTTACGCTGGTGGCTGGGCGGCTGACCCTGGCGGCTCTGGCCATGTGGCTCATTTTGCGCATCCGGGGTTCCCCCAGACCCCGCAGCCGGCGGATGTGGGGCGCTTACGCGGTGCTGGGTTTCATGGGCCTGGCCGTGCCCTACACGCTCATCTCCTGGGGCGAGCAATACATCTCCAGTGGGCTAGCGTCGCTGCTGCAGGCCACCACCCCCATCTTCACCGTCATCCTGGCCCATTTCCTCACCAACGACGAGCGTATCACATTGACCAAAATCTTGGGTGTGATCGTCGGCTTTGTGGGCGTGGGAATCCTGATGCTGCCCGACTTACGCCAGGGGCTACAAGCCAACCTGCTGGGACAGTTGGCCATTGTCGGTTCGTCCCTGTGTTACGCTGGAACGGCCATCTACGCCCGCAGTTGGCTGAGGGGACAACCAGCTCTGATATCAGCGACGGGGCAGTTGACGATGGGCATGGTCTACATGCTGCCTGCTAGTTTGCTGATAGACCGCCCCTTCGACCTGTCGCCGTCGCTGCCGGCGTTGGCGAGCTGGGCGACGTTGACCATCCTGGGGACGGTGGTGGCCTATGTGATCTATTTCACCATCATCGAGCGGAGCAGTGCCACCTTTGTCACCATGGTGACCTACATCATTCCCGTCAACGGGCTGATGCTGGGCGCGCTGGTGCTGAATGAGCAACTCACTGTGAGCGTGCTGGGGAGCTTGGTGCTGATCCTGCTGGGAGTGTTGTTGGTGAGAACTTAGGTGGAGAAAGGAGGAAGCCCATGCCAGAGCTGCCTGAAATCACCGTCCTGGCTCGGCAGATGAAGACGGAACTGGTGGGCAAGACCTTGGCCAACGTCGAGGTGCTGCAACCCAAGTGTCTGAACGTCTCAGGAGGGGCGTTCGTGGACGCGCTGACCGGCGCGCGGCTGCTCGATGTGACGCATCACGGCAAGTGGCTCTTTGTCGAGACCACGCAGGGCTGGCTGCTGCTGAATCTGGGGATGGGGGGCGAGATTCTGCTCACCACCCGTGACGCGCTGCCGGAAAAGTACCGCCTGGTCTTCGATTTCGACGACGGCGCTTGTTTGGCCGTCAACTTCTGGTGGTTCGGCTACGCCCACTTCGCCGCCGAATTGGCCGACCACTCGCCGACGGCGCAGCTCGGCCCGGATGCCCTGAGTCTGACGCTGGGGCAGTTCCGGGAATTGCTGCGCGGGCGGCGTGGCGGCATCAAATCCTTCCTGCTCAACCAGCGCCGCATCGCTGGCCTGGGCAACGTCTACGTCCAGGATCCGCTGTTCAAGGCGGGCCTCCACCCGCTGCGGAAAATCAATATGCTGGACGACGACGATGTCGCTGCCCTGTGGCGGGCCATCCGAGAGACGCTGCAGGAGAGCATTGACCTGGGCGGTAGCGCGTGGGAACGGGATCTGCACGGCGAAAAGGGTCGCTGGGACGGAAGCTTCTTCTTGGTCGCCTATCGGGAGGGCGGGTCGTGCCCGGT
Source organism: uncultured Anaerolineae bacterium (assembly GCA_964510205.1). Lineage (GTDB taxonomy): Bacteria > Chloroflexota > Anaerolineae > VGOG01 > VGOG01 > CAZEBW01. The sequence goes on from CAZEBW010000022.1 coordinate 24,033, forward strand.
GTGCGGCGCGACGGTCGAGAAGATCAAGACCGGCAGCACCAGCAGCTACATCTGTCCGCTCTGCCAGCCGCTCAGCGAAAAATGACGAATAACACCGCTACGACTCACGCCATCGAACACGTCCGAGCGGCGATGCGTGGCCCGCTGCCCGGCCTCCGGGTTCAGTTCACCATGGCTCCGCAGCCGCGCCGCTTGAGTCCACCTCCCGGCGGCCAGCCTCGTCAGGCCGGAGTATTGCTGCTCTTGTACGACATCCGTGACGTGCTCCACCTGGTGCTGACCGTGCGCACGCCCGACCTGAATCACCACAGCGGTCAGATTTCGCTGCCCGGCGGCGGGTGGGAAGCGGGGGATGCTTCTCTCGCGGCGACGGCGTTACGCGAGGCTCAGGAGGAAATCGGGATCGTCACCGACGGGCTGGAGCTTCTCGGTCCCCTCACGTCCCTCTACGTCCCGCCCAGCAACAACGTCGTTCACCCCTTCGTCGCCTACGCCCCCCAGCGCCCCGTCTTTGACCCTGACCCCAAAGAAGTAGCCGAGTTGCTGGAGGTTCCGCTGGGGTTGCTTCTCGGCCCGGCCTCGCGGCGCGAGGAGCTTTGGACCTGGCGCGGCGCACCCTTGCACGTGCCCTTCTACGCGGTGGGGGAGCATAAGGTTTGGGGGGCGACGGCTATTATATTGGCTGAGTTCCTGGAACTTCTCAAACATCAGGAGGTCTGGTAGTCTCCCTGTAGAGTGTTGCTACGCCAACACGAGCTGTCTGTGTCATTGCGAGGCGCGCTGTTTGCGCCGAAGCAATCTCCAATTCACAAGGTGGGGATTGCTTCGCTCCCTACGGTCGTTCGCAATGACACAGCAGCAGCACCGAAGAGGGAGACTATAGGAGGTCTGTCCTTGAAACTGATTCGTTTTCTGAAGAATGACCAGCCGCGCCACGGCCTGATCGAGGGAGAAGTTGTCTACACGGTCGAGGGTTCCATCTTTGGCGAGTTCCGCCGGGCGGAGGAGGTGGCTGAGTTGGCTGAGGTCGGGCTGCTGGCTCCCTGTCAGCCCAGCAAGATCGTGGCTGTGGGCCTCAACTATCGCACCCACGCCGCCGAGGCCGGCATGGACGTGCCGCCGGAGCCCCTGCTTTTCTTCAAGCCTCCTTCCTCTGTCATCGGCCCCCTCGACCCCATCGTCTATCCAGCTCTCTCGCAGCAGGTGGACTACGAGGGCGAACTAGCCGTGATCATCGGACGGCGGGCCAGAAATGTGTCGCCGGAGGAGGCGCACGACTTCATCCTCGGCTACGCCTGCGGCAACGACGTCACCGCCCGCGACCTGCAGCGGCGGGATGACCAATGGACGCGGGCCAAGGGATTCGACACCTTTTGTCCCCTTGGCCCCTGCATCGTCACCGACCTGGACCCTGCCCATCTGGCCATTCGCACGCGGGTGAATGGCGAAATCCGCCAGAATGCGACCACCGCCGACATGGTTTTCAGCGTGGCTGAGCTGATCGCAACCATCTCGCAGGTCATGACCCTGGAGCCGGGCGACGTGATCCTCACCGGCACGCCGTCCGGCGTGGGGCCGCTGCAGCCCGGCGATGTGGTAGAAGTGGAGATCGAAGGCATCGGCACACTGCGCAATCCGGTGGTGGGACAGGGAGGGGAGGATTGAATCCAAGATATTCTCGGTCACATTCGGTCAATCCTCTTGATTCGTTGTCATATCCCCAGACCCCCCGCTTCAGAAACCAGAACCGACTTCCATCCTCGTTATCCCTCTGACTCCCCGAATGCCTGATCTCGAACTTCCTGGTCCACTCGGTAGCGGATGTCGGCGTAGACCACGCCACGCCGTGCCCGCTCCTCCTGCTCGCTCAGCCATTGGTCCAGTCCCACAGCCTGCAGGCGTCGGTTGTCGGCGATGAGTGCAGGATAAATAGCGTTCAGAGCCTCAATGCGGGAGCATGGGAAATCGGCGCACTGGCTGCAGAGTTCCAGGCCCCGTTGCTGGGCGCAGACACGGATCTGGCAATAAGGTGGACCGCCGCCAGCACGACAGCCGGGACAACCACCGTTGGCGTGCAGGCCGTCCAGGAAGCGCCAGAACTCAGCAAAGTCGGGGATGCCGGCTCCCCAGTCAGCCCATCCTTCCTCGGCCATCGCTTCCTGTAACGCTGCGGCCCGTTCGGGGATGCGCGATCGGGCAGCGCACAACCCACAGTGCAGGCCACAGAAAGTCACGAACTCCAATCTCTCGGTCATCTCAGCCTCCATTGTGTGTAAAAAGAGCCTCCCGCAGGCTCCAAAGCCTGCGGGAGGCTGCTCTACCTCAGAGGCTCTGCCTGATGGCATCCAGGGTGGCCCTGGCGTCCGGCACGAAGCCGAAGAAGCCTTCGATCTTCTCGCACCCGTCGTAGTCAGCGCAGTAGGCGCAGTTGAGAACGCCCCGCTCCATGCCGCAGGCGCGGATGTCGCACTCGTACCAGTGGCCGCACTTGCGCTCCCCTTCGGTCGTGCAGCCGTCGCAGATGACGGACTCGACGGTGATGTCGGGCGCGTTGTACTCTTCGCGCCACTGCGCGGCCACCTGCTCCAGCGCGGCGCGGTCGTCGGCCTGGGTGGCGACGTAGGCCGGGCAGTCGCTGCACACCAGGCCACAGTAAGCGATGGCCGTTTCCACTTCCGAGATCTTGTCCATTTGTTCCTCCTTGAAGTTTTTTTGCGATGGCCTCAAGCCATCTGTCCAATCCGCTTTTGCGCCCGCAGCACCAGGAAGGTGAGCCAGGGCGAGGGCTTCTTCTTGTCGGCGAAGGACCAGCCTTTCCAAGCGCGGTACATCGAGGCCGCGGTGTAACGCCCCTCCTCATCGGCCTGGGCTGTGATGGTCTCCACTATCTCCTGAAAACGGGAATCGGCGTGGACGAAGGGGAAGCGGCTGAGCGCGTCCGCCCCCATTTGAAACACACCCGTTTGATTTAGCATGCGAGCACTCCGTCAGCTTGATTATAGCACGACAAACCGCGCTTTGCAATTGTGGGATTTTGCACTATACTTGTGTGAGTCGGGTTTCGTTCAAAAAGGGGAGGGATGGGAGATGGCAATGAAGGACTTCATCTATGGCCAAACGATTGAATGTGAGTGCGGCAGGACGCATCGTGTCGAGCCGGAGCGGGTGATCTACGAGGAGAACGCACTCGCCCGGCTGCCTGAAGTGCTGGCGGAGTACACAGCGGGTCGCCGAGCTGTCTTGCTGATGGATGCGCGGACGCGCGAGGTGGCCGGCAAGGAGGCGGCGGCTGTGCTGAGGGACGCCGCCTGGCAGGTCTCCAAGATTGTGATTCCGGATCCAGCCGATGGGGGATCGCCTGTTTGCGACGATCATACCCACGACTGGCTGCTCCATCAAATTGAGGCGACGGACATCGTTGTCCCCGTCGGCAGCGGTGTGTTGAACGATCTGGGCAAGTGGATCGCTTTTGATCTGGATGTTCCCTACGTCTGCTTCGGGACAGCGGCCAGCATGAACGGCTATGCTTCGGCCAACGTGGCCACGACGATCAAGGGGGTGAAATCGCTTCTGTGGGCGCGCCCGCCGCGCACGGTGGTTTCCGACCCGACCGTTCTCCGCGACGCGCCCTACGAGTTGACCACCGCCGGGCTAGGCGACATCCTGGCCAAGTCGGTGAGTTCCGCCGATTGGCGCATGAACCACTTCCTGTTCGACGACTACTTCTGCCAGCGCTCGGTTTCCCTGATCGCCGACATCGAGCCGCTGTACCTGGATCACCCGGAGGACGTGCGGGAACGAAAGCCGGAGGCCCTGGAGGCCCTGTTTCACGGTCTGCACTTGACCGGCATCGCCATGACCATGGCCGAGACCTCCTCGCCGGCTTCGGGGGCGGAGCACCTGGTTTCTCACACCCTGGACATGATGTCCTCTCTCGACGGGGCGCCCCACGATCTGCACGGCAGACAGGTCGGACTGGGCACGGTGTTGGCCTCCGAGGTGTACCGCCGCGTCATTGCCCTGGAATCGCCCGATTTTTTCCCTGCCTCAATGGGCATTGATAGGGCCTTCTGGGGCCCGTTGGGGGATGAGGTCGAATCCCGCTACGCCCAGAAAGCGGAGCGGCTGCAGAAAGCAGTCGAGATTCTCGTGCAGGGCGATTCGTGGGATCGTCTGCGCGAGGAAGTGAGACCCTTTCTCCGCTCGCCGGAGCGGATTCGCAACTGTCTGAAGCGGGCTGGCGCGGCCTATCGAGCCGAGGATATCGGGTGCACGCCAGAAAGGCTGCTGCGCGCCACGCTCCATCTGCACGAGATCCGTTCTCGCTTCACGGTGATAGACCTCGCTCGCCTGGTGGGTGTCCTTCCCCAGGCGGCGGCGGAAATCGTCGAAGGTTTGAGTTGAGGCGGGCCAAGACCGCCCGTTGTCGAAACAATCGGTCTGGCGTGTTGAGTTGAGAAGAATACCACAGCGGATTTTTCCGATTCGGTGTATAATCATTCTGGCTGAGAGAGTCTGGTATCTGGTGTGCTGGCATTTTCGGCTTTACGGAATGCCCATGGCCGTGGACCCGGCCTTTCGTCACCCGAGGTCTCCCGGAAAGTCTTTGAAGATGCTCCCAGCCCCCGTCCCCGGGGGCGTCGCCGGCGTGATTGCGCCACGAAAGTCGCCCCGGGGACGGGGCTTCGAGCACTTTCCGGGAAAGCTCACCCCAAAGAGGAGGTACCTCCACCATTCATTTCCCTGAACGCAAGTTAGCCTTTCAGCTTGGCACAGCCACCGTGGCCCGGCTGATTCTCAACACTTCTCGACGCTTCGCTTACCCTTTCGCCTCGGCCCTCAGCCGAGGATTGGGCGTGCCGCTGGCTGCCGTCACCTCCCTCATCGCCGTCAACCAGGCGACCGGAGTGCTCAGCCCGATCTTCGGTCCGCTGGGAGACCGCTGGGGCTACCGGGTGATGATGCTGGCTGGATTGGGCATGCTCACCGTCGGGATGCTGGCCGGCGGCTTGCTACCGGCCTACGTCCCTTCCACTGCGTTTAGGGTAGGCGTGGTGTTGCTGGCCTTGTTCTTGGCTGGCCTGGGCAAAAGCATTTTCGATCCGGCTTTGCACGCCTATGTGGGCGACCGGGTGACCTACCAACGCCGAGGGCTGGCTGTTGGGATGCTGGAATTCTCCTGGGCTGGGAGTGCGTTGGTGGGCCTTCCGCTCGTGGGCTTGCTGATAGAGCGGGTGGGATGGCGCGCGCCCTTTTTCGCGCTGGGTGGGCTTGGCCTGCTCAGCCTGGTCGCACTGTGGGCTCTCATCCCAGCTAGTGGACATCAGCAGCGCGCCGCTGAAAGCCTGATGGGTTTTCGCGAAGCTTGGCGGCGGCTCAGCGGGGAGCGAGCGGCCCTGGGCGCGTTGGCCTTTGGCCTCTTGATCAGCGCCGCCAACGATAACCTGTTCGTGGTCTACGGCGTCTGGATGGAATCGGCTTTTGGCCTGAGCATCGCCGTGCTGGGGGCGGCCACCACCGTCATCGGCGTGGCCGAGCTGTTGGGCGAGGGGCTAACGGCCTCCATCGCCGATCGGTTGGGGCTGGAGCGGGCGATTGTCGGCGGCGTGGTATTGGCGGCGCTGAGTTACGTCCTGCTGCCGCTAGTGGGCCGCACGCTGCCGCTGGCGATGATGGGGCTGTTCGTCACCTTTCTCACTTTTGAGTTCACCATCGTCACAGCCATATCTCTCTTCACCGAAGTGTTGCCCGATGCGCGGGCCACCATGATGTCGTCTTGTGTGGCGGCCATCAGCGTCGGGCGGATGGTGGGAGCCCTCGTCGGTGGACCCGTGTGGCTGGCCGGTGGGATGCTGGCTATCGGCCTTGTCTCGGCTGTCGTCAGTGGATTGGCGCTGGGGGTATTGATCTGGGGACTGCGCGGCTGGCGGGATGGATGAAGTAGAAGGGGAGGGGAAGGGTCTCATGAGCGCTCCAGAGGAAATCGTTGCCCGGCTGTTGACGGAACAGGAGCTGACCATCTCCGTGGCCGAATCCTGCACCGGCGGCCTCATCGCCCACCGGCTGACCAACGTGTCGGGCAGCTCGGCCTATTTCGTCGGCGGGGTAGTGGCCTATGCCAACCAAGCCAAGGAGCGGCTGCTGGGGGTGTCTGGCCAGACTCTGGCGACGGACGGAGCAGTCAGCGAGGCGTGTGCGCGGCAGATGGCTGGCGGCGCGCGCCGCCTCTTCGACACCGATGTGGCTCTCTCTTCCACCGGCATCGCCGGCCCCACCGGCGGCACGCCCGAAAAGCCGGTGGGCCTGGTCTACGTGGCCCTGTCCGCCGAGGACGTCGAGCGCTGCGAGCAGCATCTGTGGCAGGGGGATCGGCTGGAGAACAAGCGGCAAACCGCCGAAGCGGCTTTGGAGATGCTGCGCCAATATCTGAAAGCGAGGCGACCATGAAATTCGTGGACATTCCGACGGCTGTCGAGGCCCGCTTCGACGAGGAGGGCCGGGTCATTCCCATGACCTTCCACTGGCGGGGACGGAAGGTGCGCATCAGCGACGTGGGGCGCCGCTGGACGGAGCCGCACGGTCCCCACCAGCTTCGTCACTACCTGGTCATGACCCCGGCACTCGACACTTTCGAGCTCTGTCTGGATACGGACGCCATGCAGTGGAAGATCACCAGGGTGTGGGAGAGGGAGATCGTGGCGTGATCTAAACCGCGTGAAACGTGAAGACGTGAAGCGTGATGACCGTTTCTGGTTGTTAGCCTCTCTTGGCCTCGACTCTCTCCCTAAACCTCTCCACATCAATGATCATCCGCCCGTGCTCCCCCTCGCCGATTCTCTCCACCTCGTCGAAGGCCTCCACGCGGAAAGCGAGCTTGCGGCCCTCGACGGACAGCAGCTTCGCCTGGGCACGGACGGTCATGCCCAGCGGGGTGGCCGCCAGGTGCCGCACGTCCACCTCCACGCCCACAGTGCGCTGGCCAGGGGGCAGGAGGTGGTCAACGGCGGCTACGGCGGCCCTCTCCATCAGCCGGATCATCACCGGCGTGGCCAGCACGGCTACGTTTCCGCTGCCCAGGTGTTGGGCCGTGTTCTCCTCGCGCACTACCATCTCGTTCTCGCCTATCAGGCCCGGTACGATTTCCTTCATTTTTCGACCTCCAGTTTCCAATGTCTACTATCCGATCACCGCCCCGCGACGCTGACCGGTTCCAGCAGCAGCCTGTCGGCCACGGGCTGCCCCCCCTCGAAGACTGCGAAACGCTGCATGTCCGCGCGGGAATAAACGCCGATTTCCACCTGATATTGGCCCGCTGGGATGTCAGCGGGCAGCGGGAAACGGTGCACCTGGGCGAAGACGTCGTTGGCCTCCCAACCGGCGGTGGCGACGCTCAGGATGTCTCTCCCTGCCCAGACGGCGCTTTGGCTGTCCAGCAGGTGGACGAAGATGGCCAGGGGTTGGGGAGAGGCGACGTCTTGCAGAACTCGCCAGTAGCTCGTCAGATGGGCCCACTCCCCCGGAGCCGGGGTGTCATTGGCCAGTTCGTAGCCCAGCAGCTCCAATCGGTGCCCGAAATCCACCGGGAAGGCGATGGGGTGGCGGAGGCCCTGGGGGTCGCCGGGGAGGAACTGCACCTCCGAACTCCAAACGGCGGAGGAGCTGCCCTGCAGGGTTTCGATCTTGCTCTGGAGCGCCTGGCGGGCCTCCAGCTCGTAAGCGGAGAAGGCCAACTCGCCGTCGGCGAAGCGCTTTTCCTCTACCAGACGGGCGTCCCGAAAGAATTCCTCTCTCAGCCCTGGATGGAGAGGCGTGGAGGCGGGGAAGACGTAGAGCGCTTTCTCGCCGCCGCCTGGGAAGACCAGGCTGTAGGGGCCGTCGTACCATTTGACCTTCCGTGGCTCTTTCAGCGTGAAATCGAAGATGAAGGGGTCCAGGTCGTGAGGGCTGGAGGAGGATATGCAGACCGGACCAGCGACGTCGCTCTGGTCCAGATAGTGGGCGGCCTCGGTCAGGTCGGTTTGATAGACGAAACGCACCTCGGGATGCCGCGCCCAAACGGTGAAATAATCGTGATAGGTCCACCAGGCGTTGCCGGCCAGGAGGAGCAGCAGTGCAGCGGCCAAGGCGTAGATCGCTCGCCTGCCGAATCGTTCGCCGAGCCAGCGCCAGGCGGCCTCGACGGCCACGGCGGGGAAGACGTAGACCACGGGCAGGGCGCCGCTGGCCCGCAGGAAAGAGGGAGCCGAATCGGTGATCATGCTGGGCACCAGGGCCAGGAGCAGCCAGAGCAGCAGGAAAGCGTAGCGCGGCTGCCGCCAGCGGAGCAGGGCCAGGGCCAGGCCGAGGTAGAACAGAGCGCCGCTGAGAGGTTCGAACACGGGCCGCCCGGCCAGATTGTAGCGCCAGACGGGATCGCCCCGCAAGGTGAACATCTTCAGCGTGTCCAGGGTGAAGCGGACGACCTGGCTGGGATCGCCTTTGGCCAGCAGGGCCAGGGGCTGGCTGAGCTGCTGCACTCGCACGTCGGCTCGGGGATGCGTCCAGATGTATGCGCCTATCGGGGCGGCGACGAGAGCGGCGAGGGCGAAGGAAAGCAAAACGCCTTTCCATCGCTCTCGCAGCAGGGGACGGTTAAACAGCGCCAGGTAGAGTACGAAGACGAGGAAGATCAGGGGAATCATCCGGCTGGCAGGGTAGGTGTAGAGGGCGCCTCCCAGGAAAATGCCTGCCAGAGCGAAGTAGGCCCACCACCGGCGCCCGCCCTTTGGCTGCTTCAGTCCCGCCCAGAAGAAATAGGCGGCCGCAGCGGCCAGGGGCGGGAGGCTGGCGGCCCGCAGCCCCACCCGGCTCAGGAAAACGGGCCAGAAGGCGACGGCCAGGCCAGCGCCGGTCATAAGAGCGACCCGGTAGCCGAAGGTCCGACGAGCCAGCAGGTAGGTGAAGGCGATGGTCGCTAGACCACACAGCACAGCCGCTGATCGGATGCCCAAGTAGTTGCCGCCGAAGAGGGCGATGGCGCCGGCCATGAGATAGACGAACAGCGGCTCGTTGCCCGCGTTGGATTCGAAGTAGATGCGGGGAGCGCCTTGCAGCACCACCGAGGCGTCGTGGCCGTGGAAGACCTCGTCGTGCTGCAGGCCCGGCGGCGCTGCCTCCAGGCGGTAGAGCCGAAAGAAGGCCGCTACCAACAGAATGGCCACCAGCAGAACGATCTCCCACCGTCGCGACGGATGGGATTCCCCCATACCCCGGACAATTTCGGGACGCCGGCCTTCAGCGGTGATGGGCGAGGGTCTCCCGACCGAGCCTCTTTCGCCTCGGTCGCGGGAAGCCTTCCCAACACCCCGAACAAGTTCGGGACTCCGGCGCTTCGGATCGTCTACTCCAACTTCCAACCTCTAACCTCCAGCCTCCGATCTCAAAACGGCCAGCAGGAACTTGGCGGATGTGACCAAGTCATCCACCGCGATGCGTTCCTCGGTGGTGTGCACCTTGTCCATCCCCGTGCTGATGTTGATGGTCGCTACGCCCCTGGCGTTGAAGATGTTGGCGTCGCTCCCTCCGCCGCTGGGAACCAGGGCCGGCGTCAGATCCAGAGCCTTGGCCGCGGCCATCGCCCTGCGCACGATGTCGTGTTCCTCGCTGAGCCGAAAGGCGGAATAGGAGTGCGTCACGTCTATCTCCACCGTCGCCTGGTGCCGCTGCGCCGTCTCGTTCAGGATTTCGGTCATGGCCTCCATTTGGGTCTTCAGCTTTCGCTCGTCGTGGCTGCGGGCCTCGCCGTCCATCTCGACCCGGTCGGGGACGATGTTGGTCGCCGTGCCTCCCTGGATGCGCCCCACGTTGGCCGTGGTCTCCTCGTCAATCCGTCCCAGAGGCATGGCGGCGATGGCTTCGGCCGCCACCAAGATGGCGTTGATGCCTTTCTCTGGCTCGACCCCGGCGTGGGCGGTCTTGCCGTGGACGACGGCCCTGAGCTTATCCTGCGAAGGGGCGGAGACGACGATGGCCCCGATGGGGCCTCCGCTGTCCAGGACGATGCCTTCTTTGGCGCGAAAGGTGCTCAAATCCAACCCCTTGGAGCCGATCAGTCCGATCTCCTCGCTCACTGTCAGGGCCACCTCCAGGGGCGGGGCCGAATCCTGTTCCGCCAGCACGTGGAGAACCTCCAGGATGACCGCCAGGCCCGATTTGTCGTCGCCGCCCAGGACAGTGGTGCCGTCGCTGGTGATCACCCCGTCGGTGATGACGGGCTTCACGCCCTTGCCCGGCCCGACGGTGTCCATGTGCGCGCTGAGCAGGATGGGCGTCCCCTCGCCCGCCAGGCGGCCGATGACGTTGCCCGTGGCGTCGCGCTCAACCGTCAAGCCCAGGCTCTTCAGCTTGGCCGCCAGATGTTGGGCTATGTCATCTTCCTCGCCGCTGGGACTGTCAATCTGAACCAGCTCCAGAAAAGTTGAAACCAATCTATCGCGGTTGATCATTTTATGCGTCCTCCATCCATAAAGATTGCTCCAAGGGGATTGCGTGCAACCTGCTGCGGTTGCCTTCCCCGTTCTGGGCCTGGATTTGGCGATCCAGGCCGAGCCGGTATCTATTGATTCTGCGTATTTGATTCCTTCACCCGCCTGATCTCGAAGACCACGGGATTGAAGGCGTCGGGGCAGGCGTGGGTGGCCACGTCTTTGTCTTCCAGCCAGGGGAACTCAGCTCCGTAGCGCATGGCGAAGACCTTGGGCAGGAAGCTGTAGAGGGCGTGGAGACAGACCCGCCCCTGCACCGTCTCGCCGTCGAACACCACTTGGTCCCCCACCTGGTGGCCGAAGCTGCAGTGGCCCTCCACCGATTGAACAGTAGCTATGATCTTGTAGGCTTTGTCCATTTTACCTCCTTCGACAATTTATCACGAATTCCACAAATGGACGAATGAATGGATCACTTTATCATCCTTCACAACGTTCACCTCCTATTCGTGTTATTTGTTCATTCGTGCCATTCGTGATTTATCAAGCCTTGTAGCTCTAAGCTGGCACCACTGTCCGAGGCAACTCCTCCGGCTCGTCCATCTCCTCGGTCATGTAGACGTAGGTGCGATCCTCGCGATTGCTGAAGGCTGCGTGGCGGCCATCCCTGTCCAGGGCGACGATGTTCATCGCGCCCAGGTAGGGATCAGCCAGAGCATGAAGATCCTCCATGGCCTGGCGACCGGCTTCATCCAAGGATAGTCCCATCTTCAGGTAGAGCACCACGCTGTGAGCTGTGCCGGCCAGGATGGCCATCTCGCCCAGACCGGTGCAGGCGGCGGCGCCGTAGCGGTTGTCGGCGTAGTTGCCGGCGCCGATGAGGGGCGAATCGCCCACCCGGCCGGGGTACTTCCAGCCCTGGCCGCTGGTGCTCACCCCGGCGCAGAGGTTGCCTGCGCTAAGCGAAGCGGCGTCCCGGACCAAGAAGTTGACCGTGCCCCCGGCCCGTCGCAGCTCTACTATTCGTTTCACCCATTGGCGCAAGTCTGCCGCTCTCTCCAGATTCGCCAGCACCGCCTCTGGCATCGCCTTGCGCATCTGCTTTTCCCAAGACTGCTTGGCCTCCTCGGTCAACAGCTCTCTGCGCTGGAAGCCCATCTCGGCGGCGAAGCGCTCAGCGCCAGAACCTGCCAGCAGGACGTGGGGCAGCTCCTCCATCACCTTGCGGGCGATGGAGATAGGGTGCTCGTAGCCCCGCACAGCGGCCACTGCGCCGGCGGCCAGGGTGCGTCCGTCCATGATGCTGGCATCCAGTTCCACTTGGCCCAGCAGGTTGGGAATCCCTCCCAGGCCCACAGTGGTATCTTCGGGATTGCTCTCCACCAGGCGAATGCCAGCCTCCACTGCGTCAATGGCCGAGCCGCCGCCTCTCAGCACCTCCATCGCCGCCGAGACCCCTATTTTGCCGTTGCTGCTGGCGACCACTATCACTTTTTGCCTCCCACGAAGAATATCCAATACCCAATATCCAATCTCTAACTTCCAACCTCCAACCTCTCCTCCAGAATCTCTCGCGCCCCCTGCGCCGCCCTCGCCCGATGGCTGATCTGGTTCTTGACCTGCGGCGGCAGCTCGGCCATGGTCACCCCGTATTCCGACAGATAGAAGACGGGATCGTAGCCGAAGCCGTGCACCCCTTTGGGGGCGAAGGCGATAATCCCTTCGCAGGTTCCCTCGGCGGTGCGAACCTGTCCCTGCGGCGTGGCCACCGCGATGACGCAGCGGAAGCGGGCTGTCCGCTCCTCCCACGGGACTTCTGTCAGCCTTTCCAGGAGCAACTGATAGCGCTCTTCGTCGCTGGCCTCGCTTCCGGCGTAGCGGGCCGACCGTATCCCCGGCTCGCCGCCCAGGGCGTCCACCTCCAGTCCTGAGTCGTCGGCCAGGGTCAAGAGGCCGCTGGCCCTGGCGTAGGCGGTGGCCTTCAAGATGGCGTTTTCGGCGAAGCTCTCCCCGGTTTCGGCCACTTCGATGTCCAGGCCCTCCTGGGCCGGGTCAGTCAGCTCCAGGGGCAGGCCGGCCAGCAGCGCTTCGTACTCTCTGACTTTGCCGGGGTTATGGGTGGCTATGAGCAGTTTGATCGGACTACGATCGCTCGTAGCGGATGGCCAAATCCGCCGCCCAACCGCTGGATCTGGCGATCCAGCGGGAGCAAATTGTGATGTGCTGGATTTCATCATCTTGGTTGACAAATCTCTCTAAGCGTAGTATATTTAGCGGTATCAGAGACCAGGTTTCTCTCAAGTGTTCAACAAATCATGTCCATAAGGAGGAACGAACCGTGCCCATATTCAAAAGAAACAAATTCAAGCCTCCCCCGCCGGGTCAGGCGGAGACGGTGGTAGGCCCCACCACCAATTTTAAGGGCGCCGTCCAAAACGATGGTGGCCTGCGTGTTGAGGGCGTTTTCGAAGGAGAGGTGGAGACAGGTGGCAATCTCATCGTCGGTGAAGAGGCCAAGGTCATGGCTGACATCGTCGCCTATAACGTCTCGGTGGCCGGATCCGTCAAAGGCAACATCAAGGCCAATCGGGTCGAAGTCCTGTCCACTGGCCGCGTCTGGGGCGATGTCACTGTGAAATCCTTCCTGGTTGACGAGGGAGGTTTCATTCGCGGTGAGATCATCATGGAGGGTGCTGAGTTCAAGCCTCCTATCACCAAGGCCCCCGAGCTGCCACCACAAATCGCCGACGTCGAAAAAGACGAGCCTGCCTGACCCCTCATTTGAACAGGGACCGATTGGCAGGGTACGGGCCCAATCGAGGAGGGACTGTCCTCGATTGGGCTCTTTTGTAAGAACAGCGGATGGGCAGGATTAGCGGATTGAGTGACTCGGGTTGAGGCCGAATCCGTGAATCCTGCGAATCCGTGTTCTAAACCCCAAAGCGGCCACGTAGCCAAACCCGCCCACATACAAGAGCAAAAAGGGCACCGCGTAGTAGTTGCCTCTGGCCAAAGCTGCGATCACAGTGATCAGGGAATACAGTCCCAGCAGCACCTCGCCCAGCGTCATGCGGCTGATGGGCAAGGCGTAGCGGCTCTCGGCCCAGCGGTCGGTGCGCTCTTCGAGACCGAACTTGGGCGTGCGTTGAAAAAGGTTAGGCCGCCCGGTCAGGGCCTCGCCAACGGCCCAAGCGTTGTTCAAAGCGATCCCCGTGCCCAGCAGAACCAGAAAGGGGAAGTAGGCCAGCCTCCGAGGCCAGTCGGGGTAGATTTCCCACTGGGAGAGGGCGAAAAGCAGGGGCGGCCCCAGGCTGCCCAGACCGAGATAGAACAACGGAAGGCCCATCATTTGCTGCCCCAGCAGCAAGGGCAGAGTCAGCAGCAGAAGGATCATCATCAGGGGGTGGATCAGGTAATTGCTCAGATGGATCAATCCCTGTAGGCGAACGAAGGCCGGCTGTGGCGCTGTCAGCAGGGTGCGCCAGTGTTTCAGCAGGCACTGAATGGAGCCCTTGGCCCAGCGGAACTGCTGGCGCTTGAAGGCGTTGATCTGGGGCGGGATCTCGGCTGGGGCAACCACGTCGGGCAGATAGAGAAGCTCCCAACCGGCCAACTGGGCGCGGTAGCTCAGGTCCAAATCCTCAGACAAGGTGTCGCCCTGCCAGCCCCCGGCTTCCTCGATGCAGCTCTTTCGCCACACGCCCGACGATCCGTTGAAGTTCATAAACAGCCCGGAGCGCTGGCGGGCCGTCTGTTCGACCACGAAGTGACCGTCCAGGGCCAGGGCCTGGGCTCGCGTCAGGGGCGAGTAGTCGGCGTTGAGGTGCCCCCAGCGGGCCTGGACCAACCCCAGGCGAGGCCGGCTTTGAAAGTGGGGCATGATGCGCTGCAGGAAATCGGGATGGGGCACGAAGTCGGCGTCGAAGATGGCCATGAACTCCCCCCTGGCCGTTTCTAAGCCGTGCTGCAGCGCCCCGGCCTTGAAGCCCGGCCGCTCAGCGCGGTGAATCAGGGCGATGTCGAATCCCCGCTGGCGATAGTAATCCACCCGACCTTGAGCCAGCGCGGTTGTCCCATCGGCAGAATCATCCAGCACCTGAATCTGGAGCTTGTTCTGAGGATAATCCAGCCGCGTCACAGCGTCAATCAGCCGCTCCACCACGTGGCGTTCGTTGTAGATAGGCAACTGTACCGTCACGGGGGGCGCGTTGGTCAGTGGGGGAGCGGATTGGTTTTCGCGCGATGTCCTGAGCCCGTCGAAGGGGCGACGGCGCAGATAGAGCAGCACCAAGATAAGAGAATTGAGCCCGTAAGTCGCCAAGATCGCTGCTGTGAGTCCGTAGACGATAGCCAAAACCGACAAATATGCCTCCCGTGTTGCTTCCCGCGCGGTTGGTAGTATACCATCATTTGGCGATTGTGACAAACGTCAGCGACAGGGCAATCGCATGTGGAAGGCAGTGGACACTTAGACTTCCGAAGTTTACAAAATAACATCTTACTGAAGGTTCTTGGCCATACCAGACAAGCTCTTGAGCCAAATATCTAGCTCAAACTTCGGAAGTCTGGACAAATACGATTGCCCTAACGTCAGCGATTGCCATTTAGCCTGAACGTTGGTATAATGCCCTCCGGAGGGTGAGCAGTGCTCGAAAGTGGGTGTGAGGAGGTGTGCGATGAGTGCGTGACGGTTGTCCCCATCTATCCGATTACTATCTCAAATTCATAGGAGGTGTGTGGTGAAAGGCAGACCGATTCTCGTCAGCGCGTTGACGCTGGGGCTGATACTGGCCCTGGCAGTGGGACTAACTCAGGCTCAGGGGCCGGGGCCTCAGGGCCAGGTGGATGTTCAAGCGTCCTCGGTAGGCACCGCGTTTACCTACCAGGGCCGCTTGACCGACGGCGGCAGTCTGGCCAACGGGAGCTATGACTTCCGCTTCCAGTTGTACGATGCCGCCAGTGTGGGTAATCAGTTGGGAGACATCATCCAAGATGACGTCTCCGTCACCGATGGCCTGTTTACTGTGGTATTGGACTTCGGCGTGGGCGCCTTCAACGGCGACGCTCGCTGGCTGGAGATCGGCGTACGGCCGGGCGCAAGCGCTGGCGCTTACACTACTCTCAGTCCACGCCAGGTGCTGTCGCCGGCTCCGTATGCCCTGGCCCTGCCCGGCCTGTGGACGGAGCAGAACGCCACCAGCCCCAACCTCATCGGGGGCCACAGCGCCAACAGCGTGGCTGGAGGTGTGGTGGGCGCCACCATCGGCGGCGGGGGCCGAAGCGATGCCGCCAACCAGGCGACTGCGAACTACGCTACGGTTGGCGGGGGCTTGTCCAACGTGGCCAGCGGCCCCTACGCCACCGTCGGTGGGGGTGGGTACGTCAACGCCAGTGGCTGGGCCGCTGCCATCGGCGGTGGCGATGGCAACCTTGCCAGCGGCCAGTGGTCCACTGTTCCTGGAGGTCTTAGGAACGAGGCCCAGGGCAACTACAGCTTCGCCGCTGGTCGAAAGGCCGAGGCCAACCACCAGGGGGCTTTCGTCTGGTCGGATTCCGCTGATGCCAGCTTTGCCTCCACCGCCGAAGATCAATTCGCGGTGCAGGCCAGGGGCGGGGTGGTTTTCAGTACGGGCAGTGCGTCTTTCCAGATCAACGGCGGCGATGTTTGGACCTCAGCCAACGACGGCTCTGGCTCTGGCTTGGACGCCGACCTGCTGGACGGTCAGGACAGCTCCCACTATCTGGATACGCTGCGTGGACTGTCCTGCAGCAATGGCCAGGTCGCCAAGTGGAACGGCACCACCAGTCAATGGGAGTGCGCGAACGACCAGACCGGCGCGGGCGGCGGCGGCTGGTCGCTGACCGGCAACGCCGGCACCAATCCAGCCGCCAACTTCCTGGGCACCACCGACAACCAGGCCCTGGAGATGCGGGTCAACAACGCCCGCGCCCTGCGCCTGGAGCCCAACGCCGACAGTCCCAGCGTGGTGGGCGGTTACAGTGGCAACAGCGTGACCGATGGTGCAGCGGGCGCCACCATCAGCGGCGGGGGTGGACCGAGTGATGCGTGGGGTGGCCCCTATCCCAACCGGGTCACCGATGATTACGGTACGGTGGGGGGAGGGCGGGGCAACACCGCTGGTGAGGAGGCCACCGTGAGCGGGGGCATAAACAACACCGCCAGCGGTGCCTGGGCCACCATAGGTGGAGGCGCAGGTAACGTAGTCAACAATCAGGGTGCAACAGTTGGTGGCGGCATCGGTAACACCGCCAGCGGTCCCTGGACCACCGTCGGCGGAGGTAACGACAACCGGGCCAGTGGAGAGGATGCCACCATCGGCGGAGGTGACGTAAACGAGGCCAGCGGAGAAGAAGCCACCGTCGGCGGGGGCCGGGCTAACACCGCCAGTGGTGCGGACGCCACCATCGCTGGGGGTGAGCTCAACACTGCCGGCGGCAATCACGCATCTATTGGCGGGGGCTTTTGGAACACCGCCAGCGGCGATTTCGTGACCATCAGTGGCGGTGAGTACATCACCGTGACAGGCCAGGCGGCCACCGTGGCCGGCGGCTCCCACATCACCGTCACTAACAACTACGCGACGGTGGGTGGCGGTCAGCATAACACAGCCAGTGGCGATGGCGCCACCGTCGGCGGGGGCGGGTTCAACATCGCCAGCGGCTACGATGCCACTGTGGGTGGAGGCAACTGGAATGAGGCCAGCGGCGATGGCGCTACTGTCGGAGGAGGCGATAGCAACATCGCCAGCAAAGACAGGGCCACCGTCGGTGGGGGCAGCGTCAACACGGCCAGTGGCCACTATGCCACCGTTCCCGGCGGCCGTGACAACACAGCCCAGGGCGACGCCAGCTTCGCCGCAGGAAACCGGGCTAAGGCCAATCACGACGGCGCCTTCGTCTGGGCCGATTCCACCGACGCCGATTTCGCGTCCACGGCCGCCGACCAGTTCGCGGTCCGTGCCAACGGCGGCGCGCTCATCACCGGCAGCAGCGGCGAACCTATGCTGACCGTCAACAATCTTGGGGGCAACGATGGGTTGCGTGTCAACCAAAGCGGCGATGACGGCCTGCAGATCGGTGACGATCCGAACTTCCCCAGCTACGGCGTCTACATTCCCTGGCCCGGTGTCCAATTCTCTGCCTTGTCGGTGGAAACGGCTGATCCCAACGGTGAGTGGGCGCTGGTCACCGACGACAAAATCAGCGCGGCCAACGTGGCCGTCGGTTCGGTGACGCTGGTGGCCGTCGCGGACGGTCCCGATCCCCTGGCGGCGGGCGATCTCGTTGCAGCGACGGGGCTGGCCGATCCCTTGTCCGATTTCCTGATCCCCCTGCCCCGTGTGCGCCTGGCCGATGGGGTGACCTGGCCCGGCGTCATCGGCGTGGTCGAGAGCCGCATGGCGCTGCAGCCCATGCCGGGCAAGGCCGACGAAGACGGCAACGCGCCGCTGGAACTGCGCAGCGTTCCTGGGCGAGCCAAAGCCGGCGACTACGTGGCCCTCACCGTGCTTGGCGTCGCCTACGTGAAGGCCGACGCCACAGCCGGCGAAATCGTGGCTGGCCAGCGCCTGACGGCGGCGGAGCGACAGGGCCACGTCCGCGCGCTGCGCACTCGGACGCTGGAAGGCATGGTAGTGACCGAAGGCGCGCCCGTGCTCGGCGTCGCGTTGGCTCCGCTGGACAAAGGCACCGGCACGATCCCGGTGTTCGTCACCCTGCGGTGAGGCGAGAGGTGATCAAATGATGAAACACTTCACAGCGACAAGCAGAGCAACGGTGCTGGCGACCCTCGTGTTGCTGCTGGCCGGCTCCACGGTCGTGGCCCTGTCAGGTTACGGCCTATCCTGGTGGACGGTGGACGGCGGCGGGGGCACGGTCAGCGGCGGCCCGTACACGCTGGCCGCCACCATCGGCCAGCCCGACACGGGCATCTTGACTGGCGGCAGTTACACGCTCGGTGGTGGATTCTGGGGCGCCGGCGTGGCGGCCGTGCAGTACAAGGTCTACCTGCCGCTCATGCTGCGTCAGTATCCGTAGGGGGAGCGGGCTGCAACTGGCCGCACTGGGGAAGAGTGAGCTGGGGGATAGAGCTCTGGCTCATTCTTCCCCAGTCCCAACGACATGGCGGACGAGAGCAGTTCTCCGAAATTGGGTGTTGATTTCCGCCCCAATCTGTGGTATAATAGTTACATAAATCGGAGTATAGCACCGTCGCAGCCCTCATTGTTCCAATAGCAGTCTATCAAGGAGGGTGATATGGAAGGTTGACAGCCGACCCCTGGCACGGGAGAGATCCCGGTGCGTGGTCGGCTGTTTGTTTGATAGCCATCTCATGTAGCATGTCTTTTTGACCCAGTTGGATACGGAAGTTCGATAGCACAGCCAAAATGGGAGGCAGAGAATATGCGTATCTGTAGGTTATTGCTTGGAGGCGTTCTAGTTGCCGCGGTGTGTCTGCTGTTCTCGGCTAGTGTGGTTTACGCTGATGGACCTGTCAAGCTGGAAATCGTCCCAGGTGATGAGGAGTTGAACCTGGTAGGGAAGGTGGGGGCTGCCACGCGTTTTGAGGATGGTTTCCGGCTTGTGGCCCGTGGCGGCGGTCTGGACTCTGTCACTTTCGACCCGACTGACTTGACGGATGTGACCGATGACAACAATGTGATACCTTTCTGGAAGATCGCGGTGGAGACAGCAAAGCCGCTATCTGAAGACGTAGAAGAGACGTTCAAGCTCGTGGTGACAGGCTGGGATAAGCCGGGTACCTATTCGGGCCAGTTGCGCATCTTGAAGCCCAAAGAGCCTTTAACCCAGGGCCTGAGCATTCCCATTACTTTGTCAGCCCAAGCAGTACCTGAGGTGGTCAAAGTGCCGGCTACAGCCACGCTCGCTCCCAGCCTGGTACGCTGTGGATCGCGGCTGGAATGTCGGTTAGCGCAGTGGTTGCCTGGGCCGGCGTCCAGGCAAACGACGCGCGAGATTCGGCTTGAAAACAGCAGTCTGGTGTCCGCCCGGCTGCAGGAGTTTGAAGTAACCGACCTGAAAGGGGGGACGAGTGGATACCAGCTCACAGCGGAGGATTTCGTATTTGATCTGAGCGATCTAGACGACAGGACGCTGTCATCGAATGACTCCGGAGTGTTGAAGGTGACCGTCAAGGCGAATCAGATTCCGCCGGACGAGTATAAAGGCACCATCAGGATACCGGTGCAAGATCAAGATACCCGACTGAGCCTCGATGTGGACCTGAAGGTGCGCGGCGGACTATTCGTGCCCATCTTCCTGATCGTAGGCGGGTGGTTGCTCGCGCACGTGATCAAGCTCTACGGTGCCGCCGAAGAGCGCGCGCTGCTGTGGCGATTGGCTGACGATGTCGAGGATGACATCCGGAGAATTGAGAAGGAAGACCTGAGAAAGCAGTACGAGAGCGAACTGGAAGCTATTCGGAGGAAGATCAGGATCAAGGATCTTGAGGAGGTCAAGAAAGATCTCAATACTCTGACCGACAAAGTAGTCAAGGCACTCGCGGCGCAGGATCGTGGGGTGAGAATCGAGAAGGTGACGGATGATGAAGTGAGAGAGCTCAGACAGCTTTCGTTTGCTGGGGTGCGACGGATCGTGGGCTGGCTTAGCGGAATTGCGCCCGAAGTGGAGACGAGCTTCGTCCTGTGGATTGTGAGGCCACTGCTTTACTTCCTACTGGTCATCTGGATCATCTACCTCGGCATTCAACAGAAGTACATTGGTGAGCCCACCTTTGGCGCCAACCTCGTGGCCGACTATGTGGGTCTCATCACCTGGGCGATGAGTGCTGACATTGTGGGTCGCACCATTTCCAAGATTGGCCAGGCTCAGTAGGTCCAAGCTTCATGCTCCAACTTGACTTTTTTCTTGAGCGGCGATATTATACGTATAGTGTACGTATAAATCTGTGGGGAGGCTCAAAATGCAAAGGAAACTGACCATTACGATTGATGAACAAGTCTACGAGGGGCTGCACGCGGTTATCGGTCGCCGCCGTATCAGCCATTTCATTGAGGACCTGGTACGTCCGTATGTGATTCATCAAGAGTTGGAAGCCGCTTACAAGCAAATGGCCCAGGACGAAGAGCGTGAAGCGGAAGCAGTGGAATGGGCAGAAGCCACGATTGGAGACGTTAGCGATGAAGCGCGGTGAGGTATGGTGGGTGAACTTCGAGCCCTCAGTTGGCGGGGAGATTCGAAAAAAGCGTCCAGCGGTGATTATCAGCAACGATGCCGCGAACAAGTACCTTAACCGCGTCCAGGTTGTGCCCCTGACAACCAAGGTTGACCGTGTTTATCCAAGTGAGGCAGTTGTGATGCTCAACGATAGGCAGAATAAGGCCATGGCAGACCAACTCACCACTGTGAGCAAACAGCGCTTGTTCAACCGGGCGGGTAGGTTGACAAACGCCGATATGAGAAAAATCGAGTATGTGGTGAAGGTGCAGCTCGGTTTGCTGGACACGATGTCGCGAACCTAGAGCGGAAACGGTGAGCGAAGGGCCAGCACGTCAGTTTTGCTGGCCCTTTTTCGATTCGATAGAGCTACGGCTCCGTCTTGAGGCCCACGACGCTCCTCGTCTCTGAATTCAAAGCGAGCCCTTCCGCCGTATCCAGCGTGAACGATGGCGGCGATGGCTTGGCCAACACGTCCCAGTCTCTGGCGAGCGTCCGCTGGCAGCCGATTAGGTACAAATGTACTGCAGAGTTAGGTACAAATGTACTGCCGAAATTGGGTACAAATGTACTATTGAAATCTGCACCAAAATGTGATATAATGTAGTAGAAACTTGTCACCGTCACAACCCTAATCGCAGCAATGGTAGTCCATTGAGGAGGGGGAAATGGGAGATTGACAGCCGATTTCTGGCCTGGGAGCGATCCCGGCGGGTGGTCGGCTGTTTGTTGGGTTAGTCAATCCGGCTTAGATCCAGAGGTGAGAGCGGAGCTTCGGCAGCAGCTTTAAGTACATTCGGAGGTGGATACTCTATGGAAGACTTGTCTGCGCCAAACCAGATATCCCAAGATAGTCCTCTTGAAGAGAACTGTTTAGGATTGATCTCGACCTCTTTGTCATCAGAGTCAACCCAAGATGAATTCTACTTCTGGGTTGATGATCGCCGTTTAGTCGAAGCGACTCAGCTTGTTAGAGTCACTATGCCTCTCCCGGTTGAAGATCCTCGTGTCAAGAAACTGAGTCAGGATCACATCACAGCTGTCGGTGTCGTCGAACAAGTAAAAAGACAATCGGAATCGCGGAGTCTTGGCGCCGACCATGCTCGTTATGATGGGCAGGTAGAAGAGCAGCCTCTCTTGCCACCAACTGGCTTTACGTATGCTCACTGCCGAGTGCTTGATATTGAGCCTCTACTATTCGTTCCGCTTAAGGAGGGGCTTCCTGTTTTTCTTGCAAATGAAGAGGAAGCTGGCCGAGGTTATGGCTATCCAGAGATGGAGCAGGCCAATGCTGACCTGATAGTGGGCTTGCTACGCAATGGCGGCACAGAGGTGGCAGGGGCAGCAAAGCTAGACACGCGCTACATTCTTGGCGAGTTTGGCGGCCATGTGAATGTCACAGGGGTAGCAGGAACTGGCACCAAAACCAGTTTCTTGATGGTTCTCGTCAAGATGCTTCTTCTACACGCTAAAGAGATCACGCTGAATAATGCAGCAAATCCCCTGTACGTAGTGCCGATAGTGTTCAACGTTAAGGGGAACGATTTGATGTGGATCAATCAGCCCAACAAGCACTTTGATGCGGAATCCAAAGACTGGAACACTTATCGAAGTGCTTGGGGTAATGAGTTGTTTAGAGGGTTTGCACAGCCTTTTGCTGAAGCTATGTTCTACAGCTATCCTGTTCAAGGCGGTAGCATAAGATCGGGCCTTCCCGCAGGAACCAAGAAGTACAGCTGGGGGCTCAAAGATGTTATCGAGTGGGGTGTGGAGAAGTATCTGTTCAGCGTTGAGACCCGTTCTCATGAATTGATGCAGGGAGTCCTTGAGGACGCTTTCCAGTACATCTCCAAGACCGCAGCACACGTCCCCTCGGGCCGGACCCTCGATAGTAGTAGGGGTGTCAGCAACTTCAGTGAGTTGGTCAAATGGATGATAGACGCGACTATCAAACCGGAAGATGCTGAGGATAAGCACTACCTTATCAAGCGTCAGCATGACAGAAGCACAATCAAAGCCGCGACACGCCGATTGAATAACACGTTGGCTGGAGCACGAGGAGTCCTTGAAACTGGTAGCTCCAGTGGTGAACCTCCGCAGGTTACGAGTGATCAAACTTGTGATCCCATCGTTATTGATATTGATGGCCTAGAATCAGCGCCACAGCGATTTGTTGTGGCGTCTATCATTGAGAGGATCAAACAACATCGTGAGAAGCATGCAGAGCGAAGACAAAGGTACATCATTGTGCTAGACGAACTCAACCGCTTTGCACCGCGAGGACGTAGCGATGAGGTCTCAAAACTCTTTGAGCATGTGGCCGCTCAGTTGCGATCGCAAGGGGTTATTTTGTTCGGCGCCCAGCAAAAGGCCAGCAATGTAGCTCCTTTGGTTTGGGAGAACGCTGCTACAAAAGCGCTGGGTCGTACAGGAGCGGTGGAGCTTTCCACAGATATGTGGCGTCAAGTTCTGCCTGCTGTCACACGATCTCGAGCTGCCAGCCTGGGGCCGAGCGAGAAGATCATAATCCAGGACGTGTTCAACTATCCTATGCTGACCAACATCGCATTTACCCCGTGGGCAACTCGAAAGGACGAGATCGGGTCAGTCTTGCCAGAGAGTGGGAGGACTGTTCTTGACCAACTTGATTTTGGAGACGAAGAATGAGAATACTGCATACCGCTGACTGGCACGTCGGTAAGGAATGGCGTGGGGTGGATCGGACACCGGACTTGAGGGATCATGTAATCCCCGAGATTGTTGACATTGCGATGCGAGAGCAAGTTGGATTGGTAGTGATCGCCGGGGACATCCTCGACGGTTTTGGGCGTGCGTCGCTCAATCTTTGCGCTATGTTGCTACGAAGACCGATCAAGCGGTTATTGGAAGCCGATATCCATGTCGCGCTGATTCCAGGCAATCACGATAGCAGGCCTTTGTTTCTACTGCTGGAAGCCGCCTTGAACATCAGTCCGCTGAGCGAAAACGCTCAGCTCGTTATCTTTACGAAGCCAGACTTGTGCTATTTTGACAATGTTCAAGTGCTAGGGATGCCATACCTTGCAGCTCATCACTTCAGGCGTTTGCTTGCCGGTCAGAACATTAGCTTTCCGATAGAAGGCGATCTGCAGAATCAGACCTTGAGTGTCCAATACGAGAGAGTGCTTCAAACAATAAAGGAGACTAAGCTGAATAGTCGCGAACCTGCCATTCTGATTGGACATTTCTCTGTGTCGGGCTCAAAGCTCTGTCTGGAAGATAGCGAGGATCGAAAGGGTTATGCTGGTTACGAGACCTCTTATGCGCGAGACTTGGTGATCAGCCGGGAAGCGCTTCTCAACAGTGACCAAATGCCGCAATACAATGCGCTTGGGCACATGCACCTGGGCCAATCTGTCGAGGAGACTGTGACGCCTACCTACTATGCCGGTGCCCCTGATCGCTTTGAACGAGGCGAGGAAGAGTATCAACCCCGCGTGTTGCTAGTGGATTTGCCTGACAAAGGTGATGTTGAGGTTACCCCTGTTCTACTCGGCAAAACCACTCCTTTCATCAACGAGATGATTTCTGATAGAACTGGGCTAGAAACACTGGCCGACGGTTTGGGGAAGGAAGGCTCGAAGCGGGTGCTGGGCGATTTGATCATAAAAGTGGGGGACATCGCTGATTACCCACCCCTACGTGATGAAGCATATGATTTCTTTCCGCGCCTAAGAGAGGCAAACACAGTACGTCCCGAGACACCAGAATCTAGCATGCCAGTCAAGTTCGAGACTACGACTGACTACGCCCAAATTACCAACCCTAAAGTGGTTTTTGACGAATTCTTCTCCAGCAGCTTTTCGGAGGAACAGGTACCCCACCTGCAAAAGGCCCTCGACACTATTCTAGGAGTGCTCTGAAAAACCCTCCATACGGAGGTAATTTGCACCTTCACAACGT
>CAZEBW010000023.1:0-48635 GCA_964510205.1 uncultured Anaerolineae bacterium
GGGGCGCCAGCCCCGTCAGCTTGATGCTGGGTTAGGCACAATTTTCATAGAAGTCCTAATCTTTCTTTTAGGTGTTCTTGAATAGCCTTTTCTCTTGCTTTCACAAAGTTGTCGAAATCATCTTGTTTCATGAATTCGTAAGCTTCACTCGAAATTAAGTGTTCACGCAAAATACTTTTAACTGCTACTTCATCACCATGCTTTCTAAGCATATCATCAATATATTCGGATGGTTTCAGGTTTGATATTCTTTTGTTTGTAGCGTCCAGCAGTAACGTACGGTTTGCGATTGAGTCTTTGCAACTGCTGAATGTAATACTTTTGGCAGGATTGAGACCTTTCACATTGCTAGGGAATATATGATGGTCGTTTATACTCTCTTGCGAATAATCTGCCGTACCTACTATTTGACCTTTATAAAAATCTTTTGCATCGTTTAACGCCAATATACATAGCACCGCATTATATCGAGCCGAACCCTTTTTCGTAGATTTAAAGTCAATCTCTGAAAAATATTCGGATGTTACTCTGTTGATACGCTCTATTGGTTTTTGATTAGCCATCCACTCTTTCCAATCACGAAAATCTTTTGCCATAACCGTATCTGACGAGCCACTATAATCTTCAGAAAATACAGCAGACCAATACCATTTATGCAAATTATTAGAAAAATCATAGGCATCTTCATCACCCTCATATTCCCATAACATTGCTGCTAGTACGGGAATAATCGTTGTATTAGGCACAAAATCTTGTTTAATAGCACCAAAATCCGAAAAGCCTGTATTCATTATTCTTTTTCTTGCTTTTTCAGCATAATCGCAAGCAGTCCACCAAAGTTTTTTGAATTCCGAACTATCGCTAACTAAAACTTGCTCATATTTTTGCCCTTCATCATCTTTACGTGTAGTTTCTTGTTCTGGTATTAGATTAAAGAGGTACTTAGCTGAACAGTAATTCTGTTTATGTAACGAGATAACCTTTAGAAGATACTCATTCATGCCAGAGTCAATACTTTTTAAATTGCCGTTATCTAAATTCTCCCAAAGCTCTTTACGCAATCTAATATCTTTTGGATACAAAAAGGCGTTCATCAAATCAAACGTTGATAGCTTCATGCCTTTTGAATTCACACGGGCGAATATATTACAAATATCATGCAAGTCTCGGTTACTACTCAATGGGTAAAAAACAAATGAATAATTCAAAATACTACTGAACACCTTGTATACTTTAAGAGTTGTCGTACCAGCTGGTAATTTTCCCTTGTTTTTTTCTAAATATTTCTCCAGCCAATTATTGAATTCAACCGAATCGATATAATCTTGTTTTGGGTCATCCGGGTCTTTTGCAGATAGGATTGCCAGTGGCACAATACCTGTTTGGGTCCAGTCATCTTTTTCCGTTTTCAATCGTTCCCATGACTGGTAATTTGTTGAAAAATATTTATAAGTAATCGATCCGTCAATCTCTTCGTTTAGAACCTTTGTTATATCAATATGGAAAATATAGTAAGAATTTCTATTAGGAAATAGTTTTTTCGGATTGTAAATTGCGTAATAAAGAGAGGATAATCTTTGTTGTCCATCTAATATTGCTACTTGAGGAGTATTTATCCGTTTAGCTCCCCAAACCGGATCCCACTCTTCGTTTTTGGCTTGCTCTTTATCTAACTCCCAAAAAAGTAGTAATCCTGTGAAATAATTTTGCAAGATTGATTCGAAAAGTTCGCATACCATCCTAGGTTTCCACTCAAATCCTCTTTGAAAATATGGGATAGCAAAAGAGCCATCATCAACTTTTTCTAACAAATCCTTTACTTTTTCAGATCCTGGATTTTCAGCCATAATTTCTCTCTTTTTCAGTAATAGTATTTATTGTGCCTAACATATACTTATACAGAACTCTTCTGCATAAAAAGCCCCCAGGGGTGATAATACGGAAGCTTTCTGTATAAGCAGCCAGAATTTGCATAAACCAGAGACGTTCTGTATAATACCCTGCGGGAACTAAATGCACAAAACTTCAACTTACTCAATCACGTATACTATTATACCATAGCCCTGCTCTCTGTGCAAACACTATGGAGCTTTCCGAATTGCTAACTGCCCTATCCCACAAAGAAGTCCACGGTCGTGTGGGCGTAGAAATCGAGGGGCTGGCCCACGATTCGCGTCAGGTCAGGCCCGGCGACCTCTTCGTAGCCGTCAAGGGACTCGACGCCGACGGCCACGATTTCATCCCCGAAGCGATCCGACAGGGAGCGGTGGCCGTCGTCGGTGAGCGGGAGGCGAGCCTCTCTGTTCCTTACGTGCTCGTTCCCGATTCCCGCCAGGCCCTGGCCCATTTGGCCGCCGCCTTCCACGGCTACCCCGCCCGCAAGCTGCGCGTCGTCGGCGTGACCGGCACCGACGGCAAGACCACCACCGTCGAGCTCGTCCGCAGCATTCTGGCCGCCGCCGGCCACAAGACGGGCATGATCAACACCGTGGAGGCCCTCATCGGCGACCAGCATTACGAGACCGGTTTCCACGTCACCACCCCTGACGCGCTTCAGGTGCAGGGATACCTGGCGCGGATGGTGGACGCGGGCACAGCGTACGCCGTCCTGGAGGCCACCTCCCACGGCCTGGCCCAGCACCGGGTGACGGCCTGCGATTTCGACGTGGCGGTGGTGACCAACATCACCCACGAGCACCTGGACTATCACCAGACCTTCGAAGCCTACCGGGAGGCCAAAGCCCGCCTCTTTCGCGACCTGGCGCGCTCTTTCCGCAAGCCCGATACGCCCAAAACCTCCATCCTCAACGCTGATGACGCCTCGTTTGAATACCTGCGCCCGATCCCCGCCGACCGTTATCTGACCTACGGCCTGCAGCGGCCAGCCGACATCACGGCCCACGACATCGTGCACACGCCCGCCGCTACGACCTTCACCGCCGTAGCTCCCCGTGGAGCGTTCTCAGTGCGAACGGCGCTTCCAGGTGTTTTCAACGTCTACAACGTCCTGGCGGCCATCGCCGTCGGTGTTTCGCAGACGGTACCCTTCGAGGTCATGCAGGAAGGGATCGCAGCCGTAAAGGGGGTGCCGGGGCGCATGGAGCGCATCGTCATGGGACAGGACTTCACGGCCATCGTGGACTTCGCCCACACGCCCCACGCCCTCCAGCGGGCGCTGGAAACGGTGCGGGGGATGACCGACGGGCAGGTCATCGTCGTCTTCGGCTGCGCGGGGCTGCGGGACGTGGCCAAGCGACCGATGATGGGAGAAATTGCCGGCAAGCTGGCCGATCGCGTGGTCATCACGGCGGAGGATCCGCGCACCGAGGATTTAGATGCCATCATGGCCCAGATCGCCGCTGGCTGCGAGAGAGCGGGGCGCAGGGAAGGGGAAGACTACTGGCGCATCGGCGATCGCGGCCAGGCCATCGAATTCGCCGTGAAAATGGCCCAGGCCGGCGACCTGGTGATCGTCACCGGCAAGGGCCACGAGCAGACGATGTGTTTTGGCACCACGGAGGTTCCGTGGGATGATCGGCAGGCGGTGAGAGGGGCGCTAGCGTCATCGCGAGGCGGTGCTTTTTCGCCGAAGCGATCCCCAAGTTGCTGATAGGAGATTGCTTCGCCTTCGGCTCGCAATGACAGGCGAGGCTAGCCGTCTTTGCGGGCCCAGTCGTAGGGGATCTGGTCGGTGTGGGCGGGCAGGCGGTATTCGTCTGGCTGCTCGTAATTGTAGAGCTCGGTGGGCACGTTGACGATGAGGGCCATCTCCTGGCTGATGCCCTTGAAGCCGTGCATCACGCCGGGGGGGATCTTGAGCAACATGGGGTTCTGATCGCCCATGAAAAACTCGTTCACCTCCCCGTGGGTGGGCGATCCGTCGCGTCCGTCGTAGAGCACCACCTTGGCCATGCCGCGGACGCAGATGAAGTGGTCGGTCTGGATCTTGTGATAATGCCAGCCCTTGACCACGCCGGGGTAGACGGCGGTGATGTAGACCTGGCCGAACTCGTCGTACTCCTCCCAATCGGAGCGCAGCATCTCCATCAGATAGCCCCGCTCGTCGGGGATGAGTCGCAGCTTGCGGGTTTTGACGCCGTTAATCACTGAAACCTCCTTGACGTGTTGCGTATTGCGTGTTGCGTATTGCGTAAGGTCCACACGGAATACGCAATACGCAGTACGTTTTCGGTCAACTCATGATAAACTCTAAGCAGAATGATAACCAGTTAGAAAAAGCGTCAACCATCCACCGACTCCTGATCGAGGAATATGGCCAACACGAGTGGCGCCCCCGCCTCGATCCACTCAGCGAATTGATCTTCACCGTCCTCTCCCAAAACACGTCCGACGTGAACCGCGATCAGGCCTGGCGGCGCTTGAAAGAGAGATTCCCCACCTGGGAGAGCGTGCTGGCCGCCGATGCTGCCGACATCGCCGAGGCCATCCGTCCGGGCGGGCTGGCCAACGTGAAGGCCCCGCGCATCCAGGAGGTCCTGTGCGTTGTCAAGCAGGAAGAGGGCGAGTTCAGCCTCGACTTCCTGGCCGAGATGGAGGTTGACCAGGCCAGGCGGTGGCTGACCGCGCTCCACGGGGTGGGACCCAAGACTGCCGCCATCGTGCTCCTCTTCTCCCTGGGCAAGCCTGCCTTTCCGGTGGACACCCACGTCCATCGGGTGAGCCAG
The DNA here is from genome assembly GCA_964510205.1 of uncultured Anaerolineae bacterium. GTDB lineage: Bacteria > Chloroflexota > Anaerolineae > VGOG01 > VGOG01 > CAZEBW01. The sequence continues at coordinate 4,686 of CAZEBW010000023.1, forward strand.
CGCCTGGGCCTCATCGGGCCCAAGACTTCTCGTGAGCAGGCCCACGAAGTCCTAGAGGAACTGCTCCCCCCCAAAATCTACTACACCTTCCACCTCAACCTCATCGCCCACGGGCGAGAGGTCTGTAAAGCCCAGCGACCTCGCTGCGCCGCCTGCGTCCTTCAAGAGCACTGTGACTACTATCGTGAAAGCCAGACCGGACAGGTCTAGAAAAACTTGTCAGGTCTTGGAGGGAGGCTCGCAATGTACGGCGGGGTGGGGTATCCTCGCATCTTGCGGATGCGAAGCGAGGGGTGAAAGGGTGGAAGTTCAGCGCTTTGCTGGAAAAGCTTGAACGCCTGTCGGACTTTCCTCTTGATGTGGGCAGGGAGTTCAGCGTAAGCCTCCCAGAGAGTCTTCAGGGGGCGGTAGCGGGTCATTGGGCATCCAGGAAGTCGAGCATCTCATCCATCGAGTCAAAGGTGCGAAATTGACCCTGGGCAGCGGCTTCGTCTGCGGCCCGTTCCATTGCCTGCCACTGGGAATTGTGAAATCTCGTGTGTGTGAGGACCACGGACAAAAGAAATGCACGATAGTCGGGCCCCTGCGAGTTGAGGGAGCTCGTTTCGTCTCAACTGACTGCTTACCATCGTGTATTTCTGTCATCCATCGTGTATTTCTATCATCCGTCGTATATTTCTGTCATCCATCGTGTATTTCTGTCATCCGAGGTTCTCCGCCGCCACCCGAATTCACAGAATCAAAGTGCGCTCGGTATACTGTGAAATCGAATCTCTGTCAAAACAATCAGTTGATCGCCACTTGCGAGCCCTGAGGGGTTTTGAACACGTCAATGCGCACGGGGAAGGCGTCTTTCAGCTCCTCAATGTGGGTGATGACCAGGATTTTCTCGAAGTCCTGGCGGATGGAGTTGATGGCCTCCACCAGCCGCTCCCGTCCCTGGGCGTCCTGGGTGCCGAAGCCCTCGTCAATGACCAGGGTCTGCAACCTGGCCCCGGCGCGGCGGGCCAGCAGCTTGGACAGGGCGATGCGGATGGCGAAGTTGACGCGAAAGCTCTCCCCTCCGCTGTAGAGCTCGTAGGCGCGGGTGCCCAGCTCATCGGAGATGTTGATGGCCAGCGTCTCCACGGTGTCGCCTTTGAGGGTCTCGCGCTGGGTCTCGAAGCGCACGTTCATGCGGCCGTTGGTCATCCGCGCCAGAAGCCGATTGGCTTCGTCCTCGATCTCGGGGATGGCGCTCTCGATGATCATGGCCTGCAGGCCCCGCTTGCCGAAGGCCCGCCTCAGTTCCTGGTAGATGGACTTTTCCTCGGCTATTTTGCGCCTTTCCTTCAGCTTCTTCTCCCGCTGTTTGGTTAAATAATCGCAGTAGTCCAGCTTCTGTCTGGCGGCCCCCAAAACCTGGCGGGCGCGGGCTTCCTTCGCTCGTAGATCGTCTACTTCTTTGCCCTTTTCTTCCAGACGGGCAGCTAGCTCGGGCAACCGTTTCACCTCTTGGGCCAGCGCCTCTTTCTTGGCCAAATCGGCAGCCAAGCTCTCTTGCCAGCGTGTCTTGCTCTTGCGCAGTCGCTCCAGGGCAGCCCGCTCTTCGTCAACGCGATCCAAAGCGGCCGTCAGCTTGGCCTGGTCTGCCTCGAATCGGCTGAGAAGCTGTAAGTCCCGCCGCACCTCGTCGTGGGCTTTGCGATCGTAGCCCAGCGCCTCGATCTGTTCCAAGAGCCTCGCTAGTTCGGCGTGCTCGGCCACGGCGTATTCCTCGCTGCTGAGGCGCGCATCCAAGTCCGCCAGCTTCTCTCGCTGTTTGACCAGCTCCTGGGCAGCACCTTTGGCCTCGGCCAAGCTTTTCTCCAGCGTGGCCTCTCGCTTTTGCAGCGTCGGCCTAGCCGAAAGCTCTTGCCCGATCGACTCGACTTCTCGCTCCAGGACCCGTCTCTGGGCGGTCAGCTCTTCGGTTTTGGTTTGATTGGTTTGGTGGAGGGCATTGTTCTCCGCTATTTCGGATGAAAACTGCTCCTCAAGCCGTGCTCTGTCCCCTTCCGAAAGCTCCTGGGCGCACAGGGGGCAGTGTGCTTCTTCGGAGGTTTGCAGAAGACTGGCCTTCTCCTGAAGGGAAGCGATTTCGGTTTTCAACTGCTCATTTCGTGTCTTGAGACTGACTGCCTGGTTGGATAGTTCGGCTATCTCTTGCTGCTTGACCTCCCGTTCGCTCTCTCGCTGTGTTAAGCTTTCCAGCTCGGCCCGAACCTTGGACAGATCCGTTTGCAGTGTTTCTAGCTCCTGGGCCAGATCGGCGAGGTCTCTCACCTTTTCCGAACAGAGGCGCTGTTCCATCGTCAGCTTGTGCTTAGCTTCGGCGATGGCGGCCTCCAACTGGCTCTTGCGCTCGTTCAGTCCCACCAATTGCGATAGCTTGTCGTTGAGCGCCTCGTGGAGTTGGCGGGCCGAGGTCAGAGCGGCGAAGCCTTCCTCGATGAGCTTCTTGTCACCGATCACCGCCTCATATTCGGCTACGCGCTCCTGGCTGGCCGACATCTGATCCTCGATCTCGGCCAGCTCTTGCTCTCCCTGGGCCAGCCGAGCCGAGAGTTCCTCGATCTGGACTCGTTTAAGGTCCAGTTCCTTCCACTCCTCTCGCAGTTTGCGCAGCGCGTCTTCGGTCTGGCGCAAGGCGACATTCAAGCTCTCCACGTCGGCCTGGGCCTGCTTCAGTTCCTCCTCATACTCCGGCTTTCGAGCCAGCTCACGTTCCATCTCTCGGATTTGCGCTGTGATTTGTTCGACTTCGCTGGACTTGGCTTTCGCCCGCTCCTTGGCTCGCTCTTCGTATTGGTCGTAGAGGGAAAGGCCCAGGATTTCGCCCAGAATGCGCTTGCGCTCGCCGGGGCGCTTGATGGTGAACTCGTCGGCGCGCCCCTGCAAAAGAAAGGCCGAGTTGATGAAGGTCTCGTAGTCCATGCGCAGGATGCGGTTGATGCGGTCCTGGGTCTCACGGATGGTGGGTTCGGTGAGAGGGCGGAAGAGACCATCGTCGCGCACCTGTAGCTCCAGCGAGCTCTGCCCTCGCCCTCGGCTGTCCCGCTTGCGGATGACGCGGTAGTGGTTCTCGCCCAGGGCGAAGTCAAACTCCACCTCCATTTCCGTCTGGCCCAGGTGGATCAGCTCGTTATCCCGTTTGGCGCGGGCCTTGCCCCACAGCGCCCAGGTCATGGCATCCAGCAGGGCCGACTTGCCGTGGCCGTTGTCCCCGGCCAGGCAGGCCAGGCGAATGCCAGAGAAATCCAGGGAATCGAGCTTGCGATAACACATGAAATTATGCAATTGAATTTTGAGTGGGATCATAGCCCAACCTCCAATGTCAAAACGTCAAACGTCAAACTTCCAATCTCCAACCTCCAACTTCCAACCTCCAGTATAATACCACAAGATGGCAAAATGCTCAAGCTTCAGGTTTCCACTTTGACGGAACTGAGATTTGTTGGTATACTTGTTGGAGATCTCCCGGAAAGTCCTTGGGAATGCTCCCAGCCCCCGTCCCCTGTTAGCGAAGCGGCGGCGTCGCCAGCGAAATCACCTCGCGGAAATCGCCCCGGGGACGGGGCTCAGAGCACTTTCCGGGAGAGCTCGTTGTTGAAGCGAGGTGATGCCCTATGAGACGAGTGATATTGAAAGAAACCCATGCCCCCTACACTCTAGCTATCGAAGAAGAGGCTCTGAGTCAGCAGCCGTTTATCCTGGAGCGAGATGGTGAGGCGGTGGCTGCCGTTGTCCCCATCACTGAGTACGAGGCCTTTCGCGTCTGGCGAGAGGCGCGGGGGCAAGAGGAGAAACGGCGAGAAGACCTTGAAGCCTTTGAGCGGGAGCGGCGGGCTTTTGAACACTTGAAGCCTGAGCTGTTGCGCACCCATCGAGGCCAATGGGTGGCCATCTACCAGGGGGAGGTTGTGGAAGTTGGCCAGGATCGGTCGCAAGTGCTGGACAGCGGCTACGACCGTTTTGGCTATGTGCCGGTCTATGTGCAACAGGTAGAGGAGCGGCCGCGCGTCTACAAATTACCTCATCGAAAGGTGGCAGACTAAGGAGACTCATATTTTAGGTCTTCACGTTTCACGCTGCCTTTAGCAACCTGCACCACTCAGTACCTACGGAGGTATCCATGGATCACGTTCTCGGTTTGAAATGCACCCTCTGCGGCGCGCAGTACGACGTTGACGAGGTGCTGTACATCTGCCCCAGGCACGGCGACGAGGGCGTCCTCGATGTCGTGTATGACTACGAGCTCATCGGGCGGCGGCTGACCAAGGACCACCTGGCCAGGGACCAGCAGACCAACTCCATCTGGCGCTACGCCGATCTACTGCCTATCCGCGACCCCAGCCTGGCCCCGCCTCTGCAGGTGGGCTGGACGCCGCTGTATCGGACCAAGCGATTGGAGCAAAGGCTAGGCCTTCAGCATCTCTGGATCAAGGACGACGGCCGCCAGCCCACGGCCTCGCTCAAAGACCGGGCCAGCGCGGTGGGCGTGGTCAAGGCCCTGGAGCTGGGGCGCGAGATCATGACCTGTGCCTCCACAGGGAACGCCGCCTCGTCTCTGGCCGGCCTGACGGCCAGCGTGGGGCTGACCACCTATATCTTCGTCCCCCACACGGCGCCCCAGGCCAAGGTGGCCCAACTGCTCATCTTCGGAGCCAACGTCATCATGGTGGAAGGCACTTACGATCAGGCCTTCGATCTCTGCCTGGAGGCCTCAAAAGAATACGGCTGGTACAGCCGCAACACGGCCTACAACCCCTACCTCTCCGAGGGAAAGAAGACGGTCGCCCTAGAGGTCTGCGAGCAGCTAGGCTGGGAAGCGCCGGATCGCGTGTTCGTCTCCGTGGGCGATGGCGGCATCATCGGCGGGGTTTGGAAGGGGCTCAAGGATCTCCTCGCCCTGGGCCTCATTGAGAAGATGCCGAAGCTGATGGGCGTCCAGGCCGAGGGGGCAGCGCCGCTGGTCAATGCCTGGCGAGAGGGGACGGAGGACATCAAGCCCGTCGTCCTCGACACCCTGGCCGACAGCATCTCCGTAGGCGTGCCCCGCGACCGCATCAAGGCCCTGCGGGCAGTGCGGCAGACCGGCGGGGAGTACGTGGCGGTGAGCGATGGGGAGATCCTGGATGCCATGCGGGTTCTGGCGCGGGGAGCCGCCGTCTTCGCCGAACCCGCTGGAGCGGCGGGCTTCGCCGGCCTGGCCAAGCTGGCGCGCCAGGGGCGCATTGATCCTGAGGAGCGCATCGTGGTGCTGGTCACTGGCAACGGTCTCAAGGACGTGGCCAGCGCCATCAAGGCCACCGGCCAGCCTCACGTCATTGAGCCGACGATGGAGGATTTGAGGCGGTTGATAAAGAACACGGATTGGTAGGATTAACCGATTATCACGATCCGTAATCCCGCCGGTCCGTTAAATCCTATAGTCCGTTGTTCTCACTCCACGCGGATGTTGCCCAGGATGACGCGGTCGCTGGTCAGATTCAACTCCTGGTCGAAGATGGGCACGCGCCTGGTGGTGGCGATGCCGTACATCCCTACCTCGATCCAATACTCCCCCGGCGGCGTCTGGGGGTCGAGGACGACGGTGTAGCGGTCATCAATGACCTGGCCCTCCAGCCACTTGGGAATCCACAGGAAAGTGGGATAGCTGCCGCCCAACGGGGTGAAGTCCTTCTGCCCCCAGATGCGGTTCGATGCATCAATCACGTGGACGAAGACGGTGTAGCACTCCTCCACGGGCTGCAGCGCCCGCCAGTAGAGGGTGACATAAATAGCTTGACCCGGGTGCGCCACATCTGGTTTGACCCTGGCCTTCTCCAGCAGAATCTCGCTGTCGAAGTTGGCCAGGGCTTTTTTGGTGATGTCCGGGGGCGGTTGGATCTGGCCCGCCTCCACGCGCACCGTGGTCAGCTCAATGGTGGTGTCGCCGCTGGAGAGGGGGAGGTCCTGCCCTCGCGAGAGGGAAGTGATCCCCAACTCTAGCGGATACTCGCCGGGCTCGGCGCCGAAGGGGATGGTGATGTCGTAGCGCTCGGCTACAACCTCGCCTGGCTCCCAGAAGGGGGTCAGGAAGCGGGCATCGGTGGTGAAGCGGTACCAGTGGGCTAAGTGGACGAAGGGCATGTAGTACTCGTCCAGCTTCTGCCGAGCCTGCAGGTAGAGGGTCAGGTGGAGGGTCTCGCCGGTGCGCACCACATCGCGGTCCAGGTCGTATCCCAGGATGGTGATCTTGTCTTCGAGGCTGACGTCCAGGGGATGCTGCATGGGTGGGGGCTCAAGCATCGGCTCGGGCAGCACTTTGTAGAACGGCCCCACCGGCAGGAGGCGGTATCTGTCCGCCACCTCGCGGCGGTAGCCCGACAGGTAGACGGGTCCCTGGCCCAGATTGGCTTCCACCGCCTCCAGCCAGGGGTTGGCCGTGCCGGCGGGCACGAACTTGGCCTCGACGTTGGGCTTCCGTCCCTCGACGAACTCGTAATACCAGAGAGGGGTGATGTGGTCCCAGTCGCAGAGCAGGACGCCCCCCTTACTTCGGCTGGGCTCAGTACGGGCGTCCTGGAAGGTGTCGAAGGCGGCCTGGACGAAGTCGTCGGCCAGGCGATAGTCGATCAGGTCCACTCGCGAGATGTTGAGCAGGCCCATCCTGACAGGGGATGCGAGCAGCAGGAGGGTCAGGGCGGACGAGCAGAGGACCTTCGTCCTGGGCCTGGCCCGCCATCTCTCCAGGAAGGCGAAAAGGGCCGCGGCCCCGCAGCCGATCCAGACGGCGTAGACCATGAAGGGCAGGTGCAGGTATTTCATCACGTCCTGGATGGTGTTCATGATGAGGGCCGAGTTCAGGGCGAAAAACACCCCCAGCAGCACGAAGGCTTTGCGTCTTTTGAGCGCCAGCCAGATGGCCCCCGCGACGCCCAGCAGGAGAGCGGGGGCGTCGTACTGCAGGCCCAGGAGCGTCTTGAGGGCCAGCACGCGCTGGGGCTGCTCCCGCCACCCGAAAGGGAACAGATTCATGCGCAGTCCCTGTGCTGTGACTAACTGCAGGAAGCCGTCCAGCGTGTTGGCTCCTTGCGGGCCGAAAGGGGGCGGACTGATGAGGGGATAGTACACGTAAACCGAGAGGCCGAGCAGGAATAGGAGACTGAGGATGACCAGCTTCTTGGGATCAAGCAGTCGTCGGAAGCTTGTGCTTAGGTGAGGATTCACCCTCCCCCTGCCCCTCCCTGGGAGGGAGGGGAGAAGGCTTGCCAAGAGGATAAAGGCGGCGAAGGCGGGGAAGCTGATCAGAAGAAGGGGGTGGTGGGTCAGGCTGAGGCCGCAGACCAGAGCGAAGGCGTACAGCCAGCGATCGTCCCCGCTCCTGTCCCATGCCAGCAGCAGGAACAGGGCCACGGCGGCCAAAGCTGCGGTCAAGGTATGGGCGTTGGCGAAGGCAGCGTGCTGCCAGAGGTTGGCGCTGGCGGCGAAAACGGCGGCGCCCAGGATGGCCGGCGCCTGGGCGGCGAGTAGCGCATTTCCCCTCCCTCGGAGGGAGGGGCTAGGGGAGGGTGGGCCTTTTGTTGAGGTATCAACTGACAGTTGCAGGATGATCAGGTAGGTGAGGGCGACTGTCAGCGCTCCCCAAATGGCGGAGAAGAGGTTCATGCGATAGGCGACGCTGCCCAGCGGGAGAAGCGTGAACAGCTTCCCCAGCAGGATGTAGAGAGCGTAGCCTGGCGGGTGAGCGACGCCCAGGATGTAGGGCACGAACTGGAACTCGCCGGGATCCCCCGGCACCACCGAAGGGGCCATCGTGCTGACGTAGAGCAGCAAGCTGCCGAGGAACAACGCTGCGGCGACGATGCCTACCAGTTTTCTGTCCACGAAAAGCCCTGATGAATCGGTCATGCTGTTCCAGTTCTCCTTTACCGAAACACTACAGCGGATTCCGAATAAAACGGATCGGGAGCAAAGAAATCCGTTCCCTTCAACAGGCTCAGGACAAGCCTTTCCCAATCCGATGTAGTGTCGAATGCAATTATACCACCGTTACTCCCCCTTTGCAAAGCAGGGTGTTGTTGATTGGCCCTCGGTCGCGGGAAGTCCTCCTCCACGACCTCGGCCAAGGCTTGTCTTGTCAAATGGCCGAAAAATGATATAATGGGGTTGCCTCGATTCCGACGAGATGATCGCCCGCTTGGGAGTTAGGTGGATACCGAGAATCTCAAGGTCTACAACGATACCTATGGACACCTGGCCGGCGATGCCCTGTTGAGGGAGTTGGCCCAGCTCCTGACGCAGAACACCCGCAAAGTGGACGTGGTGGCCCGCTACGGCGGCGACGAATTCGTCATCTTTCTCCCCCACACGGACAAGGAACACGCGGCAGCCCTGGCAGAGCGGATCAGGGCAGGTGTGCAAGAATGCGAGTTTTGTGTCGAGGAGGGGCTGCTCGTGGGAGGGGTTACCATAAGCTTGGGAGTGGCCGCCTGCCCTGAAGATGCGCTGGGAGCCGAAGATCTGGTGAGGGCCGCGGACGGGGCCCTTTTTGAGGCCAAGAAGCGAGGAGGAAACAAGGTCTGTGTGCGTGATGCATCCAACTTATTGGCAGATTAGCCCTGAAGTTCAGAAAGCCCTTGATGCCAGTACGCCCGTCGTGGCCCTGGAGTCGGCCCTGATCTCTCACGGCCTGCCCTATCCCCAGAACCTGGAGACGGCCCAGGCTCTGGAGCAGGTCGTGCGAGAGAACGGAGCGGCGCCGGCTACGATTGCCATCATCGAAGGGAAGGTCCGAGTGGGGCTGGCGGAGGAGGAATTGGAGCGGCTGGCTACTCAAGAAGGCGTTCGCAAGGTCAGCCGGCGGGACCTGCCCATCGCTGTGGCGCGGCGCGAGGAAGGGGCGACGACGGTGGCAGCCACGATGTGCCTGGCCGCCCTAGCCGGCATTGAGGTGCTGGCCACCGGCGGCATCGGCGGGGTGCACCGGGGGCAGTCCGCCGACATCTCGGCCGACCTACCGGAGCTGGCCCAGACCCGCGTGGCCGTGGTCTGCTCAGGGGCTAAGTCCATCCTCGACCTGCCGCTCACCCTGGAGTGGCTGGAGACCCACGGCGTGCCCATCCTGGGCTACCAGACCGGCGAGTTCCCCGCCTTCTACTCCCGCGAGAGCGGCCTGCCGGTGGACGCCCGCGTGGAAACCCCTGAGGAAGCGGCCAGCATTATCCGCGCCAAATGGCGGTTGGGCCTGGAAGGGGGCGTGCTGGTGGCAGTGCCCGTGCCCCAGGGGATGGAACTGCCTCGCGAACTGGCGGAGCAGGCCATCGAGCGGGCGCTGACAGAGGCCGAGAAGCGAGGGGTGAAAGGCAAGGCCCTGACGCCCTTTCTGCTCAGTCGGATTGCCCACTCCACCGAGGGCGGCAGTATGCGTGCTAATATCGCACTGCTGAAGAATAACGCTGCCGTGGCGGCGCGAATTGCGAGAGTGTTGAGGGAGAGAAGCTAAGGGGCTGTAAAAGAATAACTTCCCGATCTATGTAGGGCAGGTTGGCCGCGACTCTCGCCGAGACGGTGGGACGCTGCTGGGTCGTGGCAGATGCTTGGATTATCTTTGGCGAAAACAAGGAAGCGGCCTACCTGCCGTTTCGCGGGGCGGCAGGTAGGCGGCTTGGCTGGACTTGCCTTGATGGAGGTGACTGCGACGCATGTAGTCGGTACGAGACGGCTCCGTGTCTAACCCGCCGCCAACCTGCCCTACTCCTCAGTGCCCCAGTGCCTCGTTGCCTCGTTGCCTCGTTGCCCTATTGCCTCATTGCCTGATTCCCTCATCAACCACCCTGGAGAGTAACGTAGTGTCAGACTTACTAGCCCTAATCATCTCCTACGCCTACGTCTTCGCCGTGATCGGCATTGGCGAGGGATTGCGTAGGTGGTGGGGCCGTTCCACCGAGTTCACCCGCAAGGTCGTCCACGTCGGCGTGGGCATGTGGGCCTTCGGCACGGTGCTTCTATTCGAGCACTGGTACTTCGCCGTCATCCCGCCTCTGTCCTTCGTGGTTCTCAACTACATCTCCTATCGGGGAGAGGTTTTCAAGTCGGTGGAGACGGGCGAGAAGGGCAACTTGGGCACGGTCTACTTTCCCATCTCCTTTGCCATCATTGTCTGCCTGTTTTGGGAGCGGCCCAGCCTGCTGGTGGCCAGTCTGATGCCCATGACCTGGGGCGACGACTTGGCGGCTGTCCTGGGCCGGCGCTGCGGGCGGCGAAAGTACAGTGTGTTGGACTCTACCCGCTCTGTGGAAGGCTCGCTGGCCATGTTCTTCTTCAGTTGGCTGTCAACTTTCCTGGCCCTGTTGCTCCTCTCGCCCTTGGACTGGCAAGCAAACTTGCTCGATTCTCTTGCTGTGGCCGCCTTCGCCACGCTGGTGGAGGCACTCTCTCCCTGGCACATGGACAACCTGACCGTGCCCCTCCTCTCCGCCGTCTTGCTCTATCTGATGGGATAACAGCGGATTGGCAGGATTCACGGATTCCTTCCCATCTGCTCCGGCTGGATCGCCAGATCCAGCCTGGGAAAAGTGTGGGGTAGCAAGTCCGTAGCAAGCATGAGACTTGATCCGCCAATCCCGCCAATCCGCGTTCTAACAAAAGCACCGGAGGGAATATTCCCTCCGGTGCTTGGCATGTTGGTTCACTTCTCCAGACTACGTCTCCTGTTCGACCACGGCCTCTTCCTTTTCCTCTTTGGCAAAGGCCGCTTTCTCGACCGGGATTCCCTTTTGGGCAAAAGCCAACCCATCCTCAGCGGCATCTATGACCACGGTCATGCCCGACTGGAAGACGCCGTTCAGTAGCTGCACCGATAGCGGGCTTTCCACCCGCCGCTGCAAGGTGCGCTTGAGGGGGCGGGCGCCAAACTGGGGATCGTAGCCCTCCGTGGCCAGCCACTCCTGTGCGGCCTCGGTGAGCTCCACGGTCAGACCTTGCTCGGCGAGGCGCGCGCTGATCTCTCTCATCTGCAAGTCGACGATCTGTTTGACCTGATCCTGGCTCAGCGTGTGGAAGATGATGATCTCGTCAACGCGGTTCAGGAACTCGGGACGGAAGGTCTTCTTGAGGTCCTTCTGGATTTTCTGGTGTGCCTCCTGCTCTTCGGAAGCCTCTGTTTCTCCCGGCCTCAGAAAGCCTAAGGTAGCCCCCTTCTGGGCAAACTCTGTGCCGATGTTGGAGGTCATGATGAGCACCGTGTTGCGGAAGTCGACGACGTGACCCTGGCCGTCGGTCAGGCGGCCGTCCTCCATGATCTGCAACAGGGCGTTCCAGACGTCCGGGTGAGCCTTCTCGATTTCGTCGAAGAGGACGATTTGGTAGGGCCGCCGCCGCACCGCTTCGGTGAGCTGGCCTCCCGCTTCGTAGCCCACGTAGCCAGGAGGCGCGCCGAAGAGGCGGGAAACGGTGTGTCGCTCACGGTACTCGCTCATGTCTATGCGTACCAGGGCCTCTTCGTCGTCGAACATGAACCAGGCCAGCGTCTTGGCCAGCTCCGTCTTGCCTACCCCAGAGGGGCCCAGGAAGATGAAACTGCCGATGGGGCGCTTGGGATCCTTCAGTCCGCTTCGCGCCCGACGGATGGCATCCGACACGGCATCCACAGCCTCATTCTGGCCGACGATGCGCTCGTGAAGCCTCTTTTCCATGCTCAGCAGCTTCTCGGCCTCGGTTTCCATCAGGCTGTGCACGGGGATCCCCGTCCAACTAGCGACTACTTGAGCGATGTCTTCCTCGTCCACCACTTCATCCAGGTTCATCTCTTGTCGCCAGGCATCGCGTTTGGCGTTGAACTCCGTTTCCAACTTCAGTCGCTCGCTCTTGAAACTCGCCGCTCGCTCGTAGTCCCGCGCCGCCCAGGCTGCCTCCTCCTCGGTGGTCAGCTTATGGAGTTCGGCCTTCAGCGCCTTGAGTTCCGGCGGCATACTGTAGATGGCGACGCGCAGTTTCGCTGCTCCCTCGTCAATCAGGTCAACGGCCTTATCGGGAAGGTGGCGGTCTGTGACGTAGCGATGGGAGAGACGTGCGGCTGCTACCAGCGCCTCGTTGGCGAAAGTGACTTTGTGATGGGCTTCGTAGCGATCGCGGAGGCCTTTCAGCATCTCGATGGTGGCCTCAACGGTGGGCTCCTCCACGTAGACGGGAGCGAAGCGCCTCTCCAGGGCGGGGTCCCGCTCGATGTACTTGCGGTAGTCGTCCAGGGTGGTGGCCCCCACGCACTGCAGTTCCCCACGCGCCAGGGCCGGCTTCATCATGCTGGAAGCGTCCAGGGCGCCCGAGCCGGCTCCAGCTCCCACCACGTTGTGCACCTCGTCGATGAACAGGATGATCTCCCCCTCGGCTCGCTGGATTTCCTCGATGGCCGCTTTCAGCCGCTCTTCGAACTCGCCCCGCAGGCGGGAGCCGGCCACCATAGCTGCCAGATCGAGGGAGGCGACTCGTTTGCCCATCAGTATCTCGGGCACGTCGTCCTCGGCGATCTTCTGGGCCAGCCCTTCGACGATGGCCGTCTTTCCCACACCGGCCTCGCCGATGAGCACCGGGTTGTTCTTGGTGCGCCGCGACAGCACCTGGATGACCCGCAGAATCTCTTTGTCCCGGCCGATGACCGGATCCAATCTGCCCTCTTTGGCTAGCTGAGTCAGGTCGCGGCTGTATTTTTCGAGGACGCGGTAGCGGCTCTCGGCGAACTGGTCGGTCACTCGTTGGCCGCCGCGCACCTCTTTGATGGCTTCGTAGATCCGCTCTTTGGTAACGCTGTAGTCACTCAGGATGCGAGCCACTGGGGTGCCTTTCTCACTGGCGATAGCCAAGAAGAGGTGCTCGGTGGAGACGTACTCGTCCTTGAGCTTGCTGGCCTCCTCGTTGGCTACATCTATGACCCGTTTGAGGCGGGGGGTGATGAACACCTGCCCCGTCCCGCCGCCGTAGATGGAGACCTTGGGGCTGGCCTTCAGCACGCCGTCCAGGCGGCTTTGCACCGTCTCGGTGTTCACTCCCAGCTTCTCCAGAATCTGAGGAATGACGCCCTCTGGCTGCTCCAGGAGGGCCAACAGCAGGTGCTCGGTGTCCACCTGGTTGTGGCTGTAACGCTGTAGAATCTCATACGACCGAGAGGCCGCGTCCATGGCCCGCTCGGTGAAACGATCAAATCTCATCATGGGTATTCATCCCTCCGGTTTCGAATTCGATGCCGCAACTTATGGATAGGCTGCCGGTTGAAGGCTACGTGAGAGTGAATCTGCCAAGACACGCTCTGTGTCCTGGGGTAAGTCAATCAGTACAAAGTGACTGGCAGGATATAGGTAGTCTTCGCCACTCTCATCAATGATGCGCAAATCCCCATCCATTGCGGCATCGTCATCAGGTAGCACCCGATAGACCTTGAGTAGCTCCAAGGATACTGGATACCCTGAATTGTCAACACAAATGGCAAACATAGGCGTAGAATCCTTCTGCTGTTTCATAGTTCCTAATCCAGGTAACGCTTGCGTTTGATTTCCTTTCTACCGATACCATGTGCCTCATACCAATGAATTTCAGCTAGGCGTATTCTGCCATTGGCGAGGCGAATCGTAGCGATTCCTTTGAGTTTGCGCCAGCGACCTCTACCGTACTGCTTTCGCAAACGTGCGATTTCTCGTATGGCGCTGCCGACGGCAATGGTTTCGATGTTGGTTATCTCACCGATAATCTCGAAGTTCATTGCTTATGCGCATCTTTCTCTGGAGCGATGTAGATTTGGCCAGTGCACTCAACTCTAATTATACTCAACTCCCCCCTTTTTGACAAACTCGCTTGACTCGTTACCTACGTCCCTAAGGTCAACTCCCCATCTCTCACGTCCACTATCACCGTTTCCCCCTCCTTGAACTCACCCTCCAGAATCTTCAGGGCCAAGGGGTCCTGCAGCTCCCGCTGGATGGTTCGCTTCAAGGGGCGGGCACCGTAGACCGGGTCGTAGCCCTTCTCGGCCAGAAGCCGCTTGGCGGCGTCGGTCAGCTCCAGCTCGATGTTCCGCTCGGCCAAGAGGGCCTGGAGTTGACGCAGTTGGATGTCCACGATCTCCACCAGATGTTCCATGGTCAGGGAGTGGAAGACGATGATGGCGTCAATGCGATTCAGGAACTCGGGGCGGAAAAAGTGTTAGAGTTCTATAAGAAAAAGGCGGGCTGCGCCGAATGCACAGCCCGCCCGCAAAGCTGGCTTAATAGCGCAAGAGCGCTGCGATGTGGCCTGCTTTGTCCAAGTCTGGATTGTCTCTTACTACCTGAACTTGCCCTCCCTGATCAATGACTCTTCGCACGATGAGGTTTACAGCATCACCTATTTTCCTGACCTTGCCGCCGCAGAAGGGGCATTTCCTCTTGGCCTGAGCCGAGATGTAGCCGCACTGCTGGCAGTGGTAGCCAGCGGCCTTGTAGCCTTCGGATACTAACAGGGTGCGAACTCGTCCCTCATAGACGGCCCCCAAGGTGTCGGCCAGGCCGATGGCGCCGGCGCCGCCCTTGGCCGCGGCGGTGATGGCGTTCTCGACGAGTTCTTTCTCCGCCTTGCGCTCTGCCTCCGCTATGATCTCTAGCGAGTGATCTCGAACATCTGTCTCCGAAGCGTTCATCACGGCGGGAAAGCTGCCCACGACCTGTTCCTGCAAGTACTTGGGCAGCATCTCTTGAAATTGGGCCACGGTCTGCTCGGTGCCGCCCAGGATGATCCGGCTGCACCGTCCTCCCTTGCAGAACTTGGCCGTCAGCTTGGCGACCTCTTTGAGATTGCGCTGGGCGATTCCTTCCTCCCGACCCGCTACGCCGCCCAGGCGGCCAGCCGCTGAGCCGCGACCGTGCTTCATGCGCTTCACTTCCTCGCCAATGGTTCCGCTGGTCTCGCGCAGTTCGCCCAGTTGAAAGAGAAACAGGCGTGCTCCCTCTTGATCTACCAGCACAACCCCATAGCGTCCGTAAGCGTCGAGAAGGTCGGTCAAGGGCTTGATGTAGGGCCGATTCCCTACATAAGCATAGCTTTCCACCGGCACGGCCAGGGGATAGGCCCGCCAGAAATCTTGCGCCAGGCAGGAGAACAGGGCCACTCCCTTGCCTTGCCAGTCGTACTGGTGGTCGAAATATCGCTCCACGGCGGTGATATCTTCGGGCTGTGCCTGACCAGATACCTCCTTCAGCAGGCCCCTCAGCACCAGCTTGTACTCGTCAGTGCTGCGCTCGGTTGGATCAACATCCAAGTACAGGCTGAGCACTGGCGATTCCTCGCTTTGAAAATCCACTAGCTCTTGTAGATCTTTCTCGCTGAACATACTCTAGCCTCCTTTTTCTGTCTAGTTTTCGGCTTCCGGTTTTCAGCAAAGCTCATAGACCTTGGGGCATTTCGCCTAGTTTCACTTCGATGGTCATCTCCTGATCGCCGCGCCAGATGGTCAACCTCACCGTCTGCCCGACCTCAGTTTGCTCCTGTAGATAGGCGTCCAGGTCGTCCCAGCTATCCAGCGGTACGCCGTCTATGGCCGTCAGGATGTCGCCGCCGACCAGCAGCCGCCGCTGCCGGTAGATCACCTCCTCGGTGGCGCCGCGCAGACCGGCCCGCGAGGCCGGGCTGTTGCGGTAGAGCCGGGCGATCAGCAGCCCCTGGTCCACCGGCAGGTCCAGCGCCCGGGCCAGCTCCGGGTAGAGCTCATAGCCGAGGCCCTCGATGCCCAGCCAGGGATGGGGATAGCGCCCGTGTTCGATAAGCTCCGGTATGATCTGTTTGAGCTTATTGACCGGGATGGCCAGGCCCACGCCCGCTGAGGTGCCCGTGGGTGAGAAAAGGGCCGTGTTGACGCCGATCAGCCGGCCGTTGCTGTCCAGCAAGGGGCCGCCGGAGTTGCCTCGGTTGATGGCGGCATCGGTTTGGATCACGCCGCGCAGCACGCGGTCGTCCTCAGTTTGCACGGAGCGGTTCACGGCGCTGACCACGCCCACGGTCAGCGTGCGTTCGAACTGGCCAAAGGGATTGCCGATGGCGATGGCTCGCTGACCTACCTGCAAGCTGTCCGAGTCGCCCAGGGGGATAGGCTCGGTGCCCTCGGGTAGCTCCGGGACGCGCAGCACGGCCAGGTCGTTGGGGGGATCAACGCCCACGATCTCGGCCGGCAGCTCCTTCTCCCCGCCAAAGCTGACCACGATCTCGCTGGCGCCTTTCACCACGTGGTAGTTGGTGATGATGTGGCCGTCGCGGTCGTAGACGAAGCCGGAGCCGCTGCCCTCCTCAGGAATTAAGCCGAAGAAGAAGCTCTGGCGCAGCACCTGAGTGGTGATGTTGACCACGGCGGGGCTGGCCTGCTGGTAGACGGCGATCACCCGTTGCTCTTCGACGTCGGCCGCCATGTCGAGCGGCAGCGGCGTCGCCGTGACCACGATCACGATGGGGGTGGGAGTGGGGGCAGGGGTACGGGTAGGGGTAGAGGTGGGTTGCTGACGTTCAACGGTCGGGAGGGAGATCAGTTGGCAGCCCAACAGACCTATCGTCAATAGAATGGTAAGGACAAACAGAAGTAGCTTTCTGTGCTCGGAAGTGGGAACGACCATCGTCTCTCCTACTTGTCCTGGCGTAGGCTGACCAGTTCGCGGAAGAGCTTTTCCTCTTTCTGGCTGAGTTTCCGTGGCACTTGTATTCTGAGGGTGGCGTAGAGGTCGCCGTGTTTTTGGGGATTGCGTAGGTTGGGCATACCCTTTCCTCGCAGGCGGAAGGTTCGGCCGCCCTGCGTGCCGGCGGGGATCTTGAGCATCACGTCGCCGCTTGGGGTGGACACCTTGGCCTCCCCGCCCAAGATGGCAGTGTAGAGGTCAATAGGGACCTCGCAACGGAGGTCGTCCCCCTCGCGCTCAAAGGTAGCGTGAGGTAGAACCTTGACTTCTAAATAGAGGTCCCCGCTGGTCGCGCCGCCGATACCAGGGCCGCCCTCGCCCGCTACCCGGACCTTGGAACCTGTCTTGACCCCCGGTGGGATTTTCACCTCCAGGCGGCGGCCGTCTTTCTGGATCATGCGGGTAGTGCCCTGGAACGCCTCTTCTAGGGTGATCTGTACCGGTTGGACGTAGTCTTGGCCCCGGCGGGGACGCGCCTGGCGTCTTCCCGTCTGTGCGGTGCGTGGCGCGCCCATGCCGCCGAAGATGCTCTGAAAGAAATCGGAGAAGCCTCCGGCTCCACCGCCGAACAAATCACCGAGGTCTCCGTACTCGACCCGGACACGGCCGCCTGCGGGCTGGCCTTGCTGTGCTTGGCTGAACCACTGGCTCCAGTCGAATCCTCCGGGGTCTCGGCCCGTGTGTTGCCATTGTTGCCAACTGCTTCCCAACTGATCGTACTTCTGGCGCTTCTCCGCATCGGACAAGACTTCGTAGGCCTCGTTGATATCCTTGAAGCGTTCTTCGGCAGCCTTATCGCCAGGATTCACGTCGGGGTGATGTTGGCGAGCCAGCTTGCGATAGGCCCTTTTTATTTCTTTCTCACTGGCGTTCTTGTCTACGCCCAGGATATTGTAATAGTCTTTGTATTGCATTTGTTACTTGTGCTCCGGTGTTCCACCAACGCGGCCTCGGCGACGAAGACGTTGATGAACAGCGCAACCAGGAGAGCCGGCAAGATCGCCATTGCCAGCTCCCAACTCACTTTGATTACAAGCCGCATCTTGGATGCAGGCTTTTCTTGATGCCCAGTCGTGAATTCTTTCACAAACTCCCTCACTCGTTGCCTTGTTGCCTCGTGACTGCTCACCTCGCTCAGCCTGGATTGCCAAATCCAGGCCAGAGGGTTGGAACCAGAGGAATTCAGCTTCCTCAGCCCCCGAATCCGGCGGCTGAGCAGATGAGTAGTTGCGTTGCCTCTCCTTTGTTTACTTATTGGCGGGCGAAGCGAACGGTTGTCTCGGTCACCACGACGAATTGGCCAGCGAGACAGTGCTCTGCAAAGACTGAGCGGCAAACAGCAAACAGGCCTGAATGTCCTCTGGAACTAGCCCTTCGTATTCCTGCAGAATTTCCTCCGTAGTTGCGCCGTGAGCTAGTAGGTTGAGAATGTATTCGACAGTCAGGCGCGTTCCCCCGATGACCGGTTTCCCCACCATGACTCTTGGGTTGAGGGTGATTCGTTCAAGCAATCGGTCTCGTTTCATAGGTTCCTCACCTCGCCTCCGAGTGGGTATTCCTGTTGGCTCTTGCATATTTCACTCGTTGCCTTATTGCCCCGCCGTCTCCGTGACCGCCGTGCTGGGTACGACGCCAGTTCCGAGCGCAGTCTCCCCTGGCGTCAGATTCAGAAAGGGCACGAAGCTGCCGGGCGGCATGATGCCCCAGGTGACTTTGCCCTCCGGGTCGCTCAGCGATTCCACAAACCGCAGTTGGATGATGGCCGGATACTTCGCCAGGGCTTCACCTTTGATCTGGATGGCTTCTGCCTCCGCTCCTGCCAGCAGCTTCACCTTTTCCGCGTCGCCCTTGGCCAGCTCAACTTGAGCCTGAGCGCGATACGTTGCTTGCTGGGCTTTGTGTTGCTCTGTGATGATGTTCTCAGCCTCAATCTGTTTCTGCTCTACGGCCTGTTTGTAGTCGTCGGTAAACTCGATTTTCCGCAGGCCGAAGCTGTCGAGGAGGATCCCCTTCTCGGAAAAAAGCGGGGTCAGTTGTTCCTCGAATCTATCTTGAACTTCCTGGATGTTCCCGGTGTAGAGGTCGAGGGCTTCGTATTCCTTGGGGATGTTGCGGGCCAGGATGCGGCTGTGGAATTTGACCACTTTCTCCACCACGTCCCTCTCATCACCAATATTGTTGGCGATCCACGCCACGTTCTCAGGGTCAATGCGGAAACGAATAGAGTACTTCAGGATGATCTGCTGTCCATCGGCGGTGGTGGTATCCGTGGGGAAGTCCATGTACTCGGCTCGTGACTCCCCATCCTCAGCAGTCTGGTAGACAATCTCCTGGGTGCGGTAGCTTATTACACTCTCCACGAAGGGTGTCTTCCAGTTCAGGCCCGGCCGCATAATCCTCCCCGTCACGGCCCCGAAGCGAGTGACCAATCCCACTGTGCCATAACTGACCTGGATGTAGCTGGAGGATGCTAGGATCAGAATTGCGAATGCCAGTACGATGACGACCAGCACACTCCTGCCAGGTAGTTGAAGCCTTTGCTCTCTCATGTTGAACCTCCTCGTTGTTTTTCCCTGATCCATATTATACCAGGTTTTGGCTTTTTTGCATAGTGCGAGGTTGCGAGAAACTGCAAAACAGGATATAATTGGGGTGTGAAATGCACTGTCAAATACTAACGTGGGAGGTCAACATGAACATCTATCTAGACACGGCCAAGATCGAGGAGATTCGCGAAGCGGCTGAGCTGGGCATCATCAGCGGGGTGACGACCAATCCCAGCTTGATGATGAAGGCTGGCCGCGGCGACTACAGAGAGGTGACACAGGAGATTTGCTACATCGTGCAGGGGCCCGTCAGCGCCGAGGTGACTGCGCTGGAGGCTGACGAGATGGTGGCACAGGCCCGCCAGATCGCCCAATGGTCGCCGCACGTGGTGGTCAAAATACCGGTCACTGCCGAGGGCCTAAAGGCCATCCGCACCCTCTCTGAGTTGGAGGTTGATGCAGAGAACATCTGCCAGGACTGCGCTTGGCAGGGGCAATGCGACACCGAGCCGGACGTTGCCCACGACCTGGCGCTCATCTGGGGCATCAGCACCAATGCCACGCTGGTCTTCTCGGCCAATCAGGCGCTTCTGGCGGCCCGGGCCGGCGCCGCCTTTGTCTCGCCCTTCGTGGGGCGGCTGGACGATGCGGGCAACGACGGCATGCAGGTGGTGGCCGACGCCGCGGCCATCTTCGAGATCTACGATCTCGACACCCTGATCATCGCCGCCAGCATTCGTCATCCCATGCACATCACCGAGGCCGCCCTCCTGGGAGCCGACATCGCCACCGTGCCCTACGATGTTCTGATGAAGGCCCTCAAGCATCCGCTGACTGATGTGGGCGTCGAGCGCTTTATGGCCGATTGGGAAGAAGTGAAACGTGAGACGTGAAACGTAAATGAACGTTTTTCTCCGCCTGTTGACATATCTAAAACCATACTGGCGCTGGGTGGTGATTAGCGTTGTCTGTTTGCTGCTTCTGACCATCCTCAACCTGCTGCCGCCTCTCTTCCAGAAGCAGATTATTGACGAGGTGATCGCCCAACGGCTGCTGGCCCGTCTGCCCCTGCTCGTCTTGGGGCTGGTCGGCGTCTATGCTCTGACTCATCTCTTGAACTTCGCCGACCTGTATCTGCGGCACGTCCTGGGCGAGAGGTTCATCCTCGACCTGCGCGTTCTCCTCTACGACTATCTGCAGCGTCTGTCCCTCTCTTTCTTCGAGAGCCAGCAGACGGGCGAGATCATGTCGCGCATCACCAACGACGTAAACGCCCTGGAGAATTTCGTCACTCACTCCGTCGGGTTCCTGGTCGTTGATCTGCTGCGGCTGGTGGGGACGGCGGTGATTCTCTTCGCCCTAGACTGGCAACTGGCGCTTCTGACCCTGCTCCCGGTTCCCATTCTGGCCGTGGCTCTGCGCCTGTTCAACACCCGCGTGCGACCCATCTACCGCCAGATCCGCGACCGGCTGGGCGACATCAACGCCGAGTTGCAAGATAATATCTCCGGCATTCGGGTGATCCAGGCCTTCAGCCAGGAGGAGCGCGAGCTCCACCGCTTCACCCAGCGCAGCGCCAGTTACTACCAGGAGCGCGTGCGGGGCATTCGCCAGTGGTCCACCTTCTTCCCGGCCATGCGCTTCGTGGCTTCGCTGGGCATGGTCATCGTGCTGGGCTTCGGTGCGTATCGCGTTTTTGGCGGCGTGCTGACCCTGGGCGGGCTGGTGGCCTTCATTTCCTACGTCGCCTCTTTCTACGAGCCTATCCACCGCCTGGTTCAAGTTGACAACACCGTACAGCAGGCCATCGCCGCCGGGGAGCGCGTGTTCGAGCTGCTGGACACTATGCCTGACATCGAGGACGCGCCGGATGCCATCGAGTTGCCCACCATCCGCGGCACTGTGGCTTTCGAAGGGGTCTCCTTCCGCTATGGCACAGGGGAGGAGGTGCTGCGCGACGTCAACTTCCAGATGCAGCCTGGCCAGGTGGTGGCTCTGGTCGGGCCTAGCGGGGCGGGCAAGACCAGCATCGCCAACCTGATCCCCCGCTTCTACGATCCCGTCCACGGGCGGGTCACTGTGGATGGCCACGATGTCAAAAAGGTCAAGTTGGCCTCCCTGCGCAGGCAGATCGCCGTGGTGCTGCAGGACACCTTTTTGTTCGACGGGACGGTGCGCGACAATGTCGTCTACGGCAAGCCGGATGCCAGCGAAGACGAGATGATCGCGGCGGCGAAGGCGGCCTACGCCCACGATTTCATCACGCATCTGCCTCAGGGCTACGACACCGAGATCGGCGAGCGGGGGGTGAAGCTCTCCGGCGGGCAGAAGCAGCGTCTGGCGCTGGCGCGGGCCATTCTGACCGATCCCCGCATTCTCATCCTCGACGAGGCCACCTCGTCGGTGGATGCTGAGGCCGAATATCTGATCCAGCAGGCGCTGGAGAAGGTGCTGGAGGGGCGCACCGCGTTGGTCATCGCCCATCGGCTGTCCACCATTCGCCACGCGGACAAGATCATCGCCCTAGAAGAGGGCCGCATCGTCGAGGTGGGCGATCATCGCCAGCTCCTGGCCCGAGACGGCCTCTACAGCCAGATGTACCGCCGGCAGGTTGATTTGGCGGCGGCTTCGGATTAAGCGACCTACGCCTGTGGGAGGATGATGAGGGAGAGCTACCAGGATTCTTGTTCGAGGAGGTTAAGCTGATGTCCAAAAAGAGGTTTGCCCACATTGAAATTGGCCTGCTTCTTAATCTTGTTGTCGTTGCGGTGTTCATCGTGGTGGCGGCGATCGTCGTCACCCTGGTAAACCACCAGGTACGGCAACAGGCGTTGACTGAGGCGACGTCAAAGGCCCGTATTCTGCTCGACCGCAACCTGGCTACCCACACCTATTTTTCGCACGACCTCAAGCCGAGTCTGTTCGAGTGGACTGAGCCTTTTCGAGCGGATGACTACTTCGATCCAACCTGGATGTCGTCCACTTATGCCGTGCGGGAGATTGACGAGTACTTCCACTCTCTGAACCCCGCCGACTATTACTACAAGGAATGCGCCATAAACGCCCGCAGCCCCGAAAACGAAGCAGATGCCTATGAGAGGGCGTTCATTGAGGAATTGAATGAGAATCCAGATTTGACAGAGCGCTCTCTGATACGCACTCTGGACGGCAAGCCCTATTTCGTCACGCTGCGTCGCGGCGAAGTAATGGAAGAATCATGCCTCCGTTGTCACAGTACACCTGGCCAAGCTCCCGGCGGTTTGATTGATCATTACGGGTCAGAGCGAAGTTTTTACCGCGAGGTGGGAGATGTGGTATCGGCCATCTCGATTCGCGTGCCGCTTTCGGCGGCCTACGCTGAGGCTAACCGCCTCTCCTGGCAACTATCCGGATCGCTGTTGTTGCTTTTCGCCTGCATCTTTGTATTCCAGTGGTTGCTCAACCAGCGATTGCTGTTTGGGCCCCTGTCCAGAATTCGCGATAAGGCGCTGCAAATCTCGACTGGCGATGAGCATCTGGGTGAAAAGATCCCCCTGCCGTTTGGCAGAGAGCTCAGCGAGTTGACAACCGCCTTCAACACGATGTCGGTTAGCTTGCGCCGCAGCAGAGATCATTTGGAGGAGCGCGTCAAGAGACGCACCGCCGAGCTTATGGCCGCCAATGAGCAACTGGAAGATGAAATCGCCGAGCGGGCGCGGGTGGAGCAGGCGCTGCGGGAGGGCGAAGAGCGGTTCAAGATACTTTTCGAATTTGCACCGGACGCCTATTACATGAGCGATTTGAAAGGCGATTTCATTGACGGCAACAAAGCGGCCGAGGAGCTAACCGGTTATGATAAGAACGAACTGATCGGGAAGAGTTTCTTGAAGTTGAAGATGCTGTCTTTGAGACAGATTCCCAGAGCGGCTGCGTTATTGGCTAGGAATGCGCTGGGGAAAGCTACTGGGCCGGACGAGTTTGTCTTGAATCGGAAAGACGGCAGTCAGGTTCCTGTAGAGATACGGACCTTCCCGGTGCAAATCAAAGGGCAGTCTGTGGTCTTGGGCATCGCCAGAGATATCACCGAGCGCAAGCGGGTGGAGGAGGAAAGGGAGCGCCTGCTGGCAGCGGAGCGCGAGCAGCGCCTGTTGGCCGAAACCCTGCGGGATGTGACGTTAGCCCTAACTGCCCAAGTCAGTCACGAGGCCGTGTTGGACGAGGTCCTGCGCCAGACACAGCGCATCGTTCCCCACAGCACGGCCAACATCGCGCTGCTGGAAGATGATATGCTGCACGTCGTCCGCTGGCAGGGCTACGAGGCCCTTGGCGCCGAAGCATTCGTAGCCAACCTCAAACAGCCCTTGGCTGACCTCTCCCTCAACGCCGAGGTTGTTCAGTCGCGGAAGCCCATGACCATCTCCGATACGCGGCGAGAACCACGCTGGGTGACTCATGACCAGACGGCCTGGATCAGGTCGTGTCTCATCTTGCCCATCTGCTTGCGCGACCGAGTGTTGGGGCTGCTCCGGCTGGACAGCGATACCTCTGGCCAGTTCTCGGACGAGGATGCCCAACGGCTGCAACCCTTGGCCAACGCCGCTGCCATTGCCATTGATAACGCGCGGCTGTACGAGGCCGAAGCCCGACGGAGGCAGGAGGCGGAGACGCTGCGCGAGACGGCCCTGGCTTTGACCACCATTCTGGACCGCAACCAGGTCATCGAGCGCATCCTGGTCCAACTGCAGCAGGTGGTGCCCTACGACACCGCCTCAGTGCAGTTGCTTCGGGGCGACCGCCTGGAGATCGTGGGCGGTCATGGCTTCCCCGATCCGCAGGGCGTGCTGGGCGTCTCTTTCCCTGTGGACGTGGATGCCGAACGCGCAGCGGTCGCACAACGTTCGAAGGACAATCCCAACAGCGAGGTGGTCCGCACCCGAGCCCCCCTCATCGTAGATGACGCTCCGGCTGTCTACGAGACGTTTCGTCACATACCCTCTGCCCGACACATCCGCTCCTGGCTGGGAGCGCCCATGCTGATCGGTGAGAGATTGGTGGGCATTATCGCCCTGGACAGGCGCGAGGCAGGCTTCTACACCCAGCGGCATGCCCGGCTGGCCGAGGCCTTTGCTGCCCAGGCTGCCGTGGCCTTCGAGAATGCCAGGCTCTTCGAGGACATCGGACAGCGCCAGATGTACCTGGAAGGTGTGTTGAACGCCGCACCCGATGCCATCGTGACCCTGGATGCCCGCCATCGGATCGTGGAGTGGAACCCCGGCGCGGAGAGGCTGTTTGGGTACTCATGGGAGGAAGCGATCGGTCAAGACATTGACGACCTGATCACCGGCCCTGAGGTGTACGACGAGGCGGTTGAATTCACGCAGGTAGCCGCGGGCGGGATGGAAGTGCCTCCTACAGAGACCGTCCGTTATCGAAAAGATGGCTCTCCCGTAGATGTTCTGTTGGCCGGGTCTCCAATCGTGGTGGGGGATGAGTTGATCGGGGCGGTGGCGGTCTACACCGACATCACCACGCGGGTGCGGATGGAGGAGACGCTGCGGGCCATGGCCCTTCTCGACGATCTCACCGGCCTCTACAACCGGCGAGGGTTCTCCGTCCTGGCCGAACACCAGTTGAAGATGGCCGAGCGGGGGAAGAGGAGAATGGTGCTGCTCTTCGCCGACCTAGACGGCATGAAGCACATCAACGACACCTTCGGCCACTCCGAGGGGGACCGCGCCCTGATCGAAACCGCTGATATTCTAGAAGAGACTTTCCGCGAGTCGGACATCGTGGCTCGCATCGGCGGGGACGAGTTCGTGGTGCTGGCCATAGAGACCAACGGCAGCCCGGCCGAAGGTCTCGTCACGCGGTTACGGGAGAACCTGGAGGCCCTTAACGCCCAGGCCGATCGCCGCTATGAGCTATCGCTGAGCGTGGGCCTGGCGCATTACGATCCCGAAGACCCCTGTTCGCTCGAAGACTTGCTGACCCAGGCGGATAGGGAGATGTACGAGCAGAAACAGGGCTAGTACCTTTTTCAGCATGATTATGATGTATGTCATTGCGAGGAGCGGAGCGACGAAGCAATCTCCACTTGTGCGGAGCAATCGGTTTCTCATGGAGAGCAGGCCCAACAGAGAGTTGCACCTTAGGAGGTGCGTGGGGTGAAAGACGAAGACAAGACGAAAGAGCAGCTCATGAATGAATTGGTGGAATTGCGGCGGCGGATCGCTGAGCTGGAAACGACAGAAGCTGAGCGCAAGCGGGTAGAGGATAAGCTGCGGCGGAACGAGGCACGCTACCGCGCGCTCTTTGCTGACTCGCAGAGACAGGCACAGGAATTGTCGCTGCTGAATCAAGTTCGTACAGCCCTGGCGGGTGAACTGGATTTGCCAGTCCTGTTTCGTACTGTGGTCGAGGCCATTGCCGACACATTTGGCTACGAGTTTGTAAGCCTCTATTTGCTCCAGGACGATGTGCTGGTATTGCAGCATCAGGTAGGGTATGATCGGGTGATCGAGAAGATCCCCATGACACAAGGGGTCACTGGGCGGGTCGTTCGCACCGGCGAGCCTGTGCTGCTCGAAGACGTGCGTACCGATCCTGCCTTCCTGGAAGCCGTGGAAGGAATCGTCTCTGAGGTTTGTGTCCCATTGTTTGACCAAGATACGCCTGTGGGTGTTCTGAACGTAGAAGGTTCAGCTCTCGGGGAAGTAGATCTGCGGCTCATGACGGCGCTCAGCGAGCATGTCAGTGTCGCCATCGGGCGAGCGCGGCTCTACGCCGAAGTGCAAGAGGGCGAGGATCGCTACTTAGATCTCTATGACAACGCCCCTGATATGTACTTCACGGTAAGAAGAGACGGCACCATCGTGTCTGTCAATCGTCTTGGCGCGGAGATGTTGGGGTACGAGAAAGAAGAACTGATCGGCAGACCTGTGACCGTCGTATTCCATCCAGAAGACGCTGCATTGGTGCAGCAACAGATTGATGAGATTCTGGACAGCGGAGAAGGCATCTCAAAGCTCGAATTCAGGAAAGTGCGTAAAGATGGAAGCGTGATGTATGTTAGCGAGCGAATTTCTCTGCAGCATGATCCCCAAGGGGAGCTAACACTTCGCATTATCTGCCGCGACATCACCGAGCGTCAGCGGGCGGAGGAGGAGCTGCGCCAGCATACGGCCCAGTTGGAGGCGCTGCGGGAGGTGGAGCTGGGTCTCGCTGCCGAGTTGGACCTGGATGACCTTCTCCACTCAATCGTCTCGCGGGCCGTTGAGCTGCTGGGAGGCTACTCAGGCGCCATTGACCTCTACCGGCCAGACCTCGACGTGCTGGAGTGGATTGTCTCTGTCGGTATTGATCAGTCGCCTCTTACCGCGTTCCTACACCGAGGCGAGGGCCTGTGCGGCAAGGTCTGGGAGAGCGGCGAGCCGCTCATTGTGAACGACTATCATCATTGGGAGGGGCGGGCGGCTGGCTGGGAAGATCACCCTTTCCAGGCCCTGATGGCCGTGCCAGTCTATTGGGCAGAGGAGTTCCTGGGAGTGTTGGAAGTCAGTGCGGTCCCTCCACGCACCTTCTCCCCGGCCGACTCTGAACTGCTGAGCCTGTTTGCCAACCAGGCGGCCATCGCCATCCGCAACGTTCGCCTCTACGATGATGCCCGCAGCCGCGCCGAGCGGCTGGCGGTGGTCAACCACGTCGCCAGGGCCGTTGGCGCCACCCTCGATCTCGATCACCTGATGGAGACCGTGTACCGAGAAGTCATGTCTGTCTTTGAGGCCGACGCTTTCTTTATCGCCCTCTACGCCCCCCCTAGCCCCCCCAAATTGGGGGGGGAAGGGGGGGGCGAGCTGGACTACCGCCTGCAGGTGGACGAAGGGATACGAGAGCCCCGAGAGCGGCGGTCGCTGGGGACAGGGTTGACTTCGCTCGTCGTCGGCGAAAAAAGGCCCATCCTTATCAGGGATTTCGAGAAGGAGAAGGATCGCCTGCCAGATCCCGGCTTGTGGGGGACGATGAAAACTACCGCA
Source organism: uncultured Anaerolineae bacterium (assembly GCA_964510205.1). Taxonomy (GTDB): domain Bacteria; phylum Chloroflexota; class Anaerolineae; order VGOG01; family VGOG01; genus CAZEBW01. The sequence goes on from CAZEBW010000023.1 coordinate 31,932, forward strand.
TCCTGGCTGGGGGCGCCGATGCTGATCGGCGAGCGGTTGATAGGCGTCATCTGTGTGCAGGACTACCGCCCCTACGTCTACGGCGAGGAAGAGGAACTGCTGCTCTCCACCATCGCCGACCAGGTGGCTGTGGCCATCGAGCAGGTGCGGCTGTACGAGGCCGAGCGCGACCAGCGTGAATTGGCCGAGGCGCTGGAGGAGGCGGCGGCTGCACTAACCGCCACCCTTGATTTCGACCAGGTGCTGGACCGCATCCTGGATCAGGTCGGCCGCGTTGTTCCCCACGACGCGGTCAACATCATGCTCGTCGAGGATCACCAGGTACGCGCTGTGCGCTGGCGCGGCTACGAGCGCTTCGGCGCAGATGATTTGTTTTCCACACTCATGCTCGACCTTTCTGAGTTGCGCGGTTTGCAGCAAATGGCGGACACTAGAGAACCACTGGCCATTCCCGATGTCACTACCTATCCCGGTTGGGTCCAGGTGCACGAGTGGCTGCGCTCGTATGCGGCTGCGCCCATTCTCGTCCACGGTGAGGTGATCGGTTTCCTCAGCGTGGACAGCGCCACCCCCGGCTTCTTCACCCAGGCCCACGCCGAGGCCCTGCGCGCCTTCGCCGGCCACGCCGCAGTCGCCATCGAGAACGCCCGCTTGTACGAGGCCGAGCGCAGGCGCCTGGCGGAATTAGAGAGCCTGCATCAGGCCAGCCTGCACCTGACTTCTACCCTGGAGCTGGAGCCGATCCTGGAGGCGATTCTAGACCACGCCCTCAAACTGGTGGCCGCTGACGATACCCACATCTTCCTCTACGATGGTGAGCGACTGGCCTTTGGGGCCGCCATGTGGGAGGATGGTCGTCGCAGCCAACCTTATTCCGATCCCCGCCCGCAAGGCCTGACCTACACCGTCGCTCGCAGTGGAGAACGCATGGTCGTTCCCGATGTTGACCGCCATCCGATGTTTCAAGATTACCAATGGGGCGGCGCCATCGTCGGCCTGCCGCTGCGCATCGGCGAGCGAGTGGTGGGTGTGATGAACGTCTCTTTCGAGACGCCGCACGCATTCGATGAAAGCGAGCTCCGCGTCCTGAGGCTGCTGGCCGACCAGGCCGCCGTGGCCATCGAGAACGCGCGGCTCTATGAGGCAGCGCAGCGGGAAATCGCCGAGCGCAAGCGAGCGGAGGAGAGACTCCAGCAGCGTGAGCTGCGGCTGAGCGTGCTCAACCAGATGGGACGGGCTCTGGCCGAGACGCTCGAGCTGCCGCGAATCTATCGCATTGCTTACGAGCACGTGGCCCAGCTTGTGGACTGCCCCAATTTCGGCATTTCCTTGTACGACCCGCCGACTCGCACCCTGCGGGCCGAGTTCATGTTGGACGAGGGGGAGTTGATAGATGTGGCGCAGTTTCCGCCGCTGGTCATGGACATGGAGCCGACGCAGGGGCGGGTGCGGGCCATCGCTACCCGTCAGCCCGAGATCATAACCAATTACCCAGCCATCCTTGAGAAAGCAACAGGTTCTAGAGTGCGGATAGGCGTTTCCAGCAGCGAGCACGTTACAGGAGCAGCGATGTACGTGCCGATGGTTGCGCGCGGCCAGGTGATCGGTCTGTTGGAGGTGCAGAGCTACCAACTCAACGCCTACGACGTGGAGCACGCCGAGCTGCTCGGGCCGGTGGCCAATCAGATTGGCTTGTCCATCCAAAACGCCAGGCTGTTCGGCGAGACCCGTCGGCTCCAGGAGTTTAACCAGAGCATCGTCCAGAGCATGGCCGAGGGCATCGCCATCGAAGACGCAGAGGGCGTCTTCACCTTCGTCAACCCGGCTGCGGCGGAGATGCTGGGCTACAGGCCGGAGGAGTTGGTGGGCCAGCACTGGACGACCGTTATCCCCCCTGACCAGCAGCCCATCGTTCAGGCCTCGGATGAGCGGAGGAAGCGTGGTGAGAGCAGTAGTTACGAGCTGGAGTTGGTGCGCAAGGACGGCGAGCGACTGTCGGTCCTGGTCAGCGGCAGCCCTCGTTTCGAGGATGGCCGCTTCGCTGGCACCCTGGCCGTCTTCGCCGACATCACCGAGCGCAAGCGGGCGGAGGAGGAACTCCGACAGAGCTTCGAGAGATTACAGATAGCCTTGGAGGGAACGGTGGACGTCCTGGTGTCGGCTGTCGAGATGAAGGACCCCTACACCGCCGGGCATCAACGGCGGGTGACCCAACTGGCCTGCGCTATCGCCAGAGAGCTGAACCTTCCCCAGGAACAGATCGAGGGACTGCGCATGGCCAGCCTGATTCATGACCTCGGCAAGATCAGTATACCGGCCGAGATTCTCAGCAAGCCGACGCCATTGATGGAACTCGAATGGGGTATGATTAGAACTCATCCCCAAGTGGGTTATGACATACTGAAGAGGATAGACTTTCCCTGGCCAGTGGCCGAAACCGTGCTGCAGCACCACGAGAGGCTGGATGGTTCTGGTTATCCGCAAGGTCTATTGGGTAAAGACATTCTCATGAAAGCGAGAATCTTGGCGGTGGCTGACGTTGTCGAGGCCATGGCCTCTCACCGGCCTTATCGGCCGCTTCGTGGTCTGCAAGAGGCTCTAGAGGAAATCTCGCAGAACAGGGGTGTGCTTTATGACAGTGAGGTGGTGGTCGCTTGCTTGAAGCTGTTTACCGAGGAGGAGTTTGAGTTCAAGTAAGTGGGCCGCTCAACGCGGTTGGATTGTTGACCATTTTTCGGTAGGTCTCAAGCAGGACAAGGAGGTAGAGAGATGAGAAAGCTGCATCTTGTTCTAACTTTGGCGCTGGGCCTGGGCTTGTTGGCAGGCCTGACCGTCAGCACCACCGCTCGGGCTGCCCAGCCCGGCAAGAAAATCCAGCTTCCCAGCATCAGCGTCGAGGACGGCTGGAGCACCTTGATCAACACGCAGAACGTGGGAGAGGATGATACCGGCGCGGTGGTCTTCTTCTGGGGGGAGTATTCGGGCTTGTGTCCTTCTAACTCTCCAGGACCCATCGAGGTCATGTGTCAGACCATCGTCCACCATGGCGTTTGGACGCTGCGAAGCGCTATCCCCACTGAGGCTAAGGCGGCCATCATCTACTCGGTAGACAAGGACCTCTTCGACCAGGCCTGCCAGGAGGCGGTTGACGCCGTGGGCGACCATTCCGCCTGGACGCAGTGGAAAGCGGACTATCAGGGCAGCGGCGAGCCTCTGGCGGCGGTCGTGATGCGTTCTGGCCCCTATGGCTCTTCCAGCTCCTACAATGGCATCTCTGAGTTCATGGAAGGGAACTATCCGCCGTACGGGCACTACGCCCTCCTTTTGAAAAAAGACTACCAGGGCCAGAACTCGCAGCTCTCCATTCAGAATTCGGGTCAGTACTGTGTTTCCGTGTGGATCGAGTACAAAAGCGACTGCGGTCCTGTCGTCCACAACCAGCATGTCGAGGCGCTGGCGCCGGGCGAGGCCCTGCATCTGAAGATGGAGGAAATCGAAGCGATACCCACCAACTGGCTGGGAACGGCGTTTGTCACTGCCAGCCAACCGCTGGGAGTCGTCGTGGAGCACATGAACGTGGCCCCCACTCCCACCAGCACGGCAACGGGAACGCCGACCGCCACCCTCACGGCAACGCCGACTGCGACCAGCACCCCAACGGCGACGCCCACGCTCACCAGCACCCCGACGCCGACGCCGACGAGCACGGTCATCGCAGCCGCCACGCCCACGGTGGTCGCGGCCCCTGATTTCGATTTGTACATACCCCTCATCATCAAAGAGCCCAGTCGCGTGCCCACGGTGAGTGACTTTCACATGAGCGCGACGCCTTATGGGCCGCCCGTGAGCCATTTCCCACTAGGGACGACCGTCGTCTATGCCGTCTTCGGCTATGCTCATATGTATGACCATGAGGTCAGGATAACGATTCATGACCAGGTGGGCGAGATGCTGTTCGAGCGAGTGGAATCCTACACGGGCTCTGGGACGGACTCCGTTGAGGTAGTGGCTCCAGGGGGAGGGGCGTTTGACGAGGGCCGGTATGTCACCCGTGTGTATGCGGACAGCAACCTGTTTCCACTGGTGACTATCTACTGGTATGTGGGGGAAAGCTAGTGGGTTTGCCTTTCCGGCGTACAGCGAGTATAATTCTTTGGGCCGAGGTGATGAGACGTGGCTAAGAAACGAGCGCACCTCTTCGTCAGCGGTCGAGTGCAGGGCGTCTTCTTCCGCGCCGAGACCCGAGACCTGGCCCGCCGCTTGGGTGTGACTGGCTGGGTCAGAAACCTGTGGGATGGGCGGGTGGAGGCCGTCTTTGAGGGAGAGGGTTGGGCCGTCGAGCGGATGGTCTCCTGGTGCCACCGTGGACCGCGCGGGGCGCACGTGGACAATGTTGACGTAACTTATGAGGATTACAGCGGGGGATATGATTCGTTTACCGTGGTCTATTCGAGCTCATGAAGAGCGATGGTATATAACAACGAATCAGGGGGATTGACCGAATATGGCCGACCTTATCTATCCCGAACTCAGTTATGTAGTACAAGGCGGTCTCTACGATGTTTACAACGAATTGCGCTACCTTGAGCTTTCGGAAGAGGGTTGGGAGAACGCCTTTCTGATCGTTCTGGCAGAACGAGGGGTCTCTGCCCAGCGACAGGTGGAGTATGAGTTGCGTTACAAAGGCTATCGGATTGGCCGCTTCTTCGTGGACGTGTTGGCCGATGGCAAGTTGCTGCTCGAACTAAAGGTGGAAGACGAGTTGCTGCCCATTGATGTAGCCCAGGTGCTCACTTACCTCAAGGTAAGCGAACTGAAACTGGGCATCCTGGTCAACTTTGGGGGGGATGAGTTGGAATTCAAGCGCATACCCAACTTTATCAGCCAGCGAGTTGCCCATCATCCTCAGGTCAGTGCTATGCAGTCTTCGGGCCATCTGCTGTACCCGGAACTGACGGGGGAACTGCGGGCTATCCTCTACGAAGTGCATAGCGAACTGGGCCCCGGCTTTGTGCATATGCACTATCGGCGTGCCACGCAGATGGAATTGCGCTGGTGCGATATTCCTTACAAGGTAAAGAAGGAGATCACCATTCAGTTGCGCGGGCAACCTATAGAGAAGCGTGAGACCCGGCTTCTCATTGTGGACGACAAAGTGCTCCTGGCACCCATCGCTGTCCGCGACATTACACCCAAACTCAAAGGGCGCTTCCGTCAGTATCTGAAGCTTCTGGGCCTGGAGCTTGGACTCGTCGCCAATTTCCACGTGCCAAGTCTGGAGATTGAAAAGGTACGAATATAACAGCGAATCAATGAGGATGGAACGAAGTCCATTCGGTAAATCCTTGGATTCGTTGTTATATTTGTCATTTCCCAAATATAACTCGAGGAGGCAACATCAATGAAGATGGACAAGGTTTCACGAGCAATGGAGCGAGTAGGTATCCCCGGCAGGGACGCCTACGATCTTCCCACCAGCCCCAAGCGCTTCCCCGACGGGGCTTGGTACCGCATGGAGGTCTCTGGCGTGGAGCGACCCAAGGTGCTGGAGGCCGTCATTGACGAGTCGCAGAAGCGGAACATGCCCATCCACCGCCTGATCTCGGTGGTGATGGGCGCCACCCTTCTGGACAAGGCGGAGCTGAAAGACTTCGCCCAGATGGCCGCCGAGGCCCAGATGGAGGTCATCCTGACCCCCGGCCCCCGCTCCGCCTGGGACACGGGACGGCAGTTGGTCACGCCCGAGGGTGGGCTCTCCGGCCTGCGCTTCCGTGGCTCCGACCAGTTGTGCCAGGTCATCACCGATATCATGACCTGCATTGACATCGGCTTCCGGGGTTTCCTGGTGATTGACGAGGGGCTGCTCTGGCTGGTCAACGAGATGAAGAAGAACGGCGACATCCCTGAGGACGTGGTCTTCAAGGTTTCCATCTACGCCGGCCACGCCTCGGCTGCAGGCGGCAAAGTGCTGCAATCGCTGGGCGCGGGCACGTTCAACCCCGTGGCCGACCTCAGCTTGCCCCAGTTCGCTTCCATCCGCCAAGCCATTGACATCCCGCTGGATGTCCACATCATCCTCACCGAGTCCTTCGGCGGGTACATCCGCATCTACGATGGCCCGGAGATGGCTCGGGTGTGTGCGCCGTGCTACTTCAAGATCGAGCCGGGGCCGGCGTGCGCGGCGGGGCCAGGCGCGCTCTACAAGCCCTGGGTGGATGAGGGGATGCTGGCCCACTGGGCGCGAGTGAAGGTCAAATATGCCCAGATCATCCACGAGACCATCCAGGAGAACTTCCCCCAGGCCACCATGTCGGGCATAGGCCCTGCGGACCTGGCCATACCGAGGCCGTAAAATTCGTAGACTCGGGATTCGTAGACTCGGGATTCGTAAATTCGGGATTCGTAGATTCGGAATCACTCACCAATCTACGAATTTACGAACCTACGAATCTACGAGGTTACGAACCTTAAGGAGCAAAGCACATGAGCATTGCATCGAAGCACAGCAAGCTGCCCTTTCCCCCCGGCGTCTTCCCCGCTCTGGTGACGCCTTTCGGCAGGGACGAGGAGGTGGACGAGAGCGCGTTTCGCGGCCTCATCCGCCACGTGATTGACCACGTGGACGGGTTGGTGCCCTGCGGCACTACGGGCGAGTTCCCCTATCTGTCGGTGGAGGAGCAGAAGCGGCTGGTGGAGATCGCCGTCGAGGAGGCGCAGGGCAAGCCCGTCATCGCCGGCGCCGGGGCCCCCTCGACCCGCCAAGCCATCGAGCTGGCACAAAACGCCCAAGAGGCCGGCGCCAGCGCGTGTCTGGTGGTGACGCCTTACTTCCTACACCCCTCCGACAAAGGCGTCTACCAGCACTTCTACGAGCTGGCCAGGGCGGTGGACATTCCTATCTTTCTGTACAACATCCCCCAGGTGGTGGACGCTTATTTGCCCCGCACCGTCGTCGAGGACCTGGCCGACCTGGATAACATCGTGGGCTTGAAAGATTCCTCCGGCAACCTGACCTACACCATGGAAGTGCTGGAGATGGTCCAGGGGCGCATTGACGTCTTCATCGGCCACGACGAGGTGGTGCTGCCCGCCCTGGCCGGGGGCTGCTCCGGCATGATCCTGGCCAGCGCCAACGTCTTCCCCGAGGTCTGGCAGCAGGTCTTGGCGGCCGTGCGGAGGGGCGATGTGGCTACCGCGCGGGATTGGCAGAGGAAGGTGCAGAAGCTGGCCCGCATCTTCTGCCGCCACGGTGGGGGCGTGGCCGTCAAGGCGGCCCTGAACATGATGGGCGTCAAAGTCGGACCGCCGCGCCGGCCGCTGAAGTCCACGGGCGGGGCCTTGCTCCACGAGACGCGAGCCGAGATCCGAATGGAGCTGGAGAAGCTGGGCAAGGTGCAAGGGACTAGGGACAAGGGACTAGGGATTAGGGGAGCGGTGGAGGAGCGGTTTGGGGATGTGGGGTTGACGGCGGAGGGGATTCAGGCTGCCGGGCTGCGGGTGGGCAGTGGATCGGCTGGGGAGGCGCCGGAGTGGGTGCAGCTCGACCTAGTGGCCGGTTCTAAAGTGGGGCCGCTGGGCGATGCCTACGCCTACCAGCTTACTTATCCCCTCCATCGCCGCCAGGCGCTGACCACCATCCTGGAGCCCAACCTCACTGTGCGTCCGCCGACGCTGATCCTGCCCGCGCTGGAGCAGAAGAACCTCCGCCAGGCCAACATGATCTACGGCCCGACCCAGGCGGCGGTGGCCAAGGCCATCGCGGACGCGCTGGAGCAGGGAGTGATCCCAGAGGCGGCCATGAACGAGGAAGTGATGATCGTCCTGGCCACGGTGGATCCGAGAGCTCTGGATCGCCACGCCCTCTACCAGAACGTGTACGCGGCGATGGGGGAGGCGATTGGGCAGGTGTACGTCAAGCGTGAAACGTAAAACGTGAAACGTCAAGAACGCTTGGGAGGTTTGAGCGGAGAGGGTGTGACAACAGACTGGAGGATTGAACGGACGGACTCACCCCCGGGGATGGGGCTCTGAGCGCTTTCCGAGGAAGTTCGCTAATCTACTGGAGGTGACATAATGAAAGAATGCAGCCAAGACCAAAACCTGGCCAAGTGCACCTGCACCTACGAGCCTTGCAGTCGCAAGGGGCTGTGCTGTGAGTGCATCATGTACCACAAGAAGTACGGCGAACTGCCCGGCTGCCTGTTCCCGCCGGAGGTGGAGCGAACGTATGACCGAAGCATTGCGCGCTTCGTGAGTATCCATAAGTAGACGTGTCATTGCGAGGCGCGCTTTTTGCGCCGAACTTGGAAGTGAAAACGGCGCAATCCCCAATTCGCGGGATGGGGATTGCTTCGCTGCGCTCGCAATGACACAGATCACAAAGGAGGCCATTGTGTCCAAGAAACCCGATTGGTTCAAAGGCGTCTTCCCGGCTCTGGTTACACCTTTTGCCCAGGATGACGGGATTGATGAGGGCGCTTTCCGAGCGCTGATCCGCCGCGTCCTGCCCCACGTGGACGGGGTGGTGCCGGTGGGTACCACCGGCGAGTTCGTGTACCTGTCCGAGGCGGAGAAGCGGCAGGTGATTGACATTGCCGTGGACGAGGTTGGAGGCAGGGTGCCGGTGGTGGCCGGCACGGGATGCGCCAGCACCAGGGATACCGTGGCTCTGACCCGATACGCCCAGGACGCCGGCGTCACGGCGGCCCTGGTGGTGGCCCCCTTCTACCTCAAGCCCACCTTCAACGAGGTCTACGAGCACTACCAGGCGGTCAACGAAGTGGGCCTGCCCATCATCCTCTACAACATCCCCCAGTGCGCAGGCACCCACTTCAAATGGTGGACGGCGGAGGGAATGGCCTATCTGGACAACGTGGTGGGCATCAAGGATTCCAGCGGCGACATGCCGTTCCTGATGGCCCTGTTCGAGAAGGTCAAAGGGCGCATCGGCATCTTCTGCGGCCACGACGAGATGGTGATGGCGGCCCTGGCCGCTGGCGCCGATGGGGCAATCCTGGCCAGCGCCAACCTGATTCCTGATCTCTGGCAAAAGATCTACGCCGCTGTGAAGGCGGGGGATCTGGCCGCGGCCCAGGACTGGCAGGCCCAGGTGCAGAAACTGGTGCGCATCATCACCCGCAAAGGGGCCACCCAGGCGGTGAAAGAGGGCCTGCGGATGATGGGCCTGGAGATGGGCAACTCTCGCCATCCCATCATGCCCGGCGGGGCCTTCGAGTGGGAGGACCGCGAGGAGCTGCGCATCCAACTGGAAAATCTGGGCAAGATTCCGCGCGCGGAAGTTCAGTACGACCTGGGCGACGGGAAGCTAGTGGAGACCCAGTTCTCCGCCACGCCCCAGACGCCCCGCTTGATCGAGGACTTCACCTTGCGCGTCGGCGAGGGGTTCTCCGGGCCGCCCTTCTTCGAGATCGCCCACATTGACCTGCTGCTGGGCGTCAAGGAGGGGCCGGTGGGCAGGGCCATCGCCAAAGCGCTGGACGAGCCCCGGCCTTCGCACGAGCTGCGCATCATCAGCCAGCGCCCGCGCACGCTGCTGGTTCCCACGGTGACCGTGCGCACCGAGAAGCAGGCCGGCCACGTCTACGACGACGCTGCGAGCGGCATCAACCTGGCCATCGAGGCCAGCATCGAGGATGGCAGCCTGCCCCAGGGCGCGCTGGACGACCTGGCCATGATCGCCAACGTCTTCGTCCATCCGGCCGCCGCCAATCGCAAACGCATCGAGTTCAACAACTACAAGGCCATGCGCGCCGCCATCCGCAAGGCCATCGAGGGGCGGCCAACGCTCGAAGAACTGCTCCACGAGAAAGAGGCGGCGCGGCACCCGTTCCGGTATGCGCCGTAACGTATTGCGTGTTTCGTATTGCGTAAGGCCTGAACGGAATACGCAATACGCAGTACGTCGAAAGGAGCCATGATGGACAGGAAGCTCACAGCGACCTGTGGCTTGCTCCTCATCACTATATTCATTGTCAGCGGCAGCTCTGTCATGTCTCAGGGCCCGCAGGCGGCGCCTGTCCTGGTCAAGATAGACTTGCCAGCGGAGGGCGACCTGCAGCGGGTGGAGGCCGGCGGGCTGGCCGTCTATGCCCACTTGACCACCGAGGACGAGCATTATCTCATCGCCGCGGCCACCGAGGACGCCCTGCTGTTCTTGGCCAAACAGGGCTTGGCCTACCGCGTCCTGGACGACGAGTTTGTCCCGGGGCAGTATTATCTGGTCTATCCTCGCTACCCTGACCAGTTGTCCCTGATCCCACAGCACGGCAGGCTTCTCTACTTCGATGGCCTGCGGGCGCTGATTCGGGCTCCGGCGGACGGGGCGGAGAAGCTGCCCGCTCTGGGCCTGGAGATCAGGTGGCTGCCCGATCACCCAATTCGTCTAAGCCCCACGGTGGAGGGCGTCGCCTACGAATCTCTGGGCCAGCCCGACCCGCTCGTCGCGGAGATGATGGCCCAGGTGGATTCGGCTGTCGTCTATCAATACGATGGCGATCTCAGCGGCGAGAACCAGGTCACCATCGGCGGCCAGCCCTATACCATCAGCACTCGCTACTCCTACAGCGGCGAGCCTATAGAAAAGGCCACGCAGTTCGTGTACGAGCACTTCCAGAGCCTGGGCCTGGAGGTAGCATATCACAACTACAACTGGTCAGGCTACAACTGGCGCAACGTGGTAGCCACCAAGCCGGGCCTCACTGACCCCGATGACATCTACATCGTTTGTGCTCACGTGGACAGTATATCGGAACCGGCGTACAGGTACACCGACGCGCCGGGGGCCGATGACAATGCCAGCGGCACGACGGCGGTGATGATCGCCGCCGACATCCTCAGTCAGTACGGCTTCGATTACACCATTCGCTTCGTCGCTTTCACAGGAGAAGAGCAAGGGCTGCGTGGCAGCCACGCATACGCTCAGGATGCTTATTACGAGGGCGACGACATCCTGGGCGTGCTCAATCTGGACATGATCGCCTACGATTCCAATGCCGATTCCATCTTCGAGCTGCACGCCGGCAGCGGCGCCGGCTCCATCGCCATCGCTAATCTGTTCGCCGACGTGGTGGACACCTACGACGTTGACCTCGTCCCTCAGATCATCACTTACGGCGCCACCAACCGCAGCGATCACGCCTCCTTCTGGGACTATGGTTACAGCGCCATTCTGGGCATTGAGGATTGGCAAGACTTCACCCCCTACTATCACACCACTGGGGATCAGCTCAGCACTCTGAACATACCCTATTTCACCGAGTTCGTCAGAGCCTCGGTGGGGACGATAGCCACCATGTCCTCTCCGCTGGGCTACGTTGTTGAAGGCACGGTGCGCTTCTGGCAGGACGGCGTGGGGGTGCCGGACGTCCTGCTCACCCTGACGGGCGACCAGGTTTACACCGACCTCAGCCAGGCGGATGGCGGCTACGACGTGAGCGGTTTCGCGGCGGGCGACTACATTTTGACCCCCAGCAAGTCCGACGGCGTGCGAGGCATCAGCGCCTACGATGCCTCGCTGGCCCTTCAGCACGAGGCCGGCCTCATCACTCTGAGCGGCTACGCCGCCACTGCGGGCGACGTGGACAAAATCGGCGGCGTCACTTCTCTGGATGCCTCCTACATCCTGCAGAAGGCGGCGGATTTAGTCACCCTGCCCTTCCCTGGCGCGGGCCTGGTGTGGGAGTTCGATCCGGCCACCCGGAGTTACACGGATCTGAGCGGCTATGTTAGCGGTCAGGACTTCACGGCCACGCTGTTGGGGGACGTGTCGGGGAGCTGGTCGGAGGGCGTGGGCCAGGCTCAGTTGGCCAACACCGCGTCTCTGACTTTGCCGCACCTCTACGCCGAGCCTGGCGAGCGCATCACCGTCACTCTGGAAATCGCCCCGGACCAAGCTGAGGTGTACGGCGCAGACGTCGTCGTGAGCTACGATCCAACGGTCGTCTCGGCCACCTCGGCGTCCGCTGGCGATGCGGCCCGAGACTTTCTGACCGAGAGCAATCTCAATCAGCCGGGGCTGGTGCGGGCGGCCGTGGCTGGCGCTCAACCCATCACCGACGACGGCCATCTGTTGGAGCTGGTGTTCGACGTGGTGGGGGAACTGGGTGATACCTCGCCGCTGGAAATCACGGCTGCTGAACTGAACGAGGGTGGCGTGACTGTCCCACGGCAAGATGGCAGTGTCAGCGTGGTGAACTTTCCGCACCACGATTTCAATCGGGACTGCAATGTGGATATAGCGGACATCATGCAGGTGGCAAATCGGTGGCACATGACCGATGCAGATCCTGGCTGGGACGCGCGCTACGACCTAGATGGCGATGGCGAAATTGACATCGTGGACATCATGATCGTGGCCGTGGATTGGGGGGAGACCTGTTGGTGAAGGATTGGGATGAGAGGTGACCAGATAGAGTATAGACTTCGGAAGTCTGGACGACTATCATCGCCTATTGCCTGATGCCTAATCACTTTCACCTGTTGGTCTGTCCACATGATGACGAGCTATCCCGCCGTATGCAACGATTTTCCATATCCTACACCAAGGCTATGAACAAAAGCTATGATCGTGTTGGTGCTCTCTTTCAGGGGCAATTCCAGGCTGTGCTCGTTGACCGCAATGAATATCTCTTACATCCCAGCCGATAGGGATATCATCGCTCATCTGCTGTTCGATGATGACCGAATATAGACTTCCGACGTCTGGGAGGAAAAGATGCGATCTGTTGGTTATACAGCGCTTGTCCTGATCGCCGCAGCCAGTCTCATCCTGGGGGGCTGTGCCCCTGGCATCGAGGAGGTCAGGGAGGCGGCGGCCTCCCCGCCGCCGCAGGAGATGGCTTTGCCAGAGCCGAGGCTGCAAGGGGAGTTCTCTCTCGAGGAAACGCTGGTCCGACGGCGCTCGGTGCGGAGCTTCACCGACGAGGAGCTAACCCTGGAGGAGATCTCTCAGCTTCTCTGGGCGGCGCAGGGGCTGACGGCCGGCTGGGGTGGGCGGACCGCTCCCTCGGCCGGTGCGCTCTATCCGCTGGAGGTCTACGTGGTCACCGCCAACGGTCTCTACCACTACGTGCCCCAGGGACACAGTGTGATCATCGAATCCCAGAGCGACCTGCGCCGAGGGCTATGGGAGGCGGGGCTGAAGCAGGACGCGATACGAGCTGCCCCAGCGGTCTTCGTGATCACCGCCGTTTACGAGAGGACGGCGGGAAAATACGGCGGCCGGGCCGAGCGCTACGTCAAGCTGGAGGCGGGCCACGCTTGTCAGAACATCCTCCTGCAGGCCGTGGCGCTGTACCTGGGGGCGGTGCCCATCGGCGCCTTCTACGGTGACCAGGTTCAAGCTGCCCTCTCTCTCCCCGCCGATCACGAACCCCTCTACCTCATCCCCGTGGGACATCCTCGGCAATAGGTGATAAACTATTGAGAGAGCGCAGTGTCGTGCAAACTTTCCAAAGAAGGAGGTCGCGACGGTGAAAAGACAAGTGAACCTGAGAGTGGAGGAGATGCCCCGTCGCTGGTACAACATCCTCCCCGACCTGCCTGAACCCCTTCCCCCGCCCAAGGATCCAGAGGAGGGGGAATCGAGGTTAGCCGCTCTGCCGAACATGCTCCTGGCGGAGTGCCTGAAGCAGGATAGCTCGGATCAAAGATGGATAGACATACCCGATGGACTGTGGGAGCTTTACGCCCAGGCCGGGCGGCCTCGTCCGCTGTTCCGGGCCGTGAACCTGGAGAAAAGGCTGGATACGCCAGCGCGGCTGTACTACAAAGCCGAGTTCTACAGCCCCACCGGCAGTCACAAAGTGAACACTGCTGTGGCCCAGTGCTACTATGCCAAGCAAGAGGGGTACGAGCGCGTCACCACGGAGACCGGCGCCGGGCAGTGGGGGACGGCCCTGGCCTACGCCGCCAGCCTGCTGGGTCTGAAATGCACCGTCTACTGGGTCAGGGCGGTGTATGATTGGAAGCACGACCGCAGAAACTTCATGCACCTTTTGGGGGCGGAGGTCAACGCCTCGCCCAGCCCCAAGACCGACTTCGGGCGGTCGCTCTACGAGAAGAACCCAACCCACCCGGGCTCCCTGGGCATCGCCATCTCTGAGGGACTGGAGGACGCCCGAAAGGATCCCGAGGCCGTCTACTGCCTCGGCTCAGTGCTGAACCACGTGCTCACCCACCAGACCATCATCGGGCTGGAGACCAAGAAGCAGTTCGAGATCTTCGACGATTATCCGGAGGTGATGATTTCCTGTTTGGGTGGAGGGTCGAATTTTGGGGGCTTCGTCTTGCCCTTCGTGAGGGAGGTCCTCAAGCAGGGGAAGAAGATACGTTTCATCGCTGCTCAGAGCGAGGTAGCGCCCAATCTGCAGGCCGAGTACAAGTACAACTTCGCTGACCACGCTGAGATGACGCCTCTGCTCAAAATGTACACCTTGGGACATAAGGCCGAAATGGAGCCCATCCGCGCCGACGGGCTGAGGTATCACGGCGCGGCGCCTATCTTGAGCTTGCTGAGGCACTTGGGCTACATCGAGACCGTGGCCTATCCCGCTGACGAGCGGTACGTTTTCGAAAGGGCCAAGATGTTTGTTCAAGCGGAGGGATACCTGCCCGCTCCCGAATCGGCGTACAGCATCGCCTGCGCCATTGATGAAGCAGTCAGGTGCAAAGAGGCTGGGGAGAGCAAAACCATTGCCTTCAACATCTCGGGACACGGGTTCATGGACATGCAGGGGTACAGGGAGGTTCTGGGGCTTCCGTAGAGGAGGGCAGCGATGCAGGGAGTGGTTGAGCAAAAGGAAATGGTTGGGCTGAGGCATCTGACCAGCCGGGAGAAGGCGGCCTTGTCCGAGTTCGTCGCCCGGCTGCGGGAGAAGTATGCTGACGAGGTCATGCTGGTCACGCTCTTCGGCTCCAAAGTGCGAGGCGACTTCGACGAGGAGTCGGACCTGGACGTGTTGGTGGTGGTTGGGGGCGATGATCGGTGGCCTTATTGGCGAGCGATCACCGATTTGACTTCCGACTTGTTGCTGGACTACGAGGTCAACATATCCGCTTTGGTGTTCGATGAGGAGCATTACCGGTGGCTGATGGAACACCGCTCTCCCATTTACAATAACACGACTAGGGAAGGGGTCCCGATATGGATGAAGAAACGCACCGAATCATCATTGAAGTACGCCTAGAGAAATGCAGAGAAGACCTGCGAGCAGCACGAGGGTTGCTGAGGCTAGGTTTCCTACGCGCTGCCGTGAACAGAGCTTACTATAGTGTCTTCCATATCACTTCGGCTGCGTTGCTCACTCTTGACATTGAGCGCAGCAAGCATTCGGGCGTACAATCGGCCTTTAGCCAGTATCTTGTCAAGCCAGGCCACATCGAACCGGAGTACAGCAAGATATACGGCCGGGCCAGACGACTGCGAGAGGATTACGACTATGCCGACGAACTGGAGGATTTAGACGAGAAGGTCACTGCTGATTTGCTGGCCGACGCCGAGAGGTTCGTGGCCAGGATGGAGCGGTATCTGAGGGAAGTGGGGGCAATAGACTGAATGGGCCGAGAATTAAAAATCGCGGTCTTCGCTGTTCTACTCATCGCCGCAACCTACTACTTCGGCGGCACCTGCGAGCGGATCGGTCAGGGATACGAACTGGTTTTCCAGCCCTCAAGGGATGCCCTGCATCTGGCCCTGAGGTTCTTTCTGGCCCTGGGGGCGGTTGCTGTCACAGCCGGCCTGGTCGCGGCTCTGGTTCGCCCTCTCACGGTTAGCTTCGCCGTTTTCGGCCTCTCGGCCCTGGCCATGCTGCTGGGGTGGGAGTTGAAGGCCAGCGGCGGCCTGTTGACGGCGGCGTACTTCATCGCCTCGCTCGTCTATGCAGACAAAGTAGCCCGAGAGCTGAATAATCGCTTGCGCTTCTCCCTGAGACCCATCTCCCAGAGCCAAGGCGTCTTGCTTACCAGCCTCGTCATCGTGGCCTGCGGGAGCTTCTATTTCGGCTACGCGGGCGAGATCGAAAGGGAGGGTTTCTCGATCCCGCCTGCCCTGGTGGAGATGGTCGCGGACAGGATGGAGGAGCAAGTCGGTGAGCTTATCCCGGCGGACTTCGGGGGCGCTGCTGTGGCCGAGTTCAGGACCCAGTTTGAAGAGGTCATGGACGAAGTGGAGGGAAAGGTTCGCGATCGCCTTCCGGCAGGCGTCGGGGACGCTGTGATGGCCGAATTCAGAAACCAGTTCGATGCCGTGTTGGATGAAATGCAGAGGGAAGCCGTTGAAGGCTTGCAGGCCGGCCAGAGGCAAGCCCTCAAGGCCAAATTCAGGGCGCAGTTTGAGGCGACACTGGTGGAGTTGCTGGAAAACGCGATCAAACCCTACGAACAGTGGATACCGCTCGTCTTCGCCATTAGCCTGTTCTCGCTCCTGATGACCATCACCGCGCTTCTCTCCTGGATACCGGTGGTGGCTTTGATGGCCATCTTTCCCCTTCTGACCGCTCTTGGCGTGACCGAGGTGGTAGCAGAAACTGGCTTGATTAGAAGGCTGACCCTGGGCTAGGGGTTAGTCTCATTGACGAGGAAGAGGGCTCAGGCAAACCCTGAGCCCTCTTTTCGGGTAGTCTCCCTGTGGAGTGTTGTTGATTGGCCCTCGGTCGCGGGAAGTCCTCCTCCACGACCTCGGCTGAT
>CAZEBW010000024.1:0-46705 GCA_964510205.1 uncultured Anaerolineae bacterium
GTCGGTTGATTCGGTGGCGCCCGTGACGTAGGCCGCGCCGCTGCCATCCACGGCGGCGCTGTAGACGGATTCCTCGCCGCTGCCGCCCAAGAAGGTGGCGTAGGCCAGATCGCTCCCGGCGGCATTCAGCTTGACCATGAAGGCATCGTCGCCGCCGTTGTAGGTCGTGTCGTAGGCCCCGGGAGTGGTGGGGAAGCCGGTTGACCTGGTCCAGCCCGTGACGTAGGCTGCGCCACTGCCATCCACGGCGGCGCTGTAGACGGATTCCTCGCCGCTGCCGCCCAGGAAGGTGGCGTAAGCCAGCGCGCTCCCGGCGGGGTTCAGCTTGGCTACGAAACCGTCACTGTAGCCGCCGTTGTAGCTCGTGTCGTAGGCTCCGAGGGTGGCGGGGAAGTCGGTTGAATAGGTGCTGCCCGTGACGTAGGCCGCCCCGCTGCCATCCACGGCGATGCCGTAGCCGTGGTCATCGTCGCTCCCGCCCAAGAAGGTGGCGTAGACAAGCCCGCTCCCGGCGGGGTTCAGCTTAACCACGAAGGCGTCCTCGTAGTCGCCGTCAAGGGTCGTGTCGTAGGCCCCGGGGGTAATGGGGAAGTCGGCTGATTTGGTATCGCCTGCAACGTAGGCCGCGCCGCTGCCATCCACAGCGATGCCGTAGCCGTAGTCATAGTCGCTGCCGCCCAGGAAGGTGGAGTAGAGCAGATCGGCAGAGGTGGAGGATGGAAGGAGGAGGGGGGAAGACGGAAGGAAAGGGAGGGAGAAGGGAGATGGGATGAGGGAAAGCGTGTCGCTCTTTCTTGCTCCATCTGCTAATTTCCATTCTCCATTGTCCATCCAGGGTAACGACAGGGTGAACTCGCCCACGGCTGTGGTCAGGTGCAGACGGCCAGCGTCCGAGGCCAGCGCGTCGGCTCCTTCCACCCGCAGCCCAACACCCCCTCTCTCTGCCAGAGGGAGTGTTGGGGAGGGAGTACGTGTCACCAGACGCCAACTCCAGTGGCCCCCTTCGCCCATGATCTCCAGATCCACGCCCGGATAAAGGTCCACGTAGCGCACCCCGCCCCACACCGGCACATTGGTACGCCACTTGTCGGGGTCGTTGCCGATGAAGTACGAAACCCCTGTTTCCAGTCGGTTGAAGGGTTCCAGGCGGGCGTGGGGGTTGGCGTCGGGAAACGTTAGCTTGAGGTGAACGCCCCTCGCGGGCCGCGCAGCAGACGTGCGGAGGGCCTGAGGTGCTGAGGATAAGTTCCTCCTGCTCCCCTGCTCCAGGACAGTGATCCAAATCGCGTCCTCCGCCAGCCAGACGGTGCTGTTGGCGCCTCGCACCTGGAAGCGGGCGTGGGAGCCCTGCCCTGAGCCAGTCGAAGGGGCGAACTGGCCGACGTTCTCGATGAACATCAGCGGTGTGCTGCCTAGGGCTTGGGCCAGGCGCGACGGGTCGGCGGGCTGAAGCCCGGAAGAGGGGGCCTTGGCGAGCCGCCCCGCTAGATTGCCCTGGCTCGAGGGAGAGGCTGCTCTGGGGAGAGCGGCCTCGCTGGTTGCCTCGGTCCGCGCCACTACCGAGGTGGCGATGGCGCTGAGGAGCACAATCCCCAGCAGCATTGTCATGAAAGCTCTTAGCCAGAAATCTTTCCTTTGCATCTTTTCCCTCCTTTATTGATAATCGGATTCCACTCTCTATCGTTCTAGAAACTGCTCACGCACGCGCTGTGGCAGGCGGAATGACACGCGCTGTGGCAGACGCACGCGCTGTGACAGGCGCTGTGACAGGCGTCGTGGACGCACGCGCTGTGACAGGCGTCGTGGACGCAGGCGGAGTGACACGCGCTGTGACACGCCGAGTGGCAGGCGTCGTAGCCGGCGTCCTCCCGCCCGGCCAGGCGATCCAAAAAATGGGCAGCGGAGGTGGCCAGCCCCTCGGCGCGGGTGGTGATGCTGTCGGCCACGCCCTCCATCACGCCCGCCATCTGGTCGGCGGCGCCCACCAGCGGGGATTCGCGCAAGGTCTCCACGGGCGTGGGGCCGCGACGGACGGCGACGGGGACAGGGCGGTAGGGCCGGTAGCTGGGGGACAGGATGATCCAGGGGAACGACGGGTGGCCCCAACCCCAAGGGTGCACGGGGTCCGATCGGCGGTAGTCCTCCCAGGCCTCCTCGGCCCGCCGCCGGTAGGTATCGCGCGTGGCCTCCGGGTCAGCGTTCCACATCTTCTTCTGCAACCGCGCCGAGAGCAGGGCCATCACCCGCTCGATGGTGGACTGGGGCAAGGTGCCGTCGTCAGCGATGCCCGCCACCAGTGCTCGCTCGTAATCGGCCATCTCCTCCCCCCGTTCCCCCCAACCTTGGGGGGTTAGGGGGGCGGTCACCTCCAGTTGCAGCGGCCGCTTGTTGAGCACCGTCAGCACGCCGCGCTGGGAGAGGGCCATGATCACCAGGGTGATGACCTTGGCCGTGTCGCCGATGTAGAGGGCGGCCTCGATGGCCTCCAGGTCGGGCACCACGCCCGGCTGGGCGAAGGTCTCGATCTCGATCTCCGGAGCCTGGTACTCCTCCGGCGCCGCCTTGGGCGACGCCAGGCGGAAGATGATGAAGACGATGAGGCCGGCAACGAGCAAGCCCAGGGCTCCGAAGAGGATTAGATAAGGCAGCAGAGAACGGCTGGGCGCAGGCTCGGGCTCTTTGGTGGGAGTGAAATCCTCGGCAGGGGCGACAGGCTCGGCGGGCAGCTCGGCGAAGTAGCGGCCGGGGATGTAGACTTTGGGAGTGAAGTGGTACTCCCGGGGAACGTTCTTCTTGGAGATGTAGATGGAGAGCCAGTTCTTGCCGCTGGCCTCGTCGGGGGTGGGATAGTAGACCCAGCGGTCGAAAGAGGCGACGTTGGCGTCGTCCACCACGACGGCCGCCCGGTCCACCAGCTCATCCGTCACCTGCTCCGGCTGGGTGACGTCGGCAGGCAGCTCGATGGGCAGGATGAAGGTCACGATCTGCTCGCCGATGGGCAGATTCCACTGGATGGGCGCCCAGGCCAGCACGCGGTGCTCCACGCCGTCAATCTCGGTCACATCCAGAGCACGCTCCACCCGATAGTGCACCTGGACGGTGTACTCCCGGCCCGCTTCGGTGCTCAGCCCGAAGGGAACGGTGTAAAACCCGCCGCCCTTGCTGTCCAGGTTCACGGGCGTCTGCTGGCCGTCGTGCTCGAGGTGGGCGTCCAGGATGCGGTGGCCGGCATCGAAGGGGCCCATGGTGGTGATCTTGCTGCGGGGCTCGCTCTCGCGGAAGGTCAAGCGATACTTGACGTCGAGCGTGGCGTCCTCCAGGACGGCCACCTGGGAACCCACCTCGGTGAGGGCGGGCGGCCCTTGAGCGCTGACCACAGGGGAGGTGAGAGCGAGGACAACGAGACACAAGAGGCTGAAACGAAGCATCTTTCTCATGGTGCACCCGCCTTTCTTGATTGACTCAAGCGGCCCTCATCCACCCTCGTCCTTCGGACACCCTCTCCCAAACGAAACGTAGGGCAGGTTGGGCTCGGCTTATCAGTACATCACAATTTGCTCCCGCTGGATCGCCAGATCCAGCGGTTTGGCGGCGGATTTGGCAATCCGCCGCGAGCGATTGTGATCTACTGAAGCTACCTAGGAACGGCAGGTAGGCGGCTGGATGACTTGCTAACCAGGGCCATCCTGCTACGAGAGGAGACTGGACGAGCACCACTATCCTGCTGTCACCGCCGCCAACCTGCCCTACGAATGCCCTCTCAGGTGTGGATAATACATGGCTCAAGGAGAGCGAGGGAGGGTGGGTGGGGGCAATGGCCAACAGTCCGATTATAACACAAAAGCGCGCTGCTGTCTAGCGCGCGCTTTTGCTACGCAACCCGTTTCACGTTCTACGTTCCCTACACCTCCACAACTACCGGGAAGACCATGGGGCGGCGCTTGGTCTCGTCGTAGAACAACTTGCTCAACTCATCCCGCACCTTGTCGCTGATGTCTGCCTGTCCCTTGCCGCTCTTTCCTATCACCTTCAGGATCTTATCCTCAGCCTGCTCGATGAGTTCCGCCGACTCCTTCAAGTAGACGAAGCCTCGCGAGATGATCTCCGGCCGTCCGGCAGGCTGTCCCGTCTTCTTGTCCAGCTTGATCACGGCCACCACGAAGCCAGAACCGGCCAGGATCTCTCGATCGCGCATCACCACTGGGCCGATATCGCCTACGCCGGACCCGTCAACGTACACGTAGCCGCCGGGTATCCGCTCGCCGATGCGACCGCTTTCCCCGTCGAACTCCAGGACGTAGCCATTCTCGACCACCAACGTATTGTTGACGGGAACGCCCATTTGCTGGGCGATCCGAGCGTGCTGGGTCAGGTGGCGCAGCTCACCGTGAATGGGCACAAAGTAGTCAGGCTTGATCAGGTGCATGAGCAGCTTCTGATCCTCTTGGTTGCCGTGGCCCGAGACGTGCACCGGGGCGATCTTCTCGTAGACCACGTTGGCCCCTTGCTGGAAGAGGCGGTTGATAGTGCGATTGATCATCTCCTCGTTGCCTGGGATGGCGTGGGCGGAGATGACGATCGTATCGCCGGGAACGACCTTGATGCGGCGGTGGCGGCCGACGGACATGCGGGCCAGAGCCGAAGAGGGCTCGCCCTGCGTGCCCGTGGCGATGATG
Source organism: uncultured Anaerolineae bacterium (assembly GCA_964510205.1). Taxonomy (GTDB): domain Bacteria; phylum Chloroflexota; class Anaerolineae; order VGOG01; family VGOG01; genus CAZEBW01. The sequence goes on from CAZEBW010000024.1 coordinate 4,677, forward strand.
GCTACTTTGTGGTGGGGCAGCTTGTCAATGTCACCCCGCTTGATCAAGACGCCCGGCGGGATGGACAAGTATCCCAGTTCCTGGGCCATGCTGACGTTTTTGACCATGCTGTAGCCGGTGATGGCCACCTTGCGATCGTGGCGGACTGCAGCGTTGACCACCTGTTGGATGCGGGAGATGAGAGAGGCGAAGGTGCCTACGATGATGCGTCCTTCCGCTTTTTGGAAAACCTGATCGAAGGCATCGTTAATGGCCCGCTCCGAAGGGGTGAACCCTGATCGCTCGGCGTTGGTGCTGTCGGACAGCAGCGCCAGCACCCCGCGCCCGCCCAGCTCCGCCAGCTTGGCGAAATCGGGGGGCTTGCCATCCACCGGGGTATAGTCGAACTTGAAGTCGCCAGAGTGGACCACCAGGCCCACGGGCGTCTCGATAGCCAATCCCACCCCGTCGGGGATGCTGTGACAGACGTGGAAGAACTCGACGCGGAAAGGCCCCAGGGCTATGCGATCGCCATCTTGGATGGTGTTCAGCTCTGCCTGGTCCAGCAGGTGGTTCTCCTTCAGCTTCACCTCGGCCAGGCCACGGGTCAGCTTGGTGGTGTAGATGGGCGCCTTGATCTCCTGGAGCACGTAGGGAAGCGCGCCCACGTGATCCTCGTGGCCATGGGTGAGGATGATGCCCCGCACTAAGTCCTTTTTGTCCATGAGATAGTTGAAGTCGGGGATGATGAAGTCAATACCCAGCATGTCGTTCTCTGGGAACATAATCCCTGTATCAACGATAATGATGTTCTTGCCATATTCCAAAACCATCATGTTTTTGCCTACTTCCCCCAGTCCTCCCAGGGGAATGATTCGTAATTTGTTTGTCATATTTCACACTCCAATTTGTTCATATCGAACCAGATTCTGACTGTCTGGTAAGGTGAACTGCAGGCCAAGCCGTGAAGCGTGATGCGTGAAACGTAAAGCTTACACGACGTGAGATCCTCACGTTTCACGTCTTCACGTTCCACGGCATTTTATGCTCCGACGATCTTTGTTGCCAGAAGCTACTTCTCTACCTGCAGTGATTCTGGTTACTAAGTAAGAAAGCCCCGACGAGGCATAACCTGCGTCGGGGCCTTGGTCATCGCGTCAAACCAAGCCTTGAAGGCCCGGCCATTAAAGGTGGCTTTGTCGGTATTAGAACCCACCGCCAAGCTTGACTACATTGACAGCCTGGGGGCCCTTGGGGTTGTCCTCAACAGAGAACTCTACCCTCTCGCCCTCGTCCAAGTTACGGAAGCCCGTGCCCTCGATTGCCGAGAAATGCACGAAGACGTCCTCTTGGCCTTCGCCGTCAGGCTGGATGAAGCCATAGCCTTTCACGCGACTGAACCACTTGATCGTGCCTGTGATCCTCTCCATTTTCCTTTGATACCTCCTTATTTCTACTACTTATTTTCGAAGCTCAAACCCTGCGCAGACTGGCCTTTGATATACCCTTGAGAGTATAAAGCCATCGTGCGCCTGGGATCGAGCATCTAAACAAAAAGCCGCCAGAGCGGACAAGAAGCCCTGGCGGCACACTAATTAAGTGATCCCGAACACAGAAACCTGCCGTTCCTACAGCATAAGGATAGCATATTTCGCCCTTTTTGTCAAATTCATCCTTTTTGCCCTTGTCAAGACAATGGGCAATGAGGCGCCTGCTACGCTATTATGATTATGGCCCCGCGGACTCATTATTCGAGTCACGTCGCAGTCGCCAGAGGACGCCCACGGGATAACCTATCATCTTGGCTATGTCGCCCACCGCGCGGATGATGGGCACCCAGAGGATGGCTTTGACTTTGCCGGCCAGGCTGTAGCCCTTGATCATGGGCCAGAGACGCTTGTAGGGCGTCCAGAACATGACGGCTCCGCCGACTAGGTAGAGCAGCCACCAGAGAGGAGTATGCCAAAAGCCCAACAAAAAGATAGCGGGAATGGCGATCAGGTAAGTGGTGTAGCGAATGGCGTGGCGCAATGGCCAGAGATCGGCCTTGCCGTCGCCGCGGGCGTAGCGATAGTACTGCCGAAAGAAGGCGACCAGGCTTTGCCGGGGGCGAAAGTGGGCTAGGGCTTGGGGAGCAAAGGCGAAGGGACCCAGTTCCCTCAGCTTGAAGTCGAAAACGAGATCCTCGCAGTAGTCCAACCACTCAGGATAGCCGCCCACTCGTTCCCATGCCGCTTTTCGGAAAGCCACCGAGCGGCTGGAGGGCAAAAACTTCTCGGCCTTGACATCGGCCAAGACGGGCAAAACGGTAGCCCCCAGGGCGGTCTCGAAGACAGTCTGTGGGTCGGGCAGGAAGAAGCCGCTGACTACGTGCACTCCCTCCCTGAAGGAGCTGACTAGCTCCTCTAGCCAATTCGGCGACAGCCTGACCCCCGCATCGGTGCTGGCGATGATCTCGCCCGTGGCCTCGGCGATGGCGGCATTGCGCCCCTGGGAGATGTTGGTCCCTGGGCGTACCAGCACCTTCAAACGCAAAACGCCCCTAGCTGCGTAATCTTCCAGCACCTCCACCGTGCCATCGGTCGAGCCGCCGTCCACGATGACGACCTCGTCGGGGGGACGGGTCTGGGCCGCCAGGGAGTCCAGCAAGCGGCGTACGGTGTGGGCTTCGTTTCTGACCGTGGCAATCGCGGAGACGTGAGGCGTGAAGCGTGAGGCGTGATGCGTGATGCGTGATGCGTGATGCGTGAAACGTGATGCGTGAAACGTCATGGCTAAATAGCTTCTCTTACTGGATTAAGAACGGCTGTGAGACCCAGGGCGACCTTAGGGCCTCGCCGTCGGGCAGCCGGGCTAGTTGACCTTTCAGCCGATAGCTTCCCCTGGGAGCCTCCGGTGGGATAAAGACGTCGCATTGGCCTCGCACCACCTCTCCAAGTTCCCATTCGGTGGTTGGATAGTCTACGCTCGCCGGGGTGGCTTGTTGGGTGACCAGAATGCGTCCTCTGCTATCCACCAATTGCAGGGTCAATTGCCAATTGTCCTGCGGCACGCGAAAGGCTCGCCAGTAGAGGTCCAGGTGCAGGACGTCGCCGGGGTGGAGAGGTTCGGTTGGCTGGTGCTCGTGGCCCAGCTTGTACAGACTGTAGCCTGCCAGGGCCAAGTCATCGAATTGGATGCCAACTTCGTGCTGCATCTTCAAGGCGATTGTGGAGGGCGGTTCAGAGGGGCGCAGGACCGTGATCGTGTCCAGGACGAGGTGGTCACCACGGCCTTGTCCGCCATCGGTGACTGCCAGGCGCTGGCCTGATACCGCGCTGTACATGCCTGCCACGATTCGATGTTGGCCGGGCGGCGTGCCGGGCCGGACGAGGACGCCGTAGTGGTCGGCCACGGCCTCCTCAGCCTGCCAACTGGTGGTGAAGTTCATGCCATCGCCGGGCTCGCCGTCCCACTGGCCGACGATGTGCCCAGCTTCGTCCAAGAGGTGGACAAAGACCTTGTAGCGCTCCTGCGGTTGGGCCAGAGCCTGCCAGAAAAGAGTGAGCGGTAGGATGTCGCCCGCCTCCACTTCGCGAGTGAGAAGGTTGTAGCCCAGAAGAGCGATTTCGTCACCTAGCTTCACATCGAGGGAATTCTGGATCTCCGTGGCCGGGGCGGTGGGCGCAGCGTAGATAGCCAGGCGTACACCGCCGTACCAGGTGTCCGATGCTTTGTAGGCTCGTTCGGCCAGCCAGCCCTCCACGAAGCGGCCGGGGTCGCTTTCGTCCACCGCCCACAGGACGGCGAAGATGCGGTCGTGGTCGGCGGCGATTTCCGCCAACTCCTCGGCTGTTCGAGCCTCGTCCAGGGGCCGCGAGCGAGGTAAGGGGTAGACAGGCGAATTGCCTTCATAATAATAAGTGAAAATCTCCCACTGATTGGGGGCGTTGAGCAGCACCGCATCGCCTTTCTCTTCCAGGGCGGAGATGTACTGGGCAATGCCACGGTAGTCGTCGCGGGCATACTGGGGATCGAAGTAGTAATTCTGCAGCGAGGTGTTGGAAGCCACAGTGATGAAGATCAGGCAGGCAACGGGTAATGAGTAACGAGTAATGAGGCGTTTACTGCGCGCCACTTTGCTCAATTGGATAATGCCCTGGGCGAGTATGAGGCTGAAGGCTGGACTCCCCACCAGGAAGAACTTGGGGCGATAGGCGGGCCGCCATAGCGAGAGGGCGTACATCATCAGGACGGGGAAGAGGCAGTAGAGGAGGGTGCAGGATGCAAGAGGCAAGGAGGCAAGATCCCTGCTTCTTGCTTCTTGCTTCTTGTGAGTCCTCGGCCAAACGCCAGCTATGAAGATGACGGCGAAGCCCAGGAGCAGGAGCGAGGTGTGCTGTGTCCCCGCCGTGGGGCCCAGGCTGAACAGGCGGAACGCCTCCCGCACCACGAACAGCAGCCCGTAGGATTGGCTGATGGCAGGCCAGTTGGAGACCTGGCGGAGGGCGATGGGCAGCCAGGGCCAATAAAGGACAATCACAACCAACTGGATGACGACCCAGCGCACAACTCGCCCCAGCCCCCTCCCCTCCCGCCAACTGATGGCCAGCCAGATCGCATAGAGCAGATTCTGCATGACCATGATGATGGGGAAAGAGTAGTGGGTGTAGAGGGAGAGGGTGGTGGCTACGATGTAAAGCCCAGACCACAAGTACGTGTTGCGTATTGCGTGTTGCGTGTTGCGCGCTCTTGAGGCTTCTGCTTTGAGCAGTCTGATGAACGCGTAGACGGAGAGGGCGCTGAGAGCGGCCAGCAAGATGTACATGCGGGCTTCCTGGGAATAGTAGATTTGAAAGGGGGAGATGGCGGAGAGGAAGGCGGCGACGAGGCCCAGCCAATAATTGCCACTAGCTTCCCCCCCAAAGTTGGGGGGGATTGAGGGGGGGCGTGATAGGCGACGGCCGAGGAGATAGGTCAGGTACACCAATGCTGTCCCCAGCAGGGCCGAGAGAGCACGGACGGCGAATTCGCTGTTGCCGAAAACGCGCATCCAGAAATGGAGCAGGTAGTAGTAGAGGGGGGGATGGATGTCGTGGGCAGCGCCTGCGGTGATGAGGTCTAGGCTGCGCCCGGACAGGGACACGCTGTTGCCCTCGTCGGCCCACAGGCTCTGCGCGTCGAGGCGGTAGAAGCGCAGGAAGGCAGCCAGGACGAGGATGAGGAGCAGCGCGATTTTGATCCAGTTTGCGGTGTTGCGCTTCCACCAGTTTTTGAGTGTATGCCCAAGAGTCGTCTCACTGGGTTTCGCCTGGTTCATGCAGCCCTTTCTCTCTCGATCCTTGTGTGAATTATGCTACCTCTATCCAAAAAGCAAGCCCTCTCCCCCGAGAGGCAGAGAGGGCTTGTTTGCTATTCCATTGATAACCGCGAAGGTCTCCGGATACGGATGCGGCCTATCTCTACGATGACCAAAGCTCCCTCTAGCTTTTGACCTTCTAGCCTTGCAAGAGCTTGTAGTAGTTCTTCGTTCACTCTCTGGGTAGGCAACCTATCTGGCACACGAACGACGATGATGCCTGCATGGCTGCCAAGGGGGAAGCGCAATATGTTTGCAAAGTCCTTGTCTGCTGTTACCAAGATTGCCGCTTGCGCCTGTGCACGGTCAAAGACCTCTTGATCACTGTGGCCCCGTAGTCCCACATCCCGGACATCCTCCGCTTCATACCCTGCTTGACGCAAGGCTACCGCAGTGGAGCGCGCCATATCTTCATCTACCAAGAACCTCCGCTGACGAACGCTCTCTCCAATGTCGGTTGTGAGATGTCGGCTGGAAAGGCCATCCGTCATCTATGCCACCGCCCTGATCTCTTCTTCTGCAACCAATTCAGCGGCATAGCTGAGGGCGGCTCGCACGTCTTCCAACGTTATCTCATATTCTCTGGCCACCTCGTCGGTCGTCATCCCCCCAGCCAGCTTGGCTACCACTAATCCTACAGGTACTCGCGTGCCTTGAATCACTGGCTTGCCAAAGCGAACCGCTGGGTCAACCACAATGCGTGGCGCGATTTCTATCGCCATAGCTCCTCCCTCCAATCCTCTCTCCATTCTCGCGTGAATTATACTTTACCTTTTGCTAAAAAGCAAGCCCCCTCCGCTTTCGCAGCGAAGGGGGCTTCTCTTACACACGGACGTTCCCAAAGACGACGCTTGTGTCACCTTTGCCCACCCTCATATTTCCCTAACCATTGCACCCGGGACAGTTCATCCCTCACAGCATTAAACAGCCGTTTGTCCGCTGTCCAAAACTCACAATTCATCATCTCGGCCAGGGCAAGGTAGTGAGCGTCATAGGCCGCTGGACGGTGAAAGCGGATCGCTAACTCCCAGGCGCGGCGATGCAGGCCAGATGGAGTCAGCACCTGCACGGGCAAGCGGCGAACCGTATCAAACGCCCTCTCGCCTTCCTTCAGGCTCAACAGGCCGCGATGCACCTTGTTGCGCAACACGGAGGTCAACTCAAAAAGGAGCAGGGCAGGAGCCACTACCTTAACACCATCCTCCTTCCACTGTTCCCACAGCGCATCCGCCCGGTCGCTGTCCTCTTCCGCTACAACCAGCTTGATAAGAACCCCAGCATCAGCGCAGACCAAGAATTTGTTCATCGCGCTCCTCTCGCAGTTCCCTCAACATTTCGGCCGAGTCGGATAAAGGAACCCCTTCTCGCCGCCTCAGGATCTCCCGGCGTAAGGCACGCGCTTCTGCCAACCAGTCCTCCATCCGTGCCTGGTGGGCCTTCTTTTCTTCTTGCAACCCTTCCAAAACCTGCAAATCTTCAAAGCTGACAATGGCCGCTCTGGGCTTGCCCCGCGAGAGCAGAATGATCCGCTCCCCCCCATAAGCCGCGCGATTGACCACATCAGCCAGTCTATTCTTGGCCTGCGTCATGCTCACCGTTGTAGTGCCCATCAACCTCCTCCTTAACTAGCTCTATTGGCCATTTTAGACTCTTGGTGTATTTTAGCACAATATTCTAGGGAAGCAAATCGCTTCAGCCATGGGGGGTAACGCTCCCCTCATAATCAGTCCGTCGGCAAGGACTTTAGCCACCCCATTCAATCTCGATTCTTCGCCAGCAGCTCATAGGCCCGCCGCCGGGCCAGGTGGAACGAGGGCCAGCTCCGCCAACGAGGGCTGGCCTCCACACTCTCCAGACGGTGGCGCAGATGCTCACTCAGCACCTCCCGCTCGTCGCCAGTTACCCTGTCCACCGCCAGCACCAGCACGGGCACAGCATCTTCAGACAGCCTGGTCAGGTAGTAAGCGTCCAGCTTGCCCGTAGCCTGGTAGCGGGCCAGGTTCTGCTCCGCGATGAAGGCGTCGGGGTTGATGGCGTTCAAGGTGATCAAAAACCCCACGGCGGCCACGAAAGCGCCGATGGCGAAGCGATCGGGCCCTGTCCCGAGCCTGTCGAGGGGCCAGCGCCACAGGGTGATCAGAAACCAGACGAAGGCCACCGCCAGCCAGACCATGAACACGTGGCTGTAGAGCCGCAGTTGGGTGTAGCCGTAGGCGGCCTCGTAGAGGCGCAGCCGCTGGAAGGCCGAGGCCAAAATGACCAGCACCAACCCCACCATGAGGCTGCTCAGCCCGTTGAAGATTCGCGCTTGGCGGGGCGTCTCGCGGCGCGTCAGCCAGCGCAGTCCCAGGATCAGGCCCAGCGTCAGCACCGACACGGCCACCAGCTCGAAGAAGCCACGCCGAGCATACTCAGCGTAGGTGTACCCCTCTACAGTAATGTTGGCCCGCCCGCCGAACAGATAGGCGAACTGAATCCCCACGAACACCAGGAACAACAAATCCACCGAGATCAGCACCGTCGCCACCTCGACGAAGCCGAGTCTTACGGCCTGGGCCAAGCTCCCAAGTGCTTTCTCCACAGCGCCCTGCTCGTCCGACGCCTGGCTGCGGCCCAGGGCATAGGCCAGGCCGCCAGCCAGGAACCAGGCCGATCCCAACACGATGATCCCTCGCCACAGCCATTCCAGCACATCGGGCAGGATGTCGAGGTCGAACAGGTCTTCCAAGTAGTCGGCAAAGACCAGGTCGGCAGAGGCCAGGAGGAGGGTGAAGATGACCAGCACCGGCAGGGCCAGGAGAAGCCCACGGATCACGGGCAACAGGTTGCGGCCGCCCCGCTGGCGGGCGGCCTGTAGATCCACGCTGGCCGATACCAGGGGCGCTGGCCGCAGCAGGGCGTTGCCTGCCGTGCGGAGGAGAATGATGGGGTAGCCGATCAGTCCTAGCCGCTGCGGATGGCCGGCGGCGTAGAAGTGGGCCAAAAGCCCCAGCAGCACCAGGATGGCCACTACGTTGAGGAAGGTGACGAAGGCATTGGCCCGCACGAAGACCATGCCGGCGAAGAAAATGAGCGGGGCCAGCAGCCAGAGATTGCGCCGAACTGGTGGCGCCCCCTCCAGTCGGCCCAGGCCAAAGAGGGCGGCCATCAGCAAGAGCACGAAGAGGGGTGCGGAAATGCCCAGGGCTTTGCCGTAGAACAGCAGGTCCACGCTCCAGCCCAGGGCCAGGGCGACCAGCAGAATGCGGATGGGTGACTTGGTACGAATCATGGCTCGTTCCTCCTCTGGTGAGTGTACTCTTTCACGGCATCGTAGACGGGCAGCGGGGTGAAATCGGGCTCGACCATGCGGAAGTAGTACCAGGGCTGGTCTTTCTCCGCCTCAGAGGGCCGCTTGAAGAACCAGAAGTTGACTACGCCCACCCAGGGCCACTCTGCCTGGGCCCGCCGATATGCCTCCACGACGTAGCGGGCCTGCTGCTCCTCGGTAACGTAGCCATACGGCTTGACGGGGAAGTCGGCGGGGACGGCGTTCCAGTTCATCTCCGAGATCCAGATGGGTTTTTCACCATCACCGTTTTTGATCATGATATCTCGGATATACAAAGGACGGGAGAAGTTGATGACCCGAGGCCGCATCCGCCGGTCGTAAGGGCCTGACCACAGGCCGTAGCCCTGCATGGCCAGGATGTCGAAGTAGTTGCCAGCCCCGGCGTCGTACATGCGCTGCAGGAAGATGAAGTCGTTGAGGTTGCGGGGGCCTAGCTCGATGGTGGAGGCCAGCGCCCCGCTGATGATCACACAGTCGGGGTCGGCTTCTTTGGCGCGGGTGTAGCCGATTTTGAGCAGCTCGGTGTAAGCCTCGGGATCCACGGGCTGCTCGCCCCACTCCGGGTAGATGTTGGGCTCGTTCCAGATTTGATAATACTTGATGCGACCCCGGTAGCGGCTGACCACGGCGTGGACGAAGTCGCCGTAGTCGTGGTAGTCGTCAGGCGGGGCGTAGGTGCTAGCGCTGCCGCCCTCGTCGCCCGCCGCCCGCGACCAGGCCGGGGGATTGCTAAGGCGAGCGATGATCGAAAGACCGTACTTCTCGGCCAGTTCCACGATGTGGTCGTACTTGGCCCAGGCCGAGCGGTGGGGCTGATGGCGGCGGTCCTCGAAATCGCCTTTGCCGTGGATCTCGATATCCTCCCAGGGGAACTCCTGACGAATCCAGCAGAAGCCAGCCTCGCTGATCATCCGCAAGCTGCGCTCTCGCTTCTCCGGCTCCACCTCTTGCTCCAGAAACACGTTGATGCCGAAGGGGCAGACGTCGGCGTGGGACACGGAGACGTGAGGTCTGGTCTCTGGCTGGGGACGGGTCAGGTTGGAGGCCAGTTGGAACACCCCCCGCACCTGGGGCAGGGGATCCTCTTCTCCTGTCCAGTTCAGCAGGAGACGATGGACAGAGACCCGCGAAGCGAAAAGTGATAACGCTGCCAGAACCAACAGGGCGACCAAGATGACTGTGTTTCTTCTGTTTAGCAACCGTGCTAACAACTCACTCAAAAGTGACCAGCTCCTTCCGCCCTCTCCCTCCCCCCTCCCCCTCCCCCTCCCCCTCCCTCTCCCAAATTTGGGAGAGGGAGGGGGTGCCCAAAGGACGGGGGTGGGTGAGGGCCGATGACAACGCCTCCCTATATCACCGCCCATCCCATCAAAACCGCCCGCTGATGCGCTTCAGCTTCCGCCGCAGCCAGGAGACCGCCGACGGCTCGCGCTTGCGCACCAGGAGCACCGAGCAGGGGACCCGTTCGGCCACCACGTCGGGGATCGAGCCGAACAGCCAGTTGCGCATGAACCACTCCTCAGAGGCGCCGATGACTACCAGATCATAATCCCCCTCGTCGGCCTCGGTCGCGATTCCTCCTACGACCGAGTTGGCTCTGACGGTCTTGACCTGCACCCGCTCGTTGGCTTCTCCCAAGACTTCCTCGACCAGCTTATGCAGGAGATCTTCTTGTTCGAGATCGGGATCCTCTTTGCCCAAGAGGACTCGAAGGACGGTTAACTGTCCCGCCTCGCTGGTCACCAGGCGATGGGCCAGCTCGATCCCCAGCCGGGCGTGGGGTCCGCCGCCAGCGGGGATCAACACCCGCTTCACCTGGTCGAGTCCCCGATCCCGCAGCACGGCCACATCTCTTGCTCAGTTACTGGGGGTAACGGACAACCACCATTGAACCAGATAGCGCCCTCGCCAGCCGTTCTGGGAGGTGGCCCAGACTCGAGCGGAAGCGCCTTTCAGAGCCTGTAGTTGCGACCACCACCAGGTCCTGTTCGCCAGCCTCACGGGTGACGCCTCTGACTGCGTCATCCACGAGAAGAGCAACGTGGCAAGACAGATCCAGCTCCAACTCATCCAGCCTCGCCTGGAGCCTGGGTTGATAACGTGGGTCGGTCAGGATCAGCAAGGGGACATTGATCGCCCGGGCGATGGACGTGACCATCTCCACTGTTCTGCCAATCAACACGAAATCGAGACTACGGGACGGGAGGACCAGTATAACCCGCTGTGTGGCATTGATAGGGGTGCTCATCCGTCCCACCACCACTGGCACATCTGCACTCCAGATCACCTGGTCTAATACGGTGCCAAAGATGCTTTGGCGGAATGTTGGCTTGCCGCGCCAGCCCATGACAATCAAACTGGCTTCCGTCTCAATGGCAGCATGCAGGATCCCCTGAGCGATGGAGGTGTCCACCCGCTGCACCAACTCGATCTCGGTCTCCGGGTCTTCCAGGATTTCCGGCACCTTTTCTAACAGCCGGCGCTGTTGCTCCAGTCCCTCGATCCGCCCATCAATCTCCTGGGCCACGTGTAGCGGCAGCAGCGTGCCTTTGGCGGTGTGGCTCAAGATATTCGCCAAGGTGAGCAGGTGCTCTTGGGTTTGGGGATTGGCGATGGGCACGAGGATACGTTCGAAGAGTGGCTTCTCTTCCTCCGGTGCTGGGGGTACGCGGATATGTTTGCCGAAACGCTCCACCAGCAAAGGCGACGTGATGCAGGTGCACATGATGGCCAGAATGCTCCCGTTGAAGACCGTTTCGGAGAACAGGCCAATCTCTTGCCCGACCAGGATGGTTGCGATAGTGGCGGCTGCCTGGGCCTGCGAAAGCCCCCAGAAGGCGAGCAACTCGTGGCGAGTATAATCAAACAGCCGGGCCGTGATCCAGGCGGCCACAAATTTGGTCACGTAGACGGCAGCCGTCATGGCCACGCCGATGAGGAGCGTCTCCAGGTTGACCACGAACGCTAGCGGATCAACGCTCATCCCGACGTAGATCATAAACATGGGGACGAAGAAGGATTGGCCCAAGAACAGGATCTGTCCCCCCACTGCACTGTGGCCAGGTAAGGTGGCGCTGATGGCCAGTCCGGCCAGGAACGCGCCGACGATGGCGTGCATACCAATCTGTTCGGCCAGCACGGCGGCTACGAACAGGGCCACCAGCACAAACTGGAACTCGATGTCGCGGCTGCTGTAGCGGCGAAAGAAGAACTTACCCAGACGCGGTAACCCCAGCAACACCAAAAGAGCATAGCCAATCATCAGCGCGATCAACTTGATAATCGAAAACGCGGACACATCGCCACCCTGTGTGCCGGCCACCACGGCCAGCACTAGCAGCGAAGAGATGTCGGTGAAGACCGTGGCCCCGACGACCATGGCGATGGCTTCGTTGCGGACCAGCCCCAAGCGACTGAGGATGGGATAAGCGATCAATGTGTGTGAGGCAAAGGTTGCGCCCAACAAGACCGAGCCAACCCAACCAAATCCCAGAGCACGGCCCAGCGCGGTGATAGCGAGCAGCGGGATGGTAAACGTCAACACGCCGAAAGTGATCGCCTTGTTACGCACACGACTGAGCTGATGCAGATCAATCTCCATCCCGGCGCTGAACATCAAGTAGACCAGGCCAATCGTGCCCAACAGCTCAATAGTGTGGCTCATCCTCAACAGGCCCAAAACGTGTGGGCCGACCAAGAGACCGCCCAAGATCAGCCCTACAATGCCTGGCAAATGGACGCGCTTCGAAAGCAGCGGTGTGATCAGGATGACAGCCATGATGGTGAGAAAGATAGCCACCGGTTCATGCAGGGTTTCTAGCATATTCTACTCCTTATTCTAATAATTCTCGTTAACCGTCATGCAGGAGGGGGCTCTGTTAATTGCCTACCACCCCATGACGCTGTGCTCCATCCGTCAGCGCCTTTCCCAGATTTCTACTGGGGACGGCATAGTGCTCGAGCTGGATGCGCGGCGCAGCCAACAGGGCGAATCCCAGCAGCACGATCATCAGTGACACAATGATGTTTTGAATCCGGCCTGAGACCTTGGCTCCCCGGTAATTGAGGTAGATGAAAAACAGCCCGGCCACCAAAACGGCGGCCCGAGTGGGCACGGGCAGAAAGTAGCTGACGTACTGGCCAAAGCCGATGAGATAGAAGCCGGTAGCGAAGGTCAGGCCCAGCCAGTTGCCTGGTCCGACGATGGAGCCGGCCAAAGGCCCCAGGGCGCGGGAGATGAAATAGTAACTGCCGCCTGCCTTGGGCATCCCGGTAGCCAGCTCCGAGATGGTCATGGCGATGGGCAGGCAGATGAGGCCGGCTACTACGTAGGAGATGGCAGCCGCTGGCCCCGCTCGCTCCGCAGCCAGGCCGGAGAGCACGAAGATGCCTGCGCCGAGCATGGTTCCCAATCCGATGGCCAGGGCCTCCATCAGACCCAGCTCCCGCACCAGGCCTGTCCCGACCGTAGCCTGCCCTGAGCTTTGCCGAGGGGTCGAAGGGCTGTGACCTGCCTTGTTTTCCATTCTGTGTTTGTGCATTATTCTCGCCTTTCCCAAACGAAGACTCCTACTGCTTCAAGTACTACCGTTAAGATCGGGTCCGGCGCCGGGCGCTAGAGCCTCATATCGGAACTTCGGTTAGTCACCGGGGCCGATGAGGACATCTATGCCCCGCCAGAGGATCTCCAGTTCCTCGGTGGCGGCGAAGGCGTTTTCATCAATGTGCCTCATCACCTCAGCCAGACGATCCTGGAGGTCAGAGACGGCGGCCCTCGCTTCCTCGTCGCCCAGTTCAAAGGCGGCTCTCAGACTGGCCTCCACCAGCCTGAGCTCCTCTTTGGCGGCACCGGGGTTGTTCTGAATCAAGCGGATGCGGGCTTTGATAGCCTCTTGGGAAGCCTTCAACAGCAAGTCCTGGAACTTGAGCCGCGTTATCTCCTCCTCCGGCCTGGCTACTTCGGCCTGCAGTTCGGCCAAGTTGGCATCGAGGTTAGCTATCGTCTCGCCTTGTGCGCTTAACTCCGCAACCAGATCCGCTATCCGCTGGTCTCGGTCAACCAGCGCCTCCTCCAAGTCTGCTATTCGAGCAGCCCCGGCATCCAGCGCATCCTTCAATCCGGCGAGCTGCTCCTCGTGGCTGGCCACCCTCTCGCTCTGTGCGCTCAACTCGCTCTGCAAGTCGGCTGTCTGCTGGTCTCGATCGGCCAGCGCTTCTTTCAACCTGGCATCCCCGGCAGCCAGTTCTCGCTCAAACTCCGCCATTCGAGCGTCCCTGGCGGCCAGCGTTTCCTCCATCTCCGCCATTCGCTCCTGAGCGTCGGCCATTTGAGCCGAGAGTTGGGCGATCTGTTCGCTCTGATCTGCCAGCTCCTGAATCAACTCACTCCGGCCTGCTTCCAGATCGTCTTGGAGTAGGTTGATGGCGTTGGTGTTGCTGGCGATGGGGGATATGATCCCCTGGTAGGCATAATAGCCGGCCCAGTAGACGCCCACCCCCAGGGCAGCGATGATGGCCAGCACCAGGACCAACTTGATCAGCGCCCAGAAGAAGCCCAGAACGCGGGCTGAGGCGGATTTCTTTTGTTTCTCGGCCATAGTTTTCCTCCTTTGATAGTCGAGCTCTCCCGGAAAGTCGCTGAAAACGCTCTCAGCCCCCGTCCCCGGGGGCGTAGCCAACGAAGTCACCTTGCGAAAGTCGCCCCGGGGACGGGGCTCCGAGCACTTTCCGGGAAAGCTCGGTCGGCTAGGACGGTCGGTTGTGCCTGCTAGGGCGTCGGCGTCGGATTGGTGATAGGCGCGCCTTGGGCCTCGATGAGGAGATCGCGCAGGGCGTCCAGGAACCTGTTGAACTTAGCCGCCTGCTGCTCGAGCGCCGCTACCTCTTCTTTGAGACCACCAACGTCGGCTTGTAGACTCTCTACGCCTTTCTTGAGGTCACCCACATCGGCCTCGAGGCTCTGCACATCTCTCTTGAGCGCCTCGATGACTTTGACCTTCTCCTCCAGATCGCCCACCCGTCCAGTGATGGCCTCCACATCCTTCCCAATCTGCTCAAGATCGGTCTGGAGTCTCTCCACATCTCCCTTGAGCACCTCTAGATCTTCCACCCGCCCGGTGACGGCCTCCAGGTCGGACTGCAAGCTGTCGCTGGCTCTTTGCAGTCTCTCCGTTTGGGCCTTCAGGGCCACCATGTCGCGGTGTTTGGAGAAGTTGAGGGTGCCATTGTAGGAATAGATTACGCCCAGGGAGATGGCTACCCCCAGCAGGGCGCTGACAGCGACGATCAACAGGCTCTTGGCCAGTTCCCACCACCACACCCGCCCGGCCACAGCAGACGGCTCAACCTCTTCGCTCTCAGGCTCGGGCCCAGTCTCCTCCGAGGGCAGCTCAACCTCTTCGGCTTCGGATTCAATCTCCTCCAGATCAGGCTCCGTCTCGGTCTCGGTCTCTACCACCATTGGCTCTACCTCCTCGAGGGGCGCCTGCTCTACAGCTTCCTCACCCACGGTGAGCCGGTCGTTTATTCGAGTGTAGAGGGCGTCTCCGATGCCTCTCACCTCTTTGATCTGAGCGATGTCCGTGAAGGGCCCCTTTTGCTGGCGGCGCTCGATAATCCTTTGGGCGTAGGCCGAGCCGATGCCCGGCAGGGCCTCCAGGTCAGCGGCGGTGGCCGTGTTGAGATCAACTCTGGCCTGTTGCGGCTCGACCTGCTCCTCTGGGTCTCTTCCTATCAATTCCTCTTCCATAGCTACTCCTTTCAAAATTGACTGCCTTCGAAAAGGGCGATTGGCAAACGTTTGGCGGCTACTGGCCGATGAGGTCCTCGATCTTGTCAATCAGAATCTCCAGGGTGGTCAGAGGAAAGGTCTCCGCTTCGATACCTTCCCTGAGCTCCACCATGCTGGCCCGCAACTCCTTCAGCGAGGTCTGGGTTTCGTCATCAGCGAAAGCCATCGCCGCCTGCAAAACAGCGTCACACTCTCTGAGGTCGCGCTTGGCCAGCCCGGTGTCCTTCTCGGCGAGATGTACCCTGGCCTTCAGGGCCTTCGCCGAGGCCTTGAGAAGCAGCACCTGAAGTTGGAACTCATCTGTCCGCTTCTCTTGAACAGCAAGCTTCTCTTCCAAATCCTTGAGCTCGCCGGACATCTCGGTCTCCAACTCCTGAAGTTCGCTGGAGATTTTCGCTTCCAAGTCCTTTTTGATTTGGGCCCGCTCGGTACTCGCTCCCTCCAGCTCGGCCTCGAGCCGCTCTATTTCAGCGGCCATCTCCTCGACTTGCGTCCCCAACTCCCCCACACTTGCCCTGGCAGCGGAGATGCCGCGGGAGCTCACGACACCTTCCACCACCAGGCCGATCAAAAAGAGGATCAGGATAACGCCAGTCACCAACCAGACGATCGGAACCTTGCCCACTTTCTTGTCAAACATGCTCAATCCCTCCTTCCTTTCTCTAAGTTGTAAGATTTGGGTCGCCTGCCTCTTGGGTGTTGCTGCTGTGTCATTGCGAGGGCGCGGGGTTTGCGCCCGAAGCAATCTCCAATTGCGGGGTGGAGATTGCTTCGGCAAAAAAACGCCTCGCAATGACACCATATATTTGCCGTGCTGGCGAATTTAACATTGTCAAGGTACTAAGCCACCTAAGAACTACGAACGCCCTCTCAGATGTGGGCGATGCATAGCTATAAGAAGAGAGGCCAGAAAAAGGGTAAAACCAATAGCACGACCACCAGCACCACCAGGGTGAGCGGAATCCCCACTTTGGCGTAGTCGGTGAAGCGATAACCGCCAGGCCCCATGATCAACACGTTGGCCGGATGACCCACCGGAAGCAGAAAGCTGGCAGAGGTAGAAAAAGCCACCACCATGGCCAATGCGTAGGGGGAAAGGCCCAGGTCGTTGGCCATGTTGAAAGCAATGGGCGCCATCAGCACCGCCACAGCGTGGGTTGGGATCACCTGGGCGGCCAGGGCGGTCACCACAAACAGACCGACCAGCACCGCCATCGGCCCCAATCCGCCCACCGCAGCCACCACACTTTCAGCCAGGAAGTGCGCGGCGCCGCTCTTCTCCATGGCGATACCCAGAGGCAACATGCCAGCGATGAGAAACACGGCCTTCCACTCGATGAAGCGATAGACTTCCTCCATAGTCAAGCAGCCGGTCAGGATCATCAACGCGACCCCCGCCACGGCGGCAATGTAGATGGGTAACCAGCCTATCATCACCGACAGCAGGACAGCTCCCATCAGCAGCACGGCCAGCGGGGCTTTGCTTAACCGAGGTGCTTCCTGGACCTCCTCGGCCAGCAGCAGGAAATCCGGATCACGGCCCAGCACTTTGAACCTCTCGCGTGGGCCGTAGAGCAGGAGAGCGTCGCCGAAGCGTAAGGCCATGTCACGCAGGTTAGAGCGATGAGCCCTACCTTGGCGCCAGATGGCCAGCACGCTCAGGCCATACTTTTCGCGGAAGTCGAGTTGGCGCAGCGTCTTGCCGACCAGGGTGGTGTGAGGCGAGAGCACCGCTTCTACCACGCCGATTCGCTCCGATTCCAGGTCGCGGAGCTCGGGCGGCGTCTCCCGCTCTATCTCCAGGTCTTGCAGGCCCCGCAGGGTGCGCAAGTCTCCCCTTTTGCCCTCGATCAGCAGCGTATCTCCGGCTTGCAGGCGCTCCTCTGGCTCAGGCGCCAGATGGACCGTGTCGCCGCGATTGATCCCCAGCACCGTCAGCCCAAAGGCATCCCCCAACCGACTCTCGGCCAGCGTCTTGCCGACCACCGCCGAATCTTCCGGCACGCGCACGGCGAACAATCGCTCGTGGAGCCGGTAGACCTCAGAGGCCTCCACGTCGGATACGATAAGGTCCGGGGCGTCCCTCATCAAGCCAATTTGTGTGCGGTGACCCTGGCAGAGAAGCGTGTCGTCCGGGCGCAGCGGTGTGTCTTGCAGATTTGTTCGCTTCAGGACGCCGTCGCGCCAGAGCGCTACAACATTGACCCCAAAACGACGGCGAAAGTCGATCTGGCGCAGCGTCTGGCCCAGCAGCTCTGAACGGGGCGATGTGCTAACCTCAACCAGGTCAATTTCTCTCGACATCAGATCTTCGACGTCCAGGCCTTCGGTTTCGACGATCAGGTTCTGTCGCCCCACCAGTTCGGTCAAACGGTCGCTGCGTCCCTCGACCAGCAGTCTGTCTCCAGCGCGGATCTCCTCCTCGGGCGCTGGCGACAGGAGGGTTTGGCTGTTGCGGACGATGCCCACAACGTTCAGACTCAGGGCTGCGCCCAGCCGGCTTTCGGCCAGGGTTGTGCCAACCAGCGCCGAGCCGCGCGGAACACGCACCACAAACAGCCGCTCATGCAAGTTGTAGAGCCGCCTCAAGTCGGCCAAATCCAGGCACGCAGACTCTGGGGCCAATTCTCGCGCTGGCAAGAGATGACGACCTACCAGAACCATGTAGGCCACGCCGGCCAGCATGACCGCTAGACCGACCGGGGCGTAGTCAAATAGTTGGAAGGGGCGCAGGCCGTGGTCGTGCAGGGCCACGCTGACCAGAAGGTTAGGCGGCGTGCCGATGAGGGTGGTCAGCCCGCCCATCAGTGAGCCGAAGGCCAGGGGGATCAGGAGTTTGGAGGGCGGCCGGCGCGTGCGCCGGGCGATGTCCACCACCACGGGCAGCAGCATGGCCGTCACCGCCACGTTGTTCATAAAGGCCGACAGCGCGCCGCCGGTCAGCATAATCACCGCCACCAGCCGAGCCTCGCCCTGGCCGGCCAGACGCAGCACTTGGCGGCCGATTCGATGGGCCACGCCGGTTCTGGACAGCCCGCCGCTGAGAACAAACATCGCCCAGACGGTGACCACCGCCGGGCTACTGAAGCCCGATAGCGCCTCGGTCGGGGTGACCAGGCCCGTCAGGGCCAGGCTGACCATGACCAGCAGGGCTACGGCGTCTACCCGCAGCCGCTCGGTGACAAAAAGGACGACAGCAATAGCGAGAATGGCCAGCGTGAGGGAGATTTCGGGCGTCATCATTGCTTGACCACCCATACGGAGCAGGGGGCGTGCTCCACGACCTGCCGGGTTATGTTGCCCAGCAGCCATTCCCTCAGCCTGCCGGTCGCTCCCGAGGCGCCCATGACAATGAGGTCGTAGTCGCCTTCGTCAGCCTCGTGGAGAATCTCGTCGGCGGCGACGCCGTGACGCAGCCTCAGTTCTGCGGTCACCTGGCGCCGGTCCAATATCTCGGCGCCGCGGCGCAGGTGCCGGGCGATGGGGGTATCGGTCTGGAGCAGTTCTGGCAGCGTCTCTTCGATCATACTGAGGCCGACGTACATGCTGGGAGCAATGCCGGCCACATGCAGGAGGGTAGCCTGGGCGTGGGCCGCCCTGGCTAACCAGGCGCCGCTCTCAATCACCCGTTCCGCCACGTCGTGGCCTGCGGTGCAAATGAGAATGCGTTCCAGCTTCGGCTCGACTCCTTTGGCAATCACCACGGAAGTGGGAATGGAACGGACGACCTTATGGGCTACTGAACCCAGCAACTGTTGCGTCAACCCGCCCTCCCGGCGTGCTCCAATGACCGTCAGATCGTAATCGCCCCTTCGCACCTCTGCCAGGATCTGCCTGACGGGGTCTCCCTGCCGAATGCGCGTGTCCACTACAAGATCCGCCAGCATCTCGCCAGCAGCGTCCAAGAAGCGCACGCTATCTACTCGATCCTCCTTCGAGCGGGCGACGTGCAGGAGGGTGACCGCTGATTGGGTGGCGCGGGCAATGATCTCGCCGAACGAGACTGCAGCTTCGGCGTGGGGCATGCCGGCGACACAAAGCAATATGTTCATTTCTCCCCTCCTCTTTTATCTAGAGATCTCCCGGAAAGTCCTTGGGAATGCTCCCAGCCCCCGTCCCCCGTTAGCGAAGCGGCGGCGTCGCCAGCGAAATCACCTCGCGGAAATCGCCCCGGAGACGGGGCTCAGAGCACTTTCCGGGAGAGCTCATCTGATCATCCACCCAGAAGGCGGGCTAAGACCAGCAGCGCTCCGACCAAGGGCAGAAACGAGAAGAACAATCGGATGCGAGGCCCAGCGAAGAAGCGAGTGGAAACGGCCCCGATCTGTGCTCCAAGTGCAGCGCCGGTGTGCATCACCAACGCCATGAGGACGTCTACGTTGCCCTTGATGGCGTGAGTCAGTGTGCCGAAGCTGGCCGAGAACACGATTTCGAAGAGGTCGGTGCCCACCGCGACGTGAGTGGGGACGCCAAGCAAGTAGACCAGCAGCGGCATGCGAACAAAACCGCCTCCTACGCCTAGGCTTCCGGCCAGCAAACCGGTGAGAAATCCAACGCCCAGCACAACCCAAAGAGAAATGGAGGCGATGCCTGAGCCGGGAAATGCGATCATCGGAGGCAGTTTAATGCTGTGGATGCGCTGGGTGAGACCCTCAAACCCTAGTGTGTCTTCAGTCCCCCCAGCATCTTTGCGGATTGCACGCAGGGCCAGCAGGCTCTCCCAGGCGGTGAAGAAGCTGATGCTGAGAAGGATAAGGATGTAGAAAATGCCTATCACCACGTCCACCGCGCCGATGGCTTTCAGCGTCTCAATCACTCGGGCCCCACACTCGACGCCCACGATAGTGCCCACTACCATCACCAGGCCCAACTTGATGTCCACGTGGCCCAGAGCGCGGTGGCGCCTGGCGGCGACGATGGACTTGCCCGTCATATGGGCTAGGTCAGTGCCTACGACAAAGTGCATGGGCACGCCGGCCCAAAACATCAATGGCCCGGCGATGAAACCGCCGCCGACGCCAAAGAATCCGCCCAGGATGCCCACCAAGAATCCAATGCCAGCCAGCAGCAGCGGATTGACCGTCACTCCGGCGATAGGAAATTCCATCGTTGAGTCCCCCTACTCCAGCCGCCCGAGCCGAAGCCGGTCGAGCAGGAAGGAGGTGATAAGGTCCAGGAGCACCCCCTGGGTAACGATCAATCCGAGGCTGATGAGGGCATAGGTGATCAGGTTGCCGCCGAAGAGTCGAGCCAGCGGCTCGCCCAGCAGCCGCAAAACGACAAGGGAATAAACAGTGACCAGGATGCCATATATGGCCAATTCGATCACAAAGTTGCGCATCAGTCTACGCGTATCTCGTGTATTCATCGTCCCTCCCGTTTTGAAAGGTCCTCTCCAGTGTGCCAACTACTTCCCATTATAAATCAATGAGGCGTAGCTGTCAAATGGAGACTGCGATCAGCGGAGCAGAGCGTAGGCGGACAAAATAAAAAGAGTGTGGCTAAAATCTGCGGAAGGTAGTAGCGACTTCAGTCGCTTGGAACGACTAAAGTCGTCACTACCACAAGTTTTAGCCACACCCAAATAAAAAGGCCACAGGAAACCTGTGGCTCAGCTACTCAGAACGTGCACGCTGTGTGCCTCAAGAGAGGGAAGTGGCAGCTGACGACTTAGGTCGCTTCTGCTTCTACAATCTCTCCAGTCTCTCCACATGGATCACGAAGACGACGGCTCCTCTGACCTCCACTTCTTTGGCTTTGGGCCAGGCAGGCGTATGCAGGCGCGACTTGACGTGCCGCCTGATGATGCTCAGCGCCTCATCAACTTGCTCTTCCTCGACGCCGCTCACAATGGTCGTGTTGCCCTCTCGCAGGAAGCCGCCGGTGCTGGCCATGCGCGTGGCTCTGAAACCCTGGGCCAACAGGGCATTGATCACCGCATCAGCGTCGGCGTTGTGCACAATGGCCTGGATCAGTTTCATGTTTTTACCTCTCTCCTCAGCTTTCAGATTTCAGAGATCAGCGATTCCCTGATTCCCTTAGCCCAAGTCCCCCAGCTCATACATGATCGCCGCCGCGGCCACCAAGCCAGCCGTCTCGGCCCGCAGGATGCGGGGACCCAGGGTGATGGGCACGAAGCCGTACCGTTCAGCCAACATCACCTCGTCTAGAGTGAACCCACCTTCGGGGCCGACAAAGAGGCTGATGGAAAAGGGTCTAGAAGGAAATGATGGAGTCTTCTTCCTGTGCGACTTCTCTTCCCCCCTCCCAAACACCAGCTTCAGGTTGACCCTCTCCTCTGCCTCCCACGGCATTAGTGAAAGCCCGCCTGTCCGCTTCGCTCGTTCGCAGGCCTGGGGAAAAAGCACGGCCGGTTGGAGATCGGGCAGCCTGCCTCGCTCGCTTTGCTCCGCCGCTTCCCGCACGATGCGCTGCCAACGCCCCATCTTCTTGTTCACGTCATCCAGGCTGGAAATGACGCAGCGCTGGCTGATGAGGGGTACAAATTCCACGACGCCCAGCTCTGTACCCTTCTGCAAGACGAGCTCGAAATGGTCGCCCTTGAGCACGCTCTGATAGATAGAGAGCTTGGTACGGGGCTCGCCGGTGGCCAGCGTCCTGCTCAGCACCTTGCTGACCACCTGATCTCGGCCGACCTCGACGATTTCGGCCTTGCGCTCCCAGCCGGAGTTATCCAAGATGATGATGAAGTCGCCAGGAGCTAGGCGCAGGACGTTGCGGATGTGGTGCACAGCCGGCCCGGTGATCGTGACTTTGTTCCCCTCAACTTGGTCGGGCGATACAAAAAAGCGGTGCATGATCTGGATTCTCCGAACTTACGAGTTCACGGACTTACCAACCAAGGTCACCCAATCTTTCTCCTGCCGACGTTCGATGATCTCCAATCCGTGCTCTTTCAGAGCCGCCGCGACTTCTGCTTCTTGCTCTTCGATGATGCCCGCCGCGACTAACAGTCCGCTGGGGCGAACTCGATCCGCTAACCCCTGGGCGCTGAGCTCGATGATCACCTTGGCCAAGATGTTGACGAGCACGAAGCCGAACTTCCCCGGCGCCCTGTCCAGCGAGCCAAGCTCAACGGTGACGATGTCTTGCACGCCGTTGGCCCGCACGTTAGATCGGGCTGCTTTCACGGCCAGCGGATCGCTATCCAGAGCCAGGACAGCGCCTGCACCCAACTTGGCCGCAGCGATAGCCAGGATGCCTGATCCTGTGCCCAGGTCCAGCACTTCGGTTCCCGGCTTCAGATGCTCCTCCAGGGCCTGCAGGCACATCTGCGTGGTGGGGTGCAGGCCCGTGCCGAAGGCCATGCCCGGATCCAGTTCAATGACCACATCGTTGGGCCGGGGCGCGTACTCCTGCCATTGGGGCTTGATCACTATGCGTTGGCCGATACGCTGGATGTGATAGTGCTTCTTCCAGGCGTTGGCCCAATCCTCTTCGCTGAGCTCACGGAATTCAGGTGGCGCCAGAGGATAAATCTGACTCAGATGCCAGAGGGCCTCCTCTATGCGCTGCCTAGTTTTTAGTCCTTTTTCGTCTAGAGGCAGGTAGGTCTTGACGGAGGTTCCTGCAGCGTTACCTGATTCGTCGTCAAAATCGGTTGACAGCACCGCCCCATAATAGCGGTTGAACACCTCGCTCACCGCTTCGGCGGCTTCGCCGTCCACCTGTACACCAACTTCCAGCCAGTTCAATCCTATTCACCACTCGACTATGCTTTCGGCAGGTGCAACTTCACCTTGCTCAAGTTTCTGGAGCAACGTTGAAGCATCCACCACTTCAAAGGCTTCTGTTTCGAGCTCACGCAGGAAGTCCCTATTCTCGGAGACCAAGAACTTCGCTCCAACCCACTCCGCAATGGCACCGATAAAGGCATCCTCCTCAGAGAGGCGCAGATCGAGGTATTTCAACCACAGTTCCACTGGCGGTTCGCCATAAGACCTCACCATATGCGCTGAGGGATCGTTAAGAAGACCATAGAACATCTTGGGAAGCGTCGAGCTTATTGCCGCAAGATTACTCGTGACCTCCTGCACGACTATTGCTGGAACGATCACAGCGTAATCCTTGATCAGCTTTAGGAGGGCTGCCGAATCGCTCTGGGGGTCGGTGAAGCCAAAGATGTATTCGTTGCTATCCAGGACGAGTATATCGCCGGCTATACTCCGATTCCCAAAGGTGCTTTCGAGTGCTTCGGAGTTCGGCAATTATTTCCTCCTTCGTCTTGTCCACCTCGCCAGCCCTTTGAAATTCCCTCTGAATCTCCTCAATACGGTCCTCCCATGTTACGGAACGCAATGCGTCCCGCAAAAGACTCTCGATGTATTCTGAGGAGAGTATCCCTGCCTTTCGAGCATCTTGATATAGCCCTTCAGGCAAGGTAAGAGTGATCTCTTTTACGGCCATCTCTCTAACCTCCCTACACTTTAAGGAAATCCATCATCTTCTCGAAGAAGCTCTTTTCCTGCTGAGGGATGACCTCTTTACCCAAAGTCTTGGCCAAATCCCCGAACAGCTCTTTCTGCTCGTCGCTCAAATCGGTGGGAATCGCCACTTGCACGATCACCAACTGATCGCCCCGGCCGTTGCGCCGGAGATAGGGCACGCCCTTGCCCCGCAGGCGGAAGACCTTGCCCGTCTGGGCGCCCGCAGGAATAGTCAGCTTCTCCTCGCCCTCCAGCGTGGGCACCATGACCTCGTCGCCTAAAGCTGCCTGAGCGACGTTGATGGCCAGTTCTAGGATGATGTTGTTGTCTTGGCGGCGAAAATAGCGATGGGGCTTCACTGAGAGAACCACATAGAGGTTGCCCGGTGGGCCGCCCCGCTGACCGGACTCTCCCTCACCGGCCAAGCGAATCTTCGTCCCGTTATCTACTCCCGCCGGCACTTTAACGGAGATGGTGCGGGTCACTCGCACACGCTTTCGACCACGACATTCATGGCAAGGGGTGTTGACGATCTCCCCTTCCCCTTGGCAGCGGGGGCAAGTGCTCACGTTGATGAAAGAGCCGAGAATGGACTGTTGGGTGCGCCGCACCTCGCCGCTTCCGTTGCACTGGGGACAACTGATAGGGCTGGTGCCCGGCTCCGCGCCGCTGCCATGACAGCGAGGGCAGGTCTCGTAGCGTGGAATCTCCAGCTCCTTCTCGCAGCCGAAGACCGCTTCCTCGAAAGAGATGGTCAGATCGTAGCGCAGGTCGGCCCCTCGGCGCGGCGCGCGGCGCGCTCCGGTCCGAGGTCCGAAGCCGAAAAGATCTCCGAAGATATCACCGAAGCCATCAAACCCGAACCCGAAATCGCCGTAGCGAGACTGTCCGCCGTCGCCCCAGCGGCCCTGCACCCCCGAATGGCCGAAACGGTCGTAGGTGGCTCGCTTCTCCTGATCGGAGAGCACCTCGTGGGCCTCGTTGATCTCTTTGAACTTGGCCTCGGCGTCGGGGCTGCTGTTGACGTCGGGATGGTATTGGCGGGCCAGCCCTCGATAGGCTTTCCTGATCTCGTCCTGGCTGGCACTTCGGCCCACGCCGAGCACATCATAGTAGTCGCGTTTTGGACTCATCTGTCCTCAATTATTGTGCTACCAGGGCGATGTCCTCCAGAACCACCTGCCTGAAGACTTCTGGAGCGCCAAATCGTCTTACTGCATCCAGAATCTCTATCCCTGCTAGCCGCCCTTCAGCATCGTAGTCGGCCGCAATGCCTTCGGCCAGGTGTTTGGTCGTCACCGTGGTCTCGATAAAGCGAATGTAGAGCGCGTCCACTTCCGCATCATACGTAATTCTCATCTGTCCGTTCCTCCATCAAAAGTAGTAGACATAGACGGTCACTACAACGATTTCGTCAGCTTCTTCCACGAAGATGGGCCGTACTCGCTTCGTGGGATACACTCTCTTGTTCCATTCACGACCATAGGGAAAATCCTTTCGACATTCCAACCGCCCTAACTCCGCTGGCCTCCAGGGAGTTGTCCGAATGGCTTCTTTGACTTCCTCTTCTGTCGCGCCGCGATATCGCAAATTGTCCCTGGCATGGCCGGAAAGACGGATCGGTTTCATATCTCCTCTCTACACCTCTCTGAACTCACCCTCCACAGTCTCCTCGCCCTCAGGGGGCTTTTCCTCTTCGCCCGGGGGAGGCGTGGTGGGGCCAGCTTGCTCGTACATGCTGGCGCCGATCTGCTGCACGGCCGCGCCCAGCTCCTGCGTCCTGCGGCGAATCTCGTCCACGTCCTCGCCCTGCAAAGCGGTGCGCAGGGCGGATACCTTGCTCTCCACGTCACTTCGCACGTCATCAGGCACTTTTTCGTCCTGTTCGCGCAGCGACTTCTCGGCCACGTAGATGGCCGAGTCGGCGGCGTTGCGGGCCTCGGCCTCTTCTTTGCGCTTTCGGTCCTCGGCGGCGAACCGCTCGGCGTCCTTGACCATTTGCTCCACCTCTTCGTCGGAGAGGCCACTGGAGGCGGTGATGGTGATGTGCTGCTCGCGCCCCGTGGCCTTGTCCTCGGCCGATACGTTGAGGATGCCATCGGCGTCAATGTCGAAGGTTACTTCGATCTGGGGGATGCCCCTCGGCGCTGGAGGGATGCCGTCCAAAGTGAAACGCCCCAGGGTTTTGTTATCGGGAGCCATGGGCCGTTCGCCCTGCACCACGTGGATCTCCACCCCGGTCTGACCGTCGGCCGCCGTGGAGAAGGTCTGGCTCTTGCGGGTGGGAATGGTCGTATTGCGCTCGATGAGAGGCGTGGCCACGTGGCCCAGGGTCTCGATAGAGAGGGTCAGCGGGGTCACGTCCAGCAGCAGCACGTCCTTGACCTCGCCGCCCAGGACGCCAGCCTGGATAGCCGCCCCCAGGCCCACCACCTCGTCGGGATTGACCCCCTTGTGGGGCTCCTTGCCGAAGATGCGTTTCACCGCCTCCTGGACGGCGGGCGTCCTGGTCTGCCCTCCCACCAAGATGGCCTCATCTATGTCGCTCGGCGAGAGCTTGGCGTCGGCCAGAGCCTGCTGGCAGGGGCCGATGGAGCGCTCGATCAAATCCTCCACCAACTGCTCCATCTTGGCGCGGGTCAGCTTCATGGTCAGGTGCTTGGGCCCTGAGGCGTTGGCGGTGATGAAGGGGAGATTGATCTCCGTCTCCATCACCGTGGAGAGCTCGATCTTGGCCTTCTCCGCCGCCTCTTTCAGCCGCTGCAGGGCCATCTTGTCTCGGCGGAGGTCAATGCCTTGTTCTTTTTTGTACTCATCGCAGATCCAGTCTATGATCCGCTGGTCGAAGTCGTCACCGCCCAGGAAGGTGTCGCCGCTGGTGGACTTGACCTCGAACACGCCCTCACCCACGTCCAGGATAGAGATGTCGAAGGTGCCGCCGCCCAGGTCGTAGACGGCGATGGTCTCATCAACCTTCTTGTCCATGCCGTAGGCTAGGGACGAGGCCGTAGGCTCGTTGATGATGCGCAGCACCTCTAGCCCCGCGATCCTGCCCGCGTCTTTGGTGGCCTGGCGCTGAGAGTCGTTGAAATAGGCGGGCACAGTGATCACTGCCTGGGTGATGGGCTCTCCCAGGTAGGCTTCGGCGTCGGCCTTGATCTTCTGCAGGATCATGGCCGAAATCTCCGGCGGTGAGTACTCCTCGCCTGCCATTTCCACCCAGGCATCGCCGTTGGGATTCTCGATGATTTTATAGGGCAATATCTCCCTGGCCCGCTGCACCTCGGGGTCGCTGAACTTGCGCCCCATGAGGCGTTTGATGGAGAAGATGGTGTTGTCGGGGTTGGTGACGGCCTGGCGTCGGGCCACCATCCCCACCATGCGTTCCCCCGTCTTGGGGTTCACAGCTACCACCGAGGGGAACAGTCGCCCCCCCTCCGCGCTGGGGATCACCGTCGGCTCGCCGGCCTGCATCACCGCCGCGCAGCAGTTGGTGGTTCCTAGGTCAATGCCGATTATTTTGCTCATTGCTGGTTGTTTCCTCCGTGTTAAAGTTGAAAGTTTAGAGTTTAGAGTTTTGGGTTTCGGGCTTCCCCTTGGCCACCCGCACCAGCGCAGGCCGCAAAACGCGGTCGCCGAGCTGGTAGCCCCGCTGCACCTCGCCGATGATCTGGCCCTCCTCGTGCTCTTCGCTCTCCTCGTAGGTGACGGCCTCGTGCAGCAGCGGGTCGAAGCTGTGACCTTCCGTCTCGATGAGGGTCAGCCCTTCGGCTTCCAGGATGGCCTGCAGCTTTCGATAGATGAGGGCCACGCCGTCAATCCAGGTCAGGTTCAGCAGGTTGCTGGGCAGGGTCTGGAAGGCCCGCTCGAAGTCGTCGAAGAGGGGCAGGAGCCGGGCGATGAGGGTGGTGTTGGCCCGTTTGGAGAGTTCCTGGCGTTCCTGCTGGTTGCGCTTTTTGTAGTTGGCGAATTCGGCCCGCGCCCGCTGCCAGCCGTCCAGATACTCCGCCGCCTGGGCTTTGGCCTCCTCCAGCTCCTGACGCAGCGCCTCCAGCTCAGAGACCTCCTCGACTTCGGCGGTCTCTTCTCCTGCAGCAGCTTCCGCAGCAGTCTCTTCCATCTTCTCTTCCTCTGTCACTCTATCGCACCTCCCGTGATCAGTTTCCATACAATTCGTGCATCAATTCGCTCATTAGGTTGGACACGTAACGGACGGCGGAGATGGCTCGCCCGTAGGGCATGCGTCGTGGACCCAAGACTCCCAGATCGCCCGTGGCCTGGCTAACCACGCCATAGCGAGACAGCACCAGGCTGCAATCATTCAACTCCTCCCAAAGCCCCTCTCCCCCGATGATGATCTGCACACCACCCGCTGCCGGCCTCGGAACATCGGCCAGAAAGACCTCTAAGAAGCTGCCTTCCTGCAACAGTCCAAAGACCTGGCGAGCGCTTTGCCCCTCAGCAAACTCCGGCTGCCGCAGGATGTTGATCAGGCCGTCGCGGTAGACCTCGCTGCGAGCGCGCTCGTCTGATCGCCCCATCATCTCCGCCACCAACTCCCCCACCTGGGCCTCCAGGGGGGTCAGATGCGCGAGTTGGGCCACGATCCCATCGGCGGTCAAGTCCGCGAACTGCTCGTTCAGATAGGCAGCCATGCGGCTCAACTCGTCTTGCGATTGGGGACGAGCCACGGCCAAAGCCCTTTGCTTGACCGTACCCCCTTGCAAGACCAGCACCACCAGGGCCAACGTGTCGCGGACGGAAATCAGTTCCATGTGTTTGAAAAGACTTCGAGTCGCGAGGGGAGCCGTAATCCAGGCCACGCTCTGCGCGGACTGGGCCAGCACCGATGCCGATAGTTTCAGCCATTGGTCCATCTCAGGGTGTACCTGGTGGAATTGGTGACGGATCATGCGCCGCTCGGCCAGGGGCAGCTCGGTCTCGCCCAACAGGCGTTCCACGAAGTAGCGATAGCCCTTGTCGGTGGGAACGCGCCCGGCTGAGGTGTGGGGATGCGTCAAGTATCCAAACTCCTCCAGGCAGGCCATCTCGTTGCGCACCGTGGCCGAGCTGACATCCAGGCCATAAGCCTTGACGATGGCCTTTGAGCCGACAGGCGCGGCGGTGGCGATGTACTCGCGTATCACCAAGCCCAATATGGCTTGTTGTCTAGGCGTCAAATCCTCCATAATGATCTCACCGGGGCAAGTCTTTAGCACTCTTGATACCAGAGTGCTAAAAGAAATGATACCATGAAGTGCTTGTCCTGTCAAATATTCAGTCCTGACAGGCGTATTTCACTTTGGGGGCGAGTGTCATTGCGAGCCGAAGGCGAAGCAATCCCCGTGGAAGGTAGTAGCGACTTCAGTCGCTTGGAACGACTAAAGTCGTCACTACCAGAAGTTTTAGCCACACCCAGGTCATTTGGATAAAGAGGAAAAAGAGTGTATAATAATCGCGCGTTTCTGGCCTCTGGAGTTTGGACAAGGGGAGGATGAGATGAGAAAGGCGGCTACTTCCAAGTTGATAACCGTTCTCTGCCCCATCTTGTTACTGGCGACGGTGGGGCTGGCCGGATGCGATATCCTGCCCGAGCTCTCTCTCCCCTCTCAAGAAGAGAAACCGACAGCTACCGCCGTGCCTGGGGAAGCAACACCTGCCGTCTCCCCTACGCCGGGCTCTCCACCGCCCTCCCCTCCCCCGGCGGCTTCCTCCGCCATCACCCTAACCCTCTGGACCACCCAGGCTTTTTTCCCTAACGAAGAGGATAACAGCGGGCAAGTCCTGGCTCAGCAGTGGCAGGCTTTCGAGGCCGCGCATCCCAACGTGACTCTAGAGTACATCCTCAAGAAACCGTACGGCAAGGGAGGCATCCTCGATTTTCTCAATACCGCCAGCGCCGCCGCCCCCACGGTGCTGCCCGACCTGGCGATCCTGGACACCAGCGAGCTGGATGAGGCGGCCGAAGCTGGGCTGATCCAACCTCTGGATGACATCGTGTCCAGCGAAGTGCAACAGGACCTTTTCCCCTTCGCCCGGCGCAGCTACGATGGGAAGCTGATGGGTCTCCAGTTCGAAGCCGAAGTCGAATACCTCATCTACAACACCAACAAGATAGATAGCCCACCGATGGCCTGGAAAGAGGTGCTCTCCGACAGCGTGGCCTACATCTTTCCCGCCGGGGGAGAGGGCAGCCTGGTCAACGACGCCTTCCTGATCCAGTATCTGGCGGTGGGCGGCCGGCTGCTAGACGAAAGCGGCAATCCCGCACTCGATGAAGACGCTCTGGTCGGGGTGCTCCAGTTCTACGCTGACGGCCTGGAGGCGGGGGCCATTCCGCCCTCAGTGTTGGAGTTTGCAGACCTGGACGACTGCTGGGTGGTGTACGTGTCGGCCCAGGCGGCGATGTCCAATGTCAGCTCCGACAAGTACCTGGCGGACAGAGGCGTGCTCAAGAACACTGTCTTTGCTGCTATCCCCACTCGCGATGGCAACGTAGCCACCTTGAGCAAAGGGTGGGCGTTGATCATGGTGACAGAAGACTCGACTCGACAGGCGGCCGCCGCCCAATTCATGGAGTGGCTGCTGGCGCCCGAGAACAACGCTAACTGGAACCTGGCGGCGCGACATCTGCCCACTCGCCAAGCGGCTTTCGAACACCTGGGCGCGGAGGATCCGTACTTCCCCTTCGCGCGACAGCAGTTAGCGAATGTGTACCCCCGGCCTACAGACGCTGCTTACACTGAGATAGGCCGGGCGCTACAGCGGGCCGTTCAAGATGTCTTGCAGGGCGAGGCCACCCCCCAAGAGGCAGCCGACGCAGTCATGGCCGCCGTCGAACAGTAAGTGAGAATCAGGGAGTGAACGATGTTTAACACGCTCGAAGAAGCGCAGTTCTATGTGGAACAGAACGACATACAGATGATTGACCTCAAGTTTACCGACCTGTGGGGGCGGTGGCACCACCTCACCATCCCCCAAAGTCAGTTCACGCCATCGCTGATGGAGGCCGGCGTAGGCTTCGATGGCTCCGCCGTGGGTCTGAAATCGGTGAAGGCCGGCGACATGGTTTTGGTGCCCGATCTCTCCACTGGCTTTGCCGATCCCTTCTGGGACGCCCCCACGCTCAGCTTCATCTGCACCACGCTGGAGGCGGACACCAAAGCCATTTTCGACAACGACCCGCGCAACGTCGCCCGCCGCGCCGAGGAGCACCTGCTGGAGAGCGGCATCGCCGACCGGAGCCTGTGGGGGCCGGAGTTCGAGTTTTACGTGTTCGACACGGTGAGCTACGAAAACGAGATGAATCGCGCCGGCTACAGTGTCGAATCGAGCGAGGCCGCCTGGCGCAGCGGCGCGGGAGGCCATGGCCACTACATCCCGCTCCACGGCGGCTATCACGCCATTCCCCCCAAAGACGCCCTCTACAACCTGCGCAGCGAAATGAGCCTGCATCTTCGGGCCATGGGGGTGCCGATCAAATATCACCACCACGAAGTCGGCGGGCCGGGCCAGTGCGAGATCGAGACCCCGCTGATGGGCCTGCTGGAGGCCGGCGACGCGACGATGATCGTCAAGTACGTCGCCAAGATGACGGCGCGTCGCCACGGCCAGACGACCACTTTCATGCCCAAGCCGCTCTACGGCGAGGCTGGATCGGGGATGCACTTCCACCAGCATCTGTTTAAGGGAGCTCAAAACGTGTTCTACGATCCCCAAGGATACGGGCTGATGAGCCAGACGGCCCTGCACTACATCGGCGGGCTGCTGCACCACGGGCCAGCGCTGTTGGCCTTCACCAGTCCCAGCACCAACTCCTACCGGCGGCTCGTGCCCGGCTTCGAGGCCCCGGTCAACGCCTTTTTCTCGCTGGGCAACCGCAGCGCCGCCGTGCGCATTCCGCGCTATGCCACTCAGCCCGACGAGGTGCGCATCGAGTTTCGTCCGCCGGACGCCACCTGCAACGTCTACCTGGCGCTGGCCGCGCAGCTCATGGCCGGACTCGACGGCATCCGCCGGCAGATTGATCCCACCGAGGCCGGCTTCGGCCCAATTGACGCCGACATCTTCTCCTGGACGGACGAGCAGCGGGCGCAGATTCGGCCTCTACCCGTTTCGCTCAGGGGGGCTTTGGAGGCCTTGGCGGAGGACCATGATTTCCTACTGACGCCAGTGAACTCCACTGACGAGGTCTTCAGCGAGGACCTCATCGAGCGCTGGATCGCCTTCAAAATGGACAAGGAGTACTACCAGGTCCGCAACCGTCCGCATCCCTACGAGATGGCGCTTTACTTCGACGCCTGAGTGTTGGAGGTAAAACCATGACCATCAGATTCGGCACCGACGGCTGGCGCGCCGTCATCTCTGATACGTTCACTTTCGCCAACCTGCGGCTGATGTCGCAAGCCATCGCCGACTATGTGCTGGAGGAAGCCAGCCACAACCAACCCGAGGTCGTCATCGGCTTCGACACCCGCTTCCTCTCCGACCGCTACGCGACCGAGGTGGCCCGCGTGCTGGCCGGCAACGGCATCGTCGCCTACCTCACCCGCGCCGATACTCCCACCCCGGCCATCTCCTACACCGTCGTCCAAAAGAAAGCCGCCGCTGGGGTGATGATCACCGCCAGCCACAACGCACCGCGCTACAACGGCCTCAAGCTCAAGGCCGCCTTCGGAGGAGCCGCGCTGCCGGAGCAAGCGGAGCGCATCGAAGCCTACCTGGCGCGCAACCAGGAGATGGCTCGCGGGCCGAACGTCATGGATTTCCAAGCAGCGTTGAACCAGGGACTCATCCAGCTTTTCGACCCCGCTTGGGCCTATTACGAGCACCTCAGCCGCATGGTGGATCTGGACGTGATCTCGGCCAGCGAACTGCGGGTGGTGACCGACGCCATGTACGGCTCGGGCCGCAAGTGCATCGCCGACATGCTGGCCCGCACACGGTGCCGGGTGTACCAAATCCGAGGCGAGATGAACCCCGGCTTCGGCGGCATCCATCCCGAACCCGTGGCCCACTACTTGAGTGCGCTGGGAGCGGCCATCCAGGCCCACCACGCCGACGTGGGGCTGGCCACCGACGGGGACGGCGACCGCCTCGGCGCCATGGACGCCCAGGGAGATTTCGTGGATCCCCATCACATTTTCGCCCTGGCGCTGCGGTACTTGGTCGAGGGGCGGGGATGGAGCGGGACGGTGGTCAAAAGCATATCCACCACCCGCATGGTAGATCGGCTGGCCTCGCGGTACGACCTGCCGCTGGTGGAGACGCCGGTGGGTTTCAATCACATTGCTAACTGCATCCTGAACGACGACGTGCTCATCGGCGGTGAGGAATCGGGCGGGATCAGCATCAAGGGGCACATTCCAGAGGGAGACGGCGTGCTGATGGGGCTGCTGCTGCTGGAGATCGTCGCGGCGGCCGATGCTCCCCTGCACGAGCTGGTGGCCGAGCTCCAGGCCGACGTTGGCCCGGCCCACTACGCGCGGCGCGACATTCCCCTCCGCTCGGCGGTGACCAAGAGAGAGATGGTCGCTCGGCTGACCGGTGACGCGCCGGACTCTCTGGCTGGGGAGAAAGTCGTTGAGGTGGAGACCCTCGACGGCGTCAAGTACCTGCTGGCCGATGACTCCTGGCTCCTGGTCCGGCCATCCGGCACGGAGCCGGTGCTGCGGGTCTATGCGGAAGCGAGGAGCCCCGAAAGTGTGGAGAGCCTGCTGGAATTTGGGGAGAGCGTGGCGGCCGGGGGTTAGTCAACCAGGTGCAACGCACTTCGAAAAGTGCGTTGCACCTTAAAGCTAAACAGGGGATGAGGCTTCTTGCTTCATCCCCTGCTTGCTACCTGGGCCTCCCTGAGGGTGTAAGATGCGGCCACGCCAGCGGCGATGGTGATGCCGCCGGCCGCCATGAAAACGGCCTGCACGCCGATCAGGTCGCCGAAGAGCCCGGAGAGGGCCATGGACGCGCTGGTGGAAGCGCCGACGACCATGGTCACCGCGCTCTCCACCCGCCCCAGCTTCCCATTGGGGACCAAGAGCTGAGTCAGCGTGACCAGAGCGGCGCGGGCAGCGACAATGCTCAGACCGATGATGGCCACGGCGACCAAGGCCAGGGGATAACTAGGAGCCACAGCAAAAGCAATGATGGACAATCCCAAGAGCACCATACAGCCCCCCACAACCCGATTGGTGCGCACTCTAGAAGCCAGTCGGCCAATCAGTGCGCCGCCAATCACCACGCCGAGCCCCTGAAAGGCGTATAGGAAGCCAAAGCCCTCGGCCCCCATGCCCAGTATTTCGTCCAAATAGATTATGCCCAACACCATGATCGCTCCGAAGCCAAAAGTAGCTACAGCGGTGGTGATGATGGCATGAAGAAGAGGGGAGCTGCGCTTGATGTAAAGCAATCCCTCCACCAGTTGATTCCAGATGACCCGACCATTCGTTTTGCCCGAATTAGAGTTCACCGTCGGTATGGTCATGGTGGCGATAGCTATGGCAGAGAAAGCGAAGGTGAAAGAGTCGAAGACAAAGGCAGAGGCTGGGCCGAGCCATCCCACGATCACGCCAGCAATTGACGCGCCCAGGATGACAGAGATGATCTGGTTGGCTTGCATCAGAGCATTGGCTGTGAGCAAGTTGTCTTCACTGACGATGCCGGGAATGATGGCGTTGCGAGCCGGGTTGAAGAAGACGCCCGCCGTGGCCATCACGAAGCTAACAATGTAAAGTATGTATAGCTGATCTGGCCGTTGGACGAGTAAGAGGGTGAGGACCGCCAGGCCGCGAACGACGTCGGAGACAATCATCACCAGCTTGCGGTCCAAGCGATCTACGAAGACCCCGCCGATCAGGCCGAAGAAAAGCTGGGGCAAGGTGGCGACCACGGCTAACGCACCCAGAGCCAGAGGCGAGCCTGTCAAAGAGTTGATAACAAACAGAATGGCGACAATCACGAAATTGTCGCCTATCTGGGAGAGGAGCTGTCCTATCCACAAGGCGAGGAAATCGCGGTTGCGAAAGGCGCTAAGGATAGCTGCCCTATCCTCCAGAAACGCTTGTGCTTGAGGTTGCTCAGAACTCATAAATTGTCTCCAGACCGGAGGTTAAGGTCGAAGGCCTTACCGCAGCACGTCCAGCGCTGCTGCTGCGTCGTCCAGGCCAAGTGGCACGTGCTCACGAAAGCGGGCCGCGAAGTCGGCCAGGGTGTAGCAGTGGCTTTGCGGGCCGATTTGCTCCAGGGCGTAGGTAGCGGCCAGCGCCCCCATCCGCCCCGCCAAGTCCCAGGAGAAGCCCAAGGCCAGCCCCTTGATCAGTCCCGCCCGGAAGGCATCCCCGACCCCGGTAGGATCTTCGTTTTGCTGGGGCGGCACGGCCGGTATGTTGTAGACCTCCCCCTTCGCCCAGATGCGCGACCCCCGCGCCCCAAATGTGACGACGCAAGCACTGGACGGCGTGCGTTGGATCGCCTCGGCGCTCAGGCCAGTCTTCTTTCGCAACAGCTCGAATTCGTAATCGTTGATCACCAACAGACTGCACCCTTCAAGCCCCTTCCGCAGATCGTCGCCAGTCAGGCGGACGATCTGCTGGCTGGGATCGTACAGGTAGGGGATGGCCAGTTCCTGGCACTCGGCGGCGTATTTCACCATCGCCTGTGGGTCGTTGGGGGAGATGACGGCCAAATCAATCTCCTCACTCTTCAAGTTGTGGAAGGAAAGCTCACGGGCGCGGGCCATGGCGCCAGAGTAGAAAGTGGCGATCTGGTGGCCAGCCTGGTCGGTGTTGACGAAGAACGAGGCGGTGAACAGGTCGGGCTCGTCGCGGATGAGGGAGGTGTCCACACCGTGCTTTTCCAGCCACTGGCGGTAGCCGCCGAAGTCCTGCCCCGCCGTGGCCATGACCCGAGGCCGCTCGCCGAGCAGCGCCAGGTTGTAGGCGATGTTGGCCGCGCAGCCCCCCCGTTGTCGCCGCATCTCGTCCACCAGGAAACTGAGGGAGATGCGGGTCAGTTGATCGGGCAGGATGTAATCGGCGAAGTAGCCCGGAAAGGTCATCAGATAATCATAGGCAATGGAACCGGTTGCGACAACGTTCATGCTGCTCCGCTTTCGGCGCGAACGGCGCGCTAGGCGAGATAGGTCTTCAATCGGCGGCTGCGCCGGGGGTGACGCAGTTTGCGCAAGGCTTCACCCTCGATTTGGCGGATGCGTTCTCTGGTCAAGCCGAACTTCTGCCCCACTTCCTCCAGCGTGTAGCTGTGCCCATCCTGGAGGCCGAAGCGCAGCCGCAGGATCCGCGCCTCCCTGGGGGTGAGTGTGCCCAGCACATCGCCCATCGTCTCCGCCAACAGGTGTTGGTAGGCGGCTTCCGACGGCGCCAAGACCTTCTCGTCTTCGATGAAGTTACCCAGCTCGTTGTCCTCTTCCTCGCCCACGGGTCTCTCCAGAGAGATCGGGCGCCGCGAGGCCCTGAGTATCCACTGCACTTTATCTGGCTCCAGCCCGACCTCTTCGGCTATCTCCTCCGGGCTGGGCTGGCGCCCCAATTCCTGCTCCAATTCTCGTGCTATGCGGTACAGCTTGCGGATGCGGTCGCTCATGTGGACTGGGACGCGGATGGTTCGCCCTTGCTCGGCCAGGGCTCTGGTGATGGACTGTCTGATCCACCAGGTAGCGTAGGTAGACAGGCGATGGCCCCGATGATAGTCAAACTTCTCCACGGCCTTCATCAAACCGAGGTTGCCCTCCTGAATAAGGTCTAGGAACGGGACCCCGTGGCCCAGATACCTTTTGGCGATACTAACCACCAGCCTGGTGTTGGCCTTAATAAGATGCTGACGGGCTTCCTCACCCCGCTCCATTTCCCGCCTAAGCTTCTCTCTTTCATCAGGATCATGCCCGTCCCTGGCAAGGCGTCGCTGGGCCAATCGCCCATGCTCCACCTGCTGGGCCAGTTCTACCTCTTGCTCAGGCGTCAGCAGGGGCACACGGGCCATCTCCTTGAGATACAGGGTGATCGTGTCATCAGCGGCGATTTCGCTCAGATCAAGGGCTTTCTCCATATCCTCCAGCAGGGCTGACGGCTCCCCTGCTTCGGCCTTCTTCCTCTCCTCTTCGGCCTCTTCCTCGCTTTCGTAGATCTCAATACCCTGATCATGCAGCTCGGCGAAGAACTCTTCCAATTGGGGAAGGTCCTTCTCAGCCTGGGGAAAGGCTTCTAGTATCTCGCTAGAGGTGACATATCCTCGCTCACTGGCCTTCGCCAGCAGATCTTGCTTGGTATTCGATTTCCCTCGGCGCTTCGATGGTGCCATTGTCCGCTCTCACATTGACTGGGGCCAGGACTCAGTATCATCTCTCTACTACTATATCACATATCAGGCAGATTATCAAATTCAAGCAGATCGCAAACTCCCAGCAGGGGGTCGCCGAATCCCTGGCCTTGGAGCCCGCACTGCTTGCCAACTGGAGTTCACGTAAAGACGATTGTATTACATATCTGGAGAAAAGGCAAATGACCTTCTCACTTACAGGGGGGGGTGAAGCCCAAAGCGAGAACGCTCTGCTGGGTCACGACGAAACGTAGGGGATGGTCTGGGGGCCTTCGGGCAGGACGCAGATGGCGGCTTCTGGCCCATGCCGCCGCAGCAGCTCGGCGACGGTGACTTCAATGTCGTGAGAAGTCTCCCCCCCGCAGGGCCTGAGCAGAGCGCCTTCGATCTGCTCAGCGCTGAGGTTGTGGCTGTAGAAGAACACGTCTGCTCCCAGGCAGATCAAAGCGTGAATCTGCGCCTGCCACATGTCCTGCCTCTGGAATCCCGGCGCGCGGATCGTCTCCAACAGCGACTCCAGACTCTCGGCCTCAAGCAGCAACCGCCCGTATTCGCCGTGATCGGGTATACCATCCCAGCAATCGGCGACGATGATGATACTGCCCCCTTCCTTAACAACCTGCGAGGCTGCGCTCATCCCCTTGACGGACTGGTACAGGTTCAAGTCCAGTGGGTATCCCGAGTTGCTGGTGATCACGATGTCGAAAGGTTCCGGCACTGGGATCATGGCTTTCTTCTTTACAGAGGCACACCCCTGGGCGTGAGCTTCTTCGAAGTCCCCAGCAAACACCCCCGTGATCTGCTGGTCGCGGTTGAGGGTCACGTTGAGCAGAAAGGTCGGCTCTACCATGGCCGCTGCTTCGCGCACCTCTTCCCACAGCGGGTTGCCCTGGGTGATTCCCCACCGCGCCAAGGGGCTGTCTATGTTCGCCGCGCTGTGATTGCGCATCACCGTCTCCAGCAGGGCCAGGCCCGGCATAATGGCCTTGCCCCCGCCGGAGAAGCCGGCGAAGAAGTGTGGTTCGATGAATCCAGTGGGAATCCGCACGTCACATTGGACAAACTCCCGGTGAATCCAAACGTCGTTTCCACTGGCGGTCCGTCCCACCAACACGTGTGAACCTCGGTCATTGGCGTCGTTCTGCACGATCCGGTACCTGTCCACGATGTCGTCACCCAACATACCTCGGAGCTCGGCTTCTGTGTTGGGCCGGTGCGTCCCGGTGGAGTTGAAGAGCACAATCTGCTCGTCGGGCACGTGGTCGAGTTCATCCAGCAAGACAGGTAGGATGATGTGGTTGGGCGTGGGGCGCGTGATGTCGCTGAAGACGATGCCGACCTTGTCAGAGGGGTTCACCACGGCTCTCAGCGGCAGCGACCCGATGGGCCGGCGCAGCGCGTCTCGCACTGCGCCAGTCTGGTCTGGCAACCCAGGCGCGTACTTCGGCTCGATGATGGTCACACGCGCGTCGTCGGGCAAGTTGATGTCCAGTCCGGTCTTCCCGTAGGCCAGCTTCACCTTCATGTGACATTCTTGATGACCGTCAGGTCCCCGTCTCGCGCCGCCTCCAGCACCGGCCCCATGTACTCATCCACCATCTCGGCCGTCAGAGGCGCCGGCATGTTCTCCAGCTTCATCTTCAATTGCGGATTCTTAGCCGCGGTCAGGGCGCGTTCGATGTGCTCCTGAGTGAATCCTTCCACCTCGTTCAAGCGCGTTGGGAAGCCGATTCGCCGGGCGAACTCCAACATCGCTTCGGCGACGGCCACGCCCAGCTCGCGACCGCTCAGGCTTTCGATATCGGCTGTCGTCAGGCCAGCGTCCCGGTAGATCTTGCCAATCAGCCTGAGCGGCTCCTGGATCGCTGGGGCGAAGAAGACGGTGTAGTAGGGGTTGGTGATAGCGCACGCTCGGCCGTGGCTCAGGATGTCCACCAGGGAGAAGCTGGTCAGGTGACCGCCGTTGGTGCCGCCCAGCATGATGGCATATCCACCCAGGTCGGTGGCCAGACAGAGGGCATCGCG
This sequence comes from uncultured Anaerolineae bacterium, assembly GCA_964510205.1. Lineage (GTDB taxonomy): Bacteria > Chloroflexota > Anaerolineae > VGOG01 > VGOG01 > CAZEBW01. The sequence goes on from CAZEBW010000024.1 coordinate 43,916, forward strand.
AGCCTCTTCGTCTCGGAGATTGGCCATGACCTGCGGCAGATTGTTGACCACCAGGCCAATGCCGGTGGCGGCGACGTCCGCTACCTTGTCGTAATAGGATTTGCCCACTGCCCCGTACAGCACCTCCAGGGAATGGGCGATGCCATCCAGCGCCCCATCGGCTGTCAGCGCAACAGGCGCGCCGTAGGTCACCGCATAATCGAAGACGGGGCGAGCAGGGACGATGGCCTCGTCTACGATCAGCTTCTTCTGCCCCGTGGAGATGTCGGTGATGTTGGAGTACTTGGTCAGATGCGCTCCAGAGCTGGCCGCCGTCTGGATGGCGACGTGGGGCGTCAATGATCTGCCACTCTCCTCCAATGCTCTGGTCACCATCGCTGTACCGAAGTAGTCGTCAATCTCGCCGCCCAGCGTGCGCAGCACCTCGGCGGCTTTGGCGGCGTCAATGGTGCTGCCCCCGCCGAAGCTGATGATCACATCGGGGTCAAGGGCTTTGAGCTCATCGGTGATGCGGAACAGGTCCTCGCGGGGAGCATTGGGCTCGGCGCCCTTGATCTCGCCTACCAGCGGCGCACCGGCCTCGGCCGTCGAATCGCGGATGGTCTGCACAAAGGCGTCGCTGCCGGGGAACGTACCTCGCACCAGGGCGGGGCGTTCTCCCAGCGAGGCGACCACCTTACCCACGCGGGGGAGGACGCCAGCGCCGAACAGATAGGCGTCGCCTTTGAATTCGCGCAACAGATCACGCGCTCTACTAAGATCAGACATTTCGCAACCTCCTTCAGTTTATAGCGAAAAAGCCGTCTGCACGATGGGCGCAGATGGCTTTTTCACGTGGACTAGGCAGGCCTGACGTACCGCTACACCTGCCGCCGAGGCCGATATTGAATCGCTTCCGCCAGATGGCTCGTATCTATCTGCTCCGACCCCGCCAGATCGGCGATGGTGCGAGCCAGTTTCAGAACGCGGTGAAAAGCCCGAGCGCTCATGGCCAGTTGCCGCATGGCCGCCTTGAGCAGGCTGCGCCCGGCCTCGTCAACTGGACAGTACTCCCGAACCTCAGCCGGCCCCATGTCGGCGTTGCAGGCCAGCGACGTGTCGGCGAAGCGCTGGCGCTGCACCTGCCGCGCCCTCTCCACCCTGGCTCTGATGTCTTCCGATTTCTCTCCTAACCGATCGTCGGTCAGCTTGTCGTATTCCACCCGTGGCACTTCGATGTGGATGTCAATGCGGTCCAGCAAGGGGCCAGAGATGCGCTTCTGGTAGCGGCTGACCATGGAGAGGGAGCAAGTGCACTCCTTGACGGGGTCGCCGAAGTAGCCGCAGGGGCAGGGATTCATGGCAGCGACCAGCATGAAGTTGGCGGGGAAGGTCAGAGTGCCAGCGGCGCGACTGATGGTCACGATGTTGTCCTCTAGAGGTTGGCGCAAGACCTCCAGCGTCCGCATGCCAAACTCTGGCAGTTCGTCCAAGAACAACACGCCTCTGTGAGCGAGGCTGATTTCCCCAGGGCGAGGCCAACGTCCCCCACCCACCAGGCCGGCGTGGCTGATGGTATGATGGGGGGCGCGGAAGGGCCGATGTTGGATCAGCGGGGTCTCCGGCGGCAGCGATCCGGCCACGGAGTAGATCTTAGTCACCTCCAGGCACTCATCCGTCGTCATGCGAGGCAAGATGGAAGGCATGGAGCGCGCCAGCAAGGTCTTGCCAGCGCCTGGCGGCCCTGTGAGAATCACGTTATGGCTGCCGGCCGCTGCCACTTCTAGGGCTCGCTTCACGTGCTCCTGGCCCTTGACGTGGGAAAAGTCCACGGCGTAGGGCGGAAGATCGTCGGCGCTGAGCTCTAGGTCGAATTGATATGGCTCAATGGAACGCAGCCCCTGGAGGTGGGCAACGAGGGATGAGAGGTCCGTGACTGGGATGACTTCCAGATCCTGAATGAGGGCTGCTTCGGGGGCATCTACTGCGGGCACGAAAGCGGTCCGAATGTTGTGTTCTTTGGCCAAAGCCGCCATGGGCAGAATGCCGGTGGTGTGGCGAACTCCGCCGTCTAGGGAGAGCTCACCGACGAAGAGGGCATCCCCGACCAGATCAGGCCAGGCCTGCTCAGAAGCCAGCAGGATGCCCACAGCGATAGGCAGGTCGTAGGCCGGGCCCTCTTTGCGCAGATCCGCCGGGGCGAGGTTGACCGTGAGGCGTTTGTTAGGATAGATCAAGCCCGAGTTCTTTATGGCCGCCCGCACGCGCTCGCGGCTCTCCTGGACCGCCGCATCGGGCAGGCCAACGATGGTTAAGCTGGGCAGCCCGCGTGAGGTGTCCACTTCTACCTCGACGATGGCCCCGTCCAGGCCGATTACGGCGCAACTGGTGACTTTGGCTAACATTCCCTCTCCCTCGACGATTCGACTTTGACTTGTCCTCAGTGCCAGTCCGTAGTATAGCCTAGATTGCAAAAACATTCAAGTTGTTCACGACAAGGAAAAGGAGGGTGTCTACATAATACGTGTCAAGACAGAAGGTTTGGACAAACGTCCACCAGAACCTTTTGCATGGCGAGTCATTGGAGGTTTTTTGGCCCCCAGAAGCATCAATGTTGTGATTATGGATTATGTCTTTTGAAGCTGGCTCTAAGATGGCCGCATGTACCACTTCTGCCCTATCCTGGGCCCTTGGCAAGGCCCAATCCGGGGTGGTTTTGGCTAAAATCGGCATTCCTGGCAGAGATATCAACCGCGAGTGAGCGTTACATGTTTGGGACACGAGGAAGGGAAAAGCCAACGCCATTCTCAC